>JAJCXX010000032.1 GCA_029263195.1 Acidimicrobiales bacterium
CTGTCAAGTGATCCAGGTCTCGTGAACGTGCTTCCATTGCAGCCCGTTCGGGGCTGTCGCATCCGGTACGAACACGACGGTGCTGAGTCGGTGGTTGGCTCCTTCGCTGAGCTGGTGATGCTCGATGTAGGTGGCCACGAGCACTTCGTCGGTATGAAGAATCAGTCGATGATCGGATGTCGTGATGGTCAGGTTGCTGGTGTGGGCGTGACCATCCGTGATCATCTGCAGGGTGCTGGCGCGGTCGGAGTCAATCCCGCTGACGCTCACGAATCTGAACTCGGGGGCGAATACCGCCTCCGCTCGTTCGATCGATGATTCGGTCCCCAGGAAGTAGGCCTCGAAGAACTGGTGCAGCTCGTCGACCTCCTCGCGCCATCGCATGCCTGAGACCGTAGTCGGCCACCGGGAGTCACTCGCGGGCTTCGCTACGTGCTGGTGATCGGGCCGGGCACGGGCCCGTACAACGGATGAGCGTCGCTGCTCTGGGGCCGATCGTCGTCGTCGTGAGCAGCGTCGACGCAGTCGGGATGGAACTGGTCGTCGTCGTCCGCAAGAGCCAATCCGCAGAACCGGCATTGCGTGTCTTCCGCCATGGGAGCCTCCCGGCGCGACCGTACACCATCACCGCAACGCCACTGTTGGCGGTCAGGCGGTATGAGCTCGTTGCCGCGGCCCGAGCGATCGGACACCAACGCCAATGAGGAATCCAACGGCAGTGTTGAGGACACCTACCAGCGCAGCTCCCATGATGAACGCGAATCCGGTTCTAGTTCCGGTTGCCAAGAGCAGCATCGGCCAAGCGAGCAGGGCGACCGGAATCGCCAACCAACCCCGCGGGGTGAACGCCATCAACAAGCCAATGAACAGCAGTGGCGGAAACACAGTCCGGACTCTAGAGCACCGACTGGTCCGCTGACGGTGCGGAAGGTGATCAATGCCAGGATGACCGAATGGCAGCGCCCGACGATACGTCGCTCTGGGACCGCGTCCTTGTGGGCGTCCTGGTGGCCGTCGCCCTGTACGCGCTTGTCCTCGTTGTCGCCGGGTTGTGGCTCGGCGATGCCGTGTTCGACAAGCTCGGTTTCGGTCCGGACGACGGAGACATCGCCGACAGTCAACGCGACTACGTTCGGCTGGTCTACGGGATTCTGGGTGCGGTCATCGTCGGGTGGATGGCGACCCTTGGGGCGATCGCGGCGGGTCCACTACGACGCCGCGAGACATGGGCCTGGTGGGCGGTCGCCGCGGCGGCCTTGGCCTGGTTCGTTCTCGACACGGGACTGTCGCTCGTTCTTGGTTACGTCGGCCACGCGCTGTTCAACGTTGTGTTCGCTCTGGCTCTGGCGGTGCCGCTCGCCGGAATCAAGGCCAGTCTTCGATGACTCACAGCGGACTTGGTTCGCAGGGGTTATTGGTCAGCGGGGGTCGGTGGGCGTGATGATTCCGAGCCGGTCTTCGATTGCCTGGGCCCCTTCGAGGGCCAGGTCCTCTCGCCACTTGTCGGCGTAGACCTGCACCCCGGCGGCCAGCCCCGTGGCGGTGTTGCCCGTGGGTACGCACACCGACGGGATCCCGAGCACGTTGCCGGGGGTGATGAACCTCAGTCGGTCGTTCACCGTGTCGAGGCCGGTCTCGGGGTGGATGTCGGCATCGTGTTCGAAAGGATCGTGACACCAAGTTGGCCCGACCACGATCGGATGATCCGTGAAGAACTCGGCCCAGATCCGCTCCAGACGCCGTCGTTCGATGTTGGCCAGTTGCGATGGCATGGCCGTGGACGGGTATCGCTCGACCAGACGCTCGATTTGCATGACGGACGAGTCGCTGAGGACCTCCGAGAGGACCGGCAACATGAACTCCAGGTCGGAACTGAGCGTGTGTGCCCAAACGTCGCTGACGAGCTGCAGCTCCGGGGGTGTGGCTTCAACGACCTCCCATCCGGCATCGGTGAGAGCCTTGCCGGCGGCCTCAACCGCCTCGATGACCGAGTCGCTGATTGTTGCATCGGGGATCTCGGTGACGAGCGCAGCGACTCGTCGGGAGGGTGGTGGCCCTAGCAGCGGAGCAGGTACGGAACTGGGATCGCGGGGGTCGTAGCCGGCCAGAACCCCGAATGCGGTGCGCAGGTCGCTCACACGGCGCGCCATCGGACCTTCTACCGCCATGAGCTGTGCGGCGAGTCCGGGGTCCTGCGGAGGGAGTGAGTCGGCGCGGGCAATCCGACCGCGTGTGGGTTTCAGTGAGCAGATGCCGCTGCAGAACGCGGGGTTGCGCAGAGAGCCGCCGATGTCGTTTCCGAGGCCAATCGGGGACATGCCGGTGGCGATCGAAGCGGCCTCGCCGCCACTTGAACCGCCGGCTGTGAGGGTCGGGTCCCAGATGTTGTTGGTCCGGCCGCGCAGCGGGTTGTCGGTGCTGATCCTGAGCCCGAGTTCCGGAAGGTTGGTGCGTGAAATAGGGATGGCCCCGGCGGACTTCATTCGAGCAACGGTTGGTGAATCCGATGTTGGAAAGGCATCCACCAACGCCGGTACGCCCTGCGTGGTAGCTGATCCAACGCAGTCGATATTCTCCTTGATCGAGAACGGCACTCCGTGAAACGGTCCGGTCGGATCGGACGAGTCGGCAGCGTCGGCCATCGCCAGCGCCGATTCCTCGAGCACCACCGCCACCGCGTTGACCGAACCATTGACCTCGCCAATGCGAGCAATATGGGATTCGACCACCTCCCGGCTGGTGGTAGCTCCGTTGCTGATCATCTGCGCGAGCTCGCCCGCCGAATACCGCCACATCTCGCTTGTCATGGTTGTGGAATCTACCCGTTGGAGCCGGTCGACCGGGCCATCTGTACTCACCGGTAGTGTCTGGCTGATGTCCGGCGTGTTCGAATCCGAAGACCGCACCCTCGTCGAGGGCGTGCTGGTCGGCGACCGAACCGCAATCGGGCGCGCCATCACATTGGTCGAATCCACCCGGCCCGATCATCGGGAGAGGGCGTCGGTGGTGCTCGCCGAATTGCTTCCCCGATCAGGATCGGCCCAGCGGGTCGGGATCACCGGTGTTCCAGGCGTTGGCAAGTCGACCTTCATCGAACAGCTCGGAATGCAGCTGACCGATCGGGGCAGTCAAGTGGCGGTCTTGGCTGTCGATCCATCGAGCTCGCGCTCCGGCGGCTCGATCTTGGGCGACAAGACACGAATGCCCCGGCTCGCGGTCGTAGATCGAGCGTTCATTCGGCCGTCGCCTTCGTCCGGGACCCTGGGAGGCGTATCGAGGGCGACCCGCGAGTCGATCATCGTCCTGGAGGCAGCCGGTCACGATGTCGTGCTGGTGGAGACCGTCGGGGTTGGTCAATCCGAGACACTCGTCCACGGGATGGTCGATCATTTCCTGGTGCTGATGCTGGCGGGCGCCGGCGATGAACTGCAGGGCATCAAGAAGGGCGTGTTGGAACTCGCCGACATGGTGGCCGTCAACAAGGCCGACGGCGACAACGTCGACAAGGCGCTACTGGCGGCAGCCGACTACCGCAACGCCCTCCACATGCTGGCTCCGTCCTCCCCGACATGGGACCCGCCGATTGTCACCTGTTCGGGCTTGACCGGCGATGGCGTCTCCGAACTCTGGGACCAGGTCCTCGACCATCAATCGAAAGTGACCGCCACCGGCGAGCGCGAACAGAGGCGCCGCGAGCAACAACTCGAGTGGATGAGAGCGATGACCGCCGACCGGGTGGTCGATCGGTTCATGAGCGATGCCCGGGTGCGTGACTTGCGGGCTGCTCTTGAGGCCCGTGTCTTGGCTGGCGACCTTGCGGCATCGTCTGCCGTGGATCAGCTGCTCGACTCGGTTGGCCCGGAGTAGCGACCCACTGGTCGGAATCTGAGGGGTTGCTCTTCGTATTCCTCGAGGGCATGGGCGATCCACCCCGCGGTACGAGCGATGGCGAATATCACCTCCCCGGCATCCCCGTCCATGCCGGCCATGTAGGCGAATGCTCCCAAGGCCATGTCGATGTTGGGGGCGACGATGTATCGGTCGGAGACCCTCGAGATCACCGACGCCACCACATCGGATCGCTCTGGATCGAGTTTCGACTCTCCCAGCGCATCGAACAGCAGGTCGTGACGAGGGTCGGCCGTCTTGTGAATGAGATGACCAAGACCGGGTATTCGCTCATCTCGCCGGAGCACCTCGGCGATGGCCGAGTCGGCCCCTCGCTCGGCGGCATCGCAGAACATGTGATGCACAACCCGTGAAGCCCCACCGTGGAGCGGCCCGACGACGGTCCCAAGCCCGGCCATCACCACCGGATGGATCCCGCCGCGGGTCGATGCGGCAAGCCGGGCCGCCAGTGTGGAGGTGGCCATGCCGTGGTCGGCCAGCAACACCAAGGCGAGATCGAGCAGAGGCCAATCGATGTCGTCGTTGGCCGTGAGGCGGTGCCAGAGTTGCTGAGCGAGGGGAACCTGTCCGGGTGGGGCGGTGCCGACCGCGGGGAGCGACTCGACCATCGAGGTGAGAAGCGAGGCTGCGGCCGAAGTCGAACCTGAGGGCGAACGATCGTCGCGGAATGGATCGGCAGCGGCACTTGCGATCACGGCAGCCATGATTCGATCGGTGGGCAGAGAGCCGATAGGAAGCGCACGAGCCGATCGCCTCGCTGCCTTGGTGACGCCGGCGGGGGAACTCCACGCCGCGTGGGGCGGGAGGCTGCCGGTCCAGAGCAACTCGGCCACCTGTTCGAAACCTGCGTTCTCATCAACCAGGTCGGCAAGGGTTCGCCCTCGGTAGGCGACTCGGCCGTCGACCACATCGGTGATCCCCGATGTCACCGGAACGTCGAGTCGACCGCGCTTTCGTCCGGCCCGTCCGGAACGAAGTCGTGCCACCTCGGCGGGATCGAATGTCGACGACTTGCCATCGATGGCGCGATGCGAGTCGAGCAGCCCTCGGCTCACATAGGCGTAGATCGTCTCCCTCTTTACCCCGAGCCTGGCGGCCGCCTCGGAGGCGCTGATCCGTTCACGTTGCATATGGTTCCTCGCTTCTCGGCTTCGAGGTCATCGGATTCGGATCGGAATACATTGATCGGTCAACGTTGAGCGGAATCAACGTTGTCAAGTTGAATTACATCCGTCAATGTATAACACCGCAGACGAGATCGGAGACATAGTGGAAATCGCACCACCAGGGCTCAAGGGACTTGCCGTTGCCGACACACTCCTGGGTGGAGTGCGAGGTGCCGAAGGCTTCTTCCACTATCGCCAGCACGACGCAGCCGAACTGGCTCGAAGCCGAACGCTTCAGGAGGTTTGGACCCTGCAGATCGACGGGGTCCTGCCTCCGGACACTCCCGAGGTGGCACCTGGTCCGATGAGAATCATTCCGCCCCAAGTGGAAGTTCTCATCGACCGCGCCGCCGAGGTGGTGTCCGATCCACTGGCCGCCCTCCGAATCGCCCTTCTGGCTCTCGGCGACCTCGAAGGCCGCGGGCCGAGTCTCGACCGCAGCCCGACTGAACTACGTGACGACTCCATTCGACTAGCCGCGGCGGTGCCCACAATTCTCGCCCGCCATCACCGTCGAAGGGTCGGCCTTGAGCCGATATCGCCCGACCCTGAACTCGGGCACTCGGCCGACTACGTGCGCATGGCCACCGGCGCCACACCGACCGATCTGGCGGCCTCGGCGGTGGAGCGATACCTCGTGGCGACCGTCGACCATGGGTTCAATGCCTCCACCTTCACCGCTCGCGTCGTGGCGAGTACCGGAGCCGACATGGCCGGCTCCCTGGTGGCCGCGATCGGCGCGCTTTCGGGCCCACTCCACGGCGGTGCGCCGAGCCGTTGCATGGAGATGATCGACGAGATCGGATCACCCGACCGGGCCGCCGAGTGGACACGACACCACATCGACCTTGGCGACAAGATCATGGGGTTCGGGCATGCCGTCTATCGGGCTCAGGACCCGCGAGGCGTTGTGCTTCGCGAAGCGGCCGAGTCCATGGGCGGAGAGTTGGTCGAACGAGCCGCTCAGATCGAGGACGCCATATTGGGTGTGCTGGCCGAATGGAAGCCCGATGCCCGAATCGTCACGAACGTCGAGTACTGGGCGTCGGTTGTGCTCGAACTGGTTGGCCTACCGCGCGCGATGTTCAGCCCCACCTTCTCGGTCAGTCGCTCGATCGGTTGGTCGGCTCACGTGATCGAGCAGGTCGGAGTGGGGAAGATCGTTCGCCCCAGTGCCCGCTACGTCGGCCCGACACCCGTCGTCGCCCAGGGCCGACTGTCGTAACTGTGGGGCGCCACCTAAGATCCCTTCGCAGGAAGATAACGCGGCAAGAACGAGGAGAGCGATCGTGGCGATCGATGTGGACCTATGGGACATGGACGCATTCCAGCGTCAGGAGCACCATGAGATGCTCGACCAGCTGCGGGAGACGGAGCCCGGCATCCACTGGGTTGAAGAAGGCGACAACGGTCCCGGTTTCTGGGCCATTACCCGGATCGAGGATCTGCGCGAGGTCAATCGTCACCCTGAGATCTTCTCGTCCAACAAGGGCGGCACCCAGATGCAGGAGCTCGACGACGAGAATTCGGTCGACGTCGTGCAGCGCGACAGCCTCATGCTCTCCATGGATCCCCCCAAACACACCAGGTATCGCCGACTCGTGAGCCGGGGATTCACCCCTCGCATGATCGCTCTGCTCGAGGACTACCTCGAGAATCGCAACTCGATCATTCTCGATGGCGTGGTCGAAAAGGGCAGCTGCGATTTCGTCGCCGAGATCTCTGCCGAACTGCCGATGCAGGCCATAGCCGAGATGATGGGCATTCCCGCTGAGGATCGCCCAAAGATCTTCGAGTGGACCAACAAGTTCATCGGCACCGACGACCCCGACTTCGTGGCCGACCACGAGGAGGTCATGGAGGCCTTCACCGAGCTCTACATGTATTCACATGCCCTCCAACAGGAGCGTCGCGACAAGCCCGGCGACGACATCATCACCACATTGCTGCAGGCCGATGTCGACGGGGAGAAGCTCGATGAAACCGAGTTCGACATGTTCTTCTTGTTGTTGTGCGTGGCGGGCAACGAGACGACCCGCAATACCGCAACCCGCGGGATGATGGGCTTCTTCGACTTTCCCGATCAGTGGCAGAAGTTCGTCAGCGATCCCGACCGCTACATGGACACCGCGGTCGAGGAAATCGTGCGTTGGGCCACTCCCGTACTCAATTTCCGCCGACAGGCCGCCTGCGACACCGAGATCAGAGGAGTCAAGATCAAAGAGGGCGACAAGGTCGTCATCTGGCACATCTCGGCCAATCGCGACCCGAGGGCCTTCGACGACCCCTGGGAGTTCGACATCGAACGCGACCCCAACGATCACGTCGGGTTCGGCGGGGGCGGCCCGCATTTCTGCCTTGGTGCCAACCTGGCGAGAATGGAGATTCGGCTCATGTTCAGGGAACTCGCCGCCCGCATGCCCGACATGCGGCTCGACGGCGAGATCGGCTACCTACGGTCGAACTTCATAGGCGGCATCAAATGGATGCCGATCGCCTACACGCCGAGCGAGTCACGCCACACCGAGCCCATGGAACGGCTCGGTTCGGCCGCAGGAGTGGGCGGTGCCGACGGCTACGGTGCGGCCGTCGAACGCTCGGAGAGCTAGTGCAGCCTCGGTAGAGTCCCAGGCGTGGACTCATGTTGGACCGGGCGTTGCAAATCGCTCTGGGCTGGGCCGATGATCGTGATCGCGGCTGTTGTCGCAGCGGTGAGTGTCGCGGCCGGTTACCTCCTGGTGGCACTGACGGCGGCCGTACTCGTTGTCCTGGTGGCACCGTTTCGGGAGCTCACCGTAACCGTCGACCAACACGAGTTGAGAGTCGACTTCTCCGGCCCGTACTGGCGACCGATCAGGGTCAGACGATCTGAGATCCTCAATCCGTCGGCCGTCGATATCAGACCTCTCCGCCACGGCGGATGGGGCTATCGAGGAAGTCTCACGATATTTCGCCGTTTGGCGGTGATCCTACGAGGAGGTCCGGCCCTCAGAGTTGACATCGCCTCCGGTGGCTGGCTTTTCGTGACCGTCGAAGATCCCGAATCGGCGGTGGCGGAGCTTCAGACGACTGCTTGATCTTCCGCAGGTTGGACGATGTCGGGGGCGATCTGTTCGAGTTGGCCGGCGATCACAACACGATCGCGACCCGAGCCCTTCGCGTTCAACAACGCCTCATCAGCGAGATTGATCAGTTCTTCGAGATCGGTCCCCATGTTGGTGTCGGTGACACCGAAGCTGACCGTGAACGGTGGTGTGGTGCCGCTCGAGGTCGCGATAACAAGATTGTGACGGAGTCGGTCGAGCGCACCGCGTGCCGATGCAGCGTCCGAGCCTCCGAACATGATCACAAACTCCTCGCCGCCCCACCTCGCGGCCAGGTCGAGCTCCCGAAGACTGTCGCGAACCACCCTCGAGAACAGCCTCAGGGCTCGGTCGCCGGCGTCGTGTCCGTACTTGTCGTTGAGATCTTTGAAATGATCGAGATCCCCATAGGCGATCGCCAATGACTTGTTCTCGCGGAGCTTCTCCGAGACGTCGTTCTCGAACGATCGTCGGTTGGCGAGACCGGTCAGCGGATCGGTGGCTGCCTGTGTCTGCGACTTGGCAAAGGCGCGGAGCACGCCGATCCGGTCGCCGGTGCGGTCGGCGATCCGCTCCACGACGCCAACCATCGTCGGATCAGGAGCCACCAGGTTGGGACCGGTGGTATGGAGAACACCAACTGTGCGACCGGCCACGCTCACCGGCACGCATACCGCGCTGAACGGATCGCCTTCACGGTCTCGAAGGCTGGGACAGGCAGAGTAGGCACTGCCATCGATGAATGTGTGAGTGGTTCCTCGCCTGATCGCCGGACAATCGGATGGGATCTGGACCGGACAGCTCGACTTGTGGTCGTCCCAACCAGTCTCCAGGATCTGCTCCAGGTGGGCCTGACTGGAATCGGCGAGTAGGACCTCAACGGCCCTGTTCTCAACCTCGTGCTCCAGGACCATACGAATCGTCCGGACTGCCTCCTGTTCGGTCTGCGCCATCTCGAGAGCTTGATTGAGGTCGGCCTGAAAGATGTTCTTGTCGGCGTCGTCGCTGCGCTCGTGTTCGCGCTCTGTTGCGGTGACGTACTGATGCCGAGCGGCCCGGTATGTGCTCACCGAGATGGAACTTCCGGCCAAGAAGCCGACGAACATCATGCCGAGCAGCACGGTCATGATGAGCTGAGAGTTCTGTCTGAACGATTCCGAGGACGTTTCGATCAGTGGCTCGGCCACTCGTTCTTCAAGGTCGTCAACCGTCGCTCGCATGATCGCGAAGTCGTTCTGGACAGTGGAAAGGTGGTCCGCCACACCTGCATCGTCGAGACGAGCCCCGTCCGCGATCAGCATGGCGAGCGCCTGCGAAGACGAGAGCCAGTCAGAGCGCGCCGCAGAGTACTCATCCTGCCAGATCAACTCGTCGGCATGATCGGCCGATACCTCGAGATATGAACTCCAGCGGGAGGCGGTTCGGTCGACCTGCCGGCGATACTCAGCGAGATCGACCTGCCGCTCATCAGGGTCGGTCGTCAGCAGACCGATCTCGAGTGACCGCTGACCGCGGAACAGGTCGCGATCGAGATGCAACAGTCGGTCGAGGCGCGGCACGTCGGAGTCGATGACCTCGTCGAAGCTGTTCCCGATGACAAAGGTTCCAGTCGTGCCTGCCGCAACCACCGCAGTCATCAACGACATCAGCACGATGGCGAGAAACATGACGCGCCGGTGTGGTCTGAGATTCAACATTCCGGGCCTCCTCGTAGGATCCGGGCCTGGTGTCTATATCGGCCATCGAGGATCGTTATCAAGGAAATGCAAGATCAGTGTCGGGCTTCCCGCACCAGCCATTCGAATAGTGGATCCTCGCTTCGGGTGGCCATCATTTCGGGATGCCATTGCACCCCGAGCCAGCGATGCTCGGTCGACTCGATCATCTCCACGGTGCCGTCGGAGCTGCGGCCAGAGGCCACATATCGGCGTGAGACTTCGGCGATGGTCTGGTGGTGGAAGGAATTGACGGCGGTTCTCTCGCCGAAGAGATCCCGGGCAACGCTGCCTTCGGCGAATTCGACATCGTGCACCGGTTCGGGGGCTGAGGCCTCCCAGCAGGCATGGGCGGGCACGTGCTGATGGAGCGTTCCTTCGCCGTGGACGTTGAGAAGCTGCACCCCACGGCAAATCCCGAGGACCGGCAGGTCGGCTCGCGCCGCGGCATCGAGCAGTGCCAATTCGGTGTCGTCGCGCAGAGACTCCGGCTCGATCATCTCGGGGTCGGCCGCAGCGCCGTAGAGACCGGGGTCGATGTCGGTGCCGCCTGGCATGAGGAGGCCGTCGAGTAGCTCGATCATCTCATCGATGTCGATGTCGAACGGCAGATGAACGGGCAAGCCGCCGGCCTCGAATACCCCTCGCGCGTAGTCGGTCATGTAGAGATCGATCGGAATCTCGGATATGGCCTCCGGGAACCCGACGATGTCGGCTCCGGTCTTGCGGCGTCCCGGCAGACCAATGAGAGGTCGTTTCCCGAATCTCAAGGGTTCAGAAGTCCTCGTCGAATGCGACTTCACCCTCGACCCCGACCTGGTAGGCCGAGACCTTGCGTTCGAAGAAGTTCGACAGCTCTTGGACATCTTGTAGTTCCATGAATGCGAATGGGTTGCTGGATCCGTAGACGGCCGGCTGGTCGAGTTGACGCAGACGCTGATCGGCAACGAACTCGAGGTACTTGCGAGTGTCGGAGGTCGACATTCCGGGCACCCCCTCACCGAGGAGATCCTCGGCGAACTGGAACTCGACATCGACCGCCTCGGTGATCATCTCGGTGATTCGTGCACCGAGATCGTCGTCGAAGAGCTCGGGTTGTTCGGCCTTCACCGTCTCGATGACCTCGAAAGCAAAGTTCATGTGCATCGATTCGTCGCGGAACACCCAGTTGGTTCCGGCGGCCAGGCCGTTGAGCAGACCCTTCGAACGAAGGAAATACACATAGGCGAACGCTCCGAAGAAGAACAGTCCCTCGATGCAGGCGGCGAAGCACATCAAGTTGAGCAGGAACCGCTTGCGGGCCTCATCGGAGTCGAGCGGCTGGTCGCCGACCGCAGCCATCCACTTGAAGCAGAAGTCGCCCTTGCGTTTGATCGATGGGACGTTCTCGATGGCGGCGAAGGCCTCGGCTCGTTCGTCGTGGTCGGGGATGTAGTTGTCGAGCAGTGTCAGATAGAACTGCACATGGAGCGCCTCTTCGTAGAGCTGACGCGATAGGTACATGCGGGCTTCAGGGGCGTTGATGTGCTCGTAAAGGTTGAGCACGAGATTGTTGGACACGATCGAATCGCCGGTGGCGAAGAACGCGACCAGCCGGCTGATCATGTGTCTCTCTGCCGGCATCAACTTACGATCGAGGTCGACCAGGTCGTCGGCGAAGTCGATCTCCTCGACCGTCCAGGTGTTCTTGATGGCGTCGCGGTACATCTCGTAGAACTGCGGGTAGCGCATGGGTCGCAGTGTGAGGTCGAATCCGGGATCGAGAATGTTGGGTTGCTCGCCGGGTCGGCTGGCACGGTGCCCGAGGGTGTCGGTGGATTCGGCAGCCGGGCCGGTGGGCGCCGGCTGGGCGAGGAAATCGTCGGTCAGTGCCATCAGTCGCAAGCCTCACAGGTCTCGGGATTCTCCAGTGAGCACGCGACCGCTTCGGCGTCGGTGAACACCTTCTTCGTGCCATCGGGGGGAGGTCCGCCGGGGTTGGGGCCGCCAGTGGTGATCTTGTTGATGCGGGTGGCCGGTCGGCTACGCAGGTAGTAGGTGGTCTTGAGACCGGCCTTCCATGCGTACATGTACATCGAAGAGAGCTTCCCGATGCTGGGCGCCTCCATGAAAAGGTTGAGCGACTGGCTCTGATCGATGAATGCGCCGCGGTCGGCCGCCATTTCGATGAGCGACTTCATCGAGACTTCCCATGCCGTGCGGTATATGACCTTGAGGTCGTCCGGGATCCGCTCTATGGACTGGATCGAGCCTTCGGACTTCTTGACCTCGGCGATCATCGAGGCGTCCCACAGACCTCGTGACTGCAGCTCGCGGACGAGATGCCGGTTGATCTGCATGAATTCGCCCGACAGCGTCTCCCGCTTGAAGAGATTGGAGACCTGAGGCTCGATGCATTCGTAGCATCCGGCAATCGAGGCGATGGTGGCGGTGGGGGCTATGGCGATCATCAGTGAGTTGCGGAGGCCGTGTTGGGCGATGCGATCGCGTAGCGGCTGCCAGCGTTGGGGATCGGAGGGCTCGACATCCCAAAGGTCGAACTGGAGATCGCCGGTCGCGGCGCGGGTCTTGTCGAAGCCGGTGTGCGGGCCGGAGATCTCGGCCAGTTCGGTGGATGCCCATAGTGCGTTGAAGTAGATCTCCTCGCTGATGCGCCGCGATGTCTCACGAGCTTCGGCGGAGTCGAACGCGATGCCCATCTTGAAGAAGACGTCCTGGAGGCCCATTACCCCGAGCCCCACCGGGCGCCACTTGTTGTTGGAAATGCTGGATTCGGCGGTGGGGTAGTAGTTGATGTCGACCACGCGGTCGAGGAACGGCACGACCATCCGGACCACCTCGCCGAGGCGTCGGAAGTCGACGGCGGTGATCCCGTCGGCGCCGGTCTCCACGAACGAACCGAGATTGACCGACCCGAGATTGCAGACTGCGGTCTCGTCCTGGCTGGTGACCTCGAGTATCTCGGTGCAGAGATTCGACAGATGCACCACACGGTCGCGTGAATCGGATGTCTCGGCGATGGCCGGAGAGTCGGTGGTGTCCGGGCCGGTCTGATTGCACTTGGCGTTGGAGGCATCCTTGAAGGTCATCCAGCCGTTGCCGGTCTCGGCGAGGGTCTTCATCATGCGCTGGTAGAGCTGGCGGGCCGGGACCTGCTTCTCGAACAGCCCCTTCGATTCGGCTTGTTCGTAGATCGTGCGGAACTCGTCGCCGTAGGTGTCGACGAGTTCGGGAACCAACTTGGGGTCGAAGAGGCTCCATTGCCAGTCCTTCTCGACTCGTTCCATGAACAGGTCGGGGACCCAGTTGGCGATGTTGATGTTGTGGGTGCGCCGGGCGTGGTCGCCGGTGTTGTCGCGCAACTCGAGGAACTGGTCGATGTCGGCGTGCCAGCTCTCGAGGTAGACGCAGGCTGCGCCCTTGCGTCGGCCTCCCTGGTTGACCGCGGCCACCGAGGCATCGAGGGTTTTGAGCCACGGAACGATGCCGTTGGACAGTCCATTGGTGCCGACGATGAGCGAGTTCCTCGACCGGATGCGGTGCCACGCCACACCGATGCCACCTGCGAACTTCGACAGCCGGGCGATGTCGGTGTAGCGCCTATAGATGCCTTCGAGCGAGTCCTCGGGGGAATCGAGGAGATAGCAGCTCGACATCTGCGGATGGGTGGTGCCGGAGTTGAACAGCGTGGGACTCGACGGGAGATAGGCGAGAGACGACATCAGGTCGTAAAAGTGGATTGCTTCCTCGGCGTTGGTGGACAGCCCGCACGCCACTCGAAGGAAGAAGTACTGCGGCGTCTCGATGATCTGGCGGGTCTCGGGGTGCCGGAGCAGGTAGCGGTCGTAGACGGTTCGTAGACCGAAGAACTCGAAGTGTTTGTCGCGTTGGGTGTTGATCGCAGCGTTGAGGGCGGGGGAGTTGGCGGTCACGAATGCTTCGACTTCATCGCTGATGAGACCGACCTGGTGACCGAGACCGACCGACTCGGAGAACCACGGCACGTTTTGGTTGCGGACTTCTTTGTCGATGTAGGTGGCGAGAAGGCGGGCGGCCACTCTGGAGTAGTTGGGTTCCTCGACGATCAGGCCGGCCGCGGTGCGAATTGAGAGCTCGTCGAGCTCCTGGGTGGTGGCACCGTCGGCGAGAGCGGCGATGGTGCGGGTGGACACGACCATCGGGTCGACGCCGAGTAGCCCCTCGGTGGCCCGGGCCACGGCGTTGACGATCTTGTTGACATCGACCGGTTCAAGGTTGCCGTTGCGCTTGCGCACCCTCATCTGAGTGGCCGGCGCCGCCTCGGTGGAGGTGCTGTCGACTGCTGTCAGCTGGTCTTCGGTGATCGCCACGCGTATTTCTCCCCATGGTCGGGCGTTGCCTGATAGGGCGAGCGCGGCCCGACGTGTCGCTCGCCCACCCCCGAGATCACCCTCTTGCTCCCAATGGCAGGAACCGTTGATCTCTGTGGGTCCGTAATTACAGTCGCGTAATTACACCGGCGTCAATAGGCGCGGCCAAGAACTTTCGAGAATCTGCCGATTTCTTCGATGCTGGCGATCAGCAGTCGCGACAGAGACGAGCCGCAACAGCCTCAGCCGCTCGTCGACCCGACAGCAATGCGCCGTCGATCGAGGCGTTCTGCCGGTGATCGCCGGCGACGAACAACCCGCTGGCCAGACGCACCGACTGGTGGGGGTCGATACCCACCGGTTGGGCCGGTAAAGCCCGCTTGATCCGATCGACGCGAACAGTTTCCCAATCGGAAACGACATCGCCGTACCAGTCGACGAGCGCCGAGCGCATCTCCTGCTCGGAAGCACCGAAATGGGGGGTCGAAGCGGCGATGAGCGCCCGATCGTCGCTCGAATACTGATCCGACACCTGAGACATGATTGCCAGATGGTTGATCAGGCCGGCCTCGCCGTTGAGGACGATCATTGGTCGTCGAGAAGGCGCCTCCGGTGCGGCCAGCCACCAGGTGGCGACCCCAGCCGAACCGCGATCCTCGATTTCGTCGCTCGACAGAGCAGACGCATCGGCGGCATCGGTCGCGATGATCACAGCCGCGGCGTCGACGCGAGACGAATCCACGATCACGTGATCCTTGGCGACGTGTTCCACCTCGGTCGAGCACTGGACCGTGTCGGCCGGCAGGTTGGCCTCCAGTTGCTTGGCGATCTCGCCCATGCCCAACGCCGGAACCGCGGCATCCCCCAAGCTCAGAACCGAGTAGATGAACTCGAGGTAGCGACTAGAGAAGCTCAATGTGGGGTCGAGGGTGATCGCGGCGAACAGCGGAACCAAGAACGTCTCGATCATCCGCGACGAGAACCCGACGTCTTCGAGACGAGCCCGAGCGGTGGTCTCACGGCGGTTGAACAATTCGTCGATGTCGTAGGAGCGAACCTGCCGCCGGAATCGCAGAACGGCCAGCTTGTCGCGAGGCGTTCCGATCGGAGCCTTGATCGACGAAAAGACGTCACCCGGGCATCGGATCGGGTCGCTGACCCGGTGGAAACCGTCGTTGAGACGGATCAGCGCACCGGGCTCGAACCGACGAAGATCGAGCGCATCAAGGTCGAGTACCCGAGAAGCCTCGGGATAGGCCGTGAGCAGAATCTGAAATCCGCGATCGAGTCGAAACCCGTCGACGATGTCGGTCTGAACCCGTCCGCCCGACGTTGCCGAACGTTCGAACACAACCGGCTCGTGGCCCTTTTCGCGGAGTCTTCGCGCGGCCGCGAGCCCGGCCAGTCCGGCTCCGACGATTACGACGTCGTGGTTGGTCACGGCTTGACAGCGTTCCCCTGGATCACGGTGTTCCACGGTATCTGCACCGTGATCAATGGACGACTGCCACCGTGCTCTCGGAGACGATCAGACGAACTTGCGGATCAGGCGCTCTTTGAAGTTCGTGTATGGCGGATACAGGAACTTCGGGTCGGGGGTCGACTTCTTTCGCAGCACCGATCGCATGTTGGAAAAGGAGTCGAAGCCCGACTGACCGTGATACCGGCCCATTCCCGACGCTCCCACGCCGCCGAACGGGAGGTCGGGGGGAAGCAATTGCTGCACCACATGGTTGACGCACGATCCACCGGATGTCGTCCTCGAAATCAGTGAGTCGGCCGCCGCGGAATCGTCGGCGAACACATAGAGCGCCAGAGGCTTGTCGCGGCTATTGATGAACTCGACCGCCTCAGTGGTCGACTCAACCGTCAGCACCGGAAGAACCGGCCCGAAGATTTCCTCGGTCATCAGATCGGAGTCGGTCCGCGGGTCGACGACCACGGTCGGCTCCACGTAGCGCTCCTCGGCATCGACATCGCCCCCCGTGGCCAACACACCGCCATGGTCGGCCAGCAACCCTTCCAGACGGCGAGCGTGGCGATCGTTGACGATACGGGCGTAGTCGGCGGTGCCACGGGGATCGCCACCAGAGAACTCGGCGAACGCGGCAGTGATCGACTCGACGAGCTGGTCGCGCTTGGCCTCGGTGACCAACACATAGTCGGGGGCCACGCAGGTTTGGCCGGCGTTGAGCCACTTCCCCCACGCCAACCGACGGCCGGCGACTTCGATGTTGGCCGAATCGTCGATGATCACGGGACTCTTGCCGCCGAGCTCAAGCGTCACGGGGGTGAGATGACGAGCCGCGGCCTGATAGACAATCCGGCCGACCTGAGTGGAACCGGTGAAGAAAATGTGGTCGAACCTCTGCTCGAGAAGTTCGGTGGATGCCGACACGTCGCCCTCGATCACTGCGATGGCTTCCGGGTCGCAGTATCTCGGAATCAACTCGGCGAGTGCGGCCGAGGTGGCTGGCGCCAGTTCAGATGGCTTCGCCACCACGGCGTTGCCGGCCGACAGGGCCGCCGCCATCGGGCCAAGGAGCAGCTGGATCGGATAGTTCCAGGGAGCGATGACCAGTGCCACACCAAGCGGCTCGGGGTGCACATAGCCCCGACCCGGGCGCGAGGCCAGAGGAAGCGAGACCTTGCGGGGCTTGGCCCATTTCGGAGTGAGCTTGGCCATGTTGGCGATCTCACCGGAGGTCACAGCGATGTCGGATACGTATCCCTCGATGGCCGGCTTGCCCACGTCGGAGGCGAGCGCTTCGGTGAAACGCTTCTCCTCCTGGCGAAGCATGCGTACGAGTCCCTGGAGTTGCTCGACCCGCCAGTCGATCGGCCGCGTTCGGCCACTGTCGAATACCGCCCTGACGCGGTGGACGGAGGCCGCGATCTCGCTCACGTCGGGCTGGTCGACGGTGGGGGAGTCTTCGAGCGGACGTGGTTCTTCGGTGATGGCCATTGGACCAGCTTGCCAGAACCGGGGGTCTTTGACCCCACGCGTGTCCGCCGAGCGGGTGGGGGGTTAGTGTCGCCGACATGGAGATTCAAGTACGTCACAACCCATCGTTCTCGGTCGCTCGCGCCTTGCTGGGTCCGGGAGAGTCCATTCGAGCGGAGTCCGGGGCGATGATGGCAATGGCCGCCGACACCGAGCTCGACGCCAAGATCGAAGGCGGGTTGGTCAAGGGCCTCAAGCGCAGCGTGCTCGGCGGCGAGTCGCTGTTCATCACCACAGCCACGGCCGGTGCCAGCGGTGGATGGATCGATCTGGCCCCGTCCCTGCCGGGTGACGTCAGCGTCGTCACCGTCACCCCCGACATCCCTTTGATGATCCAGAAGGGGTCGTTCCTGTGCGCCGAGCAGGGAGTCGAGATCGACACCAAGTGGGGCGGGATGAAGAACCTGATCGGTGGTGAGGGAGGGTTCCTTCTGAGGGCCTCGGGCAGCGGGGAGGTCGTTCTGTCGACCTACGGTGCTCTCGACCGGTTCGATCTTCAGTCCGGCCAGCAGGTGATTGTCGACACCAACCACATGGTGGCGTTCTCCGAGAGCGTCACCATGGAGCTCCGAAAGGCCTCCTCGTCGGCCATGAAGTCGATGAAGAGTGGCGAGGGCCTGGTCTTCGTGTTTACCGGCCCCGGTGAGCTGATGATGCAGTCACGTAACCCCGACGACATCGTGCGCTACGTAGTCGCCAACATGCCCGGTAGCCGCAACTAACCCCTCCGCCGTCGCCCTCCCGCCCGTCGCCTGTCGCCTGTCGCTCTCCGAAATCTGTGGCCGTAAGCCACAAGAATTGTGGCTTACGGCCACAGATTTCGGAGAGAGACTAGGTGGGGGCGACTTGGATGGTGAAGCGGAAGCTTGAGTTGTCGATCGTGGCTTCGTGGATGGCGAATCCATCGGCGGCGAGGTCGACCGGGTCGATCGAGGTGGCGAGCACCTGCTCGGCGACATAGCGGTGGTTGGCCTCAATGGCCTCCAGCACCGAGGGTGACGCCTCGACGATCGAAACCGCTATGCGGTCGGTGACCACGAGATCCTGGGTGCGCCGGCCGTTCTGGATCTCACGCACGACGTCGCGTGCGAGACCCTCGGCCGCCAACTCCGATGTGACGTCGGTGTCGAGAGAAACCACGGCGTCGTTGGTTCGCAGAGCCGCCGCGGTGATCCCTTCAGGAGACTCGAGAGCCAGCGAGAACTCGTCGGCCGTCAGAACGTGGCCGGCCACCGTGACCGTGCCGTCGTCATTGGAGGTCCAGTCGCCGCCTCTGGCCGCGCTAAACACGGTCTGGACGTCCTTGCCGAGCCGCGGCCCGAGGACCTTGCCATCGGGTTGCAGCACGAACGTGGCGAGATCCCCGATTTCATCGGTGAGATTGACCGCTTTCACGTTGAGTTCGTCGGCCAGCAACTCCGAGAACGGTTCGAGAGTGTGAGCGTCGGCGCCCGCAACAGTCACCGACGCCAACGGCAGTCGGACTCGTAGACCGGTGTCCTCACGTAACCGCAATCCGGTGGACGCGACATCACGCAGACGGTCCATGGCGATCACGAGGGCATTGTCGGCCGGATAGTCGCCGGTGGAGGGCCAGTCGCAAAGGTGGACAGAGGGCGGGGTGGTCGTATCCCGGGACGTGAGCCCCTGCCAGATCTCCTCAGAGATCATGGGGAGGAACGGCGCCGAGACCTGCAACAGCGTGACGAGCACCGTGTAGAGAGTGTCCATGGCGTCGACGTCGGCATGTCCATCGGATCCGGTTCCCCAGAAACGATCACGGGATCGGCGGATGTACCAGTTGTTCAAGGCATCGATGAAGTTATGGATCTCGCCGGCCGCACCGGGCAGATCGTAGGAATCCATCCTCTGCTCGACCGCTGAGATCAGAGCGCTGGTCTTGGCCAAGATGTAGCGGTCGAGGAGCTTCTCGCTGTCGGTTCGAAACGCCGCTTGGTGTCCCTCGACGTTGGCGTAGAGAGTGAAGAACGAATACGAGTGCCAGATCGGAAGAAGAACCTGGCGCACCACATCGTCGATTCCCTGGTCGGAGATCCGGGCGTCGCCACCCCTCAGAATGTTGGTCGACATGAAATACCAACGCAGCGCGTCGGAACCCTGCTTGTTGAATATCTCGCCGGGCTCGGTGTAGTTGCGAAGCTTCTTGGAGAGCTTGGCGCCATCGTCGGCCAACAAGACGCCATGGCAGATCACGTTGTCGAATGCCGGACGGTCGAAGAGAGCACCCGCCAGCACATGGAGGGTGTAGAACCAGCCGCGTGACTGGTTGATGTATTCGACAATGAAGTCGGCCGGGAAGTGCTCCTCGAACCAATCCTTGTTTTCGAACGGGTAGTGAAGCTGAGCGAAAGGCATCGAGCCCGACTCGAACCAGCAGTCGAGAACTTCCGGAACCCGCACCATCATCGACTTGCCGGTCGGGTCGTCGGGATTGGGGCGAACCAGATCGTCGATGAAGGGTCGGTGGAGATTGTCGGGCCGCACACCGAAGTCGGCCTCGAGTTCGTCGAGGCTTCCGTAGACGTCGGTGCGGGGGTATTTGGGGTTGTCGCTGATCCACACAGGGATCGGCGAACCCCAGAATCGGTTGCGGCTGATCGACCAGTCGCGAGCCCCTTCGAGCCACATGCCGAAACGTCCATCGCGGACGTGAGACGGAACCCAGTTGATCTCCTGGTTGGTCTCGATCAGGCGATCGCGGAAGTCGGTGACCCGCACGTACCACGACGGCATCGCCTTGTAGATGATCGGCGTGTCGGTGCGCCAGCAATGGGGATAGTTGTGGGTGTAGGAGTCGTGACGAACCAACTGGCCGGCGCTGCGCAGGTGGCGAATGATGTCGGAGCTGGCCTCGAACACGTTTTGTCCGGCCCACTCGACGACATCGTCGGTGAAGTTGCCAGAATCATCGACCGGCACAACCATGCCGATTCCGGCCTCTTCGCAGAGACGTTGGTCGTCCTCGCCGAACCCCGGGGCCATGTGGACCACTCCGGTGCCATCCGCGGTGTCGATGAAGTCGGCCTTCAGCACCTGGAACGCTCGGGCCGGGCCGTGACGCGGATTGTCGGAATCGACTTCGGCCATGTCGGCGAAGTAGGGGAACAAGGGCTGGTAGGTGCGTCCGATCAGATCGGTGCCGCGGATCGTGGCCACCTGCTCGGCGTCGGCGAGCTGCTTGGCGTAGGTGTCGAGCACGGCCTCACCGAGCACGTAGTGGCGGGTGACGCCGCCTTCGTCGGTCTCGGCCATCACCGCGTAGTCGATGTCGGGGCTCACTGCGAGCGCCAAGTTGGACGGCAGGGTCCAAGGCGTGGTCGTCCACGCCAGGATCGCCATCGGTCCGGGATCGCCGGGCGTCGGGTCGAGCTGGAAGGCAATGGTGACTGCCGGGTCCTGACGGGGGCGCGTGGCATCGTCGAGACGGATCTCGTGATTCGACAGGGGGGTTTCGGCTCCCCACGAATACGGCAGCACCCGGTTGGCCTGGTAGATCAGGCCCTTGTCCCAGAGCTGCTTGAAGGCCCACATCACCGACTCCATGTAGTCGATGTCCATGGTCTTGTAGTCGTGCTCGAAATCGACCCAGCGGGCCTGCCGGTTGACGGTCTTCTCCCACTCACCGGTGTACTTCAAGACCGACTTGCGGCAGTAGTCGTTGAAGCGTTCGATGCCGTATTCGATGATCGAGGCCCGACCGGCAACCGGCAACTCCTTCTCGGCCTCCATTTCGGCCGGAAGCCCGTGGCAGTCCCACCCGAAGCGGCGTTCGACGCGGTGGCCCTTCATGGTCTGGTAGCGGGGCACCACATCCTTCACGTAGCCGGTGAGCAGATGGCCGTGATGGGGAAGGCCGTTGGCGAATGGGGGGCCGTCGTAGAAGACGTATTCGTTTTCGGCAGGGCGCTGATCGATCGACTTGTCGAACGTGTCGTTGGCGGCCCAGTAGTCGAGAATTCGCCGTTCGATACCCGGAAAATCCGGACTTTCGACATGCGGATATGGAGTGTTCTCGGCCTGGCCCATGGTCGATCAGGCTATCGGCCGCTCGACCTCGCCTCCTCGGGTACGACTGTCGGTTCGCGGAGGTCGATCACAGGCTCGCGATCGCGGAGGTCGATGACGGTACGGCTGCCCGTCTCGTCGAATCCATATCGCGAATGGAGTCGTTTCATGGGTCGAGGAAGCCACCAGTTCCAATCGCCGGCGAGCTTCATGAACGCGGGTACGAGCGTTACCCGTACGACGAAGGCGTCGACCAGCACAGCGACAGCGAGGCCGAGCCCGAACAATTTGATGAACGTGACCCCGGATGTGGCGAACGCCAGGAACGTGATTGCCAACAGCATGGCTGCAGCCGTGACCAGACGGCCGGTCTTCTCGAGACCGGCGGCGATGGCTTGGTCGTTGTCGCCGCATTGGTCGTATTCCTCCTTCACACGCGAAAGAAGGAACACCTCGTAGTCCATGCTCAAACCGAACGCGATGCAGAACATCAGGATCGGGGTGGTGGTGTCGGTGAGGCCGGTGGCCGTGAAACCGAGCAAACCCGAACCGTGGCCGTCCTGGAACACCCAGACCATCATGCCGAATGTCGCGCCGAGGCTCAGTGTGTTGAGAACGATGGCCTTCAACGGAACGAGAATGCTCCCGAACATCAGGAACAACAGCACGAAGGTGGCCACCATGATGAGCCCGGCCGCCAACGGGATTCGGCTGAAGATCGCGTCCTTCGAGTCGACCAGAGCAGCAGTCCCGCCACCCACCAGTGTGCGGTCGAACGGTGATTCGAGCGCCCTGAGCTCGTCGATCAGGGCCTCGGCTTCTGGAGAAATCGACTCGACGCTCGGGACGATGTTGAACCACGTGGAGTCCTCGCCGGCGAACCTGGCCGCGATCTCCTGGCCGGACTCGAACCCGACACCATCGAAGTAGCTGCCGGCCAATGAGTCGACCCGGGCGACACTGTCGATCGCTGAGATCCGCGATGCGAACCGGTC
The DNA here is from genome assembly GCA_029263195.1 of Acidimicrobiales bacterium. Lineage (GTDB taxonomy): Bacteria > Actinomycetota > Acidimicrobiia > Acidimicrobiales > Aldehydirespiratoraceae > SZUA-87. Next base: position 22,248 of record JAJCXX010000032.1, read on the forward strand.
GATAGCGGTCGGGTCGACGTTGCCGATAGCGACCATTGGAAAGGCGCTCGACTCGTCGGCCGGAAACTCGTCGCGGAGTATGTCGCTGGTGGCCCGCACGGAATCACCGGAAGGAAGCGACCGGTGGTCGGCCTCCGCGAACTCGACTCTCAGAAATGGAATGGCGACGAACAAGAGCGCCACCACCCCCGCGACCAGCACGATCACCGGGTGTCTCATGACCCCATTGGCGATCGCTCGCCAGTGGCCGGTGGATGACTTCCTGCGGATCACCTGCCACTTGTCGACTCGGTCGCCGAGAACGCTCAGAAGCGCGGGCAGAGTGAGCAGGGACGTGCCCATGGCGACGACGAGAACACCGATTCCCGCATAGGCGAATGATCGAAGGAAATAGAGCGGAAAGATCAGAAGTGCCGACAATGAGATCGCCACGGTGACTGCGCTGAACGCGACGGTGCGCCCGGCGGTTGCGACGGTGCGAACCACGGCCCGGTCCACCTCGCTCCCGGCGCTTCGTTCCTCACGGAATCTCGACACCACGAACAGCGAATAGTCGATGGCGAGGCCGAGGCCGAGCGCCGTGACGAGGTTGAGGGAGAAGATCGAGACGTCGGTGAGTTCGGTGAGACCGAGGAGAACCAGAAGGGCACCGAGAATCGCCGCGATTCCGACACCTACCGGCAGGAGCGCAGCCACCACGCCTCCGAACACCGCGATCAGCAACAACAGGGTGAGAGGTACCGCGATTGCCTCGGCTACGGCCAGATCACCCTCGATGGTGGTGGCGATACGTTCGAACACCGCTTCGCGTCCGCCCACGGCCACGCTGAAGGGGCCGGCGGTGGTGTCGTCGTATTGGTCGATGATGTCGGTGATCAGGACGTCGCGTTCGTGACTGTCTTCTTCACCGGGGAGTCTGACGAGTACGAGGGCTCGTTGCCCGTCGATCGATCGCATGGATGGGGCCGAACCCAACGACCAGTAGGAGGCCACGTCGTCGGTTCCGGGTATCGAGGCGATCTCGTTGGTGAAGTCGATGCCGGCGCCTGTGGCATCGGGTCGGTCGACCGCTAAGTCGTTGTCGCTGCCAAATTCAGAGTCGAAGGTCAGCAGGAACACGAGGTCGGAGAATCCGGTGTCGAACTGTTCGTCGAGCAGCTTGCGGGTGAGCACCGAGTCGCTGCCGGGATCGTCGAACCCTCCGCTGGCCAATCGGTCGACGGCGCCGCCACCGAACATCGCCGCGGCGATCAGAGCTACGAATGACGCGGCGAGTACCTGCCATCGGTAGTGCACGACAAGTCGCCCCACGCCCGCGAACGTCGACTCCGGCATCACTGCAGGGGCTGCCTAGGTTCGGTCCTCGTCGAGGGTTTGCGTAGTATCACCGGACTCGACCTTACATTCTCTGCCTGCCGTCAACCCCATGCTGCGGCCCGACGTCGGAGGACGCTTGAAACGATTCCTGATCGACACCGACACCGGGTCTGACGACGCGATCGCCATCATGATGGCGCTGCGCCACCCCGACGTGCAGGTGGAAGCACTCACCGCTGTAGCCGGGAATGTAGAGGTCGGACAGGCCGTGCAGAACGCCCTCTACACAGTCGAGTTGTGCGGTTCGGATGTGCCGGTCCATGTGGGGGCCGATGCTCCGATGCTGTGCCGGTTGGAGACGGCACAGTACGTACACGGGCAGGACGGGATGGGCGACTGTGGTCTCGAATTGAATGGACGATCGCCGGCTGAGGGTCGGGCTGCCGACGTGATAGTCGACACCGTTCTCGGTTCGCCCGGTGAGATCACGATCGTGGCGATCGGACCTCTCACCAATCTCGCGGTTGCTTTACTTCGGGCTCCCGAGATCGCCGATGCGGTCCAGCGAGTGGTGATCATGGGAGGAACCGGGGTGAATGGCCCCGGCAACGTCACACCGATGGCTGAGTTCAACTTCTGGGTTGATGCCGAGGCGGCGCGTATCGTGGCTCGCTCCGGAATGCCGCTGGAATTCGTCGGCTGGGACGTGTCGATCCAGTCGGCACTCGTGTCGGCGGAACGCGACGCGGAGATCCGCGCCCTCAACACCAAATACTCCGAGTTTGCGGTCGACGTCTCGAGCGCCGTGGCAGCGTTTGCCCGCGAGGCCGGCTTTCCCGGCAACGACCTTCCCGACCCGATAGCGATGGCTCATGCCATCGACCCGTCGCGCTCTCAAACTTCGAGGCTCCATGTCGATGTGATGGTCGGCGAAGGACCTCAGCGAGGTGTGATGGAAGTCGATCGTCTGGGGTTCGGCGGTGCAGCCCCGAACATCGATGTGGTCACCGACCTTCCCAGCGATCACTTCTTCGCCATGCTCCACGCCGCATGCCAATGAGATCCTGCCTCCAAACTGGGACACGGCAATGATCCACGAGTCCTACGAGTCGATCCCGGGACGCTACGGACTCGCGGTGACGCGATCAGGAGATCAGGCTGTCACCAGTTGGGTTCCGGTCGAACCCGGGCTGTCGAACGAGGACGGGTCACTTCGGCCGGCGGCCGTGCTGATGGCGGTCGACATGGCATGCGGCATGGCAGCCGGACTCGGGGTCTACCCGAAGTGGACCGTCACCGCCGATTCCGAGGTTCGCCTGGTCGGGCCCTGTCTGGTTGGTCCGCTGCGGGTGGAGGCCAGATGTGTGCGGCCGGGACGCCATCAGTCGATGGCTGAGGCCTACGCCTACGACCATGGCGCCAACGATGCTCTTGTTGCCGTCGCCACCGCCAACCACGGTGTGCTCGTTCCGAAGTGGGACACCTTCATGGCCGACACGCCGATCGGGGTCACCCACAAGTTCCACCGACCAGACTCGCCTCCCACCGAGAGTCTGGAGAGTGGTTTCGGTGTGGAGCGCAGAACGGGTCCCGACGGCACCACCATCGTGGTTCCGCTCGACGACCGCACGCGCAACCCCTGGGGAATCCTCCACGGCGGACTGACCGGATTGATGGTGGAGCTGGCGGCAGCCGCGGGGGGAATCGTCGAGCCACGAGATTTCGTTCTGCGCCTGATGAGGCCGGTGAGAGAAGGTCCGGCCGAGGCGAGGGTTATCGAGACCGTCGATCGAGACGGCGACCGTCTGGTCCGGATCGAGCTACATGATGTGGGCGCCGACCGGCTCGCTGTGATCGCCCATGTGAGCGGCCACACCCGCGGGCCGCAGCCAGCTAGCTAGCTTCGGCGGGCTTCGTTTCGTCGCCCACTGGTGCCTCGTCGGCGGGCCCCACGTCTTCGGCCGTGTTTTCTGCTGCGGGTGCTGCGTCCTCTGCGGGCG
>JAJCXX010000033.1 GCA_029263195.1 Acidimicrobiales bacterium
GCCTGTCTGATGCTGCACCACATCGCCGGCGGAGCTGATCGTGTCGTCGTAGTCGATACCGAGACTACCGGCCTGTACAACACGGATCGGATCGTGGAGATAGCGATCGTCACGTTGGCGCTGAGCGGCGAGGTGGTCGAAGAGTGGAACACCCTCGTCCATCCGGCACGTGATGTGGGTGCATTTCACATCCACGGAATCACAGCCTCGATGGTCGAGTCCGCTCCGGCGTTCCAAGACGTAGTTGGCGACATTGCGATCCGACTTGATGGCGCGTGCTTCGCGGCGCACAACGTGAGCTTCGATACCCGGATGGTGGCGGGCGAGTTTGCCCGTGCCGGGGTCCCGATCAACGTCGGTTTGGGACTTGACACGCTCCAAGCAACACAGGAACGGCTCGGCAATGCCTGCGAACGGCACGGGATCAGGATTGACGGCGCTCACCATGCGCTTGCAGACGCGAAGGCAACGGCCCAACTGTTGTGCAAGGTGGCGGATCGACTCGGGCCTGGTTCCCCGATTGCAGCGTCAACTGAAATCCCCCGCAGTGGGCGAGTTCTTCACCGCGACGATCTCCAGCCGACCCGCGTTTCTGATCCGCCGCTGATCGTGCACCTAGAGTCTCGACTGGACTTTCATGGCGTCGATACTCAGTCGCTCAGGTATTTGGAATTGGTCGGCCGGGCGATTGCGGATCTACACATAGATCACGACGAAAGAGCCCAACTTCGCGCCCTCGCCAACGATCTCGGGCTCGGGCCTGGCCATATCAACCGGGCGCATCGGCGGTTCACCAACGAACTCATTGATGCCGCGCTCGCCGACCACGAAGTCACCGACGATGAGTATCAGGCGCTCATACGCGTGGCAGCCGCGCTTCATGTGGATCAGGACCTCGTTGAGCGCCGAACCCGCTCAGCCCGGACTATCGATGTGGGAGTGTCGCTCGACGCGGGACTGCGTGTGGTGTTCACCGGTGAGACTGATATCCCCAGATCTGACCTGACCGCTCATGCTGCAGCTCTCGGCCTTCAGCAGCAGAAGAACGTCACGAAGGCCACTGGCCTCGTCATTGCAGCCGATCCATCTTCGACGAGCGGCAAGGCAGGCAAGGCCCGTCAGTACGGGATTCCGATCTTGTCAGCCATCGACTTCTTGACGGCCAGTGAAGGGCAGTTCGTCTCGGCTGGCACCGCCGAGACACTCAAGGTGGCCATGTGCCCTGACTGTCTCGGCACTTGGACCGTTCCGAGTTCGTCCGGTGTACATTCCTCACGCGTTTGTGCTGACTGCCTGAGTCTTTAAGGTAGGCCGCCGCTCAGAACGACGGCGCCTGCCCGCGGGTCAAACAGCAGCTGCACCACCGATTCCTGCCGGGCCCACGGAATCCGCCACCCAATTCCACTCCAGAAACCAGATGCGCAATACTGCGAACATGACCGATGCCGAGCGAAGCCCCAAGCCAGCCACCGATCACACCCGCCGCCTCAACGAGGCGTCGGGGGCGGTTCTGTCACTAGACGATCCCGGGGATTTTGAGCGCGCCAATCGCGGCCTGCTGGCACAGCATCCCACCGGTGTGATCGACGGTGGCGGGCATCGGGCATGGGACATCGGTGCTCACGACTTCATACGCGAAAGCGAAGAGGCTCCGCCTTCGGTGAACCCCAGTCTCTGGCGTCAGGGGCGGCTCAACGCTGTTCACGGATTGTTCGAGGTGGCGGACGGGGTATGGCAGGCCCGCGGCTACGACATCTCCAACATCACCTTCATCGACGGCCGCGATGGATGGGTCATCATCGATCCGCTCACCACCAGTGCCACTGCTCGGGCTTGTCTCGATCTCGCCAACTCCGTGCTCGGGGAGAGGCGCGTGAGTTCGGTGATCTACACCCACAGCCACGCCGATCACTTCGGCGGGATCCTCGGGGTGACCACCAATGAGGAGGTCGACGCCGGAAACGTCAGGATCATCGCGCCGGAGGGTTTCCTGCGGGAGGCCGTCAGTGAGAACGTGATCGCCGGTCCGGCCATGTTGCGGCGGGCCGGCTACATGTTCGGGCCGTTGCTCGAGCCGGGTCCGTTTGGCCACGTCGATTCGGGCCTCGGCAAGGGCGTCCCGAAGGCGAACTCGGCGCTCATCGCCCCGACCGAGGAAGTGGCCGTCACCGGCACCGAGTTGGATGTCGACGGAGTTCGGATCGTGTTCCAGAACACGCCGGGCGGTGAGGCCCCGGCCGAGATGAACTTCCTCTTCCCCGAAAAGAGGTTGTTGTGCATGGCGGAGAACTGCACCCACACCATGCACAACCTCTACACGCCGAGGGGGGCCCAGGTCAGAGACGCCTTGGGGTGGAGCAAGTACATCAATGAGGCGATCGAACTGTTCATCTCACAGACCGATGTTCTGTTTGCCAGCCATCATTGGCCTCGCTTCGGCCATGAAGACTCGCGTGAGTTCCTGGTGCGTCAGCGAGATCTCTACCGTTGGCTGCACGACCAGACGATGCGGCTGGCCAACCACGGTTTCACTTCGCTCGAGATAGCGGAGCAGCTGGAGTTGCCCGACTGCTTCGCCGTCAACGGGCACACTCGTCAGTACTACGGAACGGTGAGCCACAATTCCAAGGCGGTCTATCAGCGATACCTGGGCTGGTTCGATGCCAATCCGGCCAACCTTCAGCCTCACCCGCCGGTGGAAGCCGGCCGTCGCTACGTCGAGTTCATGGGCGGAGCCGACGAGGTCGTGCGCAAGGCTCGCGTGGCGTTCGACGAAGGCGACTATCGCTGGGTTGCTCAGGTGGTCAACCATGTCGTGTTCGCCCACCCCGATCATCACGAGGCCAGGATGTTGCAGGCCGACGCCTTGGAGCAGCTCGGATATCAGGCCGAGTCCGGCCCGTGGCGGAACTTCTATCTGACTGGCGCCATGGAGCTGCGCCACGGGGTCAAGGTCCCGGGTCGTGCCACAAGTCGAGGGATGACCTCAGCGCTGACGATCGAGCAGATCTTCGACGCCATAGCTGTGCGTCTCGACGCCACGAAGGTGGTGGGCTTGAAGGCCACCGTCAACTGGCGGTTCACCGACGTCGACGAGAACCACCTCATGGGCCTCGACCACTGTGCGCTGCATCACACCGCCGGCCGGTTGGCCGACGACGCTGATGTCACCCTCACTCTCACCAAGGTCGTGTTGGGAGACCTGCTCACCGGCCAAACGAACTTCGCCGAAGCGTCGGAGTCGGGAGACTTGGTGGTCGATGGCGATCTCGGTGCGTTGCTGGCGATCTTCGGCAACCTCGACACGTTCGATGGATCATTCGCCATAGTCGAACCCTGATCGGGACTACCAGGCGCAGAGGTCTCGGCAGGCCCGAGCGATCTTGTCGGAGTCGGGACGGTACGCGTCTTCGAGAGGTGGACTGAACGGCACCGGCACGTCGAGCCCACCGAGTCGCTTGACCGGTGCGTCGAGATGGCTGAAGCACTCGTCGGCGATCACGGCGGCTACTTCGGCGCCGACTCCGGCCAGACGGTTGGCGGCGTGCACCACCAGCGCTCGGCTGGTGCGAGCTACCGATTCGATCACGGTCGTGAGGTCGAGCGGCTTGAGGGATCGCAGGTCGATCACCTCAATCTCGATGCCCTCGTCTGCCAGTAGATCGGCCGCGGTGGTGGCCTGATGGCGCATCGCCCCGTAGGTGATGACGGTGCAGTCCCGGCCCGGCCGGGCCACGTCGGCCACCCCGATGGGTATCGGATGGTCGCCGGCGGGCACCGGGCCGTTGAGCGAGCGGTAGAGCGGCTTCGACTCGATGAAGATCACCGGGTTGTCGTCCCGAATCGACGAGAGCAGCAGACCGTAGGCGTCGGCCGGGGTCGAAGGTGCCACGACCTTCAGGCCGGGTGAGTGAACGAACCATGCCTCGGGGTTCTGGGAATGGAATGGCCCCGATCGCAGCCCACCGTCGGCCGGTGCCCGGATCACCCACGGCACCTTGGCTCCCCAGCGGTAGTGGGTGGTTGCCGCGAACTGCACGATCGAATCGAAACCGGTGGTTATGAAATCGGCGAACTGGACCTCGACGACCGGGCGCATTCCCATCAGCGCCATTCCGTTGGCTGCCCCGATGAAAGCCGATTCGCTCATGGGTGTGTTTCGGACCCGGTCGGAGCCGAACTTCTCACCGGCGGCCTTGGTGACCTTGAAGGCACCGCCGAACGGTGCAGCGATGTCTTCGCCCAAGAGCACCACGGCCTCGTCACGTGACATCTCGAATACGAGGGCGTCGCTGATCGCCTCGAGGTAGGTGCGCTGCGGTCTGGGGTCGTCGAGAGACGATCCGTCGGTCATGCCCAGACTCCGCTCTCGACGGTGGACGGGTCGGGCCACGGGCTGGCGAGAGCGAACTCCACGGCATCGTCAACCGTGGCAAGGGTGGAGCTGTCGATCTCGTCGAGTTGGTCGACGGGGTGGCCGGCCACCTCGAGGGTCGCTCTGATCGCATCCACAGGATCGCGGCGCTCCCAATCGGTCAGCAGTTCGGCGGGGACATACTCGGCGCCATCGTGGATGGCGTGGCCCAGCATTCGCATCGTGTGGGCCACCACCACTGTCGGACCCTCGCCGTCGCGGGCCGAGCCGACCGCGGCTGTCACGTTGGTCAGCACCGCTTCGATGTCGTTGCCGTCGATGTCTATCGCCTCGACCCCGGTGGCCCGGGCCCGGGCCGCAATGTCGACGTTGGCTGAGTGGGTGGCGATCGGCGTGGAGTAGGCGTATTGGTTCTCCTCCACCACGATTACGACTGGCGCACGGTCGAGGGCAGCGAGGTTGAGCGATTCGGAGAACAGTCCGGTGATCGCCCCACCGTCACCGGTGAAGGTGAGAGCCACGCGCGGCTCGTGGCGGTGGCGGAACGCCATGGCCGCGCCCACCGCCACGGGAAGCGATTGTGGAAGGTGGGAGATGAAGCCGATCACCCCGAAGTCGAGGTCGCCGCAACCGTGGATGTTGGCGTCGCGCCCGCCGCTCACACCGGTTGCCCGGCCGAGTTGTTGCGCCATGATCCGGCGTGGCGTGATCCCCCGCACCAGGAAGGCGCCGAGATCCCGGTGCATCGGAGCCACCAGATCGTCGGGCTGAAGGCACATGGCCGCTCCGACCGAAATCGCCTCGTGGCCTCGCTGATTGAATGTCCCGCCCACACCCTTGCCGGTGAGCCAGAGAGTGCGAATGGCCTCGTCGAGGGTGCGGGTGAGTTGCATCCATCGGTAGGCGCTCAGGAGACGATCGATGTTGTCAGTCGGCATGCGATGCCTCTCGACCGCTCCCTACTGTCTCGATTTGGTCTGACGGTCTGACGTATTCGGGGCACGATACGAGGGGCGGTCGCTCGGCGGTCTGAACGGTGACCGGTGCCTGGTTGGGATGCAGCAGCTGGGTCGACCATTGGTCGTTCCACTCGATGCCGTCGGCCCGGTGGACCACGGTGTGGAGCACTTCCATGGCCTGGGCACCGAGATCGTTGAGAGGCCGCGAACGATGGGTTCTGACACCGAGATCGACCTGGGCAATGGCTCCGGTGCCCAACAAGGCGGCGATGTCGATCAGCAGGCCGGTCTCCACGCCGTAGCCCTGACAGAACGGGAGCCTCTCCAAGACCACTCGGCGGGCCGCGTATTCGCCGCCGAGTGGTTGGCGAATCATGGCGAGTTCCGGGAAGAAGGTGGAGATGAGCGGCCGGGCCATTATCTCGGTGGTGCGGCCGCCGCCGACGCCGTTGTGTTCGGGGCGTTGGTAGAAGCCCTTGACCATGGCCACTGTCGGGTCGATTAGGAGAGGACCGAGAAGACCCGTGACGTAGGAGGTGTCGAAACTCGTGAGGTCGGCATCGATCCAGACGACGAGATCGCCGCGGCACGCGGCCACGCTCTTCCACAAGACGTTTCCCTTGCCGGACCCCGTGGGCAACTCCGGGAGCACGTCGCGCACGGCCACGACGCGGGCACCGGCGTCCGCGGCAACCTGGGCGGTGCGGTCGGTGCTGCCGTCGTCCATGACGATCACCTCGTCGACCAGCGCAGCGTGTCCGTCGAGGCCGTGCTCGCCGGTGAGCGAGCCGCGGATCATCTCGACGATCGAGCCGACGGTCTTCTCCTCGTTTCGGGCGGGAAGGCAGACGGAGACGATCGCTCCGTTCTTCGACCGCGCCAGCACGGCCGGGTCGAACTGCTCGGATGTGAACGAGTTGACCTCGCCTGTGGGCATCGCGCCATCGTACGAAGAAGGAGAGTGCAACGCAGATTCGGAGGGTGTTGTTGTCGCGGCCCGGGGTCGCCCCGCTGTAGTACCGGGTGGTTCTCTACAATGAATGTCGTGTTGTCTGGTCGCCTTGTCGGAGTAGTGCTCGCGGTTGGTCTTGCCGCGTCTGCGTGCGGCAACTCCGTCGATGTCGGCCTGGCCTCGGCCGAAGCAATGGTGGCGATCGTTCCGGCCTCGACCACCACCACGACCACGACCACGTCGCCGCCGACCAGCACGACCTCCACCACGACCACCACCACGACGGTTCCGGTGGATCCCTATGAGACGTTCGTCGCCAACATTGTCCCGTCCGTCGCGGTCCTCAGCACCTTCGATGAGCCTGATGGCGAACTGGTCAACTTCGAATACGCCATCACCAATCCGACCTACTTCGGGAACCCTCTTACCTTGATGGTGATCGACGAGACCGATGATGGCGGCTGGTTGAAGGTTCAGATCCCGGTTCGTCCCAACGGCACCGAGGCGTGGATCAGATCGGGCGATGCCGAGATCACGTCGCACCGGTTCCATGCCGAGGTTGTCCTGTCCGATCGTTCGGTCACGGTCTGGAACGGCGACGAGGTGGTGGTCCAGACCGGTGCTGTGGTCGGCGCCCAGCGGTCTCCCACTCCGGTCGGTCAGTTCTTCGTCAACGACCTGGTACAGAAATGGGATGGCAGTGCCTACGGCCCTTACATTTTGAGTCTGTCGGCGTTCTCGGAGGCCCTCGAGTCCTTCGGCGGGGGAGTGCCGGTGATCGCGATTCATGGCACCAACAACCCGGGCCTGATCGGTGGTGCTCACTCCAACGGGTGCATTCGCATACCGAATGAGGCCATAACTGTTCTCGCCGAGACAGTTCCGATGGGCACCCCGGTCGACATCATTGCCTGAGCAGCGGATCGACGCCGCCTAGGGTCTGCGGAGTGGAACGTCTTCGCACTTCAGTCCGTTGGGTGATCGACCTGACCAAGGCGGTTTCGAGGGAGTGGTCCGAGGACCGGGTCGGCGGACTCGCAGCAGAGATCGCGTTCTTTGCACTTCTCGGGTTGTTTCCACTGGTGATCGTGTTCGCCGCAGCGCTCGGATCGTTCGACAGTCTGATCGGGGCCGGTTCGGCCGAGCAGGTCGAGACGTGGCTGCTCGAGCGGATCGAGACGACCTTCGGTTCCGACAACACGTTGAAGGGCACGGTGGAAGATCTGTTCGACGGCGCCAACGCCGGTGCTCTCACTTTCGGAATCGTGTTCTCGATCTATGCGGCGTCGCGCGGGTTCGTGGCGGTGGTGGGTGCGCTCGACATCGCCTACGACCATGAACATCATCGGAGCTGGTGGTCCACTCGCGTGGTCGGGTTCGGCCTCACGATTCTCACGGTGGCCGTGGCATCGCTGGTGATGCTCATGGTGGTCGTTGGCCCGTTGTTCGGGGTCGCCGGCGGAATCGCCGACGATGTCGGTGCCGGCAACGGCTTCGTTGTCGTCTGGGACATCTTCCGGTGGCCTGCGGTGGCTCTCGTGCTGATTGCCTGGGCCGCGACGATCTACCACATTGCTCCCAATCACCGAACACCGTGGAGGTGCGAGTTACCCGGGGCGCTCACTGCGACGATCTGGTGGGTCATCGTGTCGCTCGGCTTCAATCGCTATCTCGCGGCGGCGTCGTCGGGATCGAACGCCGTGTTCGGCTTGTTGGGTGGCGCGTTGAGCATTCTGATGTGGCTCTACCTGATGTCCATCGGCTTGTTGGTGGGTGCCGAAATCAACGCTCTTCTGGCTGTGAGACACGGCTGGTCCGAGGAACCTCGAACTCGGCGTCGTCCCCGGTTACCGAGGAGTAAATAGGGGGAGCTAACCTGCGAATGTGACTGACTACCGCACCCCCCTTGCCGATATCAAATTCACTCTGCGAAGCATCGTCGATTTCGAGGCTCTGGCCCGAATCGATGGCTTCGAGCACGCCGACGCCGACATGGTCGACGGTTTGCTCGACGAAGCAGCACGGTTCTTCGAGAACGTGGTGGCGCCGACGAATCGCGATGGCGACACCGTCGGCTCGCAGAGAAACGACGATGGCACCATCACTGCCGCGCCCGGCCTGGCCGAGGCCTACCAGCTCTATGTCGATGCTGGATGGGGGGGCGTCGGATTCCCCGAGGAGTACGGCGGAGGCAACTTCCCGTGGACGCTCGGATTGGCCATCCAGGAGATGCTCACCTCGGCCAACATGGCTTTCTCGCTCTGCCCACTTCTCACCCAGGGAGCCATCGACGCCCTGCTTCATCACGGCAACGAAATTCAGCGCGAGATCTACCTCGAGAAGATGATCACCGGCGAGTGGTCGGGGACCATGAACCTCACCGAGTCGCAGGCCGGTAGCGACGTGGGAGCGCTCACCAGCAAGGCGGTTGCGCGGGACGACGGATCCTGGGCCATCACCGGGCAGAAGATATTCATCACCTGGGGCGAGCACGACATGGCCGACAACATCATCCATCTGGTGTTGGCCCGTACCCCGGACTCGCCTCCGGGCACCAAGGGAATCAGTCTGTTTCTGGTGCCGAAGTACCTCGTGAACGACGACGGCAGTCTCGGCGAACGAAACGACGTGACCTGTGTTTCGATCGAACACAAGCTCGGCATCCACGCCAGCCCCACCTGCGTGATGGGCTATGGCGACAACGAGGGCGCCATTGGCTGGATGATCGGCGAGGAGGGCGCAGGTATGCGAGCCATGTTCACCATGATGAACACGGCTCGCCTGTCGGTTGGCCTCGAAGGGCTGGCGATCACCGAACGTGCCTATCAGCAGGCGCTGGCCTACTCCCACGAGAGGCTGCAGGGGCGGGCTCCTGGCGCTGCCAAGGGTGAGAGTTCGCCGATCGTCGATCACCCCGATATTCAGCGAACCCTGCTCGACATGAAGGCGTGTATCGATGCCATGCGCGGCTTGTGCTACCGAAACGCCGAGGCCCTCGACCATGCCGCCCACGACAGCGACCCCGATCAGCGGGAGACTGCATCGCAGTTGGCGGCTCTTCTCACCCCGCTCAGCAAGGCGTGGTGCACCGATCTCAGCTGCGAACTCACCAGCGAGGCCATTCAAGTGCACGGCGGTATGGGCTTCGTCGAGGAGACGGGCGTGGCCCAGCACTTCCGCGACGCTCGCATCACCCCTATCTATGAGGGCACCAACGGAATCCAGGCCTTGGACCTGGTCGGCCGGAAGGTGCCGATGAACGGGGGAGCGGTGGTCAGGGCTCACCTTGATTCGATCGCGGCCACGCTGGCGAGCCTCGACGGCATCGACGGTCTCGAACCCGTGGCCACTCATCTCTCAGCGGCGCTGGGAGCCACCCGTGAGGCCACCGAATGGCTGATGGAGGTCGGCTTGGTCAACCCGCTCGACATCCTGGCCGGGGCCACCGACTACCTCGCCATGCTGGCGGCTACCACCGGCGGCCAGATTCTCGCCGATGCCGCGGTGGCGGCCCGCGGTACCGATTTGGCCGACGACAAGGCGCTGCTGGCCCGTTTCTTCGCTACCCATCGGCTGGCCCGGGTGCCCGGCCTGACCGCCGGCGTCCAGTCCGGGGTTGCCGATCTGTCAGCAGCTCGTCGAAGCATCCTTGCCGGCTGATACCGCGGTCGTGGAAGCTGGTGGGCCTGACTAGGGTTTCCAGGGAAGCTCAAATCCTCGGAGGGCCAGTTGTTCGCGTCGATCCCAAGCCCATCGTCCAGTGTCATCGATCTCGGCCCCCTCACATTGCGGGCCTACGGGCTGATGATCGCCCTTGGTGTGGTGGCCGGAGTGTGGCTCGCCCAGAAGCGTTGGGCCGAGCGAGACGGCGATCCCGACGACGTCGCCTCGATCGCCATGTGGGCGGTTCCGGCCGGTTTGCTTGGTGCTCGCTTCTACCACGTCCTCACCGACTGGCGATTCGACGAGGGCTGGCTCGAGCCGTTCAAGATCTGGGAAGGCGGTCTGGGAATCCCCGGTGGAATCGCGGCCGGTGTGTTCGCGGCGATGTTGATCATCAAGAAGAAGGGACTGTCCCAACCCGACGTCTTCGACGCGTTGGTGCCGGCGCTGCCTTTGGCTCAGGCCATCGGGCGGTGGGGCAATTGGTTCAACCAGGAACTCTTCGGTGGCCCCAGTGACCTGCCGTGGGCCGTTGAGATCAAGCCCGAACTGGCGGCCGAAGCCGGCCACCCCGACGTGACGACGTTCCATCCCACGTTCTTGTACGAATCCTTATGGAACATCGGACTCATGCTGTTTCTGATCTGGCTCGACGGCAAGCGGGTGATCCGCCGGGGCAGCCTCATAGCGGTCTATGTGCTCGGCTATCTCACAGCCCGACTCTGGCTCGAGACGGTGAGGATTGATCCGGCCACCGATGTCGGTGGAGTGCGAATCAACATCTGGATGAGCCTCATCGGCATGGCAGCCGCCGGCGGCTGGCTGTTCTGGAAGGGCCGCGAGGTCGACTCAGGCGATACCGGTGGCGGTGTCGAGCAGGTCGAGGTGGCTCCGCCCGGAGATGGTGTTTCCTAGCCGATTGAGGGCGTGAAACTCGTTGAGTTGTTTGGCGTGAGCCTGCGGCGGGAACAACGTCAGGTCGCGGATGTCGTAGGCGATCGAATACAGACGCAGCCGATCGAGTTGCCGTGGAATCGCGAACAGTTCGGGGTATTCCTCCTGCATCCACCAAGGCACGTCGGCGTAGTCCTCGGCGCGGGTGGCGTCGTAGTAGGCGTCGGCCACGTGGAGCTTCGGGAGACAGCAGACCCGTAGGAAGACGTCGAGGTCGACGTCACATGGTGCGGGGCGAGACCATTCAAAGTCGAGGACAGCGGTGATCCGTCGCCCGTCCCACAGGACGTTCTCGAAGGTCAGGTCGCCGTGAATGAGGTATTGGCTCTCGAATGGTTCGATCGCCGAGCTGAGCTCGAACACGAGACGTTCGACGTCGTCCATGAGCCCGGAATCGATGTAGGGCATCGACCGGAGTTGGTCGAGGGCAACGAGCAGCGACATCACCGGTGAGAGGGTGTCGCTGCGAAGCATCTGGGGAGCGTCGATGCCCGGAAGTTGGGCCGGCCCGGGTGTCTCGTGAAGGCGACGGAGCTTGGAAGCCAACTGCCGGATGGCGTCGCGACGAGCGGCAATGGTCATCTCGGGCCAGCAGTGGGCCAACGGACGACCGGGTACGCGGAGCAACACGAGGTAATCGGCGCCCATCTGTCCGCCGTAGGCAACCACCATCGGGTAGCCGATTTCGGCGGGAAGCGTCGGGCCGAGAATGGCCTCGCGACGAAGCCGCTGGTTGGGTCGGCGGTTCACCCTCACGACGTGATGCGGTGAAAGCCAGACCTCGTTGGTGACACTGGACGCAGGTTCGAGCGGCACGCTGGCGTCGAGGCCGGCGTGCAGCAAGGCATGGCGGGCACGCGCCATGGCCATCGGGCTACGGGTGCTGTCGTTCACTTTGCCACCCAGAGGAATTGCAGTGCTGCGCACATGAGAGTCCATCGGCAGCTGGATTCG
Source organism: Acidimicrobiales bacterium (assembly GCA_029263195.1). Lineage (GTDB taxonomy): Bacteria > Actinomycetota > Acidimicrobiia > Acidimicrobiales > Aldehydirespiratoraceae > SZUA-87. The sequence goes on from JAJCXX010000033.1 coordinate 11,858, forward strand.
AGGACTGAGTGAGCCACGCGACACATGTTCGGTGAAATGGGCCAAATGGCCTAGTTCTGAAGGCTGCGAAGCACCGAATCCGACAGTTGGGGCCAGGCCTCGGCGGCCCATGGCCCGAAATTCCGGTTGGTCAGGGCGATGAGCGTGATTTCGCTGGACGGGTCGGTCCACATCATCGTGCCGGCCCGCCCGAAGTGTCCGTGAGTGGATTCGGAGTTGAGCGCAGCTGTCCAGTGGGGACTCTTGGTGCCGCGGATTTCGGGACCGAGACCCCACGGATTGGGGTCGTGTCGGCCGAAACCGGGAAGCACGCCGGCCAGACCCGGCATATGAACGGATGTGGCCAGTCGGAGGGTTGATTCGGAGATGAGAAGCGGTTGGCGCCAACACTCGGCCAGTCGCATCATGTCGCCGAGCGTGCTGGCGGCACCGGCGCCGGCCGAACCGGTGAAGGTGGTTGACCTCATGCCAATTGGATCGAGAATCGCCTCGCTGACATAGTCGTCGAAGGCCATTCCCGACTCGGTCGACACATGTTCGGCGAGCAGGTCGTAGGCCGACGTGGAGTAGATACGCCGCTGATGGGGCACTGCCATCGATCGGGGTTCGTCGGGGGCGATGCCGCCCGAGTGAGCCAGCAGATCGGCCACGGTGGCTCCTGTTGGCGTGGCGACCGTTTCGAGCTGGACCGAGCCTTCCTCGTAGGCGATGAGTACCGCCATCGAAGTGATGAGTTTCGTGAGTGATGCCAGTTCGAACCGACGATCGAGGTCTCCGGTCGTGGTGGTCGCGGATGGGCCGATGACGGCTGCCGCGGCATAGCCGACTGGCCAGTCGTCGATCGCTGACAGTGGTGACATGGGGCGACGATAACCCGGCGGGTCCGCCCCGATGGGCTGCCGGCGATGGTTACGGTGTCGGATGTGATCGGAAGTTCGAATTCGTGCGATATCGGATGCTGCAGGGTCGTCGCCTGAATGGATCCCTTCGATCGTTCGACGTGGACCGAGTTCGAGTTGGCGGTGGCCGCCGTCCTCGACGAACTGGGTCCCGGCGATGTGGTCACCTATTCCGAGGTTGCTCAGGAGGCTGGCCGGCCGGGAGCGGCGCGGGCGGTCGGATCGATGCTACGGCGCTCTGATGGCGCCGGATTCCCTTGGTGGAGAGTCGTGACGGCCGACGGGCGGCTCGCCGCGGGCGACGTCGCCGAGCAGACGAGGAGGCTCTCGGAGGAGGGTGTGGTGGCTCGTCGGGGGCGACTGGTCTGATGAACCATTGGGTCCAACTGGTGGCGGTTGGCGCGGCCTGACCCCACCCGGCGGTACCCTGACGCTGTAATCATGCCTCAATCAACTGCCATCATGACGTTCGCCGACCTTGGCCTCCTCGACGAAATCGTCACCACTCTCTCAGATAAGGGCATCGACTCGCCCTTCCCGATCCAGGCCCTCACGATCCCCGACGCTCTGGCCGGTAGCGACGTGTGCGGCAAGGCGCAGACCGGTTCGGGAAAGACTCTCGCTTTCGGTCTTCCTGTCCTGCAGAAGCTTGAGGCCGCCAAGCCCCGGCTTCCCACAGCGATCGTTCTGGTGCCCACCCGTGAGCTGGCCAACCAGGTCTGCGAGGAACTCCAGCCGGCCGCTGCGGCCGTCGACCGCTCGGTGCTCGCCATTTATGGCGGTGCCCCCATCGAGAAGCAGATCGCACGCCTCGACAAGGGCGTCGACATGGTCGTGGCCACACCGGGACGCATGATCGATCTCATCGAACGCGAAGCGGTCGCGGTCACGGCGGTCAGGCACGTCGTCGTCGACGAAGCCGACCGCATGGCCGACATGGGGTTCCTTCCCCAGGTCGAGTGGATTCTCCGTAACGTCGATTCCGACCGTCAGACGCTGCTCTTTTCTGCCACGCTCGACGGAGCGGTCAACACCCTGATTCGGCGCTACCAGACCGATCCGGTGATGCACGAGGTGGAGAGCAAGGAGGTCACGGTCGAGGAGATGACTCATCGGTTCGTGGCGGTCCATCAGATGGACAAGGCGAAGGTGGCGGCCACGATCGCCAGGTCAACCGACCGCACCATCATGTTCACCCGCACCAAGGTCATGGCCGACCGTCTGGCCCGCGAACTTGAGATCCTCGACATTGATGCCGCTGCGATCCATGGCGATCTGCGTCAGTCGCAGCGTGAGAAGTCGTTGAGGGAGTTCAGCGAGGGCCGACTCCACGTGCTGGTTGCCACCGACGTGGCGGCCCGAGGAATTCATGTCGACGATGTCGATGTCGTGCTTCAGTACGACCCGCCGTCGGATCACAAGACCTACGTCCACCGCGCCGGGCGCACCGCCCGCGCCGGCGAGAGCGGAATGGTCGTGACTCTGTCGATGTGGAACGAGGAGCTCGACATCAAGCGTCTCCAGAAGCGACTCGGCGTGATCATGCCGGTCACCGAGATGTTCTCCAATGACAAGCGGCTCACCGACCTGGCCGGCTGGGATCCCGACGCCGACTGATCCGCGGTTGTCGCCAACCGTCGCCCGATTGGTCGACGCCTTCGGCGAGGATCTTGCGGCGGCGTTGGCAGGAGTGGTCTCGGCGGTAGGCCGTGCTCGTGGGATCGAAGTCGAGTTCCGCGTCGAGGATCGGGTCGTGGAACCTGACCCGGCAGTGGCGGCGGTATCGGTCGATCGCGACCTCGCACGCGAGCAGGGACACTTCCTGCCGGGGGCGGTGCGGGAGGTCCTGACCGGCCCCTCGGTGAGACGAAGCTCGGGAGTCCACCACACCCCGATCGAGTTGGCGTCGACCGTGGTGGCCATGGCGTTGGGAGACAGGACCGCCGGCGTGGTGGGTGATCCGTCGGTGGGCGGAGGTGTCTTTCTCCTGGCGGCAGCAGAGCAACTCGCGGGCGAGCCCCGCGACGTTCTGGGTCGGCTGATCGGATGCGACATCGACCCGTTGGCGGTGGCCACGACCGAGGCGGCCCTAACACTCTGGTCCGGGGGAATCGAGCCCCCGGCGGGGGCGATACGCGTGGCCGACTTCATGGCCGGCGACCCGTTTGGGGGAGTGCGACCCGATGTCGTGGTCGGAAACCCACCGTTTCTTTCCCAGCTCAGAGGGTCGACGGTCCGCGGCCGGGCTCGTCGGTCCGATCTGCGCAGTCGGTGGCCTCAACTCGGTGGCTATGTCGACGAGTCGGTCGCGTTCCTTTTGGCCGCAGTTGATGAATCGGCCGACGAGGGCACGGTCGCGCTGATACAGCCAACTTCGTTTCTCTCGGCCCGCGATGCTCAGTCGGTTCGCCAACACCTCGAGGCCGTGGCCCCGCCGACGGCGTTCTGGTGGTCGAGAAGACCGGTGTTCGAGGCCGACGTCGACGTGTGCGCGATCGTGTGCCGGTCGGGCTCCACCGAGACGTCGGTTCGGCGATTCGAGGGGCTGCCGGCAGCTGAGGCCGGTTCGTGCATTCGACCTTCACCGGAGTCCTGGTCGACGCTCCTTTCCGGAATGTCGGGAGTCCCCGAAGTGGCGGTGGTCGGCGAGCCGCTGTCGTCGATTGCCAACGTCACAGCGGGATTCCGCGATCAGTACTACGGGTTGCGTGGGGCCGTCGTGGAGGACCCCGGAGGTGATCATCCTCTGGTGACGTCGGGCCTGATCGACCCGCTTCGGTTCCGCCGAGGAACAACGACCTGTCGATTCGACCGTCGAACCTGGCTGTCGCCGGCTGTTGTCATCGACCGGGTCGATCCGGCCATTCGTGGATGGGTCAACGACCGGCTGCGTCCGAAAGTGATGGTGGCCACCCAGACACGTGTGGTCGAGGTGATGGTCGATGATCTCGGGCAAGCGGTTCCGTGCACTCCGGTGGTGGTGGTGGAGCCCCACGACCCGGCCATGGTCTGGCATGTGGCGGCTGCTCTGACGTCGCCGGTGGTCTCGGCCATGCTGGTGGGTTCGGCGGCGGGTTCGGGTCTTTCGGCCGATGCCATCAGAGTCTCGGCGTCGATGCTGGCCCGAACCGCGCTGCCTCCGGAGGGTCCGCGGTGGGATGAGGCGGCGCTCGCTGCTCGGGCGGCTCAACAATCCGCCGACTCCGGTGAACCCGCCGATCTGACGGCGGTGGCCCGACTCTGTGACGCCGCATACGGCGTCCACGACGAGGAACTCTTGTCCTGGTGGGGCGCTCGGCTCCCTCGCCGCGGCGAGACCAATCGCCAGCGGTGACCAAATAGTGCTTGACCCCGTGCCGGGCAGTGAGTTGACTGTGGGGAGCATTTGGAGAGGTTCGCGGTTGTCTGCTCGCAAGAGGAGCGGCCCGGACCCGGCAACCTGGGATCGGACACCCAAGGTGCCCTCTCGTTTCGGCGAGGATGTGGTGCCGACGAAAGTCGGTGCAACGAAGTGTCCGGAGGGCTGGCCCCTCCGCCACGGGGTGCCAGGTGACTAGGTCTCGGAATAGGAAGGCTGTGGCAGAACAATCCGAACCTCGGCGATTCGTACCCGCCGAACGGTTCCCCGTCGATCTACCGGCCACCGGCGCGTTGATGCCCGGTGATTCGGTTGGCGCGCGGCGATTCATGACTGTCACCGACGGCCGGCCCTTCGCGTTGGAAGGAGGCGGTCGGCTGCAGGAGATCACGGTTGCCTACGAAACCTGGGGTCATCTCAACTCCGACGCATCCAACGCCGTCTTGATCTGTCACGCTCTCACCGGCGACAGCCACGCCGCTGGCCCGATTTCGTCGGGTCATCCCAGCGTCGGTTGGTGGGACGACCTGATCGGCCCGGGGCGGGCGATCGACACCGAGGAGTTCTTCGTGGTGTGCAGCAACGTCCTCGGCGGCTGCCAGGGAACGACCGGACCGGCGTCGGTCGACCCCGAGACCGGCCATCACTACGGATCGAGCTTCCCTCAGGTGACAGTTCGCGACATGGTGCGCACGCAGAAGCTGCTCGGCGACCGTTTGGGTATCGGTCGGTGGCGTTCGGTAGTGGGCGGTTCGATGGGTGGAATGCAGGTATTGGAGTGGGGGGCCATGTACCCGCGGAGGGTGGCGTCATTGATTCCTCTCGCGACCACCGCGGCCGCCAGCGCCATGCAGATCGCTTGGAGCGCGGTCGGACGGCTGTCGATCGTGACCGACCCCGGGTTTCGGGGCGGCGACTACTACGACTCCCCGGACGGGGAAGGCCCGTGGCAGGGGCTGATGCTCGGCCGCGAGATCGCCCAGGTGACCTACCGGTCGGCTGAGATCTTCGACGACCGATTCGGACGGGCCCACCACGATCCGCGCCGGGAGTTCCATCCATGGGGCCGGTTCGAAATCGAGTCCTATCTCGATCATCACGGCCAGAAACTGGTTCGCCGGTTCGACGCCAATTCCTATCTCGTGGTGAGCAAGTCCATGGATCTTCACGACCTCGGACGGGGCAGGGGAGGGGTGGTCGCGGCTCTGCGACGATTGCGGATGCCGGTGACCACCGTCTCGATCTCCTCCGACACTCTCTACCCGCCTTGCCAGCAGGCCGAGATCCACGATGAAGTGACCGCGGGAGGAGGGAGCTGTCGCTATGAGGTCATCGAGAGCCCTCAGGGGCACGACGGATTCCTGCTCGAATCCGAACCCATGGCTCCGCTGATCACCAAGGCTCTCGAGGAAGCAGGGAACTAGATGACCGACAAACACTGGGACCTCCAGACCCGTGCCATCCGAGCCGGGCGCGATCACAGCGGAACCGCGTTGGCGCCGGCCCTGTGGGCCACCAGCACGTTCCATGCCGAGAGCGTCGAGGAGGCCGGCGCCATGGCGTCCGATCTCACCAACCCTCGTTTCTACGGCCGCCACTCCAACCCGACCGTGTCAGACTTCGAGAGCGCCATCGCCGATCTCGAGGGGGCCGAGGCGGCTCGGGCGTTCGCGTCGGGGATGGGGGCGGTGAGTGCGGTCGTGCTCGGTCTGTGCTCTTCAGGCGATCACATCGTGGTCCAGAAGCAGATGTATTCCCACACGCTGCTTCTCTTCCAGGCGGCATGTCCTCGTTTCGGGATCGACGTGACATTCGTCGATGGCACCACCCCCGGCGCGTTCGCCGAGGCGGTCCAGCCCGGCCGCACCACGCTGGTGTTTGCCGAGACCCCGGCCAATCCCAAGCTGGCTCTGGTCGACCTCGAAGAGATCGGTGCCATCAAGGGTCCGATGACCGTGGTCGACTCGACGTTTGCCACCCCCTTCGGGCAACGGCCGTTCGACCACGGAGTGGATCTCGTGGTCCATTCGGCCACGAAGGCGATCGCCGGTCACAACGACGCCATCATCGGGGTTGTGGCCGGGAGCGAGGAACTCCTGGCCTGGATCAGGGGTTTTGCGGTGCTCCAGGGAGCGGTCGCCTCACCGTTCGATGCCCTGAACGCCCTGCGGGGCTTGCGTACCCTCCCGATTCGTTTCCGTCAGCAGTCGGACACGGCGTTGGCTGTGGCCACGACACTCGAGCAGCATCGCGGTGTCGAGCGGGTGTTCTATCCCGGCCTAGCCTCTCATCCTCAGCATCAGTTGGCCGAGCGGCAGATGGACGCGTTCGGCGGTGTGTTGGCCTTCGATCTCGCCGGAGGGCTGGCGGCCGGCCAGCAGTTGGTTGAACGGCTCGAGTTGGTCCAGCTGGCGTCGTCGCTGGGCGGACCGGAATCGATCATCACCCATCCGGCCTCCACCACCCATGTCGGGCTGCTCCCCGAGGAGTTGGAGGCGGCGGGAATCGGACCGGGCACCGTGAGGCTTTCGTGTGGGCTCGAGGGTCCCGACGATGTGATAGCGGATCTCACCGACGCCCTCGATTCGCTGGACTGACAATGCCCGAGTTGCTCGAGGTGGAGGCCTACGCCAACACCGCGGCGCTGGTGATCGGCAGAACCATCTCTCGTGTCGACGCGACCGACGATTGGTACGTCAAGGGTGACTCGCACCCTGAGCTGCTTTCGGCCGAGTTGATCGGCGCCACGATCAGCGGGGTGCGTCGCATAGGGAAGCTGATGCTGCTCGATACCGACGGAGCGGTTCTCGGGATGAGATTCGGTATGACCGGCCGACTACTGGTCGACGATTCGGCCCCGATCGAACATCTGGAATACGCGAGTCGTCGCGATGATCCAGCGTGGGAACGATTCGCTCTCGACTTCGAGGGTGGCGGGAGGCTCGCCGTCAGCGATCCCCGCCGACTGGGTGGGGTCGAGCTCGACCCCGACGAAGGTTCGCTGGGCCCCGACGCAGCATCGGTCGACCTCGCGACGTTCGTGGGTCGGCTGGCCTCGACCTCCGCCAAGGTCAAGGCCGCTCTGCTCGATCAACACCGAGTGGCGGGGCTCGGCAATCTGCTGGTCGACGAGATCCTGTGGCGTGCCGGTATCTCTCCTGGTCGCCGGATGTGTGATCTGCGGGCCGATGAGGTGACGATCATCCACAAACAGATGAATGTCACGCTCGATCTGCTTCGTGTCCGGGGTGGTAGCCATACCGGCGACCTCCAGGTGGCGCGTGTCCCTGGCGCGACTTGTCCGGCTGACGGATCCGCCTTGCGCCGAGAGTCGGTCGGTGGACGAACCACGTACTGGTGTCCCCATCATCAGTTGTGAGGGGGTACGGTCGGTGCTCGTGCTGCGGCTGAAGCGGATTCTCCTACCCACACTGCTGAGCGGAGTGGTCCTCGGCGTGTCGCTGGCCGCCTCGATTTCAGTGGCCGGGGCCGGCGATGTCGAGCCGGACGACGGGTCGACCACGACGGTGGTCACGTCGACAGATTCCGAGGATTCTTCGGGTCAGGCTGCCGCTCCCATCGAACGGCGCAGCACCAACGACACGATTCAACTCGTGACCAGGTCGCTCATCGGAATTGCAGTGTTGGTGGCGGTGATGCTGGTGGTCTTCTTCTGGTACACGATGCCCTCTCGGCGATTGCGTCTGTCCGAGAATTCTCGATCGGTCGACAGGTCGCCCGGTGACTGACGCCGACGGTCGTCCGTTGTACGGTTGAGCAATGGCCGACGAACTCGACGTTGATGCGATGATCGAACGGTTCCGGGAGCGAGCCGAATCGGTTCGCCGGAGGAACCTTCCGCCGGTCGGCGGTGACGAGCGGAAGCTTTTCATCGAGCAGGCTCAGTTCGACTTCCAGGATTTCGCGATGATCAGCGACGCCGAGGTATCACTCGACGGCGGGATGCTCACGCTCACTATCGATCTACGAGCTGCCGATGACTGATCTCGACATCACAAGCACAATTGTCTGTCTGATAAGGAGCCGAAGGTGACCGAAGAGTTCGACGAGATGCCTCCACCACCACCAGCGGCTCCTCCGCCGCCGCCTCCTCCGCCGGAGCCTCCCGCGCCGCCACCGCCTGCTCCGGTCGAGGAGCCCGCGCCGCCTCCACCGCCTCCTGCTCCGGTTGAGGAGCCCGCGCCGCCACCACCTCCTGCTCCGCCGGAGGCACCGGCTCCGACGCCTCCGCCTCCTGCTCCGGTTGAGGAGCCCGCGCCGCCACCACCACCTCCTGCTCCGCCAGAGGCACCGGCACCGGCTCCGACGCCTCCGCCTCCTGCTCCGGTTGAGGATCCCGTGCCGCCACCGCCTCCTCCCGCACCGGTTGAGGCTCCAGCGCCTCCGCCTCCTGCACCGGTTGAGGAAACCGCGCCCCCACCGCCTCCTCCACCCGTCGAGGAATCCGTTCCTCCGCCGCCTCCTCCCGCTTCGGTTGAGGCTCCGGCGCCTCCCCCTCCACCGGCACCGGTCGAGGCGGCCCCTCCGGCAGAGCCGGAGCCGGCCATGCCCACGGCTGAGGCCGGGCCCGGTCTGAGCGACTCGCACGGGGTGGGTGCCGCCGTGGCTGCGATGGGTAGTTCGGCGAGGCGCGCCGGTCGCTACGCGTTCGCGGTGCTGCTCGCCACGTTGGATTCCGGAGAGCAGGTGGAGATTCTCGGCCAATGCCGGTTCCTTGGCAACGACGGCGTGATAGCCCTCACCGAACGTCGCCTTTTGGTTGCCAACGCTCGTGAGTGGGATCCCGATGTTGTCGCGATCAACATTCAGCCGGGGCTCACCGTTCAGGGTTGGCAGGATGAGAAGTCGGCCGCTTTGGTGTTCAGCAATCCCGATGGTGACGACATCGTGGTCGATCGTTTCAGCGACAGATCGGTGGCAATGCGACTGGTCGAGGGATATCGCGCACGCGTCGGTTGAGCCGATACAGTTCCCTGCGCTGCGGACGTAGCTCAGTTGGTAGAGCGCAACCTTGCCAAGGTTGAGGTCGCCGGTTCGAACCCGGTCGTCCGCTCCA
>JAJCXX010000034.1 GCA_029263195.1 Acidimicrobiales bacterium
GGCGTGCAGCCCATCGCCCGCCGAGTCGGGCGCCGCCGAGCCTGCGCCGTCCTCCACCGCGTCTGTTACTTCGACATCGACGGCCCCTGCGTCCCCGCCACCAACGACCGCTCCCCCGTCGACGTCGCAACCTGTGCCGATCCTGGCGGTCGAGGCCGAGGAGTACTTGAGCGACGCGATCGACCTCATGCGTGAGTGGTCGATCAATCGGGACGACGTCGACTGGGCAGCCCTCGAAGAACGCGCCTACCAGATCGCCGACGGCGCCGAGACCCCCGCCGATACGCACTCGGCGATCCGGTCGGCCATCAAACTATTGAGCGACAACCACAGCGTGTTCCTCGTGCCCGCCCAGGCCGACGCGTTTACAACCGGGCCGGCCGCGTTCGACGAGCCGGTCGTTGAGCTGCGAGACGACCGCATCGGCTACGTGGCGATCGGCCGATACTCCGGCGACATCGGCGACCAGGCCGATGCCTACGCGACAGCGCTGGCGTCGGACCTCAGCGTTGCCACCTCGGCCGCGTGCGGCTGGATCGTCGACCTGCGGACCGACAGTGGCGGCAACATGTGGCCGATGATCGGCGGCTTGGCGCCCCTGATCGGTGCCGGGAATGTCGGGTCCTTCGTTTATCCCAACGGGACGATCGAGAACTGGACACTGGAGGACGGGACGGCCTACTGGGACGGAGCGCCGATGACCACCTACGCCGCCGAGGTGAGCGTCGACGGGCCACCAATAGCAGTGCTCGTCGGCCCCCGGACGGGCTCATCGGGCGAAGCGACTGCGATCGCCTTCCACGGTCGGCCCGACACCCAGCTCTTCGGCCAGCCGACCGCCGGTTTCACCACGTCGAACGAGCCCCTCGCCCTCTCCGACGGCGCGCTGTTGATCCTGACCATGTCGGTCTTCACCGACCGGAACGGCGAGTCGTACGGTCAGGACATGTCGATCGAGCCGGATGTACTGGTCGACGGTGACCCGACCACCGAGGCCACGGACTGGCTCCTCGACCACCAGGCCTGCCGGCCTTGAAGGGCGTCCTCGCTGGTTCGAAACCAGGGCCTGTGAAGGCTCAGCGCAGCTCGTAGCGGAAGGTGACCTCGCAGGCGCCGCAGTTGAGTACATCCATGTTGAACTCAAAGGTGTCGCCACCAGCGGGGGCGGTGAAGGGAAGGGTCCCGCTGTTGACGGCTGGTTCGTCGCACTCGAGCGTGCCGTTGCGCTCTTCACAATTCTGGTGCACGCCGACGGAGCCATCCCAGCCCCGGTTGATGTAGAGGATGGCCTCGCCGGCGGTGAACCGTTGGTCTTCACCGGTGACTATCAGACCCGAGACGGAGACTGGGATCTCGTAGCGGCCGCCGGGCTCGAGCTCGTCGGGCGGCAGTTCATAGGTCACGTAGTAGGCGGCAACGAAGCTCGAGTCACCATTGTCGACGACCCAGCTCAGCTCGCCAGGGCTCACGTCCAGGTCGCCCCAGGCGGGGTGAGGCGCCGAGCCGTCCGGGTTCACCACCGTCTCCGCCAGCACCCATCTCGGGTCGTCGGAGATGGCCGGCTCGGGTGCCGCTGGTGCGCTGTCACCGGTGTCGTCGCAGGCCTCGGTGGTACCCGGAATGCCTAGTACGTGCGATGCCAGTTGGGTGAAGGCGTCTTGGATGTGGGCGAGGGTGACGGTCCCGGGTTCGAGGTACCGGCGCAGATCGTGGCGGTCGATGATGCCCGCCTCGATCTGTGAGCCGCTGGCTTCAACAGTGGGCCGGTTGCCGCCAACGCTGGACAGGAAGTCTCCCTCGACCATTACTGCCGCCTGAGTGGAGTCGACATCGACAGTGAAGGCAGGTGAGACATACAGCACCGCGATGGGTGCCACGGCCGGGGCATCGGGGCTGGATCCGGCCGCGCAATCACGGAGCCATTCCTCGGTGTACCAGCGGTTGATTTCCTGAAGGGCCAACCGGGCCATCAGGGTCCCGTGGGAGTGACCGACGACAACGACCCGTCGCCCCTGGCTGATGTCGGTCTTGATGAGCTCGACCAGCTCGCTTGGGAACCTGCTCGGGAAGTCGACCGCTGTCGCCACTCGGTCTTTGACGACCTCGTAGGTGTTGTCCAGCCATTCGATGAGAAACTCTCCGATCTCTGCCGGCTTCCGGAGCATCTCCTTGACCTCGTCGATTTCGATACAGGCGCGGGCAAGAGCAAGTTCGGTTCCGCTCAAGGCGGCACCGCCGAATGCGGCGTCCACATCACGGGAGACCCCGTCGATGGATCTGGTCACGGCTTCGTAGAACCACGCGAGACTGCCGTTCTCGGCGGCCCGGGCGATGGCGTCGGCGGCCTCCTCGTCGGCTTGGAGCTGGGCCAGCACCATCGACTGACGCTGCTCGGCGAAGAACGCCTCGATCGATCGAGCACACCAGGCCTCGGTGTAATCGGCCGGGTTGAACGCAGACGGGTTGTAGAAATGGGTGACGTCATGGCCAAGGGACTGCACCAGACGCGCTGTCGTGCCACGGGCAAAATCCAAAGTGTTGTCGACGCCGTTGACGAAATAGACCTTCAGCCTCGGGTCATCAACCGAACCGGTTGTATCGACTCGACGCTCCAGCTGCTTGGGGTCGGAATGAATGACCTCGATCGCCTGGCCCGCCAGAGCTTCATCGATGGCGGCGGCCACCGCCGCGGTCGCCGGTCCTTCATAGCTTGCCAGCACCGCGGAGTCGACGGCGGCCACGACCGCTCCCGGATCGGTGCTCTGAGCAATAGTCGAGGCGATCGCATGGTTGAGGTTTTGATAGGCGAACAGCGCGTCAACATCGTCTGGTGACACGATCATCAGGTCGCGCAGACCGAGTACCACCGAATCGGGAAGGTCACCTCCATCAGTCATCTCGGGCGACTCTGCTGCTCCTGCATCCTGGCTCGAGTCTCCGGCGAGACCGTCCAGGTCGAGATCGCTACCGCAGGCAGCCGCAAGCATCGCGACGACGAGCAACACCACCAGTGGGCTCGGCCTAGTCCTCCGCGTCGTGGGCGAGGTCATCTCGCTCCTTTCCGACACATCGCCGCCGACCACGAACTCAGCCGAAAGGCGCGTCACCTACCCATCGTCAACCAAACCCACCGCTTTAGGAAAGCAACTCCCATGAAGCAGCGTTCGTGTCGGGAGCTACAGATAGCCGGCTATCAGCATGAAGATTCCCGGAGCAAACATCACGATGAACACGGCGACGGCTACGAGCCGCATCATGACGAGACGAGAGCGCCGTCGCGGCATGGAGCTGGCAAATTCCAAGTCGTGTTCGGTCTGAGGAAATGACCGGTTGACGATCTGCATCACCTCATCAAGATCGACCTCTCGGGCCAGAAGCCGGTGCGGTGCCAACGCGACGACCCCCGGCGCGATGCCGCTCTCGTCCATCTGGAGGAACTCAACGTCGAAGCCCTCGGCTCGGCACGCCTCCACGATCGTCTCCGCCGTAAAGCGATCGAACCCCAACTCAACTGCGACGACACTGCCGCCGTCGTTCACCCCGCCACCTTATGCCCATGGCATGGCTGATGTCCCACCTGCGGATGGGCTGAATGCCGCACACCACTCAGCGGGTCAGCTCGGTGACTGTGCCCTCGATCAGGAACGAACCTCCAAAGGCAGTACTGGCCTCCGAGCGTGCGGATCGTGGAACGCTCAACTCGTAGCGCTGGGTGCCGGTGGCGTCGAGAAAGTGGATCCGCGTGAGGTCGAGGTCGGCGGCCACCGGAACCGCGAACGCGATGGCACCGAGGTCCGCTAGGTGAACGACCGGGACCTTGATCTGCACACCGTTGGAGGTCTCGACCACCAGGTGATCGATCGGAGCCGTGTCGGAGACGATGCCGACGATTACCACTCCACCAGTTACACCCGACATTCCGCCCCTGATGTCCACAGGTGGATTGGCGGTCGTTGGATTGCTTGGTACCACTTCGGGTGGTCTCGCGAGCACGAAGCTGCTAATTGCACGCCCGTCGATGGCAATCTCGCCTCCGTATCCAAGATTGGTCACTCCGAACTGCCAAGAGTGACCACGGTTGGTGCCCGCCAGGACCGGTGGCTGCGGTGTTGCCAGATCATTGGCAAAGAAGTGCACAGGCAGCTCCAGCAGAGGCAACACGTCAACCGACACAATGTCCAACGATTCGGCCAGCTCGACCATCAGGTCGCGGGATTCACTGCTAGAGGTATCGGCCAAGAGAGTGACCTCGAGCCGACCTTGTTGTACCCACCTCAGTATTCGGTCCGACATGAACCCGTCCTGACCGCGAATCACGACCGGCTCGAATTCAGGCGGCAGTTGCCCAATCTCCGGGCCGGATGGTCGGGCATTCAGACGGAAGAAATTCCCGTCTGGACCAGAAAATTCGGCCGCGAATTGGTAGAGGGGCTCACCAGAAGAATCCACGGATCCGAATGCCGCTTCCGATCCGGAGACAGAGATCACCTCCCAGCCATCAGGGACCTTCGTGGTGTCGAATATCAGGTAGGGACCATTGACGAGACTCCAGTTCGATGGCGCTCCTTCGAGCCATGGATCGAGGTCGATCTGGAGCGGATCGGTGATCACGCCGTCCGCACGGATTGCGGGAGTCGTGCCGACCGAGTCGACGACATCGACCTCGCCGGTATCGCCCTCAATCCAACGGACGGCTCCGACCGCGGCTGCAGCCACTAGCAGGACCGCGGCCGCAGCGATCAACCACCGGTGAGTCCGGCCCGGACCGGGCGGAGAGGGGAAGTCGTGGACAATCGGATCCGGCATCGGGATCGTCAGATCGCCGACCAGGGTCGGAGCCAAGCTGTCGGCGAGGGCGTCGACATAGCGACGCAGCTGATCTTCAATCGGGAGCATTCGGTGTCACCTCCAGTTGATTGCGGAGCTTGTCGATGCCTCGACTGACGTGGGTTCCCACCGCCGAGGCGCTGATGTCGAGGGCTTCGATCAAACGCGGTTCCACTTCTGGCATTACCGCCGGATCGGGAGGCGGCAGAATCGGCACCTTCTTGGATCGGGTCGAGGTCTGGCCAACCCGGTACAGGTAGCCCACTGGATTGTCCATGGTCGAGATCCGATCCCAGTTCGCCCATGCGTAGGCCAGTGCCTCGGCCACGGCATCAGGAGTTGCGTCGAGACCCACCGCCCCCAATAAGGCGCGACGCAGCCGCGGTTCGGCGTCTTGCACGAATTCGGTGAAGGAACTCCCGACGGTCCTCTGCATGTCCTCACCAACTAGAGCAGTGAGCCACCCCAACGCGCCACACGGCAATGAATCGTTCGCCGAGCTGTTCGTGGTTCTTGGGCTGTCACAGGGTCCAGCTACCGTGAGGTCGTGAACGAATGGGAGCAGGGTCGGGGGACCATCGAGTATCTAGTTCGAGCCGGTCGACTGGAGCGAGTCACGCTCGAGGGCAACGACGAGTCAGTCAATCCGATTTTGGGTCGGGCTGGGCGGCGTCTCACGACCGCCACCGCTGGTCTCGACGGTGGCGACATTGACGGTGCGTTCGTAGCGGCCTACGACTCTTACCGGATGGCCGCGGAATCTCTGCTGGCCCGACAGGGCCTTCGTGCCACCGGCGGCGAAGGATCACACGTGACGGTCGAAGATGCTGTTTCGGCCCAGTTCACCGGCGATATTCGAGCCTTTGCCAAGTCCACCTATGAACGATTTCGTCGGGCCCGTCACACCGCCCAGTACTTCGACCCCGATGCTCCGGAAATCACCGCTGCCGACGCATCATGGGCCATCGAGACTGCCCGATCGGCGGTGGACGGTGCTGGGGTGATCATCGGGAGCGGGAATCTGGCGCGGTTCGATTCTTCCTGAGTTCGATCGGCACCAGCGGCCGTTGGCTGACGGTCGCATGAAAGTTGCCGGTCCCGCAGCGAAGCCAGTCGACCGGACGAACGGTGACCTGAACCGGCCGCCCAAGCCTCCGCTCGGCAGCCGACGCTGCGGCGTACAGATTGTCGCGATCAGGAGCACCGAGCACCAGGACATCGATGTCCCCAATCGGTCGCTTTCCCATGTCGCCACGAAAGCGCGCTGCCCATGATCCGTGAATGTAGGCAACATCGATCTCGTCGATATCGGCGAGCACGTCGGCCAGTACCTCGGGAGGCCCGAACGCCTTGACGAGCACATCAGCCAGACCCTTGTAGTAGGGGCTGTCGATGTTGGCACGTACAAGTCGGGTGTTGCCGACCTTTCGGCTAGTGGTTAGCCCCACCGATTCGGCTCGCTCAATCTCTCTGTAGACCGAACTCACAGGGGCCTCGACGAGCCCCGAGAGATCGGTCAGGCTGACCTCGAGATCGGGATCGCCCAGCAGGCGCGCCAACAATTCGCCCTGCTGCTGCGACCGCAGGATCGGTAGCAGGCTCGGAGTCGACCCTTTTTCCATATTTGGGAATATACATTCCGAATTACGGAAAGTCTAGCGAGCGATCGTTCACACCACCTCGGGCTCCTTCAAGCCAGCGGGTCACGGTACGAACTGGCTCACGATTTCGGTGACCTCACCGGCATTGACAACCAGCCACATGAGGCAGAACTGGGGACAGTCCTGAAACGCACCGGGATCGGCGATGAATTCACCGACCGGAACCGGGTAGGTCTCGATGCTCCCACTGAGCCGGTGGCCGATCGCTCCGACCGCCACGGGAACAACTCGGAGCGTCGTGTTGTCGTTCGTGATGATGTAATCATTCGAAGGCGGAGACTCTTCACCCCGGGCGGTCGCTTGAGCCGTTGCGGCATCTCCGGTGTAGAAACAAGCGAGGTCGAAGTTGATTGACGATGTCGTCCATGCCTCAGGGAATCCAAACCAGATCCCGTCCGGAAGAGCGCCGGGCCCCGGAACGCATCCCGAGCCATGGGCATCGAGCGGACCACCGAGGACATCCGGGAAGGTGCCTCTCCCCGTGTATGAGAATGCACCGGAAGTCGTTGTGGGCGCAGTCGACGGCGGCTGAGTCGTGGTTGAGGTGGTGGAAGGCGGCTGGGTCGTAGTTGAAGTGACAGTCGGTGGCTGGGTCGTGGTCACCGGCTGAGTCGTGGTCGACGTCGGGGGATCCACGGCCGCCGTCGTGGCAGCAACCGCGCTGGTGGTCGTCTCAGAAGATGGGAGAGTCAGTAGATCACCACCATCGTCGGCACACCCGGCCGCGACGAGCACGACAACCATTGCCAAGATCAACCACCGCCAGGGCGACACTCGCATCGTGACTCTCCGGTCTGTCTCTCACAGTCCCAAACGCAGGTATACCACCTGAGAGGTCCCGGGCACTCGTCGGAACCCGATCCTGGCTTGACACCCGAGGGGTACTCTGAGGTTGTGACCGACCAGAGCGTGCGAATTCCGGTGGTGCAGATCGATGCGTTCACCGACCGGGCCTTCGGCGGCAATCCGGCCGCGGTGTGCCGGCTCGACGAGTGGCTCCCGGAGACGGTCATGCAAGCCATCGCCACCGAGAACAATCTCTCCGAGACGGCGTTCGTCGTAGACCGCGAAGATGGCTCCTACGATCTTCGATGGTTCACTCCGACCATCGAGGTGGACCTGTGCGGACACGCCACTCTGGCCGCCGGATCGCTCATGCTCTCCGAGCCGGGAAGAGTGGTCTTCCACACAGCGTCGGGGCCGCTCCACGTGCACCGTCACGAGGATCAGCGTCTGTTCGTCGACCTGCCGGCCCTACCGGTCCAACACCAGATCGATGCCGGCCCGATCGCCGAAGCGCTCGATCAAGCGCCCCTCAGCGTTTGGTTCGTGCGGGAGAACGCCGGCCGACGTTTCGTGCTGGCCGAGCTCGCTACCGCTGACCAGGTCGCCAACTCTCCTGTTCCTCACCTCGATGGCGTCAACTTGATGATCACCGCGGCTGGCGACGACTGTGACTTCGTTTCCCGCTACTTCGGTTCGGCCTCAGGCATTCCCGAGGACCCCGTCACCGGATCGATGCACGCCACTCTCACTCCGTTGTGGTCTCAGCGCCTCAACAAGAGCGACCTCCACGCCCGACAACTATCGCCGCGCGGCGGTGAGCTCTGGTGTCACTGGGCCGGCGACGACCGGGTCGTGGTCGGCGGTCACTCAGTCACCGTCCTCCGGGGCGAACTCCTGCTCTGACCGAGCGGCACCAGAGAGCGTCACCGCACCAAGGATTGGTGGTCTCCAGTCTCACTTCAGGCGCCGTCAATACCGATACCGCGCACTTCAGGGGGCCTCACCAGGCGTGGCCCTTAAGCGCGGAATAAAAGTTTCACAACCTTCGCTACGTTGCTTGAATACCACGCTTAGCGTCCTTTACGGTCGACTTAGTGTCGCTCCGACGGGCGGCCTTAGTGGGGAATGAGGCGACCGAAAAGTGATAGTTGGCCATTGGGGGAGGCGAACGGGCACGCTGACGCTTGCCATCGCGTCAGCTCTTGGAATCATCCTTCAACTTCGTCACAGCGGCCAGCGTGAGGCGCATGAGATCGACCCATGGCTCCACGGAATAAGAGATACCGCCCTGTCTCTGCCACTGGTCCTCGTGGCGGTCGTGGTAGGTCTGATGATCTCGAGCGACCTGGTTCGCCTGGGTCGCCTCGGCCGGACTGTTGCCGGCGACGTTTCACCCATACTCGGGGTGACCATTGCCGTCACCGTGGCGTTGATTCCCGGTGCAATAGGGCACGGTAGTTTGTTCACCACTAATAGTGATGGCCTAACTCATGCCGCGAACGACTCCATGGCGATGATCCCATACACGCTCTCGGTGGTATTGGTCGCAATGATCGTTGTCCGCCCGCCGCTGGGTCCGGGTACCACAGATGTGCTCTGGACCATCGCCCAACCCCCGGTCCGGCTGGGACGAAGCGTTGCTCGAACGATCGACCACATCGACGGTCGTCGTCTCATTCGTGTCGCCACAACAATCGCCGTGGTGGCCGGGGGATTGGCGGTAGTTCCGACGGGAACACCAATCGGAGCCGTCGATCCGGCTGGGGCCTCCGCACCACTGGTGGGTGTCACCTGTGACGCCGGCGGGGTAGATCGCACCTATGACATCGCCGCGATAAACGTCGTCATCCCACGCAACCGATGGGGCGACGTCGACCTGAACGGTCAGGCCTACGTTCTCGAACAGGACAAGTACGCGGTCCGCCACTGGGCCGACCCTTTGGTCGGTGATCCCGCCCTTCCAGAAAACCGCCGTCTTCGCCCTCGCCCACTGGTTCTCCGGGCCAACGAAGGTGAGTGTGTGTCGATAACGCTCACCAACGAACTTCACATCGACGCGCCGGTACCCGCCGGATCGCCGGAGGCCTACAGATCGGTGGAGCTACCCGGCGATGGTCTGCCGAGCGATCAGTGGGTGTCGATTCACGCCCACGGTGTCTCCTACCACGCCCAGACTTCCGGCGGAGGCCAGGTCGGGTTCACCGACGACACCTCCGTAGCCCCCGAGCAACAGGCGACCTACTACTGGCGGGTGCCCGACGACGAAGGCGCCTACCTGTTCCGAGACGTCACCACCCTCGCAGGTTCTGAAGCCGACGGAGGCTCGACCGGTCATGGCCTCTATGGGGTGCTCGCCGTTGAGCCAGCAGGCTCTCAGTGGTTCGATCCGATCTCGGGCCTTCGCCTCGACGGAGCTCGGCCCTATCAGAACGTCGCCAACCA
>JAJCXX010000035.1 GCA_029263195.1 Acidimicrobiales bacterium
ATGATGTTGGCCAGCATCGAAGCCGTGGCCAATGGAGCCGCCCTGCCGGCCACCCAGGCCATGATGGCTGCGTGCACCACCGACGGCGAACGGGCCACCGGGCAGGGTCTGGTCGGATCGGCCGGCCAGATCGCGGCCGGATTCGCCGCCCTCACCGCAGCTCCTCTGTATGAGGGCCACGGGCCCGAGATCACGTTCGCCATGGTGGCCGTAGCCGTACTGGCGTTGTCGGCGATCGGAGTGGTCGTGGGCCTCAGCCGGGGCGAACCAGATCCGCTCGAGCAGCCTCACAATCCTGATGCTTCACACACTCCTGAAGGTGGTCGTTCACCAGACCCATCGCCTGCATGAACGCGTAGACGGTGGTTGGTCCGACGAAACTCCAGCCCCGCTTCTTCAGATCCTTCGCCAATGCCACCGACGTTGGGGTGGTGGACGGAATCGGGAACTCTCCGTCGCGATCTCCTTCGATTCCTTGCGGCTCAAACCCCCAGACATACGCGGCAAGCGACCCGAACTCGTCGGCCAACTCGAGGCCACGAGCCGCGTTGTTGATCGTCGATGTGATCTTTCCCCGGTGACGCACTATCCCGGCGTCGGCCAGCAGCCGATCGACGTCGCCCTGGTCGAAGGCGGCGACATCGCCCATATCGAAGCCGGCGAATGCCGCCCGAAAATTCTCGCGCTTGCGAAGAATCGTCAACCAGGACAGACCGGACTGGAATCCTTCGAGGCAGATTTTCTCGAACAGTCGGACATCGTCGACGGTCGGACGCCCCCATTCGTCGTCGTGATAGGCGAGATATTCGCCGTCGCTACCGGCCCACCAACAGCGATCCAACCCGTCGGCCCCTCGGCGAATCAGGTCGGTCATGCCACGAGGAGTACGCCGACGTACATGGCCACGACTCCACTCAGGAGCGCCAATCCCCCGGTGATCCCCCGGATTGCTGCCGATTGGGTGTTGCTGTGCAGCAGGGCGGCCCCGCCGGATGCCGCCACGACCAGCAACTTGATGCCGAGAGCTGCGTTGTAGCCCGACGAGACGGTGTCGAGATCGATCTCGAACACACTCCAAATTCCGGTGAACACGGCCAGACCGAAGAACGGCCATGCCAGTCGGCCGAACTGTTCGGCTGCCTTTCGGGGCGCCTCCGGGGAGATCTTGCGAAGCACCGGCACGAGCGAGGCCATGAGCAACTGGCCTCCGACCCAAACGGATGCGCCAAGAATGTGGAGAAATATGCGAATTGAGTCTAAATCGAGATCTATCACGTCAAGAACCTAGCGAACGACCGAGGAAATGGCTTAACACGCGGCCGAGACCTGGCCGACGCTGCCACACCGACCAGGTCTCGTGTCCCTGGAGGGGATTGGAGACCAAAGGTCTCCGAGGCGACTCTCCGGTTCTGCGCCCGAATATCACCTAACCCATCCAGAACATAGACCATTGACGGCCGGATCTGGAAACCAATTCGCAACATTTCTCACAACATCGTGCAAAATGTTGACCAATTAGGTCAATTCGGTCACAAAAAGGACCGAGCGTGATCAAAAACTCACCCAGCCATCGTCATCACGATCGACAAGTCTCTCGTTCGCGGCCGTGATTACCTGATCGACAGAGCTGAATCGGGCGAGCGACCGAAGAAACTGGATCGTGGGGTAGATGGCATCGAGCTCGCCGGTCCCGACTCGCTCGAGAAGCTCGGCGGGCCGGTCCCACCACGCATCAGACAGCTCTTGTCGATCGGCAGTCACATCTCCACCCCTGAAACGGGCCAAAAAGAAATGGGTGTCGTAGCGGCGGGTCGCCCCCACCGGAGTGAGCCACCACCCGGCATGGGGAAATTCGAGGGGATCGATCGGAGCGTCACCGCCGACCCAGATTCCGACCTCTTCGAGAGTTTCACGCAGTCCGGCCGACAGGAACGCTGCCGCCGCCCCGGGATCGAGCCCCGGCACGTCGGCCCGGGGCACGATCGAACGAGCTTTCACCCCACGATCGTCGTCATCGACCGCTCCGCCCGGGAAGACGACCATTCCAGGTACGAAGCCCGAACTGAGACGCCGCCGACCGACGAGAACGTGAAGGTCGGGTCGATCATCGATCACGAGAATCGACGCGGCCTGACGGATCGGAACTTCCTCCGGACGAATCGGCGATTCAGGTGTCGTAGAACTCTCCAGAGTTGACGAGCAATCGCTGCCCGGTGATCATTCTCGCCCGGTCCGACGCCAGGAAGATCGCGGCCTCGGCCACATCGGCTGTGGTTGGCATGACCCGCAGCGCCATCGACTGCGCGATCTCGTCGCGTACGTCCTCGGCGGTGATGCCCCGCTCCCCCGCCTGCCATTTGCAATAGAGCTCGACGTTGGGCCCCCACATCCACGTGGGGACCACCGTGTTGACCCGAATCCCGCGTGGGCCGAGCTCCTCGGCCATATCGCGGGCTGCCGACAGCAGAGCCGACTTGGCCGACGCGTAGGCCGATTGAGGAACCATCCCCACGGGCTTCAGTGAAGCCTGTGATCCAATGAGCACTATCGAACCTCCGCCGCCGTTCTGGAGTGCGGGGGCGACCGCCCTGACTACATGAACGGCACCGAGGACGTTCACCTCGAGATTGCGGAGCCAGGCGTCGTCGTCGAGTTCGTCGAAACTTCCATGGAGGGTGTCGAGCGCGGCGACGTTGATCACCGCGTCGAGCCCACCGAAACGGGCGACGCCGGCCTCGACCGTAGCCTCGACCGCCGCCTGGTCCCCGATATCGGCTACCCGAGCGAGGATACGCTCCCCCGACGGATCGAGCCGCCCTGCCGCATCGGAAAGTCGGTTGGAATTGCGCCCGCTGATGATCACGTTGGCCCCATCGCGCAGCGCCAGGGCCGCACAATCCCCACCCAGACCGGGACCCGCGCCAGAAACCAGCACGGTCTTGCCCGAGAGAATCATGCTCAGCCTCCCCTATGCCTTTGATGCACTCTGGAGATCTATCACGGCTCCAGCCATTTGACCGGAACGGGGTCTGAAGCGCACGACACATCGAGACTGCGGGTCGGATCCGAAACGAACGAGAAGACAATGCCCCCAATGCAGTCGTTGCCAAACCAGATTCCGTGACCACGGCCCGCCTGCTCCACGACGGTGGAGTTGCTGAGCCCAACGGCAGCGCTTCTGGCGTAGTCGACCGGTGTGATCGGGTCGAACCCGCCCGAGAGCAGCAGTGTCGGAATGGAACTCTCGACCGGCAGACCATCGGCATCGGACGCCGACCCCACTGACCAGGGTTGACATATCTCGTCGGTGGATGTCGCGGCTACAGCCGCGGCGAACGGTCCGAGATCATCAGGGATGCCGTCGCTGAATGGCAAGCGGTCGTGGCACTGCACCGCGAAATATGTGCCCTCGTCGTTGGAGTCGGAAGTCAGATCCTGGATCGATGTGCCCACCCGGACCAGCCACTCGGCGACCTTGTCGTCGCGGCGATCGAGACCATCGAGTATCCACGGGATTCGGGCCACTTCACGTTCGCTGTAGAGCATCAGAAAGGTGTACTCGGCCAGACGTTGGCCATCGAGGTCGGTGTCGGGAACACCGCTTCCGGGCGAGACGGCCAAAGGATCGGAGTTGAGCTCCACGATCAGTCGGTCGAGCGTGTTGGCCACATCATCGACGATGCCGTTGCAGGAGTCGTCATCACGGCACGCTGCGGAGACTGCACCGATACTGCGATCCGCCGAGGCGGCAAGTCCGGCATCGACATCAAGGTCGGGGGGGTAGACGCCGTCGAGCACCGACCCGACCAATCCGGCCGCGGAGTCTCTCATCAGCTGAAGGGCGATCGTCGATCCGTAGCTGACGCCATATGCGATCCATCGATCGTGGCCGAGAGCGGCCATCACAGCCTCTACATCGGCGGCATGACTCGCGGTGTTGGTGTACGGAAGTACATCGGTGCCGGCGAGCCTGACCGCGCAGGACTCATACGCATCCTCGAACTCGAGCGCAGCCTCGGTACTAGGCAATTCGAGAAGCTCGCTGGCCAGGCCGTTGGCCTCCACGCAGTCGAGATCGGTCTCGGCAAATCCGGTGCCTCGCTGATCGACGAACACTTGGGTGAAATCGCGCTGGGGGAACCAGACCGCCATCTCGGAACTCGCGCCACCCGGCCCGCCCTGCATGACCGCCACCGGTGTGGGGAAGTTTCCGTCGGATCCGGTCACCACCACGTAGGAGATCTGGGTGGTGGATCCGGCCGGATCGGACGGATCGAGGGCCACCTCTGCGATCCCGCAGGTGACCGCGGCATCGTCGAGCCCCGGCCCGCACGAGACCGCCGACAACGTCGCCGGCCGATCGCCGGGTCGCGGTGCCTCGGTCGGGGTCGAGCCATCGGTGGTCGGGGTGGACTGAGATGCGGCTGCGGAGTCGTCGCTGGATGCGACCGTCGCTGTCGTTGAGGGGTTGGGCTCGTCCCGAGCAGATTCCGACGACGCACAAGCCGCCGCCAGCAACGCAGTCGCCAGAACGAGCGCCGAGCCCCTGCGATTCACCAGAGCTGGTCGGTGTAGGTGTCGGTGCCGACGATCGTGGGCAGGAACGGTGCTGCGAAGACCACCTCTCCGACTCCGGAGGCTGCCAACTCCTCGGCGTAGCCGTGAAAGCGATCCCAGACCGAAATCGGTTCGCGGTCGAGAAAGAACAGCTGCATGGTGCGCTCGGGCCCGCCCGGAGGCATCCCGAGATCCATCGGGGCGGCGTCGGTGTCGCCAGACCCCATGTCCTGGTAGCTCCATGACACCATGCTGGCAACTCCCGCTCCGTTGATGGGATCGGCCCCCATCAGAGCAGGGACCGAGATGTCGCGAAGGTGGTCGTCGAGGGTGGCCTGTGAGACCCCCTCGCTGCGGTCGATCGCCACGACTCCGAGTCCCTCGTAGGGATGATCGAGGGCCAATTCGATCGGTACCGGATCAGAGTCGCGGTAGTGAGCCCAGGGCTCCTGCATCAATACCGTGTGGGCATGGGCCCGGTTCGAGAACCCTCTACCGGACTTGTAGAGATCGACGACCTGTTCCGACGCCCACTTGAAGTGGTCTCCGTGGTGGCCTTCCAGCACCCAATAGATGGCCAGATACGAGCCCTTGTCGACCGGTGAGGCAACGGGAGTGTCGCCCTTCGGGAATCGCAGATCCTTCAGCTCCCGAGTGGCCACCCAGCGCTTGCCGGCGAACAACCACGGCCCCACCATGCAGCCGGCATAGAAGTGATCGCGTTCGTACCACCGGTTGTACTCGACCTCGTGTCCGGGTTCGGGATCGACCAGCGTGAACAGCATGCTGCCCACCCGGATCGGA
>JAJCXX010000036.1 GCA_029263195.1 Acidimicrobiales bacterium
CTCTCAAGGTGGTAGCACGGGTTCAAATCCCGTACGGGGTACCAGCAAAAGGCCAGGTCAGAGCCACGTCTTGAAGCGGCGCCGCGAGCCGATGTCGAACGGTCAGAATTGCTCGCCACGCTGTCGGTCTGCAAACAGAAGTCGACAGACCTACGCAGGGCGGGATCAGAACCGATGACGGCTCAACCGATGACTTCTGGCCTTCTAGTCACGTGTCAGCCTCTCAGTCCTGGGATACGAGTGGCACTCTAGAGTTCGACCTGATCGCCGAGCTCACTCCTCCTTGCCTCTCGCTCTCGGTGTCAAAGGGGGGATAGGGCTTGTGGAGATTGGCGGTGGATGACCCGTGACCCGGTCCGTTTCCTGTTGACGCTTTGACTTGTCATTCTTGACTCCCGTCACGCAAGGCCCGCGGTCTTCGCCCGAGCTGGAGCGGATTCGTCCGTCGATGGAGGCCGCTCAGGGCGCCGGCTACCGCAGGATGACACTGGATGCGCGTTGGGGGATGTGAGTTCAAGTCCCCCTCCGACACGTACGGAACTCCACACCTCCGGATCCGGAGATGTGGAGTTTCGCCATTTTTCGGCTGTGATCGTAGGTGATGGCGAGCTGGCGGCCTCCTAGACCTTGCGCCGATCCTCGCGCATTGCGGGATCGCGACGTTTCCCTGCATCCGTTCGACCAGTTAGCGGATTTCGGCGGCGGTCATACCTTCGCCGGTGGTCACCTTGCGGAGTCGCAGTTCGGCCGCCTCGCGTCGGCCGAGGGTCTTGGTCATCCAGCCGGGGATCTGACAGTCCCCCGTCGCGGGCGACTATTCCCGACAGCAATTTGATGACCAAGTCACCGAACCTGATCTGTCCGCTCTTGCAGATGCCCGAACGGCGAAGTACGGCTCGAGCGGGGGCGACACCTCGCGAGGTGAGAAGGGCTTGCTGGCGTAGTCGTCGGCGCCGGCCAGGGGCCCGGTCACTCACTGCTGTTCCTCGCGGAGGGCGGTCATCATGATCACCGAAGTAGAGGGGGTTTCTCTCAACTGCTCGAGGATCTTCATGCCGTTGACCCCCGGAAGCTTCACCTCCAGCAGAATCAGATCGAACGCATGCGGGTCGAGTTGATCGAGTGCTTCGTCGCTGGTGGCTGCCTCGGTCACGGCCTCTTCTCGGTCATGGAGATCGAAACAACTCAGAAACCCTCGAACGATTCGGATCCGATTTTTCGTTGCGTCGTTAATCTTCGCATCGTCCCAGATCCCCCTTGGGACACTCGAAAGGATCGAACAATGTTTGCGAGACCGAAGACTCACGCCGGGCGACCTGCCCGCACACAGCGACGATGGGCGGCGCTCGCTGCGCTCCTCGCCCTTGCTCTACTGGCGGCTGCCTGCGGCGATGACGACATCGGAATTGGCAGTGAGGGCGCCCCCGCAGCTGTCGACGCCGAAATCCCCGACGATGAGATGGTCGACGATGAGATGGTCGACGGTCGCCCCGAGCTCGAGGTCAGCTTCGAGGGACTCGAAGGGCTAGGCGCCGATTTTGAGTACGAGGTCTGGACCATCGTCGACGGAACCCCCGTCAGCGGCGGGATCTTCGACATCACCGATGATGGGTCGGTAGAGATCGCCGGTCAGGACCGCCTCTATGGCCATGAGGGCGCTGGTGCCGTCGTGATCACCATCGAACCCGCGGTCGACAACGATCCGGCTCCGGCCGCAACTCACGTTCTCGCCGGGGACGTTGACGATGACGGCAGGTTCGAACTGTCGATCAGTCACCCAGCCGCCCTCGGCACCGACTTCGCCGATGTGATGGGAAGCTTCATCCTCGGAACGCCCACCAACGATCCCGATCCAGACGAGCTGTCCGGCGTCTGGTTCCTGAGCGTCCCTGGCCCCGAGACGAGCCTGGTGCTTCCCGCCCTTCCGGCCGGATGGGCCTACGAGGGTTGGGTCGTCATCGACGGTCAGCCGGTCTCGACTGGCCGCTTCCTGACCGCGACCGGCGCCGACGACTTCGGTGATTTCTCCGGTCCCATCGATGGCCCTCCGTTCCCTGGCGAGGACTTCATCACCAACGCCCCGGAGGGTCTCACTTTCCCGACCGACCTGACTACGGCAACGATTGTCATCAGCGTTGAGCCAGACGCCGACAACAGCCCGGCCCCGTTTGCCCTCAAACCGCTGGTCGCTGAGGTACCCGATGGCATCGGCGATCATGAGAACGTCGATCTCGGCGCGGGCCCTGTGGCCATCTTCGGCGCCGGCTCGATTGGCTGACCCACCGAGCTCGCCCGGACCCCACACGCGAGCCGACACGGCGAGGGGCCAGACCTAACGGATTCGGCCTGGCACCGTTGCGTTGATCGGTCGATCAACGCAACGGTGCCGTAGTGGTTGTGTGTCGACGTCGCTGTCACCCAGTGTCGGTGAGGACTTTGGTCCGAACGTGTACGAGGTTGGCGCTCCCGGCGGAATCGATGTGAACGATGCGCTTGGGACGAGTTCACCGTTCCGGGGGAGCTTGAGGTGGCCTATCCTGTGCGGGCCTGATTGATGATTCTGGTGGGCGTTGAGCTGCTGAAACGATTGACCTTCAGGCTGCAGTGGGCAACTCGATTGAGCCAGAATCGGCCGGTGGAGTTGAGGTACGAGACGCCCCTCCGACACCAAGACGCTTGCGACATTCCGGGGCTTCACGGCTCCGGAGTTCTTCGTGTTGTGTCACGTGTCATCGATTTGTCACCAGAACTCCCGAGACTGAAGCCGGGAATCGCACAACCGACACACCACCCGACGGGACCGAATCCCTCAAGACGCGTCTCAGGGGACCGATGGTTCCGGGCATGCGTAGAACAAAAGGGACTTCCAACGAACACGTGTTCCGCAGCCGAGTGTGGAGTGGATCCGCCTCCGCCGTCGGTCTGCTATTGACCTTGTTGCTGCTTGCCTCGTGCGGATCTGCCAGTGACCCTTCGGCCGAAGCTCCTTCGGGGAGTCAACCCGCCGCCGGGATCTTTCGAATCGCCGAGCCTGACATCAACTGTGGAGCTTCACCCACGAGCCTCTCGGCAGCGATGAATATCGACATTGATCGAACGGACTGCCTCTACGCGGCTCCTGTCACCCTCACTGCTGAAGCCCCGGGGAAGATCAACTTCCTCATCAGCCCACCTGCGGTCGAGTGTGCGGTTGATGTCCTGAACAAGGACGGATCAACGAACTTCTCGTTCTCACTCGATAGCAGCAAGACCGTGGATGCTTGGGTACTCGACACCGGCGAGGGCATGATCCTGTCTGACAAGGACGGCGGCACGTGCCGATTCCAGGTCAGCTGGACACCATCGGCCGCTGCGCCGCTTACGACCACAACCACGACAGCGACACCGACCACCACCTCGACGACGATGACCACGACCACGACCACGACTGCGGCACCGACCACGACAACGACTGCGGCACCGACCACAACGACGACTACGCCGCCACCGACCACCACATCCAACGTCGGTAGCTGATCCAACACCCGGCAGAGGAGTGCCCAGTATGAAGCGTCGAACACTGGCTGTCTGCCTCGTTGTTTCGATGACGATGACTGGCGTGATGTCAGTTTCTCCGCCGGCTGGTGGGGTGGCCAGGTTCGGCGACGTTGATTCGGACAGGTTCTTCACTGATCCGGTGCAGTGGATGGTCGACAACGCCATCACCACCGGCATTTCTCCGACGTGTTTCGGTCCTGATGATCCGGTGACGCGTGGTCAGGCGGCGGCGTTCATATGGCGTATGGAGGGTTCCCCGGCCCCCGGTGCTGCCCATGTCTTTGGTGATGTAGTAGCCCAGTGGCAACAGGACCCGGTGTCGTGGATCTTCAACAACGGCATCACCATTGGTACGACCGCGACGACCTATTCGCCCGATGACCATCTCACTCGCGGTCAGTTGGCGGTGTTGTTACATCGCTTGGAGGGTTCTCCTGAGGCTCCGCCTCCGATTCAGTTTTCTGATGTGGTCAGGGCTTGGCAGATCACACCGGTGGGCTGGGTGCTGCAACAAGGCATCACCACGGGCACCTCGTCGACAACGTTCTCGCCTGATGACACGGTCACCAGGGGTCAGTTGGCGACGTTCTTCTACCGCTACAAGGGTTCGCCGGAGGTCGTCATCGACTCCGAGTCACCCGGATGCAGCGCTCATGCGACGTTCGAGGCGCTTGACGGGATCAACACCATCGGCGACTTCACCAGCTTTGTGTCCCATGGCCCGTCCACGTGGGAGCTGTCGGTTCCAGGTATCGAGGAGCTTCGGATCGTCTCGACCGCGGACGGCGCCGAGCAACCCGCCTTCTGGCTCCCTCCGACTGGCGACGGCGATCAGCCAGTGTTGGTGGTACTGCACTCCTGGAGCGCCCCGTACACCCAGCACGCTGGGATTCCCTTCGCAATGTGGGCCCAGGAAAACGGTTGGGCCGTCATCGCCCCGGATTTCCGTGGCAGGAACGACGACGCCGACGCGGTCGGATCCGAGCTGGCGGTCCAGGATGCGGCCGATGCGATCGACTATGCCGTCGCCCAGTCCGGGGTGGACGCCGATCGCGTGTACGTCGTCGGCTACTCCGGCGGCGGGATGATGGCGCTCCTGCTTGCCGGCCGACACCCCGACAAGGTCAGCGCGGTCTCGGCCTGGGGACCGCCCCACGACCTCGTCGAGTTCTACGACTTCTCGCGAAGGCTGGGCCGGGGCTACGCCAGCGACATCTCGCTGGCCTGCGGAGGTGACCCGACGGAGGCCGGCCCCGTTCAAGACGAATGCTTGGCCCGTAGTCCGGTGACCTACCTGGACTCGGCTCGTGACCACGGGGTTCCGGTATTCGTCGCTCAGGGCATCCGCGATCCCTACGTGCCTCCGAGTGTCGCCGCCGAGGTGTTCAATCAGTTGGCCGACCCTGAGGACCGCCTCAGCGCCGCCGAGGTGGACCTCTTCGGTCGGGGAACTGTTCCCGACGAACTCTCGGATTGGACCAGAACCGCGACGTACTTCGGGTACGGGGATCCCGCTCCCGTCTTCGCTCGGCAGTCGGGTCCGGCGCTGCTCGTCTACTTCCAATCAGGCCACGACATGGTCTACAACGCGACTGCACGGTGGTTCGCCTCTGACCCTCGCTGAGCGCCGCCACCGTGACGGGCTTTGCGTCGTGAGGTCGGGGTAATCTCGGATCGTGTCGATCCGGTCGAGCGATCACCAGAGTCAGCAGCAAGAACACGCCGAATAGGGCTGCGATCGGCGGAATGAATCGCATGCTGTTGGAATTCTGAAGTACTTCCTACCGATCTTCCGCGCGGATTCGCGTTCTGGCTGCCGATGGGCTATTGGCAGCAAGTCTGCGCTGATGTAGAACGACAAGGAGCTGAGCATGGGGCGAATCGCCGCT
The DNA here is from genome assembly GCA_029263195.1 of Acidimicrobiales bacterium. Taxonomy (GTDB): domain Bacteria; phylum Actinomycetota; class Acidimicrobiia; order Acidimicrobiales; family Aldehydirespiratoraceae; genus SZUA-87. Next base: position 5,427 of record JAJCXX010000036.1, read on the forward strand.
CTCGATGGGTTGCGCGCCGTGGCCATCGCGATGGTCATCGGGTATCACATCGACAAATCTGTCGTGCCGGCCGGACACTGGGGGGTCCCGCTGTTCTTAGTCCTGTCCGGGTTCGTGATCACTGCCTCGATCTGTGCCGAGGTGGACCGGTCCGGTCGGCTCGATCTCGGCTCGTTCTACCGCAAGCGCCTCCTTCGCTTGCTCCCCGCCCTTCTGGCGGTCTGCCTCGTGATGCTCGCGGCGGGAACTGCATGGTCGCGCGTCGCTCCGACGCTTGGTCTGTACGCCAACTACGCGCGCGTCGACGGTCTCGACTTGGGACGGCTGACACACACCTGGTTCATCGCGGTGATCGCCCACTTCTATCTGCTGTGGCCGCTGGTCATCGGGTGGCTCCCGCGCCAGCATCGGACCCGCGTCATCGGAGTCCTCGCCTTGCTGGCGATCGCTTGGAGGGCTGTCGCTATCGGCGCCCTCTCGCCGGGTTGGGTGTACAACGCGACCGACACAAACGCGGCGGCGCTCTTCGTGGGGGCCTACCTGGCCGTTGCCGGCCTCACAATCTGGCAGGCGGTAGCCAAGTGGTCGGTTCCCGGCCTACTCGCGCTCATGCTGTTGCCGGTCTTCGGCGACGAGGGCCGGGCCGTCCTCTGGGGTGGCTTCGTGGCCTTGGCCCTCTCCGCCATGGCCGTCCAGTACGCGTCGACCGGCCCGGCATGGTTGGAGAACCGGGTCCTCCTGCGTGTCGCCGAGGTGTCCTTCGGGCTCTACCTCTGGCACTACGTCTTCGTCCGCTCGGACATCCCCTTGTGGACCGCCCTCGTCCTGACTGCCGCGGCGACTGTTGCGTCGTGGTGTCTCGTGGAACGGCCGGTCCTGCGCTGGGACGCCAAGCTCCGGGATCGCAAGAGCGCTCCTCGTCGGCACGAGTTGCCCTTGCCGCGATGAGTACTGTGTGTGGTAGAGTGGTCATGCGTAGTGAGCATCACTAGAGAGACCCACGACGGCGTAGCGCTGGATCCGCCGGCACTCAGGGCTGCTCCAGCGATGCACGGGAGGCGGCCGAGTGTGACCAGGACGTTCATCATCGTGAAGCGGCTCGTCCAGATCATGGTGGCGCTGAACGCCCTGGTCCTGGGACTGCTGGTGGTGTTCACCCTGACGGCCGGGGGCAGTGAGTCGCCAGACCTTGCCGTCGAGGAGCGTGCCGCGCTCGACGGGCGGGAGACGGCGGCCCCGGCGTCCGAACAAACCGACGAGGCCGAGGTTGTCGGCGTCGAGGTCACGGAGAGCTCGGGAACTTCCATCGACGCCGACGCCATTCCGGTCGAGGCGGTGGAGGCCAAGCCGACAGAGGGCGGGCCGGCGACCTCGGGAGAACCTCCGCCGTTCCCGGACCCGTTCGAGCCTGCGCCCAACGAGGTACAAGCGGGAGCCAAGCAGCTCGGGGCGTTGGTGGCCTACGCCATCACGAACTACGAGGTCGATTCGTCGTTGACAGACGTGTTGGCCACGCTTCCGGTCGGTCCTGCTGTCGCCGACGCTCTGGCGTTGGAGGTGCAGACGGTGCATCACCCCGAAATGTGGTCTCGCGGCACGGTGGAGTACGCCCAGCTCGGGGGTCACCTCGACGGCCGGATCTCGATCATGGTCGTGGTCCGCCAAGACGTGGGGGTCGAGGGCAGCCCGGAACCCGAGCGAACCGAGACCCGAACGGTTGACGTGCGTCTCGTGAGAGCGGAATCGGGAGTATGGGAGTTCGAGGAGATTGCCTCGGCGGGAGGTCAACCGGTCGAGCGGCCCGCTGCCCTCGCGCCGGTGGCTGCCTCGGTCGTTGACAATCCACGGATCAACCTCCCTGACTCGGCGATCTGGGACATCTACTCCGGTCACACAGATCACGCACTGCTCCAGACGATGCTCGACCTCGCGGCGCGGACCTCGTACTCCGTCGTCGTGTTGCACACCGGGCATCCGGACCACGTGTTCGGGACGCCCCGGTTGAGCAATCACACGGTGGGACGAGCGGTCGACATCTACCAGGTCGGGTCGGACCTCGTGATCGACTCTCACGACGTCACGTCGTCGCTCTATGCGGTGTCGGAGTTGTTGGTGTCGCGCACCGACATCGGGGAGTTCGGCAGTCCGTGGCGGTTTGACGACGCGGTCGCCCACACCTTCACCAACCAGGTCCACCACGACCACATCCACATCGGGGTCTTCCAGGTGCCCCCCGCCGAGGAGTGAGTCGACCGCCGACCTGGTAGCGGGTCTCAATGCCTCGGCCGGCGCAGGCGAAGAACCCGACCGACAGAGCCCACTGCTGGGCACCGGCCGGCACATCGACCGCTATCAACGAACTCACGGCAACAGCGAGACCAAGGCTTCCTCACTCACCTTCCTCGACGAGAGCCGAAGCGGGCCGTATGAAGAGAGAGCGACAAGACGGTGGCTGCGAGCCACGCATATGGTGCCCGCCGAAGCGCCGGGCCGGGCCGACAATTCTCGACAGGGAGGGTGTTGCTACTATTTCCCGAGTTTCGATCCGGTTGGTTCTCGGCGCGATGGCTGGATCGAGTGATGGTTGAGACGCTCTATAGCGTTGGACAGTTGCGGAGATCCCAATGAGATCGGTGTTAGCGGTCGTTGTTGCTGCAGTTGTTGCGGTGTCGGCGTGTGCGGACAGTCAGACGCCATCGAGTGGTCCGGCCGCCACGAGTTCAACGGCGGCTAGCTCCACACCCTCGACTTCTGCACCGGCCGTTGTCACGACGACCACCGCTGTGATCACGACGACGGTTGCCGTGATCACCACTACCACGGTGGAGACGCCGGCTTGTGACACGTCGTCCATTAAGCCGATCATTGCAACTCCCGCAGTGACTGAGGACGGGTTGCCGGTGGACGTACCGCTGTCCGGTTTTAGTGCCATCGAGGCGGCACTGTTGGAACATGCCCCGTGTGAGTACGCGGAGATAGCGGGCGGCCAGCCTGGTATCGCGATCTACGTTTTGCCTACGGTGAGCGAGGAGCGACGGTCGGAGATTGTTGAACTGGTGCGAGACGTTGCGCCGACGGTGCAGCCGGTGAGATTCGAGGTAGCCGTGGCGTCACGCGCTCGAGCAGAGATCGTCTCCGATCTAGTTCGCGGAATCGACGCGTCGGCCATCCCGGCCGAATTCATCGGCGCCTCAATTGGCGTCGATGGTGTGGTGTCGGCATTTGTGTTTCCCCCTGATCTGGACCTTGCTGAGGTTCGGGCTCGGGTGGTGGAACTGATCGGCGAGGACCCCGGGCCGGCGCTGCGCATCGAGCCTGGATCGAAAGCAGAGCCCCGAGTCGGGTTCGAAACTCAGCCCTAGTCGGGTCGGTGTCCGCGGCGATCACCTTCCCCAACATGAGCTGCAATCCGACACCGCTTGAGGCCGAAACGGATTGACCCAGCCGCCGTTCGTTGTTGTCTAGTCATGGCTTCTGAAGAGCGGTTGTCGACCAAAGCCGCAGCCGAACACCTCGGCGTCACAACACGAACCCTCTACTGGTTCATAGACCAAGGCAACCTGCCCGCCTACGAATTCGGCCGCGTGGTCCGCCTCAAAGCCGTCGATGCCGAAGCGTTCATCGAAACGATCCGCGCCCAACCAGCCACCCTCAGCTGCCTCTACCCGCCAGGCGACAACTAGCCGCAGTCGAAGTGCTCGGTATCACACGCCGGGCGGTGCGCCGGTTGACGCGGCATGACGCGTGTGGTTTCGCGCCTGCGGTTCCGGCGGCGGGTGCAGAAGTTTCGGTGAGGTCTGTCGCCGCTGATCGAAAGGCGGAACAGGGGGGCAATCATGTCAGCCCGCAGCCAAAGCTGCTGACGCTCAGATGGGGCCGTGGCCGCTGTGGATCTGGTAGCCGCCGGAGATCCGCGCCGGGACCAGAACAATCGTCCAGCTATCGCCGCTGAAGACCTGTTCGTTCACGGCATCAAGAGCGTCCTGCTCGGTCTTGAAAAGCTGATCGGTTCCGGCTGTCACGTTGTGCAGCAGATACCGACGGTCCGGCAGCCGATCGAACCCGCCGACATGATCAGGTTTCGCCTTAGTATCACCGTTTGGGGGCTCATTCGATCGAGAATGATCGGTGGCGGTCATCGCAACTCGGCCTTTCGTTCACGAAACTCGCCGCCCATTTGACCCCACCCGTGCTCATCGGCCAACACAGCTAGAGCGAACATGATCACCTCTCGCGCAGGCAGTACGCGGATCTATCTGACTTCAAGATTACGCCTGCCTGTCAACCCCAACAGAGTCCAACGTCCCACCAGGCAACCCCCGGCGCCGGCGTATTCGAAACCACCAAACGACCCATGGACCAGCCCAGTAGACCGTCGGTATTCTCGAGACCTAGCGTCGACTCTTTCCCAGTGGGCTTGGCCGATACCGCATGTCGGTTATCCCCCGTGAGTGAAACACCTTTCCGCGCCGGGGAGGAGTCGGCGCGACCCCAGTCTGGCGCTACTCGTCGCCCGTATCGGGAACGTCTGTGACAGCGTGCGCACCGTTGGGTGGAGCAGGAGGATCGGGGGGAGCGTCGACGTTGTCGGCTGACCGACAGACGGTCTCGGATCCGGTTCCGAAGGCTTCGCCGGTCGGCGGATTGAGGTAGGTGAAGGTGAAGCAGTTTTCATCGATCGCGATCCACGACATGGAGCGTTGCTCATCGAGGTAGGTGTACTCGAGCGTCACGGATCCGTCGTCGTCGGTGTACATAGCGGTGATTTCGGCGGCGATGGGCTGCCCGTTGCCGCGGCGGACCGGGGTCGTGTGCGGTTGGGCTCCGTCGATGTCAACGACGCCGTGATAGCAGCCGAGTACATATGGCACCGTTTCGGTGAGGTGGTAGTGGTAGCCGAGATCGTCATGGGAGTGACCGTTGCAGGCGTCGAGATCGGCCGGCGCTGAGCCGTCGGGGTCGGTGAAGGACCGGACGAAGTAGCCGTCGAGGGCGATGGCGACGATGCCGCCGTCGGCCAGGTTTTCCGCTTCGAGGCACACAGGGCCCGCGTGATAGTGATAGTCGTCGGCCCGGCCCGAGTGGCCGGCGCACGCGTCGAGTTCGCCGATGAGATACGGGTCTCGCTCGGTCGCGTAGACGCCGTCCTGTCGGGTGGGGTCAAATATGGAGACGCCGTTGAGTGCCATCGCGACCGATCCTTGGCCGTTGGTGGCGGTCGGAGTGTCGGCGGCCGATGGCTCGAGTGGGAAGCGCCAGACGTTTCCGTCGCTGAACGGTTGGGGCAACGGCACCTGCTGGTTCCATGCGGTGATGCCCACCATCATCTCGTGGTCGCCCAGGCTGTCGGACTCGACGTAGAGGAAGTCATCGTCGCAGGCGATCGTTACATGTTCGAGGTAGGGCTCGAAGAGGACGATCATGTCGGCGCACTCGGTCGACGTGGTTCCTGTACTCGACCCCGCCTCGGCGTCGCCGGTACTGGCTGAATTCTCGACCGAGTCCACAGAGGACTGGATCTCGCTTTCTGCGTCAGATGAGCACGCAGAAGCAACAAGGGCCAAGAGCAGCATCAGGATTGGTAGTCGGCGCATTTCGGACCTTCCATTGAATGCCGGTTGTGGCTGGGAGATTCGATGCTCGGCGTCTCGGCGACGAGCGATCGATGGGGTCAGTCAAGGCGCGTGACTTGTGAGGAGTCTGTCATTGGGTGCGGGACTTGCGGTGAATCCGGCGGTCAGGGGACGACCGGTAGGCGCACCGTGAAGGCGGTTCCCTCGCCGGGGGCGGACGCAACGGTGATTTCACCGTCGTGGGCCTCCACAATCGACTTGGTGATGGAGAGCCCGAGTCCGGCGCCGCCGGCGACGCGTGAGCGGGAGGCGTCGCCTCGGTAGAAACGGTCGAACACTCGGGCGGCCACGTCGGCAGACAGGCCCGGGCCCGTGTCGGAGACGATCACGTCTACCGCGCCTTCCGACTGTGCGCCGTGAAGCTGGATAGCGGTGCTTGGCGGGGTGTGGGTGATGGCGTTGTCGACGAGGCCGGCGACGGCCTGTTGGAGTCGGAGGCGATCGGCGCTGACCGTGAGAGCTTGAGTCTCGGTGACGGTGACGATGCGGTCGGGGTGGGCGGCAAGGGCCGAGGCCGCGATGTCGTGCAACATTTCGACGATGTCGACGGGTGCGAGGTCGAGGGGCTGTTGTTCGTCGAGCCTCGCGAGGACGAGAAGGTCTTCGACGAGCAGATTCATCCGGGCGGACTCGTCGCGCATTCTGCGAACGGCGTCGTCGAGCTGGCCCGGTTCACGGAAGCCTCCTTCGGCGTAGAGGTCGAGGTAGCCGCGTATGGATGTCAGCGGCGTGCGGAGCTCGTGTGAGGCATTGGAGACGAATTGACGGAGTCGATCCTCCGCCTCGTCGCGCTGGTCGAGCATTACGTTGAGGGCGTTGGACAGTCGCCCGGCCTCGGTCGTTTCTCCGTATGACTCGGCCCGTCTGTCTCGGTCTCCAGCGGCGATGGCATCGGCGGTGGCCGTCATCTCGGTGATCGGTCGAACACCGAGGCGGTTGACCCAGAACCCGATCACCGCCAACACGACTGTGATGAGAAGCGCGACGACGAGGAAGGTGTAGATCAGTTGTGTGACGGTGTCGTCGACGTTGTCGAGCGGCACCGCTACGACGGTGGCCGGGCCGATCCCGCGTCCGGGGATGTACAAGACACGGAACCGGGACGGCCCGTTCTCGCCGTCGACGCTCCGCACGGTCGGTTGATGGGGAGGGTCCTCGAGAAACGATTGCAGCACGGGTCGATCGGTCAGACGTTGACCCTCGATGAGAACCGTGACGGAGCCATCCGGTCTGAGGCTCGCAAGATACAGGTCAGAAATCGGAGGGTCGGCCGGATCAGTCGGTTGGGCGGCCGGCGCCGGTTGAGGGCCGGATGGAGGCAGGGGCGTTGACCTCAGTTGATCGTCGACCTGGTCGAGTAGATGGTCTCGCTGGGCGAATACCGTGAAGGTGACGGCCGCGACGAAGACACTCAGCGTTACGCCGAGGCCCAGTAGCAGGCGGGTGCGTAGGGTCATTCGTTGACCCGAAGGCAGAATCCGACACCTCGGACCGTGTGAATGAGTTTCGGCTCGGACCGGTCGAGTTTGCGCCGCAAGTAGCTGATGTAGGTATCGACGACCGAGGAATTGCCATCGAAGTCGTACTCCCACACGTGATCGAGAAGCTGGGCTCGGCTCAGCACTCGGCCCGCGTTCGCCAGCAGGTAGTGCAGCAGTTTGTACTCGGTAGGGGAGAGTTCGATTACTTCGCCGTCTCGGCTGACCCGGTAGGCGTTGGTGTCGAGCTCGAGGTCGGCGCAACGCAAGATGCTGTCTTGGGTGAGCTGGCCGGCCTGTTGAAGTCGGAGCTGAACCCTTGCGACGAGTTCGGCGATGGCGAACGGCTTGACCATGTAGTCGTCGCCGCCGGTGGTGAGACCGCGAACGCGATCATCGGTCGCGTCTCGAGCGGTCAAGAAGATGACCGGGGTTCGCGATCCGGAGTCGCGCAGTCGCGTGAGGACCTCGAAGCCGTCGAGCTGGGGCATCATCACGTCGAGAACGATGAGGTCTGGTCGGAATTCGGCCACCGCGGCGAGTCCGCTGCGGCCGTCGGCGGCGCCGAGTGTTTCCATGCCCGCGAGCTGAAGGCCCGACTCGACGAGGAATCGGATGTTCTCCTCATCGTCCACCACGAGGACCCGGGCCGGAGCGGTGGTCACTGGACGGAGCCGATGAAGTCGGTGATCGCGTTCGCCTCTGCTTCGACGGTGGCTTCGTCCGCGAGGTCGCTCGCGCCGGAGATCACGACATCGACCCAGGAGGAGATGACGTCGGCGGCGGCGCCGCTCTCGTAGAGGAGCTCCGTAAGGGCCACGGTCTTGGCGTCGTAGAGGTCGGAGAGTGCATCGTCGGCCATGAATCGGTCAACGAGGACATTGGCCTGATCGCCGGGGCCACCATCGGCCGGGGCGCCAGCGGGTGGCTCAGGCCGTTGCCCGTCACCGAACCCGACACCGCCGGGTCCGCCGCCACCGACGTTGGCGGTGCCGAAGGCGAGATTGAGGTCCCAGTTCACGACGGTGAACTGCTCGGTGTCGTAGTCGTAGTGGAGGTAGGAGTTGTTGCCGCGACCGTTGATGTCGTCGGCGTTGCCGATGAGGTCCTGGAAGGCGAGATAGGTGGCGAAGGCATCGACATCGAGCCGGTCGGCCAGCTCGGCGCTGAACGTGTCGTCGTCTGAGTTGTTGATGAACTCGAGGAAATCGATGAGGGGCTCGAGGTCGTCGTCACCGGCCTTTTGGTTGAACACGTCGATGTAGGCGTCGGGGTCGTCACCGCGGTAGCTGTAGTCGCCTTCGCTGTCGGCTTTGTAAAGGACGCCGTTGTCGTTGTCGAAGTTGGCGTCGTCCCACTCGTCGTCGGGGTGTTCGAGGGCGAGGCGCAACTCGGTCTCACCGCCGTTGACGGTAAAGCTCGTGGCGATCGCCTGCTGGGCAGCCAGCCCCGAGAGCTCGAGAAGTTCCTGGGCGACGGCCTCATTGAGGGCGGTCTCGGTCGAGGTGGATCGGATGACGATGTCGCCGTAGCCCTGGTAGCTCTGCCCATCGACGTACTTGTCGAGCCGGATCAGCCACGGCAGGTCCTCGGGGTTTCCGGCGGTCTCACTGCTGAGTCCGAACAACGACGAGTTGCCCTTCAGCCGGATTCCCGCGTCCGTGAACGTGGTGCCGTCGATGACGACGTCCGCTTCGATCCAGTCCTTCTCGCCTGTGGTGGTGAAGATGTCGATCATCTCATCGTAGACAGCTTCATCGAAGCTGATCTCGATGTCGTGCACGATGCTGCTGTCGAACAGGGCGACCTCCCCGTCTGCATCCGCCGCGAACGAGACCGCTGCGTCCGCCGACTCCACGACGCCGCTCTCGGTCGTACTGGATTCTGTGGCATCGACCGAGCCACACGACGTGAGGACGAGGAGTCCGACGAGGCCGGCTGCTGTCCCGCGAACGAGACGGGTGGACAAGCGGATCGATGTGGGGTCTGAGCAAGGCATGGGGATGGCCCTTTCCGGGTTCGGCTCATGCCATCGAACCGGGCGGCGTTGCGACCGGCCTGCGAAGGGGCTGTGAGTTCTCTGTGAACCAAAGGCACAGAGCATCCGAAGACCGCACACAGAGGGCTCACAAGAGCGCCCGCTTCTATGGCTACATCCCACCAACACCGATGTGTGGCTCGATTACCGCAATCAAAGGAGCGAACGTCATGTCTCAGCCAATCCTGGTCGTCGTCGACCTCATCGCCGTCGCGATCCTGGTCTTCGGCCTCTACTTTCCGAGGTACCGACGACGAGACATGGTCGTTGCCATCCTCGGCCTGAACGTCGGCGTCATGGCCGTTGCCACCGCCTTGTCGACCGCAGAGGTCAGCGCCGGACTCGGGCTGGGCCTCTTCGGCGTGCTGTCGATCATCCGTCTGCGCTCCTCGGAACTCGAACAAGAGGAGGTCGCCTACTACTTCACCGCATTGGCCATCGGCCTCCTCGGGGGCATCGCCGTCTCGCCGGTCTGGCTCACCCCAGTACTGATGGGGGCCATACTGGCCGCCCTGTTCATCGGCGACCATCCCCGCCTGTTCGCGGGCAACCGAAACCAGGTCGTGACGCTCGACAGGGCCTATACCGACGAAGCGGACCTGACCGCTCGCCTGGAGTCGCTGCTCGGAGCCAAAGTGGTCAGGTTGAAGATCAAGAAGGTCAATCTTGTCAATGACTCGACCGTTGCCGACGTGCGTTTCCGTCTGCGGGACGGAGCAGAGCCGCCCGAACGCAACGAGCAGTGGGCTATCCCCTCGGGGATGACCGACACCACGATCGACGGTCGGCGATGACCCTCACCATCGAACCGATTGGACCGGAGCTCGGTCAGGAGAACACCGAGCCGATCTCGCTGTCCGAATTGAACGAGCTGGCCGCGTTGCAGACCCGAGTCGATCGCAAATACATCGTCGACCGATCGCTCCTCGACGCGTTCCTCGATTCGCTCTCACCGGACGCCCGTGTCCTCGACATCGACGGCCGCCGCAGCTTCGGCTACGAGTCCGTCTATTTCGACACTCCCGAACTCACGTTGTACCGAGCCGCGGCCCATCGCCGGCGCCACCGGTTCAAGGTCCGAAGCCGCACCTATGTGCACTCCGGCCTGTGCATGTTGGAGGTCAAGACGAAGGGCGGACGCGGCGAAACGGCCAAGCACCGACTCGAATACTGCGAGAGCGAACGAGACCGACTGACAAGTTCAGGTTGCAAGTTTGTGGAGGCCACGGTCGGGCAACACCGCGCTATCGAAGCCCTCGCCCCGGTGTTGACAACCAACTACCACCGCACCACCTTCGTTGACCCTCACACTCGAACAAGGTTCACCTGCGATCAGAATCTGGCCTGCACCGACTGGCGTGGGCAAACGGCGTGTCTCGACGACGCTGTCATCGTCGAGACAAAGTCAGCACACTCGCCGAGTCCAACCGATCACTGGTTGTGGGAGCACGGCATCCGGCCGAAACGAATAAGCAAGTACTGCACGGGACTCGCCGCGCTGCACCCCGATCTCCCCGCGAACCGGTGGCATCGCACCCTCCAGACCCACTGGTAGACCCCGTGGATCCGCTCGCTCGAGGCGGTGGAGCAAATGAGATTGTCGTTCGTTTGGATGGAATGGTCAGTTCGTCACCAGTTGGTGGCGACGTACTTCGGTTCGAGATAGTCGAGCATTCCTTCGTGTCCACCCTCGCGGCCGATGCCGCTCTGCTTCACTCCGCCGAACGGTGCAGCCGGATCGGAGATGACCCCTCTGTTGAGACCAATCATCCCCGCCTCGAGCGCCTCGGTGATTCGCATCCCTCGAGACAGGTCGGCGGTGTACACGTAGGCGATGAGCCCGTACTCGGTGTCGTTCGCCAGGGCGACGACTTCTTCGTCGGTGTCGAATACCACAACCGGCGCGACCGGCCCGAAGATCTCGTGGCGCAGGATCTCAGCGTTCGAGCTGACGCCGCCAAGCACCGTCGGCGGGTAGAAATGCCCGGGCCCGTCGAGGGGGGCTCCGCCAGTGATCGCGGAAGCACCCGCGGCCACCGCCGACTGGACGAGGTCGTCCACGTCCGCGACCGCCTTTTCATTGACCAGTGGACCGAGTTCGGCACCCGCCTCGAGGCCGTGGGCGACCTTGAGACCGCCCATTCGTTCGGCGAGAAGGCGAGTGAACTCGTCGGCGATCCCACGCTGCACGTAGAAGCGGTTGGCCGATGTACACGCCTCGCCGCCGTTGCGCATCTTGGCGATCATTGCGCCGTCGACGGCGGCGGCGAGATCGGCGTCATCGAACACCAGGAACGGGGCATTGCCGCCGAGTTCCATTGCCGTATTGACCACATTGTCGGCGGCCTCGTGAAGCAGCTTCCTCCCGACCTCGGTGGACCCTGTGAAGGAAAGCTTACGAACGCGAGAGTCGTGGAGCATGGCCGACACGACAGCCCCAGATCGCCTCGACGCCACGACGTTGACCACGCCGGCTGGTACGCCTGCCTCTTCGAGGATCTGGGCGACGAGAAAGGCGGTCAAGGGAGTGTCGGACGCGGGCTTGAGGACGACAGCGCATCCGGCGGCGAGCGCCGGTCCGATCTTGCGGGTGGCCATGGCCGCCGGGAAGTTCCAGGGAGTGACGAGCACGGCAACGCCGACGGGCTGATGGAGGACGAGGATCCTCTTGTCGCCGCTCGGGGCGATGCTCAACGATCCGAATGCCCGAACGGCTTCCTCGGCGTACCAACGAAAGAACTCCGCGGCGTATGAGGTCTCGCCGACGGCATCGGCGAACGTCTTGCCGTTCTCTCGGACGATCACCTCAGCGATCTCATCGCCTCGTTCGACCATCAGGTCGTAGGCACGACGGAGAATCTCGGCTCGTTCGCGCGGGGCGGTGGCCGCCCAGCCCGGCAAGGCATCGTGGGCCGCGGCGACGGCCGCAATGCCGTCTTCGACGCTGCCGCTGGCGACGGAGGTCAGGGTCTGCCCGGTGGCTGGGTCGTGCACGTCGAAGGTGCTGCCATCGGAGGCCGGTCGCCAGACGCCACCGATGAAACAGTCGGTCCTGATGAGGTCGATAATGTCGGTCATTGTTGTGCCGTCTTTCGAAATGTCTCGACGATGCCTTCGACCGAAGGTATCGCGGCGCCCTCGGGCGATCTCCGCGGGGATCCTGGGCATCGCCGAACCTGGTTAGCATCGCGTGATGCGCATGCAGCCCCTGCGAAGCATTGTCGTCGCAGCCCTGCTGATTGCGTCCTGTTCCGACGACGTCGCGGGACCCACCTCGCCGGCCTCGTCCACCGCGACCTCGACTACCGCCGCGAGCCCCGGCGACTCTGCTGCCACAACCACTACTGAGGGCCCAGGCGACGAGATCGTCATCTCGGCGGAGATCCGCCAACTCGACCACCCGCTGATGGCCGAGCTTGTGCTCAGCCTCGCCGACGACGTCGTCCCCGTGGTCCGCCTGGTGGGACCCAATAGCGCGCACGACGTGCCGGCAGCCGTCGGAGCCGACGTACATCACACGATTCTGCTCGCAGGCATGCGAGCGGAGACGACCTACGCCGTGGAGATCCGTCTACTCGATGCCACGGACAAGCTCGTGGGGGTAATGGACGACTTGGTCGTCACCACCGGCCCGCTTCCCGGGGATCTGCCGGTCATGACCGCCAGCGTGAGCGACCCCGACCGGATGGCGCCCGGACTGACTCTGTTCAACCTTCTCGACCTCCGCGATGACTTCGCCGGTAGGGAGGCAGACCCCGACGCTGTGCCACCACCGGCCGGGTGGATCTTCGTCGTCGACGAAGCCGGCGAAATCGTCTGGTATCACAACGAGGACCATCCAATCGGCGACGTCCGCATGCTCGACGACGGCACGATCCTGTTCGAGTTCAACGACACCGCCGCCCGCAGAATCAATCTCCGCGGCGATGTATTGGAAGAGTGGGCGGGCGCGGTGATCACCGGCCGATTCGCTCTCGACGCGTACGGCCGCCAAGTGGTCGGCGACGACCCCGTGGTCGTCGATGTCGACGCGATGCACCATGAGCAAGCACCGCTTCCAGACGGAACCCACGTCACGCTGAGCACCGAACTCCGCGTCCTCGACGGGTTCACCGAACCGCAATGTGGAGAAGATCCCGCCAACTTCGACGGGACCTACCACCTCATCGGCGATGTCGTGGTGATCTTTGATCCTCTGACCGGCAAGGTTCTCGAGGAGTTCAGCCTCTTCGACTACTTCGACCCCCGCACCGATCCGGCGTCACTCAATCTCTGCGGACTGCCGTTCGATTTCGTCTTCCCCAACTGGCTCTACAGGGGAATCGACGATCAGGCGCGGGACTGGACCCACGCGAACGGTGTCGAGGTCGACGAGGCGAGCAACACGCTCATCATCTCGATCCGCCACCTCGATGCCGTGATCGGGCTGCGCTGGAAGGACGACGACGCCGGACTGGCCGGCGAACTGCTCTGGCACAGCGGCCCGAGCGGAGACCTCGAGCTCGTGAGCGGCGAGTGGCACCTCCATCAACATGCGCCCGAATTGCAATCCGACGGGACCCTGCTTCTCTACGACAACGGCAACGGTCGGGAGGGGCTGGGTACCGTTGACGCGCCCCTGTACAGCCGAGCAGTGCGCTTCGACATCGTCCCCGGCTCCCGCACCGTCGAGCAGGTCTGGGAGTATCGCAGCAACAACGATGGCGATCCGATCTATGCCGGGTTTGTCGGCGATGCCGACGGTCTCGCCAACGGCAATGTGCTCGTCACCGACGGTGGCGTGAACGGGACCAACGGCGATGGCCTCTCCGCCCAGCTCGTTGAGGTCATTCCCACTATTCCCCAAGGGGGCGACGTGGTCTTCAGATTCGAGATCGAGGGGGGTACGGGCTGGATCGTCTATCGCAGCGAACGGATCCCGTCGATCTACGGCTGAGACGACCCACCCACTGGTCGATCACTCGAGCCAGGTGTCATGTCGGTCTCGTGATCGGTCCATCCTCGCGTCGGCTGGTGGTTCGGCTGGACTTGTTGAGCCGCTTGGCGTGCGTGAGAGGTTGACGAAGACGAACCCAGCGAACCCAAAGAGTGAAGCGCAACTAGAAGTTCGATCGCTCGCCAAGACCCGATTCCACTCTTGACACTGGGCTCAGTCGAGCGCTGTGGACTTTCGCATTGAAGTCACTACGGCCAGAACGAGCAGCGTAAGCATCACAATGCCGTAGATAGAGACTTGGGATCGGCCCCACCAGTCGAAATCGGTATCGGAGTCTGCGAGTGGGTCCCAGCTCACCGATAGTCCGGGACCGGCCGGCTCGCCGATCGTCCAGGACCAGTGCAGCGTGTTGCCGTCTGCGTCGTGGGCGTCGTGAGCGATGATGCGTCCGGGAAGAACTAGTTCGACATTGAAGGTCATTTCTGCTGCACTAGCGATGTCGGGATGGTCGGCGATTCCGGGTTCGAAGGGGTCGCCGTCGAGTGCGAGTAGTCCGCGAAGATGCTCCGTGACGTTGCCGACTGCATCTGCGCGCAGAGTGACGCTGGTGCCCGAGTCGTTGATCACCGAAAGACCAGAGAGCGCGAGGAACAGGTTTCCGCGTTCTGCGACCAGCGCCACCAGAGAGTCAAGGTCGGGGACGTCGGTCGCGAATGTGAACGTTGCTCGATCGTCACCGATGTCGAGGCTCAGGTTGTCGAGGATCGTGTCGTCGTCATCGAGGGCGAGTTGATCCACAAAGAACTGCCGTTCATCGAACTCTTCTGCGGGGTTGTTCGCGCGGCTAGCCAATTCGTCGTAACTACTGCCGAAGGCCTCAAGGGTCGGGTCTCCTGGAGTCACTTCGACCGACATCATGACGCTGGCAGAACCGTCGGCTCGAATCGTGATCCGCTCAGTCGCCTCACAGGCCGTGCCAAGCACAACCACAATCGCCAGCACAGCTTGAACCATTCGCACAGGTCTCCTTCGCCTCCGCCAGTCAAACACACGCCGCCGAGGTCGCGTCCGTTCAACGCGCAGCCGTTGGCGATCGGGGTGCCCAGAGGTAGAGGAGTGGCCACGAACTCGTCGTTGTATTGCTTCAGGAACGTCACCACTTCACCCCTGCTGACGTTGTCGCCGGGAGCGAATGTCGTCGAGTTCTTTCCGCTTGTGTGGTGACGGTCGTGCCACCCGACGCCCAACGTCTCGACCTGTCACCAGTGTCACACCGGCGGTGAGTAACGGTGCGACGCCCGGTCAACCTATGGTGTGTGCCAAATACCTTCCGTCGAGCTGAGGACCCGCAATGGCTGAGACCGATATCCGCGCCAAGATGCGATCGAACGAGGAGATCGTGGGTCGAGTCGACCTTGATGACCCCGAAGCCATTCTTTCGGTTACCACGCTCGACGAGACCGATGTGGTCCACATCGTCAAGGACAACGCCGACACCATCTTCACTTGGAACTACGACAAGGGTGAGCGAACGGCTCTCGACAAGCTCTACGAGAAGGCCAAGACCTCCCAGTGGAACGGTCAGACCGATCTGCCGTGGGAACTCGACGTCGATGTCGAGAAGTCGGTCCGTGGGCAAAACGCCGCCATTAACCCTGGTGCAACCGATCTGCTACCGCCGTTCGACGTGTCCCACACCGCTCTGGCCAACTGGGGCGACAAGGAGTATCTCGAGCTCGGCATCGAGATGCAGAACCATCTGCTGAGCCAGTTCATGCACGGCGAACAGGGCGCCTTGGTCTGCACCGCGAAGATCGTCGAGACGGTGCCGTGGATCGACGCCAAGTACTACGCCGCGACCCAGGTCGTGGATGAGGCCCGCCATGTCGAGGTCTTCGCCAAGTATCTCGACGAGAAGCTCACCGGTCACTATCCGATCAACGCCCATCTCCGGATGCTGCTCGACGACATCATCGACGACAGCCGCTGGGACATGACCTATCTCGGCATGCAGATCATGGTCGAAGGGCTGGCATTGGCCGCCTTCGGATTGATGTACCAGACGACTCCCGAGCCGCTGCTCAAGAAGCTGCTGCGCTACGTGATGAGCGACGAGGCCCGCCACGTCGCCTTCGGGGTCCTGACCCTCCAGGAGTACTACCAGGAACTGTCGACGTCAGAGATTCGCGAACGTCAGGAGTTCGCGTTCGAGGCCGCCGTGAGAATGAGAGATCGTTTCCTGCAGCAAGAGGTCTGGCAGCGGATGGATGTCGATATGCGTCCTCTCATTCCGATCATTCGTCAGGATCCGGGCCGGATCTTGTTCCAGCAGTTGCTCTTCTCGAAGATCGTGCCCAACTGCAAGAAGCTCGGTCTTCTCGACGCCGGAGTACCCGAGGGGCAGAAGGGTTGGCTCCGGGAGCGTTTCGAAGAGATGGATGTCATCCAGTTCGAGGACCTCGTCGACACCGGCGAGGAATACGAGTCGCTCGACGCCGTCGCTCAGGATCGTTCGGCCGAGGACTGAACCAGACGATCGCCCTGGGCTGTCCCCTGAGTTCAGGTTGCGGTACGCAACAGCAACGAGAACGCCGACACGATCAGCAACGTGATGATTAGTCGTTCGAAAACGTGGCCGGCCAGCTTTCCGCGTAGCCGGGTGCCGATCGGGATCATCGACAGGGCTGCGATGAAAGCGGCGAGCGAGGCGACGATCCGGTCCTGGTCGAACTCACCGGCCAGCGCTAGCACGACAAACTGTGATGCTCCGCCCACAAAGAACAACAGGGTCACGGAGAAGACGTAGGAGTCTTTCGCCAGTCGGTAGCCGTGCAGCCACATGGCCACGATCGGGCCCGAGACACCGGTAGCGCCCTGCATGACGCCGGCGACCACTCCCACCGGGGCCGACCACCGCCGCGACGTGGCCGGGGCGATGGTTCGATTCGGCTCTCGGAAATACTGGATCACGAACACCACGATCGTCGCGGCGAGCGCCAACATCAAAGGGTCCTCGGGGACGTGCACCAGAAGCAACGTGCCGGCCACGGCCCCGATGGTCATGGTGATCGCCAGAACCGGAAGGTCGCGTGTGTCGTGTCGGGCGGCCCGGGAATCGACATTGAGAAGCAGGTTCACCACCGCGTTGGGAAAGGCGACGATCGTCACCGCGTCCTGCACCCCGATGAACATCGAAAGGAATGGCACCGCCAGCAGCGGGTAGCCCATACCGGTGACGCTCTTGACGAACGATCCCGCCAGCGAGGCGACGACAATCAGGATCAGGTCGCCGGTGGACACCGGGCGATCCTACGGGCCCGACGAAGCGTTCGGATCGGTCGAAGCAGGTGGCGGGCGAGGCGAGACGTTCGACACAACAGTTGCCGGGAGCCGATCACCGACCGTACCGTCGCGGTTCGTGAGCAACGCCAACGATGATGTCCAGCCGCTGATGGTCAGAGTCTCCTCGACGAGCAATCGGGTGAGAATCGTCGCCGAGCAACGCACCGACGTGCTGGTGGAAGGCCGGGCCCGCATCAACCGTGAGGGCAACCAGACGACGATTGATTCGGTCCGTAGCTCCCTCGTCGTTCGAGTTCCGGAATGGGTCGAGCTGGTGGTTGGCAGCACGTCGGCTCGAATAGCGGTCGAAGGCCACGTCGGTTCAGTGGCTCTCGTGACCGTCTCGGGACGCATCGAGGTGGACGAAGCAACATCGGTCGATGCTCGTTCTACGAGCGCCCGGGTGACTGTCGGGAGGGTGGACGGACCCTGCCGAATCCGAACGACCAGCGGCCGAGCCGAGGTGGGATCGTGCCGCGACGCCGACGTGGCCACGATCAACGGACGGATCACCCTCAAGAATGTCGGCGGATCGGTTCGGGCCCACTGCGTGAGCGGCCGAATCCACATCGAACTCGAATCGGCCCACGATGTCGAAGCCGAAACCGTGTCGGGACGAATCGACGTCTCGCTACCGGAAGGCGTCGTGGCCTATCGACCCGCCGACCCGAAGCAGGACGAAGAGCGTCCCGTTGGCTGCGACTGCACCGTCAACGCGAGGTCGGTCAGCGGCCGGGTCGAGGTCTCCCAACGATGACATCGACGACGGAACCCATCGACCTGCGGGTCGGCTCGGTGTTGTTCACCGATCTCGTGGGCTTCACCGAGTTCAACGACGCCGCCGGAGACGTAGAGGCCCTGGAGGTTCTCGAACATCAGGCCAACATGGTGGAGGCAGTGCTCGACAACTGCGATGCGGGCCGCGTGGTCAAGGAGCTTGGCGACGGATTGATGATCTGGTTCGGGTCGGCCATCGATGGGCTCGAGTCGGCCGTCGCCATCTTGAACGCCGTCGAGTCATCGCGGGCTGTTGGTGACTTTCCGCTGGCGATGCGAATGGGAATACACCACGGTGAAGCCATAGCGAGAGGCGACGACCTGGTGGGCCAGACCATCAACATCGCGTCCCGGGTATCGGATCTGGCCGGCCCCGGCGAACTGCTCGTATCGGAGACCGTGGTGTCGGCGTGTGTAGAACTGGATCCGGATCTGAGCCTTCGACCGATCGGACCGGCTGTGGTCAAGGGAGTCCAGGAACCGGTCTGGCTGTACTTGCTCACCGCCTGAATCGGAGATCGGCTCTCAGCTCTCGCCGCTGTTCCAGTCGAGGTCGGTCTGATGCATCGACCAGGTTTCCGCGATCTGGTCGCCGACGATCCGATACTCGCTCAGCCAGGTGATGGACATGGTGGAGCCGACGTCGAGGTAGACGCCATGGAGCGTGAGCCGGGCCCAAACTCGCCCATCGATCTCGCTGAGCTGGTCGAACTCGACCCGGGTACCTCGGATCGGGGCGACCACCGAACAAACGCGGGCGGCGTACTCGGTGGGGGTGCTGGATAACGTGCCGTCGCGATTGTGGCGGACGTAGGGATCGGTGAGAAGGCCGGCCAACGACTCGAAGTCGCGTTCGATCCAGAGGTGCTGCCACAGTCGGCGGACGAGGTCCTCTCCCGGCGTTGCTGCAATGTCCGGTGTCATGGGTGCTCCCGGAGGGTCGGTGTCAAGTACATCAGATCAAAGAGAGGCTCGGTCGTTCGATACGTCGTCGCCACAATTCTCCTGCGGTCATCACGGCCAGCACGGCGACAGCCATTGCGGTCATGGTGTGGCGCAGGCCGAACGCATCGGCCGCCATTCCGAGAGGGAGCGCAGCCAGCCCGAAGCCGGTAAAACTCAACATGATGAGGCTCTGCACCCGACCGTGATACTCGACACTGGCGATCGACAGAATCAAAGAGTTGTTGAGAGCCTGAAACGCAGCGGTGGATGCCCCGACCCCAACGATCACGAGGACCGCCGTGGTGAAGCTCGGGGCGAACGAGAAGATCAGAAGGAAGACCCCGAACGAGAATCCGGCTCGGGTCTGCAGCGGCGAAAGGCGATGCCGGCCGGCGCTCGCCAGAGTGATCGATGAAGCCACCGCCCCGACCGCGGCAACCGCCGTCAGCAAGCCGAGTGACGAGGCGTCGCGTCCGAAATTGTCGGCCACCAGGACCGGTAGGAACGTCACGTAGGGGAAGCCGAGCATCACAACCATGAACGACAGTGACAACAGGCGCAGCAACTCGGGGCGCTGGCGAACATATTGAAGGCCGTCGCGCAGATCGTCGGTCGGCGAGCTCGTCGATGACCGATTCGGTGCGCCCGCGGGTAGGCCGAACGTGAGTAGCAGGGCCACCAGCGAAAGTCCGCAGCCAATGAAGTACACGCCGGCGATCCCAATCGTCTCGATGCCGATGAGGGTGCCGGCCAGCGCTGGGCCGATCACGCGGGTCATCTGGAGACTGGTCTGGCCGAGAAAGATTGCGTTCGTGAGATGGTTGGTGTCGACCAGATCGGCGGTCATTGCCAGCCTCGCCGGGCCGAGAATGGAGATGGCAGAGCCCTGCACGACAGAGGCTGCCACCAGCATCCAGTAGGCGATCACATCGGCCGACACCGCCGTCGCTATGGCGAGGGCCGACGCTGCCTGGAGCACCTGGGCCACCACGATGATGGTGCGCTTGGGAAAGCGGTCGGCCAGCACACCACCGGTCGGGATGGCAATCAGGCTGGCCACGCCGAAACCGACGAGAACCCCGCCCAGGGCGGTGCTGGTGCCCGTGAGTTCCCACGCCAGCCAGGCCCGGGCGATCTGCTGTGTCTGCATCGACAGAAACGCGAACACGCCACCCCACCAGAGGAGGCGGTATTCCGGAAACGAGAGCGATGACAACCTTCCTGGACTGGTCGTCGTGTCGTCCGAATTCATAGAGCGCCGACCCTACCGTCGGGGGCCGATGGCTCCGGGGACGTCGTTCTCGCCGCGATGTTGCACCTACCCTGACGAAACACGCGATGATCCTCCTCCGGCACAACTCTGCGCCGGTGATCCGGGCGTGTTCGAACCGAACGCGCCTCAGGAGGCATGAAGATGACGGCATCTCGTCCGACGGTTGTTGCTATCGGTGGAAACTCGCTACTCGACCCCGACAGCGAACCAACGGTAGCGAACCAGTTTGCGGTGACCTCGGACGCCATGGAGCCGATCGCCGATCTGATCGAACGAGGAGAGCGACTGGTGCTCACCCACGGCAACGGACCTCAGATCGGGTTCCTGCAGCTGCGGTCTGAGCTCGCAAAGGACTCGGTGCACGAGGTCCCGCTCGATTCGCTGGTCGCCGACACCCAGGGTGCTATGGGCTACATGATCGAGCGGGCCCTACGGACGGTGTTGCGCGTGCGCGGCCTCGAAAGGCCAGTGGTCACCATTGTCACCGAGGTCGAGGTCGACTCCTCCGATCCGGCCTTCTCCGCCCCCGACAAGCCCATCGGCAGTTTCTACGAAAAGGATGAAGCCGAGGCGTTGGCGGCCGCTCACGGTTGGGCGCTGATGCACGACCCGCACCGGGGCTACCGGCGCGTGGTGCCGTCACCGCCTCCGTTGAAGATCATGCAATTGCCCACGATCCAGAAGCTGATCGACATGGGTGTGATCGTCATCTGCTGCGGAGGTGGCGGAATCCCGGTGAGACGCGGCGAAGACGGAAGTCTTCA
Organism: Acidimicrobiales bacterium; assembly: GCA_029263195.1. Lineage (GTDB taxonomy): Bacteria > Actinomycetota > Acidimicrobiia > Acidimicrobiales > Aldehydirespiratoraceae > SZUA-87. The sequence goes on from JAJCXX010000036.1 coordinate 26,613, forward strand.
CGGCGCCGAAGCGGTGATCGACAAGGATCGTGTGAGCGCGATGCTGGCCAATCGGATTGATGCCGAACGTCTCGTGATCACGACGGGTGTCGAGCACGTCTTCGAGAATTTCTACTCCGACAATCCGATCCCCAGGCCCGAATTGTCGCTCCACGAGGCACGCGAAATGTTGACAGCCGGTCAGTTCGCCGCCGGCAGCATGGCACCCAAGATCGAGGCCGCGATCAACTACCTCGAGGTCGTCGACGGTGAAGCCATAATCTGCCTGCCGGGTGATCTCATGGCGGCTCTAGACTTTCGCACCGGAACCCGAATTCACCGCTGAATGGAGAGCTGATGAACCCCCTCGAACTGCTCCAGGCGCTTGACCAGCCCGCCCTCGACGCGGTCTACAAGCGCAGTCTCCTGACCACCCAAGGGTGGTCTGATCCCGACCTGGCGACCATTCGTTCTCTGGCCCGTGTTCTGGGCGGTTTCGATCGGGCCGGGCTGTCCACCGCGCTGTGTCCCGATGAGTTGGCGTGGGCCGTGTTCTTCGACCAGTCGACCCGCACCAAGAGCGCTTGGGCCGGTGCCTCGTCTCGTCTCGGGATGCACCCGGTGATCGTTGATGGTTCCTCCACTCAGGTATCTCACGGAGAGACCGCGGTGGAGACCGGTGCGATGTTGGGAATGAACTCCCACGCCATGGGCATCCGGCACGACCTGATCCTCGGTGAGGGCAACACCTTCATCCGCGATGTCACACAGGGCATCAACGAATACCTCGACGCCACCGACGACCCTCGTTCGGTGCCGGTGGTCAACCTCCAGTGCGATGTCGATCACCCCACCCAGACCATGGCCGACCTGATGTGGCTCGAGGAGAAGTTCGGCGACCTGTCCGACCGCAAGATCACGGTGAGCTGGGCCTACTCGCCTTCCTACGCCAAGCCGCTTTCGGTTCCCCAGGGCTTGGTGACCCTGCTGACCCGCCAGGGTGCCGACGTCACGCTCGCTCATCCCCCGGGATACCAACTGATCGACGAGTGCATGGACGCCGCCCACTCCAACGTGTCCAACGGCGGGTCGTTCCGTACCGTCGACGACATGGACGAGGCCTTCCGCGGCGCCGACATCGTCTACCCCAAGAGCTGGGGCGCCCACGACCTCATGCTGGAGAAGGTTTCGGCCAACGCCGTCGGCGACACCGCCGAACTGGCGGCGGTCGAACAGCGGGCCTTGGCCCGCAATGCCGAATACACCAACTGGATCTGCGACGAGGATCGTATGGCCCTCACCGCCGGCGGCGAGGCCCTCTACTTGCACTGCTTGCCCGCCGACATCGGCTCCGAAGTAAGCCCCGGAGTGATGTCGAAGTTCAAGGTCGATGTCGCCCGCGAAGCCAACTACAAGGTCTACGTGGTGATGGCCTTGCTGGCAGCAGCCAAGGTCTCCGACATCTTGCCCCGACTCACCGATATCGCCCAGGAGAACTGACGATGAGCAACCTCGATGCCCGCGTAGCCGAACTCAGCGCCGAGTACCTGCCGCTCGCCGCGGAGATCCTGAAGGAGTGCATTCGCATACCGGCCGACTATGTGGATCGTGCCGTCGACGACGGTGGCGATCCCGAGTGCGGCCTGAGCAACCACGAAGGCCCCCGACTCGAGTATCTCCGTGACAAGATCGTTGAGATCGATGCGGTGCGTTCGGAAGCCGACGTCGACTTCGACGCCTATGGCAACCTCGTGTGGTCGGTGGAAGATCCCTCCGACGGCATTCCTCGAGCCGAGAAGCGGGTCGTCTACTTCGACGGCCACAGCGACACGGTACGTGCGCTGCGCGATTCGTGGGCCGAGAAGCTCGGTGGGATCGACGCCTACGACGGCATGGTCGATCCATCGAGGGTCGACCGTGAATACCTCCGCACCGAGCTCGGCCATGTGCCGCCCGACGATGAATGGGACCAGCTGATCTTCGGACGAGGTTCAGCCGACCAGCTCGGCGGAGTCGTGGCGGAGGTGCTGGCCACCAAGATCGCTCTCGAGCTGGCTGACGAAGGTGCTCTGCGCGGTGTGATCGTGCGTGCCTACGCCTCGGCGTGCGAGGAAGACAACGACGGCGGCGGTCCCATGTATCTCATGCGTGAGGTGCTGCCCGGCGCTGGCCCCGAGCTTGTCCCCGATGTGGTGATCCTCACGGAAGGCACCGGCGACGCCCACAAGGGCGCGCTCGGTATCTACCGCGGTCAGCGTGGCCGTATGCAGATCGAGGTCACCGTCACCGGCCGGTCGTGTCACGGGTCGATGCCTTGGGAAGGTCTCAACCCGCTCGAGCACGGTGGTGCGATCGTTTCCGAAGCGGCTCGCCGCTACCGCGAAGGCGACGGCTTCCTGAATGACCCGTTTCTTGGTGCCGGCAGCCGCACCGCTTCGTGGTCGACTTTGGCCACGCCCAGCGACTGCGCGGTGCCCGATCGATTCACGTTCCGGTTCGATCGTCGCCTCACGGTAGGAGAGACCCCCGATCAGGCTCTGGCCGACATCGAGGCGCTCGATGCCGTGGCGTTGGCTCGCGAGGAAGGTCTCACGGTCGACGTCGTCGCTCCGACCTACGACCAGGCCACATGGAAGGGCTACAAGCTCGGCAACCAGCAGATCTACTTGGGCTGGGCAACACCCGAAGAGCACGCCTCGATCTCGGTTGCTGAATCGGTCTACAACAACGTCGTCTCGCCCAACGTGACTCCGGCCCCCGATGGCGGCCTGCGCACCGAGGCGCGGGTCGATCGATGGATCTTCTCCACCGACGGCGTGGGGTTCCCGGTTCGCTCCGACGACACGTCGATCGAAGTGCCGCCTTCGAAGGCATGGGTCGACACGGGGTCCTACCACCATCCCGCCATGTTCGGAATCGGGCCCGGCATCGAACACAACACCCACAAGATCGGCGAATGCGTCGATCAGCGGGAGCTGCGCCTCGCCATCGCCTTTCTTTCCCGATACCCGAGCGCCTACGCCGAGAACGGCTGACGCCTCGAATGGCGCGCCGACGATGAGCACCACAATCCAGGTCGGTGCGGCCCAGATGGGTCCGATCGGACGCGACGACTCACGCACGGACGTGGTCGCACGGTTGGTCGACCTGCTCCACAAGGCGGCCTCCGCTGAATGCGATCTGGTCGTCTTTCCGGAGCTGGCGCTCACCACATTCTTTCCGCGCTGGTTCAGTCAGGACATCACCGAGTTCGACCATTACTACGAGACCGAGATGCCCGGTCCGGCCACTCAGCCCTTGTTCGACGAGGCCAAGCGTCTGGGGATCGGATTCTGTCTCGGGTATGCCGAACTCACCCCAGAAGGCCGACGGTTCAACACCTATCTGCTGGTCGACAAATCCGGTCGACAGGTCGGGAAGTACCGCAAGGTTCACATCCCGGGCCACGATCAGGACGAGCCGTGGCGTCCGTTCCAGCATCTGGAGCGCCGCTACTTCGAAGAGTCCGACGAGGGCTTCCCGGTCTTTCGGGGCTTCGGTGGCGTGGTCGGAATGGCGCTCTGCAACGACCGTCGTTGGTCCGAGACGTATCGGGTGTTCGGTCTCCAAGGCGCCGAGCTGATTCTCATCGGCTACAACACGCCGCTGCACTACGCCCCCGACCCCGACCAGAACTCGCTCCAGGGATTCCACAACCACCTCGTGATGCAGGCCGGCGCGTACCAGAACGGTGCATGGGTGGTCGGCGTTGCCAAGGGCGGTATTGAGGAAGGCGTCGAGTCGCTCTCCCAGACGGCGATCATCGCCCCGTCAGGCCAGATCGTCGCCCAGACCATCACCAGCGGCGACATCCTCGTGACCGCCCGCTGCAACCTCGACCTCTGCGCCCGCTACAAGGACACGCTGTTCAACTTCGCCCGGTATCGCCGCCCCGAGGCCTACAGCCTGATCACCGAACGCAAGGGCGCCATCGCCCCCCCAATGGACTCCGAGAACTGACCCCGCCCCAATCCGAAATCAGTGGCCGGTGGCCACAATTATTGTGGGCACAGAGCCCTGATTTCGGTGGGAACGGGCCGGATTGCTGGTCGGGACCTATGTCGATGCCGCCATCCGAGCAGGGATCAGCCCCGTGGGGATACGCGACAATGTCGAATATCGCCTGGCCGAGTTCGGGTTCCGCCCGGTGATGCCTGGCTACCCCCTCGCGCGTGCCGGTCGGGAGCGCACCCCGGCGATCAGTGCCAACACCACGACTACGGCGATGGCCACGAGTGCTACGGGCAGACCGCTCCCGGTTCCGTTCGCAGCCCGCCGAGCCTCGACGATCAGTTCGGCATCGACTCGTATTATGGGGGAGCCGGCGGCATGATCGTGAACGAGTGGCTGGTCGAGGATGATCGACCCCTTGTCGGCAACGACACCGATATCGGGCTGCTCCCCGCCGATCAGCACACCGTCGCCAGGCTCGTATCCTTCGAAGTCGCCCTCGATGCGGGTATCGCCGGTGAGCGAGTCGGTCTCCAGGCGAGCGAATTGAAGGTCCTCGCCGAGTTGGCGGACGGCGAAGGTCATCTCGTTGGGGCCGGTACCCCACTTCTCGAGGTAGGCCTCGAATTTCTCGACGGCCCGAACGGTGAGCGCGGACGATCTGAAAACCGGATCGATCAGCGAGAGATATGCCTCCTCACTACCCAGGGTGGCGATCGGCCCACCGACGTGTGGGACAAGTCCCGTGACCATCGGGCAGACGGCGAAAGCCCCAACGACCGCCGCCGGCTTCCCGTTCACGAGTATGCGGTTGGACCCCGCGACAATCACACCTCCGTGTGAGGTGCCATCACCGACACGGGCGATTGGTGCGCCGTCGACAAGTACCCGCGGGTCGCCCTGCAACACGGAGTCGGGCGGGCCGACGTTGACGACCATCGCTCCGGCGGTGACGATCTGCCCCCGGGCCCATTCGGGAAGATCGCTCCGACTGATCGACAGCACGCCGCCGTCGGGTGGCGGGATCAACTTCAGGACGCCGTCCTCCTCGATGACTCCCCATTCGGCATCGTCGGGTACGGAGTCGATACCACCGGTTGGCTCCTCAGCTGAGGTCGTCGCTGTCGGCTCGGCCGGCACAAACTCATAGGTCCACGAGACCCAACAGGCACCGCCGCAGTTGAGGGCGGAGACACCGACCGAATACGACTCCCCGAAGTTCGCAACATTGGTCAGCATCTCGCCGGAGTTGGTCACCGGCTCTGAGCACTCGTACACGCCGCTGATCACCGTTGTTTGGGCGCAGCTCGATCCGGCTCCCACCGCCTCGCGGTTCCACCCGTCGTTCACGATCATGATCACATCGAGCCCGAAGAAATACTGTGTCTCGAGGCTGCCGGAGTTGCGACCCGACACCGTGACCGGGATGACAAATGGCGCTCCGGGCTCCAGCACGGCAGGGGGCGGTGTCCACGATGCGTCGAAGACCGCTTCGGCGCCGCTTGTGTCCTCGGGGCCGAACGACTGAACCACCGTCATCGACGACTCGGTCGTCGTGACGTCCCAGCGGTCCGGAGCGGAGTCACCGTTTGGGTTGATCTGGGTGTCGATCAACGCCCAATGGCCATTGTCTTGGTCATCGGCGCTGACATCGTCAGCGCCGACGCTGAACGCGAGCACAATGAGAACCGCGAGAGCGGTCCCCAACGCCCATCCCGACGATCCGATTGTCCGACGCGTACGGCCGTAGCGCACAGTTCCATCTCCCACAGGTCACCCGATGTGGACCCTAACGGGGACGGATTCCCTAGGCCAACGGGGGTCCCCCGGGTTCGGGTGAGCGCGAACCGCCGAGATCGTCCGCTGTTGACCGGCGCCACGCGCGCGTGTCGCGAGCAAACCTCAGTCTTCGGTCTTGGAAAGTGCGGTGAGAACTTTCGACTGGTGTTTCGGGCCGAGGGCTGTGCGTGACTTCATCCGACGGTTGCGTTCCCTCCCTGCCGGATCTCATCGATCTCCCCCGTTTCGGGGTTGAAGAGCCTGATGCACTCATTGGTGCTCTGCAGCAGGAGTCGATCACCAACAGCGTCGATCGCGTACACGCTGCCCGGGACCAGATGGCTCTCCAAGAACTCGCCGGTCGAGCGGTCGCGGCGTTGGATCACACTGAACAGTCCCTGCAGTGTGGAGATCCAAATGTCGCCGCCCGCCGGGGTGACGGCGATCGACGCCGGGTTGACACCGTCCCAGTTTCGCCACACGTTCCAAGCCGCGTCGGTGGGCCTTCCGTCTCTGTCGAGCGTGTCGACCCACCCGGCACCATGGCCGCCGCCGATCTGGATGAAGTCGGAACCGTCCCAGTCGACGCTGATCGTACCGACCTCGGATGTCTCCAACGCGGGAATCGACCACGCCGAAGAACCGTCGAGCGGCTGCAGCACGAGCTCGCCGCTGGTGTCGAATTCCTCTCCGACTCGGCGGATCACCAACGCAGTCGGCACACCCTCGATCACCTCGACACCCATCAGTGTGAACTCCTCACCGGGCTCGTCGGGCACGAGGAGATTGACTGGATCGCCGCCGACCGGGAAGTGCAGGATCGAGTAGAGGCCGCGCGAGTCGGTGACGATTCCTCCGGCGAGGTCATGGTACGCCGGTGCGACATGACGATCTATGTACAACACATCGCCGACGACCTCGCCATCTTGCCAGACCTCCACCTGAGGAAGGAGCGACACGAGGATGTCGCCCGGCTCGACCGGAGCGACTTCGGTCAGCTCGGAAAACCCGTGGTACGGCTCGCCGCCGGGCCACTCCTCGAGACTTGAGCACGGCGCGGCGCCGGCGGTTCTGACCTCGCTCGCCGAGCTGCATCCCTGGGGACCCCAGATGTCGATCGCGCTGGGATCTCTCCAACCAGTTCCGTCAACAGGCGCCGTAGCGACAACCTTGCCGTCGCGGATCGTGAGCTCCTCGCCCTGCCATGAGGTCCACGCGTGTGTGCCGAACCCGAACCCGAGTGTGCCATCACCGTCGAGATCGCCGCACCCGAACCAACGACCTCCGTCCGCCTGCACCAGCTCCGGCCCCCAGAAGCCGATGCTGATCCCGAGCGGCTCCTCGCCAGGCCACCGAAGTGGCGGGAGGCCAACTGCCGTGGAGCGCACCTCGAACCCGGCGCCACTGTTGCCGGAGCTGCCAATGAGCAGAAGGTCGTCGACGCCGTCTCGGTCCACATCGACGGCAACGAAGAACTCGAAGGCATCCGGTCCGTCGACGGTGTACGGCTTCTCGCGTTGGGAATCGCACACGACGAACGGGAGCGGCTCGTTGGTGATGTCAGGGTTGCCGCCGCGTGCCGATATCCAGTCAGGTTCGCTGTCGCCGTGCAGGTATAGCGAAATTGAGTTCTCCGCACATGCTTGCGGGGGTTCCGGCGCCGGGGGAGCGGGAGGACGGGCTTCTGTAGGCCGGGGTGCCCGTGGATCGATGCGGTGGCGGTTGCACCAATCCTCGAGGTCGGCGATCGCGGCCTCGTTCGGAGCGAACTCGGCGGCGTCCCAGTCGATTGCGGCCCAGTCGCCGCCTTCCGCCTCCCATTCGACCTGAAGGGCTCGTACGCCGCGCACCGCGTCATCCCACCGGGGCCGGATGACTTCCGGAATCTGCGGATCGACTTCGCCGAGGTACCAGTCGATCGCGCCCATGAGGGATTCAGCTGTCTCCTGAGTCGTTGGCGGCCCGGGTCGGCTAACGCCGAAGAGGTGGCAGACTTCCGCTCCCTCGCGATCCCCGAGGACCAACTCAACCCGCTCGTCAACCGGATTCCCCGTGGTCGTTGTCGAGGCGCTGCTCTGGGGCGACGGAGGCGACTCTGAGGTGGGTGCATCCGAAGCGTCGCCGGACCCGCAGCCAGCCGCAACCACAGCCACGACCAAGAGAGTGGTCCGCCAGTTCACGGCTCAAGCGTAGCCTCAGCTCGCAGGCACGCTGAGGTCGAGTCGCCGAGCAGGCGTTTCGGCTGTCTGCGCTGGTCGGAGAGAAAGTAGTCGTCTCCTACAGGATTGCCGACTGGGCAGCGCCCTAGGTCTGGGAACTTGGCTTTGAAGAAGTTGGATAGACGGGCAGAACGACGAGCCGAATGCGGACCAAACGAAGGGCTCCATCGCCCCCCCAATCCCGAAATCAGTGGTCTGTAGCGACAGTTCCTGTAGTCGCGGCACCCTGATTTCGGTAGTGGGTGAGATTCTTGGTCGGGACGGCGGGACTTGAATCCACGTCCCCACGATCTCCATGGCCGGCTTGGGACGAGATCCGCCTCGGGCGTTTCCATGACATACTCACTTGGCGATGAGATGGCGACTCGGGTTGGTGGTGATGCTGTTCGCGGCATCGGCGTGTGGTGTGGCTGAGCCCGTTGTCGTCTCCCCAGAGTCGGCGGCCGACCTTCCGAGGACGACACTGCAGCAGATCAGCATTGCCGTGACTGAATCGGTTGAGACTCTTCCTCTTCCCGGCTGCCACACGATGTGGCTCACGACCCACGATGACGAGCCCCCACCCGGGGCCTGTGAGCAACTGTCCTCGGTCCGTCGTTTCACCGCACGATATGAAGACGAGACGACAACTTTGGTCGCCCCGGACGTGAGAGTCGATCCGTTGTTCGCCATGCATTTGGTCTCCCGGGAATTGACCGGGCGGCTGTTGCTGGTAGTGGTGGTGCCTCCCCCTGACGCCGATGTTGTTCGATTGATCGATTCGGTCGGCGAGGTCGCAGATCAAGTCTCACCGTCGGGGGATCTGGTTGCTCTCGCCGGTTTGGGGCCCGATCTCACGGTGGAAGCAGTCTCTGCTGACGGGACGGTTATTGCCGAGTGCCCGCCTGATGGTGTGACCCTCGAAGGAATCACGTACGTCTGCACCCTCGCTCCTGGAGTCGCGGTTCCCGTGACCACGACCGCGGGCGTCACCACTACCACCGTCGGGGTTGATCCGGCCGTGGAGACGTCCGACATCACCGACGATGTGGAGGTAGTTGTGCTGCTAGCAGAGTCTCCCGATGGGGACTTTACGTATTCGGTCTCGTACGCCGGCGGTCGCGACTCTCTGCTCAACGGCACGCTGATGGTCGACGATAGAAGCGGATCGATACCAGCGCTGCGCGACCCACGCGACGAGTTTGATGAGATCAACGACATGGTGTTCGGACCCGGCGGGCTCGTGGCTTGGGCGACCGATGACTACAACTACGGACGCCGAATATTCATCGGGCGCATCGACGACGGAGGCCGGATTCTCGACAGTCACGAATTCACCGATCCCAACATCCAATTGTGGGGGACCGGCACGTTCGACGACGCGGGAGTGCTCACCAGTCCAACCCGCAACAACGCCGCAGGACAGGCCCACGACACGGCCGCCGACCCTTGGTTCGTCATGTCGGCGCAGCCCGTACCGCAGATCGAGACCGACCAGCCACTGGTCAGTGTGCTGGAAAGTGAGGGCTACTGGGCGCTCGAGGACCCGGGGTACTGGTACCGCGGCGACACTCTGGGCCATGACCCTGGCTGCGGAGCGAGCACTCTGTACAAGGACGACGCTGACGGGTACAGCCGAGTGCTTGATACCGCGATCGAACTCGACCTTGTCGTCGACGTCGATGCAGCGTCCGCCTCCCACTCCGGCGGGGCCGACACGGTCGGATCAATGCGAGCGGTGATCATCTCCACCGAGTGTCCCGACGAATACGAAGGACGACGCGTCTATTGGGGCATCGAGAGCATCGACTATGGCGATGGCGGTCCGCGATTCGAATCACCGCTGACCGTCTCGCTCGCTCTTGACGCCCCCGTAGCGGAGGTCCTGTCGGTCACTCCCGTCATTCGCTCCGGCGGGGGTTGCTGCGACCAGATTGCTGCGCTTGAACTCGAGATCACACAGCTCGACGGCACTGCTGCACTGATTGAGGTGCCAACGGGCTGGTGACAATGTGACCTTCAGCCCGTTCGGCTCGGAGAGGCTGTCGGTCGGGTGGCTGGGCGAGATTTATTGGTCGGGACGGCGGGATTTGAACCCACGACCCCCTGCTCCCAAAGCAAACTCGGCAGGGTGCCGCCGACCAGCCGTTTCCCGCAAAAGAGCTGGTCAGCTGACATCTCGGACGTCGCGGTGTTGTTCGCTGTTACTCACTGTTGTTCACTGCTAGTTGCACGCCTGTTGCACGGCGCAGGGCGTTCGACCGCTACAGATCCACTGCAACATGGAGCTTCCGACGTCGCCAGCGGCGGCCCGCCGCACTCGAGCCTTGCCGAGCGTGAAATGATCTCGGCCCACGGTGCCGCTTGCACACAGCCTGCAACAGTCCCCTCAAGCTGAAGCTCACCGGGTAATGCGCAGGCTCTGATGTGCCCCTGGTTTCGCGCGTGCGGTTCGTTTGATTCTGGTCATGCGATGGATCGGTTGTGGTGAAGGTTCTCATATTCGATCGGGGTGAGCATCCCGATCGATGAGTGGCGGCGTTGGCGGTTGTGGAAGATTTCGAGGTAATCGAACATGGCGTTGGCTAACTCGACGCGGGTCTTCCAGCGTTTGCGGTTGAGGAGCTCGGTTTGCATTCGGCCCCAGAACGATTCGATGACAGCATTATCGAAGCAATCTCCGATCGATCCCATCGATGGAAGCAGGCCTGATTCTTGAGCTCGGCGGGTGAACGCCCACGAGGTGAATTGGGTGCCCTGGTCGGAGTGAATGATCAGCCCTGAGCCGGGTTCGGGCTGGCGGTTCTTGATTGCCATGCCCAAAGCGTTGGTGACCAGCGTGGAGGTCTGGGCGGAGTCGATCGACCAGCCCACCACGCGGCGGCTGAAGACGTCGAGCACCACACAGCAGTACAGCCGGCCTTCTCGGGTGCCGTGTTCGGTGATGTCGGTCACCCAGAGCCGGTCTGGTTCGGTCTGGGCGAACGCCCGGTCGACGAGATCCAACGCGGTCGCCATGGCCGGGACCTTGCGGCGCCGGTTGCGGTTGCCGGGCAGGCCCTGAAGGCCGGCTCGGCGCATCAACAACTCGATCGCTCCGTGGCCGACCTCGACGCCACGCCCGAGGGTCAGTTCGGCGTGGACTCGTCTTGCTCCATAGACGCCGCGCGACGCTGTGTGGATGTCGATGATCTGATCGGTGAGCCAGGCGTGACGGATGGCCCGGTTCGACGGCGGCCTTTTACGCCACATGTAGAACCCCGAGTTCGACACCGAACACACCCGAGTGGAGACCTCCACCGGGTGGCCCTCGTCGGCCATCACCGCGACGGCCTCGTATCGCATTTTGGGGACACCACCGACTTCAACAACTCGTTGGCTCGCCTCGTCGCGGCCAGCTCGGTCTCGAGCTCGATGATCCGACGACGAGCCGCGATGAGTTCGCTGCTCTCGGTGGTCGTGATACCGGACTTGCGGCCAGTATCGATCAGGTGTTGGTTCCACCAGTTGTAGATCGTCTGAGCTGTCACCTCCAGACCAGCAGCGACCTCGGTGACGGACTTGCCCGCCTCCAACAGATCCAGCACACGGCGGCGATACTCAGGCGGATAGGACCTCGACATAACGGCAACTCCTCGTCAGAGAAGCATGACCGATTCAAACAAGCCGACTGCACCAAACCCGGGACACATCAACGCCTGCGTAAAACCCGGTGAGCTTCAAGCTCTGGGTTGGCGTAGGTGTGGGGGGGGGTTTGGTATAACGCTTTGGCGGGTCCTTTTGGGGGGCTGGCGAGACCGGGGGGCATGCGGATGTCGGTTGGTGTTGTGGGGCGTGTTGGTGTTGTGGGGCGTGTTGGTGTGGTGGCGGGGTTTGCGGTGGTGGCGGCGTTGTTGCCTTCGGGTGCGTTGGCGCAGGAGAGGGCGGTTCCGGTCGATGATCCGGTTCCGGTGGATGATGTGGTTCCGGTGTTGTTGGATCCTCGTGATATTGCTGAGTTGGGGCTTGATGAGTTGTTTGAGGAGCGGCCGCCGCCGGTGGTGTCTGGGGTTGGGGATGTGGGGTTGGGTGATCCGTCTTTGTGGCCGGTGGATGGTGAGGGTGTGCCGGTTGTTCCGGTGGTGGTGGAGGATGATTGGCGGGGTCGGGTGGTTGAGCCGGTTGTTGGTTCGCCTGTGGGTCGTTCTGGGTGGGTGAAGGGTGCCGGTTCGGTTGTGGGCGATGTGTCGGGTGTGGCGGTGTTGGATGGGTTGCCGGTGGAAGTTCGGGCTGTGGGTTCGGGGGCGGCTGGGTTTGAGGCGCGGGTTGAGGTGTTGGGGGCTGAGGTGGCGCGGGAGTTGTCGCCTTTGGGGGCGGCGGTGGCTGTTGAGTGGCGAGGCGTGGAGTCGTCGGGTGGGGTGGTGGATGTTGAGCTTGATGTAGGCGATTTTGCTGTGGGTTCGGCGATGGTTGGTGAGCGTTTGAGGGTTACGGGTTTTCGGTCGTGTGTGTCTGAGGATGTCGAGTTTGACGTTGTGAGCGAGGCGGTTGGGGGTGTGGTGTCTGAGGGTTTGTCTCGGGTTGATTCTCGGACGCGGGTGGTGTGTGGGTGGGAGGTTGATGTTCCGATTGTGGATTCTGGTGTTGGTTGGGTGACGGTGCGGGTGGATCTTGATGAACTTGATCGTCGTCGCGGCGACGAGCGGGGGGCGGCGGAGCGCGCTGGTACGGGTCGGGTTGCGCTTGAGGCTGCGTTGGGCTCTGAGGCGCAGGTCCGGGTGGTGTCGGAGCCGGTGGCTGTGGAGATTTCAACGGAGTGGGCGTCGCAGGCCGAGTCGGCGGGCCTGTCGTCGAAGGCTGGGGTGGAGTCGTTGTCGAGTGGCGGAGTGATTTTGGCGATGTCGTCGTCGTCGGCGGGTCCGTCGGGCGATTTTGGGGCGTTGCCGGTTCCGTTGTTGGGTGCGGCTGATGTTGGTCCGTATTCGGGTTCAGCGGAGTATGTGTATGACATTGAGGTGCCGGCTCCGGCGGCGGGGGCGGCTCCGTCGGTGTCGTTGGTGTATTCGTCGGCTTCGGTCGATGGGTTGAACACTCAGTCCAACACTCAGGTCGGCGGGGTGGGTGTCGGGTGGTCGTTGGCGGCGGGCGGTTCGATCACGCGTGAGTGGGGTAACTGTGGGGTGGTGGAGCCCGGGCACTCGAATCCGAATGAGCTTTGTGATGCTGGTGATCGGTATGTGTTGACTCTCAATGGTCGAGGTTCGCGGCTGATAGCGGAGGGCACCGCGAACGAGTTCCGTCTTGAGGATGATCCTCATTGGAGGGTTCTGCGCAAGTTCACTGCGTCAGGTACTGGTGATTCTGAGGGTGAGTGGTGGGAGGTCACTACTCCCGATGGGACGGTCTATGAGTTCGGGCGTGACGCGGCCCGGCAGTCGGTGGCGTCGGGGTGGGTTTCGTCGACGTCGGCGTGTTCAGGTGCGGCGTTGTGTCGGAGGGGTTGGCAGTGGGCTCTTGATGAGGCGCGTGACACCAACGGAAACGAGATCGTCTATTCGTACACGCCGGAGTACAACTACTATCAGTTTTGGGGATCGTCGTGGCCGTCGAATCCGGCGTCGGGCTACAGGGTCGACTATATCCGTGCATTGCAGCTCGATTCGATCTATTACACGAACGGGTCGGGTCCGGGTTCGGGAAATGCCCGGATCATGTTTCGGTGGGAAACGCGGTGCGACATTTATGGACCGGGCTATGAAGAATGTGACCCGCTAGATTTTTGGACAGCCACCCGGAATTACCCGGATACGCCGCTGGATTTGTGGTGCCGTAACGGGGCCAAGCAGACGACATGTCTACAGGATGGCCAGTCGTTCTGGTCCGGTTCGCGGTTGGGGTCGATCCAAACCCAAGTGTGGCGGGGCGGTTCTGACTGGAACACGGTCGCTACCCACGATCTGGCTCAGTCGTTCCCGGAACCACCGGCTGATCCCCAAGGTGACCTTTCGGAGGCGAAGTTGGCGTTGTTGCGGATTCATCGCCGACCTGGCACCGGGACGACCTATTTGGGTATCGACCAGATCGAAGCCGAGGACTACATGTCTTCGAATGGTGGCGTGGCGCCCTACGCCGGGCCAACGACCGGTGATCTTGACAATCCGGTGTACGTCGGCAGTTTCAGTGTCGGCGACTGGTTCAAGATCGAGGACGTCGATCTGGGGGCGTCATCATGGGATCCCGACCAGGTTCTTATTCGTTACGGGTCGCCGCATGACTCGACGATCGAGATCCGAGCCGGCAGCTCCACCGGAGCGTTGTTGGCGACAGTGTCGTTGCCTGCGACCGGCGGCTGGGAGCTGTGGGAGACCGTCCGTGTCAACACGACCGCGGCGGCGACCAGTTTCGCCGATGTGGTGGTTGTCGGTAAGACTTCCACGTCGGGGACTGAGACCGCGAACGTCAACTGGATCCGGTTCGCGTCATCAAATCCGGGGAATTTCTTGGCGTGGCCGAGCCTGCCGCCAACCGATTTCTACTCCACCGGTTCCTTTGAGTGGCTCGACAACCGCGTGTTCGGCGCAGCATTGTCGGGGGTGTCGCCAATGACGGCGGCGCGGATCGGCACGATCCTCAACCCGCTGGGCGGCACCACCACCTTCACATACCACAACAACGTGGCGAGCGTTGATTGCCCGAACTGGCCGGTGGGGTGGGATGACAATTCTCGGATTTGTTATCCGCTCGCGGACCCGTTTTCGGGTCCTGGGACCTGGGACATGTGGTGGAAACGGCTGGTTGTGCAAGTCGACAGAGACGACGGTTTCAATCCTGTGGTCACCACTGCCTACACCTATCAGCAGCCGGCGTGGGCGTTCTATGACGCCGTCGGTGATGGCGACACCTGGAACGAGTTCCGCGGCTACAACAAAGTCACCATCGACGTCGGGCCGACCAACGGGCTGCATTCATCGACCGAGATGCGGTTCTTTCAGGGCATGAACGAAGACCACTACGAAAGCGGCGCCCAAAAGTATAGTCTTGTTGCGTTTTCTGACGGCTCGACCATCGCTGATCACCGTTATTGGCGGGGACGTCCATATGAGATCCGTAGCCTCGACACTGCCAATCAGCCGCTGAGCGCAACACGGACGCTCTACACCGGCGCCATCACAACAAGCGCTCCGGGCGACAAGGCGTACTTCGTGGCACCCACATTGACCCGCGACATCAGCTACGTGCCCGGCACTGATCTCGAAACCCGCGTCTATACCAACTATGACATCTACGGCAACGTGGCCAATGTCACCGAAGCCGGCGAGATCAACACGACCGGCGATGAGCGTTACACCGACTACGACTACGCCATCAACACCACCGGATGGATCATCAACACGGCGTGCCAAGTCCAAGTGTGGGACGACGATGACGGCAACCACGGCGGCAACAGCGACATGGTGTCGCGAACCCGGTACTACTACGACGGAGGCGGCTACTGCTCGGCGCCGACCGACGGCGACGTTTCCACGGTGGATGTCTTCCGGACCGCGACCGGTTCGATCGCCGCGACCAGCATTGTCACCGACAGCAAGGGCCGGGTCACCAGAGTGACCGATCCGCTCGGCAACGACACCAACACCGGCTACGACCCGAGTTACGGCTCGGTCGCGTGGACCGGCAACGACGCGGGGCATGTCACTACCTATGGCTATGACACATTCCGGCGTCTCGTGTCTACCACGGGCCCCAACCCGGGCCAGGACACCAGTGTTCTCTATGACGGCTACGGCAACGTGACCACCACCGAATCCCCCCTTCAGACCCTCCCGTCGTCGTTTGATCTGCGTATCACCCAGCTGAACCAGAGCGGGACCGTTCCGTCCAAAATCATCCAGTTCGAATTCATTGAACCAGGCAAGTTCGCAGCATCGGTCACCTACCTCGACGGGTTCGGGCGGCCTCTGCAAACCCAGACCCGACACCCCCAAGACTCGCCGTGGGAACGGCAGGTGAGTTTCACCAGCCGCGACAACCGCGGTCTGAGCGAACGGGCCTCGATCCCTTACCAGTACAGCGGCGACGTCGGCACCAGCTTCCTTGTGCCGACCTGGTCCACAGTCGAGTCACACACCCAGACCGTTTATGACGAAATCAGCCGGCCGGTCGCCCAGCAGCTCCGCTCCAACACGACGATGCATTCCGAGACAACGTTCGCCTATGACGGCAACCAGACAGTCATCACCGACCCGGAAGGCAACCCGCGCCGCGAAACATACGACGCCTACGGCAATCTGACGCTAGCTGAGACAGGAACGTCCTACCTCGAACAAACCTTGTACGTCTATGACGCCGCCAACCAGATCAGCCGCGTCATGGACGACCAATTCAACCTCACAATGATCAACTACGACGTGGCCGGCCAAAAGACCAGCTTGAATGACCCCGATACCGGTATCTGGGGCTACACCTACGACAACGCCGGGAACTTGATCACCCAATCCGACGGCGACGGCACTGTGCTCTGGCATGCCTACGACAACCTCAACCGGCTCACCGAGCAACGCCTCGCCAACTCCGGCGGCCAACTCCTAGCCAACTACAGCTACGACTCGGCGTTCAAAGGCGCCCCCGACACCGCGACCAGCCACGAACCAGCCGGAGCGGTCACCCACAACATCGCCAGCTACAACCCAGCAGGCCAGCCCACCGCCGAGAACTGGGTGATCCCCGGACCGGCCGGCGGCAATTTCGCGACCACCAACACCTACACCGACGCCGGCCTCATCAAAACCGTGCGTTACCCCGCCAACGACACCGGCGGTCTTGGCGAGACCCTGACCTACGGCTACTGGGGCCGCGCCAAGGCGCTGAAATCCATCACCTCCGACAACGGCACCAACTACGTCCGACAAGTCACCTACGACACCAACGGGCGCCTATCGAACCTCACCTACCACGGATACTCCAACTACGTCACACGGTCTGTCAACTACGACCCGGTCACACAACAACGCACCGCCGTGTGGGACCTCGCCAGCAACTTTCAGACCCCCATGCTACGCGCAATGGGCTACGATCTCGTCGGCAACATCACCCGGTTGACCCAAGTCAGCTCCGTCACCCCCATGCAACACGAGTGCCCGACCTACGACCACCTCAACCGGCTCGATACCTCCGAGCTCAGCACTGATTTCTGTGCGACCAACAGCACCGTCGGCTTCAACTGGAACCACAACAGCATCGGCAACGTGACCCTGAGTCATAGGGCCGGCATCCTCTACTACGGCGCCGGTACCGCTGGACCCCACGCCGTGACCTCCACCAGCTCAGGCGACAGCTTCACCTACAACACCGACGGCAACATGACCATCCGCGATCTAGCAGGCCCCGGATCACAAACGCTCACCTACAGCGACCATCAACGCCTCGAAACCCTCAACGACGGCGCCACAACAACCACCTACAGCTACGACACCAACGGCATCCGGGTCCTAGCCGACAACGGCACCGAAACCACTCTCACCCTCGCCGGCGTCTACGAACGCACCGTCACCAACACCACCGGCGCCACCACCACCGAAACCTACTACTACACAGGCCCCGAAGGCCTCGTCGCCATGAACGTCGACGGCGAACTCACCTACCTGTTCACCGACAACCGCGGCGGCATCGACGCCACGTGGAACCCCACAACCCAACAAATCAGCAACCAAATCTACGAGCCCTACGGCACCATCCGAACCAACGGCAACTTCGACACCACCATCGGCTACACCGGCCAACGAGCCGACGACACCGGACTCATGTACTACAACGCCCGCTACTACGACCCATACCTCGGCCGATTCGCCCAACCAGACACCATCATCCCCAACCCCACCAACCCACAAGACCTCAACCGCTACAGCTACGTCAACAACAACCCCATCAACAACTCAGACCCCACCGGACACGTCTGCTACAGCTCCGGACCCAACAAAGGCAGATGCTACGAGGGCGCTGACGGCGAGGGCTCGGCGCAGACCAGCGAAGAGGAGGTATCGACGGTCAAGATTCTGGCCAACGAAACCTTCGACCCCAACGGCAGTATCGTGGCGGCGAGGAATGTGCGGTACACCGAATTCGGGGGCCTCACGGGCCAGCAGATCATCGATAGCAGGCGCAACTCAGATCTCGGATCACTCAGTGGTTCTGCCCGAAACCAGGCCTTTGTTGAGGGACTCGTGCTCGACAGGGACGGCACCCGCATCACGGTTGGTCACCTAACCAGAGACGCAGCGGTCCGGTTCGCGCAGAACGTTGCCGTGGGCGCAGCGGCGATTGCTTTCGCCAGCGCAGTATGTACCACCGGTGTGGGATGTATTGCGGTCGCAGGCTTTGTAGCGGGTGGAGCTACGAACGTTCTCGTCGCTGATCCCCTGGCCGATTGCGCTGTTGGCAACTGCCACATCCCAGGACCCACCGAAGCTGGCGTAAACGCGATCAACGGAGGCGTCACAGGAGCGACCGCCGCGCTCATCGGCTCGAATACCGCGTCCGCGGTTGGAGCGAACCGATCCACGATCGGGTTGATTGGGGCGCTGAGAACTACGGCAAGCAACGACGGTTACCGGCTAGCCCCCGGGATTGTCAGTGGTGTGGTCGTCTCACAGGCTCCATATCGAGGCGCTGCCGCTGGACTGCGCTCGCTGGTGGAAGCGGCGACTGGCAGTTTTCAATGAGTCATCCTGATGTGGGGCCTCTTCGCTACGCAGGTACCGAGACCCGAGGCGTGTTTTTCGTTGGCTACTGGGGAACGTACGTTCTCGCCGTTCTGGGTGGAATCGCTCCCTTGCTTGCAATCGTCTTGACGCTGTCCACAACCGGCACGACCGCCTCCTCCCTCGTGGTCTTTCACGTAGGTGCTTGGCTCTACGCTCTGATGTTCTTTGCTGCGATCAGCCGAAGCGTGGTCTTGTTGACCGAAGATCGCATACGGCCGATGTGGGTGACGGAATCATCGATTCCATTGCATGACGTATCAGAGGTTAGGGCAGATAGTGGTGGAAAGAGCGTCGTGGCCGTACGCACGGACGGCCACGAAACCCCTCTGCTCAGACTTCCATCTACCGGCGCTGCGGCCAATCCCACCTACGCTCGCCAAGCCGCGAGACAGATCGAATCGGCCCTCCGAGCCACGTAATGGGCGACACCATCATCGGCCTCTACTACTACAACGCCCGCTACTACGACCCCGTCACCACCAGGTTCACCCAACCCGACACCATCATCCCCAACCCCACCAACCCGCAAGACCTCAACCGCTACACCTACGTCAACAACAACCCCATCAACTTCTCAGACCCCACCGGCCACGTCTGCTATAGCTCCGGACCCAACAAAGGCAGATGCTACGACGGTGCCGACGGCGAGGGCTCTGCCCTGACCCGCGAGGAAGAGGTCGCGACGGTCTGGATCTCCAATAGTGAGACCTACGACCCCAATGGCAACGTGGCTCCATCGACCAATGTTCGCTACAGCGAGTATGGGAGCCTCTCCGGCCAGGACATCATCGACAGCATGCGCGGCAGCGCTAGCTCCGGCGATCGCACCGGAGCCGACCTCCGCGGATTCAGAGTCGAACAGCTGACCCTTGACCGCGACAACTCCCGGGGCCATGTCGGCATTGTCACGTGGGCGAGTATCGGCAGGGCAGTTCGTGACAATCGGTCGCTGCTCATCGGCATAGCCTCCGCTGCGTCCTGTGCCGGCACGATCGGTGCGACATGTATCGTTCTAACCGCTGCGGCCTGGGGCGTGCGCTCCGAGCAGCGCGATGGTCTTGGGCTTTCACGAGCCGATGTAGCCGATGGGATACTGACCCTGGCAACGTTGGGAGCGGTCAAGGCTCCTGCCTCGCTCGGAGCAAATCCGGCCGCGTATCCCAACGAAATACTTGGACCGCCAGCAGTGGCGAACCTCAGCCAACAACTCATCACGTCTGGGTCGGCATCACTTCCTTCGGTTATTCTGCCATCGGCATGTGCTGCCGGCTACAACAGTGCCTACTGCGCCGGTGGCTAGTCCTGATCGTCCTAGCGGCGACCGTGTGTACAGACCTGACGCGCTGTACTGGCTGACTCGCGTGGTGTCATTACCGCTGGCGATCGGGATTCTCGTGCTTGTTCTCATCGATCAATCCTCATCCTGGCGGTCCGAGCCCGTCTGGTGGTTCTTGGCGGTGCTCGCTGGCCTGATCACGGTGCTCGCGTGTCGACTTCCTTGGGTGGGCATCCGCACACGGGGAGACGAACTTGTCTTGACCAACGAGTTCCGATCTCGACGGATCGACAGATCGTTGGTTGATTCTGCTCATTCCCAGAAGATCGAGAGTCCCTTCTTCCCCCGTTGGGAACTCACATTCTCTATCGGTGACGGTAGCCATGTCCGGTTCAACCCGATCGTTGCGCGGCTACGCCCCAACAATCGGCTCGACGCGATTGTCGATGACCTCAACGAATGGATCACGACTGCGTCCGCTACTGCGACGCAGCCGTGAACAGGTTCACCCAACCCGACACCATCATCCACAACCCCGCCAACCCACAAGACCTCAACCGCTACAGCTACGTCAACAACAACCCCAGCAACAACTCAGACCCCACCGGGCACGTCTGCTACAGCTCGGGACCCAACAAAGGCAGATGCTACGACGGCGAGGCTTGGGCCGTGACTCCAGATGAGGAGCGAGCAACGGTCAGAATCCTTTCGCCGGATGTTGAACTACCTGATGGGAGCCAACAGGCCAGCGAAAATATTCGTTACTCGGAATTTGGCGATCTAACCGGGTTCGAAATCTGGCAGAACTATCGGTACTCACATTCAAGGGGTCTGTGGGCAGGAGACACTGACATGTTGTTCTTGGAACAGCTCGCGCTGGATCGTTGCGGTTGCCGTTGGGAGGTATCTGACATTCCCGGCTTAGGTGTCGTCGAGTGGGCTGCGGGAAGTGTTATCGCTTCCATCGAGGACTATCGGAACTGCCTCCAGCAGGCAACATGTCTCACGGGGCTGGTGATCGTGACGATGTTGAGTGCTCCGGTCGCATTTGGTGGATGGGTCTGGTGCACGATCAGATGACATCCGACGTGGCTGGCGAGACATGACTCGAGTCAGCGCATCTTCGCGGGGACAACCCGCTGTTGTTCACTGCTAGTTGCACGGCGCCGCGATCGGGGCGCGCGGCCTCTGGAGAAAACACGCGCTGACCAGGGCTTTTTGTCGGGACGGCGGGATTTGAACCCACGACCCCCTGCTCCCAAAGCAGGTGCGCTACCGAGCTGCGCCACGTCCCGTTTTCTTCGGACACCGTACGGCTTGGGCCGGTCGGTTACGACGCAGCAAGGCTACCGTCGGCCCGCTGATACGCGTGATGGCCACAATCTGGCTCAGGTGAGGTCGGGCAGCATCCCGTTGCCGAGGTGATCGAAGACGAGCGACGACTCGAGATGTCCGATCTCCGGAAACGAGCTGAACGTCTCGACCACGACCTGTCTCAAGTGCGCAGTATCTCGCACACAGATGTGGACGATGAAGTCGTTGGCCCCCGTCACGTGGAAGATGTTGGCCACCTCGCGCATGGGCTTCATGTGGTCGAGGAAGGCGCTCACCTCGTCGGCATTCTGGCGACGAAGCCGCACCGACACGATGGCCTGCATTCCGATGCCCAACACCGCTGGTTCCACGTCGGCGTGGAAGCCCTTGAGCACCTGTTCACGTTCCAGCCTCCGGGTTCGCTCCGAGCAGGTCGACGGTGACACTCCGATCGCTGCCGCAATCTGCTTGTTGGACAGCCGTGCTTTGTGCTGAAGAAGCCGGATGATGTGGAGATCTGTGCTGTCAGGGAGGCGATTGGTGGCCATATTCCGAATAGTGTACGGCATCTCTACCTACGGCGGAGAAATCAGTCAGAATTGATGGTCGAAACCGGATAATCGTCGAATCAGGAGAACATCATGAATTCCTCCCACCGCACCTGGGCCGAGCCGTGGAAGATCAAGATGGTTGAGCCGATCCGTATGACAACTCAGGCCGAGCGCGAGGCGGCCATTTTCGAGGCTGGCTACAACACCTTTCTGCTCGAAGCCGACGACGTGTATATCGACCTGCTCACCGACTCGGGCACCTCAGCCATGTCGGATCAGCAGTGGTCGGCGCTGATGCTCGGCGACGAGTCCTACGCCGGATCGAAGAGCTTCTACAAACTCGTCGAGGCCGTTCGAGACGTATACGGCTACGAGGAACTGATCCCCACCCATCAGGGAAGGGGCGCCGAGCACATCCTCAGCCAGATCCTCATCTCCGAGGGCGACGTAGTGCCGGGCAACATGTACTTCACGACAACCCGCTTCCATCAGGAGATGGCTGGCGGCAAGTTCGTCGACGTGATCCTCGACGAGGCCCACGATCCCCACAGCCTCCACCCGTTCAAGGGCAACATCGACATGGCGAAGCTCCGGGCGGTGGTCGACGAGCACGGAGCGGAGCGGGTGCCCTATGTGTCGTTCGAGACCAACGTCAACATGGCGGGCGGTCAGCCGGTGTCGCTGGCCAACATGAAGGAGGTCTACGAATACTGCGCGCCTCTCGGGATTCTCGTGATGCTCGATGCCACCCGCGCCGCGGAGAACGCCTACTTCATCCAGCAACGCGAGTTCGGCTACCACGACCAGCCGCTCGCTCAGATTCTGAGAGAGATGACCTCGTATTCCGACGGGGCGACCGTGTCGTCCAAGAAGGACAACCTCGTAAACATCGGTGGATTCCTCGCAGTGCGCGACCCCGAACTGGCCCGACAAGCCCGCTCGATGCTGGTGGCCTTCGAAGGGCTCCATACCTACGGCGGAATGTCGGGGCGCGACATGGAGGCCCTGGCAGCCGGCATCCGTGAGATGGTGCGGACCGACGACCACATCCGCAGCCGGGTCGGTCAGGTGGAGTACATCGGCGACGCGCTGATCAAGGCCGGCATACCTGTCATCCGTCCGGTCGGAGGGCACGGCGTGTTCCTCGACGCCGGAACCATTCTCGATCATGTGCCCCAGGATCAGTTCCCGGCTCAGGCACTCGCCGCGGCGATATATGTCGACTCGGGAGTGAGAGGAATGGAGCGTGGTGTCGTCTCGGCCGGACGCGACCCGCAAACCGGCGAGAATCGTCACCCGAATCTCGAGCTGGTGCGGCTCACGATCCCGCGTCGTGTCTACACCCAGTCGCACATGGATGTGACCGCCGAGTCGGTGATCCGGGTCTACGAGAACCGCGAGAGTGTCGGAGGTCTCAGGTTCACCTACGAACCCGACACCCTCCGCTTCTTCCAAGCCCGCTTCGAACCAGTCACCTGACCCACCCCACCCCAATCCGAAATCAGGGCGCCCAGGCGACAAGAATTGTCGCCTGGGCGCCCTGATTTCGTGGTGAGTGGGGTCGGGT
>JAJCXX010000037.1 GCA_029263195.1 Acidimicrobiales bacterium
GGAAGCGGTGGCGGGGAGCCGGCCGGGTGACTGCGGCCCACTTCGGTGGGTCGAGGAAGGTCGGGACTCCGCAGGACAGGGTGCTGGCGAAGCCAGTCGAGGTGACTCGCAGGAAAGTGCCACAGAAAACAAACCGCCGGCAACACCGTCAGGTGGGGTCGGTAAGGGTGAAACGGTGCGGTAAGAGCGCACCAGCGTCCCGGGTGACCGGGACGGCTAGGTAAACCCCACCCGGAGCAAGGTCAAACAGGGAGAGGGCGATCCGTCCGTCGACACTCCCAGGTAGACCGCATAGATGGATAGTCGCCGAAGGGACCTCCGGAAACGGAACCCGGGACAGAATCCCGCCTACAAGCCGACTCCTCGCCACCACTCAATCATCGGCCGAAGGGCCGCGACGTAGCCGCTTGGTGTCGACTCGCCGGGTGCGCTGTTCTATGGTCGAATCTCGAAGCACTTAGCGAGCATGCCGGGAGGGCTTGAGCATGTCGGATCAGTCACAAGGTGAGGGGTGGTGGCTCGCATCGGACGGTAAGTGGTACCCACCGCAGTCAACTCCGACAACGACCGCTCCACCTCAGCCGACGGTACCCACCGCCGGAGGAATCGAACTTCCCCCCGGCGTGACGGTGGCAAGCCCATGGATACGCCTGGGCTCCTACCTTCTTGAACCCCTGTTGATGCTCGTGACGCTCTACATCGGCTGGATGATCTGGGCGGCGATGACAGCCGGAACTGGTCAAACGCCAGCCAAGCGACTGCTTGGTCTTCGCGTGATCGACTCATCTGCATTTCGGCCGGTCGGAATCGGAAAGATGTTCTGGATGCGAGGTTTTGTTGGTGGAATAGTCGCCAGCTTCGCGATCTTGTTCACGCTCGGAGTGCTGGTCTTCATGCCTTTCTGGGACAGCAGGAATCAAAACATTTGGGACAAGGTCTCCAGCACCTACGTCGTCTCCGATCCGGCTGACGCCTGGGGCACCAAACCGGCGCTTGCCGGCTGATTCGAGTCACCGAAGAGCACCCAGCCGACCTTGGCTTGGCGCAGTACTTCGGAGTGATCTCGTCTAAAGGGCGTCTGGCACGGAAACTTGTTGGGACCTGGCCGCGTCAGTGGTGATGGCCGACGGCGCCGAGGTTTGGGGTGGGTGGGCTAGTGAAGAATGCCCAGACTGTTGTCGGTGTCGTCATTTCCCTCCATTGGCTAGGGGCGGGGTCTCAGCCTTCGAGTACCCCGATCCTCAGCCCGCTGCGCGTCATGGCGACCCGGGCACAGTTCCCTCGACCTCCGAAATACAGATACGTCCCGCCACCGGAAGGTCCGAACTAGCGCCATGCGCTGGCGTCGACGGTCAACAAGACGCCGGCGACCACCATTGTCCACAGCGTGAGCGAACTGCCCGCTGGCCAGTCGAGGTTGGCATCGCGACCCTCGACTGGCTCGCATCGGCACTTTCGAGCGCCACCGTTCGGCCCGAGCTACTCAGTCACCTGTGATGGGCAACTCGAGCAGCTGTCGTGATGCTCGCCGGGGGTCTTCAGACCCCAGAGGGCGATGACGAGCGATGCGCCGATCAAGAGGCCACCAAGCTGGTCCGAGGGCCAGTGGCCGCCGGTGCGGAAGGTATCGGTGAGGATCAGTGCGACAAGAGCCACCGATGTGACCGCGGTGACGTTCCGCACGGCTGCCCGCCCACCACTCATGATGTAGGCGGCCATCGGAAGCACGCCGAACAACAGGGTCATCTGCATGAAGTGACCACCCGGGAACGAGGTGACCTCCCCGAAGTGTTCGCTGCGCGGAGGCCGATCCCGCCGCACCAGGTAGCCGAGCAGCACGTTCGAGACGCCGGCCGCCACGACTGCCAGAGGAAACGCCAGCGCGATCACCCGGCAACGGATCGTCGCCATGCCGATGAGAACCGCGAGGGGAATGATGACGGCGGGCTTGCCGAGCCAGTTCAACAGCTCGGGCCCGTATCGATCGATGTCCTGACCAGCCTCGATGTTGTCGTAGATTCGTCTGTCGATCTCGAGCAGGACGCTGTCGGCGACGGCGGCGAGGATTCCAAGCACAGCGGCGATGCCAGACAGCACGGCGATGACCGTGAGCTTCGACTTGCCGATCGCGTCGAGCCAGACACGATCGCGGAGCGGACGCGACGGCGCGATGCGCCGCACGGTCGGCAGCACGTGGGGCCACTGCTGCACCGCATTCCCAGAGTAGATCGCGAGCATTCCCAGTGTCGCCGCCCCCGACATGCTCAGCGCCCAGAACGCCACGTTCGACGAAGTCCCGGCGTCCCCTTCGATATAGGCCCGTGTCGCGATACCTCCCAACACGATGGCCGCCGCTGCCAGCGCGATCGTGACTACCAAGTAGTGACCTCGCGGTCTGATGCCGGTGAGGCGCGCACGCGTCTCGAGATAACCCGAGCGGGTGGCCTCACTCATCGTCTCCGCTACGGGGTATGCCTTGCGGTACAGACGTGTACGCCCGCGCCGGCTGCTCATCGATTCGCTGAGGGCCATCAGGGTGGAAAACAGCGCTCCCGCGCCTATCAAGCCGGTCACGAAGACGTTCATGCGCCCGAGCTGCTGCTCTGGTTCGACCGGTGCTCGCAATGGAGCCAATCCGGCTCCAAGAGGCGGTGCCGGTGGTGAGTCGTCGGCGCTGATGACGATCTCGCCGGTTGTTCCGTCGACCGAGAGCATGACCGAACCCGGCTCGGAATCGAGACGGTCGACGATGCCCGGGACGTTGACCACGGCCGGCATACCCAATTCGCGCGCAACGATGGCTGCGTGGGAGAGAGGACCTCCTTCTTCGACAACGATCGCTCCTGCCAGTAGGAACAACGGGGCCCACGAGGCGTCGGTCGCGTTGGCCACGAGAACATCACCTCGAACGAGCCGACTTTCGGTGACCGACCGCACCACCTTCACCGGTCCTTCGTAGCGCCCAGGGCTGGCCCCCCAACCCGCGACGTGCTCACCGACGATCACCGGGTGCTGCACGGTTTCAGGCAAACCTTGGAAGATTCGCGGCAAGGGCCCATCGAGGGTGGCCTCGGCCAGGCGGCGCCGCCGGGCCGCGATCGTGTCGAGCGTGGGTCCGGTGCCGCGAATCATCTCGGCCAACTCGGCGTTGGACGCGAGCGTGACGTCTTCGATCTCCTCCAATCGCCCCGCCTCGACGAGGCGGCGGCCCAGCTCGAGGTTCAGGCGGCGCATGACGCCACCGAGCATCAGCATGGCAGCCTTTGTGTGTTCGCGTCGATCGAGAAACTCTGCGGCATCGGCGGCCTCGCGCCGGAAGAAACGACGCCGGATGTCGAAGACTTGGCCCGACGCCCACCGGTTGTATGTCCAGTGACGATCGCTGACCAGCTGGGCCTCGATCTCGTCGCGCGCAGCTTGGCGCGCCGTGTCGTCGTCCTTCTCCGCATGGGTGATGGCTTCCTGGCGGAACGTCAGCCACGCCAGCTGCGGCACTTCGGCCCAGGTAGGCCCACCGAAGTACGACGTCGAGCCTGCCCGCTCCGTTGCCCTCTGAAACGCTGCCAAGAACTCACGTCCACGAGCGGAGGTCGCGAGTTGAGGTTCCGCCTTCGGCCACGTGTCGAAATCGGTCTCGACCAGCAGTTCAGGGTGTTGGTGTGTGAATTCGACCAGTCGTGACATCGCCAGTGCGATCGTCGCACGCCGTGACCCCCCGCTCCCGGCCGTTACGAGTTGGGCGGCACGGCTGGCGTCACCAGGGCCCAGGTATTTCGTCAAGAACACTTCGACGCTGCGGTAGCTGGCCGTTGCCATGGCAGCTATCGAAACCTCCGCCGCCACAGAGCGCGACGCGAGATGAAGCAGGCGACCCCGATACTCGAGCAGCGCCTCGTCCCCGCGTGGTCCCAGCTCGAGCTCGTCGTCGAGGAGTCGCTCGACCGTGAGGATCACCACCTCGGACTCCTGAGCTGCAGCCTGACGAGCTCGCAGAGTGCGAACGCCCTGGGCGGCGCCAGCCTTTCCTGGCGTGGGAGCCGGGCGGTCGTCGTCGTTGCGGACCGCCTCTCCGAAGTACTGCTGTTCGAGCTCCTCGGGAGACGCTCCCGGGATCGACGCCGCGGCGAGCATCATCGCATCAAGGTTCAGCGCGGCCCGACCGCGGAACCGTCCGATCAGCGCGTGCGGCTGGGCCAGGCCTGACGGACAGCACCCGAGACGGTTGAAGAGTCTCCGAAAGCCATCCTCGATGGCCCAGGAGTTGATGCTCCAGTCCAGCGGTGGGAGAACGCCAGGCAGCGTTTCACCAATGCCGGCGGTCGTGTACGTGGCGTCGAGCCCACCGTGCACGTCGAAGCCGTCGTCGGTGCCGATTGTCGCCGCGCCGGTGGTGATGGGACGGGCCTGAACCAAGAAGAGCACGCCGTTCTCGACCGCCCACTCGATGTCTTGGGGTGTGCCCTGCTCCATCTCGATTCGCATCGCCTCGGTGACGAGGGCACCGAGCATGGGGTCGATGCCGCCCAGGTAGTCGAGGCCTTCTTCCCTCGCCACCACATATGCGTCGGGTGTCACCTCGCCAGAGACCAGCGCTTCCGCCAATCCCTCGACGACCTCGAGCCGGAGATGATCCGGAGCACCGCCCGGATCGATCGTGAAGATCACGCCGGCATGGCTTGGATCGAGCATCGCCATCAACACCGCGGCCATGGCCAGATCGTGTTCGGAAACACTACGGAACCGGCGATAGCTGCGAGGAGCCGGGTGCCACAGCGACGACCAGACCAGGCGCACCGCTCGACTCACCCCGTCCGGGTCGACGTTGAGGTACGAGCTGTACTGGCCTGCGAACGATGCCGCAGCCGTATCTTCGGCCGTCGCCGACGAGCGAACGGCGATCAAGTGGCCGTTGCTTACCTCGGGGCCGAACTCGGCTATGGCGTCGACAATCCGCGATGGCAACTCGATCTGGAGAAACGCATCGTCGACACGTTGCTGTTCGAGTGCGTGATCCTCGGGAGCCGGCAGTTCACCCGTGCGTAGCTCCTCCAACAGCGTCGACAGACCGGGGTCGGCGGCAAACTCCCTGTAAGCGGCGGTGGTGACGACGCTGGTGGCGGGGACGTTGGCACCCAGAGCTACCAGGCGGTCGAGGGCCGAACCCTTCCCACCAGCCGCGGCGTTGGCTATTCCGCCGCCATCGAGCCGGACGACCAGCTCGCTCAGGTCAGCTGTCATCCTGGCTCCCCAAGCCCGCCCGATAGCTGCTGAGAGCTGCGTTGCTCACTTGCTCGACGCTCTCACCCGTCAGCGAGGCGGTGTCGTCGAGCCACTCACGCAGATCCGGCCTGACGTGGATGGGTCGACTCGACGCGCCTTGGCGAGCGATGGCCGCGCCCACCACGAACACCAGGCCGAACAGAACCGCCGTACTGGGGGAGTCCACTCTAATCCCGTCGATGATGCCGGCGATACAGAACACGGCCGCGGTGAGAACCATCGTACGCTGGGTGAGCCGTTCGATCATGGGCTTCCTTTCGATCTCGCCGGAGAGCCCGTCGACAGCCATGCGTCGCGTGGATGTGGCGGACCAGGTCAGGCGTTGGTCCATCCTCCGAGCATCCGTCGCTGCACCAATGACGGCTGAGGCGCTTCAGCTCATTGGCCGAAGATAGCTCCTTCTTCCCTTGGCGTCATAGGCCATGGGGCGCAGCTCGGATGACAGATAGACGCCAGAGGGCTTCAACAATCACTTGCGGCGGCCAAATCTGCTTTGCCGACCGCATCAGGTTTCAGTCGTCGGCCGAAGGGCGGCGGCGTAGCCGCTTGGTGTCGCCGCGCCGGCGCTTGCCCTCGATCCGTCGCATCTTGCTGCCTCTGGTGGGGCGGGTGGCGCGACGCTTTCGTTGGACAACCGAGGCTTGGCTCACTCTCGATCGGATGCGTTCCATTGCGATCTGACGATTTCGATACTGAGAACGCTCGTCGTCGACCGCCACCCGGATCACCGGCCCGAGTTTTGCGAGGACCCTTTCCCGCAGGTCCGCAGGCATCGTGGGTGATTCGGCCGGCCGGAACACGGCATCGACCTTGGTGTTGGATCGGTTGGCGTGTTGACCGCCGGGTCCACCCGATGCCACGAAGTGGACCTCCACTTCTTCGTCGGGCACCACCCAACCATCGGTCATCAATCGGGGCTCTCGACATGGAAGAACTCGGAGATGGCAATGTCGAGAAACGCAGCCAACGCGGCCAACTCGTGGGCCTTCAGTTGAGTGCGACCCGACAATCGATCACGCATTGCCTCGCGGTTGACACCGATGACCTCGGCCAGACGCTGCTGGGAGATTCGTCCCGCTGATCTGCCGCGCTCGAGGCGCTCGAGAATCCTCTTGTTGGTGGCTCTCATGAGATCGCCATATTCGGCTCGCTCCATGCATTCCTTGTGTGCTCGCTTTGCCATCTTCACATCCGCCATTCGCGCCTCGCCAGCGCCTCGCGTTGTCTGCACGTTCGTCGACACTACCCCACCGCAGAATCCTGCTCGATGAGATGGTGGGTCTCGTTGAAACTCAGTAGGGACGGGGTTCCTCTCGACGTGCCTATTCGGTGTATCGATGCCTGATCGACCCGACATCGCCAGGAGATTTCCGGGCCCACATTGAGCGCCCACCCGACGGCGGCCTTGATCGGTGACACATGCGTGACGACGACAACGGTGAGATCTCCTCCTCGGAAGATCTCCGCGACCAGGTCATCAAATGCCGCCGACACGCGAGCCGACAGTTCCGACAGGCTCTCGCCTCCCGCCGGGATCCAAGATGGGTCCGCGCGCCACTGCTTCCACGTGGACATCGGCACGTCGGCCACCGCGACGCCCTCGAGGTCGCCGTAGTCGAGCTCGATCAGGCGATCATCCAGCTGCACATCGTCGGATATCGTCGACGCAGTCTCCGTGCATCGCCGCAACGGGCTCGATACGACCCGGTCTACGGGCCCGATGGATCGCGCAATGGCAGCGGCTTGGACCCGGCCCACTTCATCAAGCGCCGGATCGCGCCTTCCGAGGAGTTCTCCCGCAGCATTGGCCGCGGTTCGACCGTGCCTGACGATCACCAACATTGTCGGGTGCTCCCGGTCACCGCAGATGCTCCCGCGGCAAGCGACCGGTGTGAAGCAGTCGTCGACGATTGCCCTCGCTGCGCAGTTCGAACCTTCCGGCGAACCAGCCGAGCGCCACCAACCCCGCCAGTTCCATGGCGATCAGCAGCGCCAGCGGCCGGTCGAACTCCGGAAGTGGGCCGTCGCCGATGGCATCGAGCCCGGCCACCGGCCACCAGAACAGGTCTGTGTGGGTCCAGGAACCCGACGCAACCAGAAACACGAACGATCCAATAGGGACACCCAACAATTGTCGCCGCAGAATCCGCCGACCCGTCGTGGCCGCCATCACCCCACCCAACAGGCCCACCGAACCAATGAGAGTGTGGAGCACCAAGGGGTGGCCGGTGATCGACTCCACCAAGGGGAGCACCGAACCGAGCACGACGAACCTGTAGTCGATGGCGGGACTGTCGAACACGAACAGAACCACCAGCACCGAGGCCGCTACGAACCACAGAAACATCTCAGGTGACGACTATGCGGCCGCACTCGTTGCAATGATCGAGCGTGCCGGAGGGTACGTGCTTGAGGCGGTCGGCCTCCACGGCCGGCATTGTCGATGGACATCCCGAGCAGTTGCGGCCGTCGAAGTGGACCACGGTTGCCGATCCGAATCCGGGCCGAAGCTGCGCATAGTCCTCGAGCAGGTCAGCATCAACTTCAGACACGCACGTGGCTCGCTGCTCCGTCAACGCTGCCAACTTGGCATCGATGTCATCCTCGGATCCGGCGATTTCGCCGACCAGACGGTCGATGCGCTCATCGAGTCCTGAACATGCCTCCTCCATGGCCGACACCTGCCCCGAGAGTCGTTCGGCCTCCTCCATCGATACCAGGGCATCGTCCTCGATCGACTCCTGCCTCTCGCGGAGATGTGAGATCTCCGTCTGCAAGGCCTGCAGATCCTTCATGGCGGTGACCTCGCCGTTGTAGAGGCGAGCCTGATCCTGGTCGGCCCTCGCCGACACCGTCTCGGCTTCGTCCTCGAGTCGGCGTTGACGGGTGGCCGCCTCGACCCTCAACACCGCGACCTCGTCAATGGTGACCTGCTGGGTTTGGCGATCACGCCGAGCCGATTCGAGCTCGGCCCGTTGAGGAAGAGATAACCTCCGATGTTTCAGTTGATCGGTCTCGACGTCGATTCGTTGGATTTCGAGTAGTTGCTCATGGCTCATCAGGGCGTGCTCGTCGTGGTCGTAGAGGTGGTGGCGCCCGTCGTCGGGGGAGGCGGCGGAGGCGGCGTGGTCGTGGTGGTGGCGGTCGGATCGGTGGGAATTGTTGTTGTTGTCGTGGTGGTTGTTGTGGTTGTCGGGACCACACACTGGTCGATCTTGCCGTCCGCGTCTACATCAGCGGGTTCGAGAAGGGTCGGGCAGATGCCGATGCTGGGGTCGTACACGAAATCCGGATCGAGACAGGTGTCGGGTTCACCGTCTTCATCAGTGTCGATCTCGGCCTCTGGATCACCGCACAGACTCTTCGCCGTCTCCTTGTACTTGACGGTGTCCGCATCGGTTCTCAGCACCACACCGCCCCGGGTCGGCTCCGGATCCGTGAATTCCACAACCGGCCGGTCGACGTGGTAGGCGCTGTTGAATGCACCCCAGATTCGTGCCGGTATCGAACCTCCGGTGACGCTGCCGACTCCCGACACGCCCCTCATGGGCACGCGGGCGTCGGGGTTGCCCATCCAGACCGCGGTTGCCAAGTGAGGCGTGAAACCCACGAACCAGGCGTCGCCGAAGTCCTGCGCCGTGCCGGTCTTACCGGCAGCCGGTTGCTCCTCGAGCCTCGCGCGCGTACCGGTTCCGCCTCGCACGTTGGCCGCCAGGACGTTGGTGACGAGACGAGCCGACTGATCGGAGATGGCTCGGGTCGGATCGGGAGCATTCTCGAACAGGATGTTTCCGGCCCGATCCTCGACACGGGTGATGAAGATGGGGTCGACGTGAACCCCTTCGTTGGCGAATGTGGCATAGGCGGTCGCCATGTCGAGCGGCGTGATCTCCCGTGGGCCGAGAGGCATCGACATGGGCAAGTCCGACAGGTCGGCGGAGATTCCGAGAGCGCGGGCCGTATCGGCGACGTTGGAGAGGCCTACGACCTGCCCGAGCCGTAGATAGGCGCAGTTGGATGAACTCAGGGTCTGCCCGTAGATCGACTTGACCACGCCACCGCTACCACCGAAGTTCGACGCCTCATACGGGTCGGGAAAACCGCCGGGATTATCGAACCCGCATGGACCCACCCCGCTGATCTGGTCGGCCGGTACAAAGCCCTTCTCCATCGCTGCTGCCAGCACAAAGGGCTTGAACGACGAACCAGTGGGCCGGCCATTCTGGGTGGCGATGTCGTACTCAAGGAGCGCAAATCCGGGCCCACCGACGAGGGCCCTGACAGCCCCGGTGCCCGGCTCGATGCTGGCTGTGGCGGCGGTGAAGAACCGTTCGTCGTCGGGAAGATTGTCGGCGATCGCCTGCTCGACCTGGGCCTGGGCTTCGGGATCGAACGTCGTGAACACGCGGAGACCGCCGGCAAACAGCGCCTCTCGGCGTTCAGCATCGGTCTCTCCGAGGCGGACATCGGCCAGCAGGCGGCTCCTCACCTCTTCGATGAAGTAACCGGTGGGCTGCCACTCGGCAGCCACTCGCCTCCGGACCGGTAGGGCCGAGTCGTCGTACTTGTCGAACTCGGCCTCGGTGATCTCTCCGGCCCTCAGAAGAGTCTTCAGAGCGAGTCGGCGGCGCCGATCGGCCACGTCGGGGAAACGGGTCGGGTCGTGCTGAACCGGATTGGATATCAGGCTGGCCAGCAGCGCCGACTGACCCCAGTCGAGCGCCGAGGGCTCAACCCCGAAATAGACCTCTGCCGCCGCCCGAACGCCGTAGGTGCCGCCCCCGAAGTAGACGGTGTTGAGATAGGCCTCAAGGATCTCCTCCTTGCTCAGCTGACGCTCGAGACGTATGGCGAGAGCCGCCTCCGGGAGCTTGCGGTCGAGGTTCTTTGCGTCGCCGATCACGCCGTTCTTGATGAGCTGCTGGGTGATCGTCGAACCGCCCTGTTCGATGTCTCCCGCCGACACGTTGCGAACCATTGCGCGAGCTATCGCCGCGGCATCGACACCGTTGTGGAGCCAGAACCCGGCGTCCTCGACCTCCAGTACGGCGGTGATGAGTTCGTCGCTGATGTCGTCGAGATCGACCAGCGCTCGATTCTCGACGTCGAACAGAACGTCGAACTCGGCACCGTTCGAGTCGTAGACAATCGACCGCAGGGCCAGTTGGTCGAGACTGATCTCAGCCGATGTCGAGGAGTTGGCGGTGAGCACATCTCCGAGCTGAGGAGCCAGCGCGGCAACGGACACCGCTGTTGCCACGGCTCCACCGACAATCACGGCTGCTAGACGAAGAAGTCCGACGATCGCACGCACCGCGCTGAACGCTAGTCGCCAGAACACCGCATTTGGCTTCGTCTCGGTGTTGTCGTGTTCGACTCATTCCCATGGCACCATGGGCCGATGACAGCTATCGGGATAATCGGAGCGGGAAGAGCCGCGGCTCTCCACGCTGCCGCCACAGAGACAGCCCCCGACGCAGGACTCGTGGGGATTGCGGGCAGAAGACCCGGTGACGCCGCAGAGTTGGCATCACAGGCCGGTGCCAGCGATCTCTCGATCGAGGAGCTGATCACGCGGTCCGACGCAATTGTGGTTGCAGTTCCTCCGGTCGACGCACCATCGGTGCTCGAGCAAATCGGATCACGCGTGGGCGCCGTCCTGGTCGAGACACCGTCGGCGTGTTCGACACCCCAACTCGCCGAGCTCCCCGATCGGCCGCCGACCATGATCGGTGCCAACATCCTTCATGCCCCCGCGACCAGGAGGGCGTTGGCAGAGATTGCGAAGATGACGACACCTCACCATTTCGCGCTGCGGAGCCGATCACCTCGACCTGATTGGGGAAGCCATGCCAGTCCCGAGTTCGGCGGCGGGGCGATACTCGACCCGGGTCTACGTGTTCTGCCCGTCCTGCTCGCCGCGATCGCGGCCCCGATCAACACCGTCAGCGCCGACATGGGACTCGACATTCGCCGAATCGACGACCGGGCATCCCTGAGCTTCGTCACGGCGGCGAAACACCAGCGCGATGTCACCATGGAGATCGCCTGGGACGACGTCGACCCGATGGTCGAGCTCGAGGTCGCCAGCGACGACTCGGTCGTCCAGCTCAGATTGTCGACCTCACCTTCACTCGAAGTGGACGGTGAGCTTGTCGGGATACCCGGTGGAGACAACCCGTTCTTCGATCTCGGATACACCGATCAGATTGCCCGTCTGGTAGCAGTTGCCGCGAGGTCAGCGGCGCCGTGGCCCGGATATGAGTTGGCCTCGGGTCTGATCAACATCGCTACGGCGGCCGCCCACAGCGCCACCCATCAAGGCGTCGACGTCGAGCCCGGCATCGGCTATGCGCCGCGTTCGGTCTGGCAAACCCTGGGTGGCGTCCGAGACATATGAGCCCCGACGACCTCCAGGGATTGCTGTCGGTGTGCAGCCCTCTAGTAATCTCCCGACGTTCGTATTGAACCCCCAACCATCAAGGAACATCTGGTGCGATCTGCACTGTTGAAATCATCTCTGATAGCGGCGGCATTTGTGGTCGTCGCGTCGGCCTGCGGTTCGTCGAGCCCGCCGGCCGCTACCGCAATCCGCGACGCCAACGAAGTGGCAATCAATCCCGACGACGTAGCCACCACGACCACCATCGCCACCACAACCACCGCTGACGACACGCCCGACGCCGACGCGGCCGCCGAACTCGACCCGACATCCACCACTACGACATCGACCATTCCGCTCAACGACGACGAGCCTGATGCGATCGACAATCTGTTCTCCGCCGCGAGCATCTTCAATAGTTGCCTCAGCGACAACGGGCAGTCCTTCATTGGTGTCCCCGCGGAAGGCGACGATGCCTCAGCCCCTCAGATGGATCCAAAGTACATAGAGGCCCTCATCGAGTGCGCCGCCGTCAGCCAGATCCAAGGAGCGCTGGACGAATTGGCCAACTTCGGCGCCAGCATCCCAAATGATGAGATCGAGATCACCAATCGAACACTGCTTCTGTGGTCCGACTGCATGAAGGGCCGCGCATGGACGCTCGGGGAGCTGTTGCCCGATGATCGTGGTCTCCTACAGATACCGACCGAGCTCACTCCCCCGGCCGGCGAGAACATTCTTGACTCAGACGACCTTCAAGAGTGCCGCGTGATTGCCACTGAGCAGGCCGAGGCTGAGACCGAGTGAACGTCAGCCGGAGTCAGTTGATTGCCCTGGTTGCAGTCCTAGCCCTGGTGGCCGGGGGCATTGTGGCTTGGCGAGTGACCGGTGACGATCCCCCCGAGGCGGCGACCCAAGAGATTCTCACCGCGACGATCGGCCGACAAACCCTCACCGACGAACTCACTGTGTCGGGTGTGCTCAGACGAGAGGAACTGCAGAAGGTGAACTCGCCCTTCGACGGCCGGGTGAGCCAGGTTGGGGTCGAGGACGGCGATCAGGTTTCCCCCGGCGATGTCTTGCTGTCGCTCGACGGCCGACCGGCCGTAGCCGCCAACGGCAGTTTCTCGTTCTACCGCCGGCTGGATGTCGGGTCCGACGGCCCCGACGTGCTTCAGCTCGAGCGAATTCTGCAGGACGGTGGCTACGACCCGGGGACGGTTGATCGGCTCTACACCGAAGCCACCCGTGCCGCGCTTCGAGAGTGGCAGATCGACTACGGATACGGCGGCGCCACTCCTGAGCCGGTCGAGACGATCGTCGTGGCTCTTCGGTCGTCCAACGGCTACACCGTCGGCGGCCGCGACACCGCTGCGGTGAAGATCGGTCCCTCGGTG
Source organism: Acidimicrobiales bacterium (assembly GCA_029263195.1). Lineage (GTDB taxonomy): Bacteria > Actinomycetota > Acidimicrobiia > Acidimicrobiales > Aldehydirespiratoraceae > SZUA-87. The sequence continues at coordinate 13,060 of JAJCXX010000037.1, forward strand.
CCTTCACGGGTCGGTGGCTCCGATGTCACCACGGTCGGGACCGGTGCCTCTCTCGTACCGATGCAGACACCGCCGATCACGGCCATCGGGGTGCAGGACACCGAACTCACCATCGACGAGGGCGCCACGATCGACATCGTTCTGACCGCCGATCCAGCGCCGGCCACCGATATGCAGGTCAGTCTCGGTTTCGCAGGCACCGCCACGGGTGGCGACCAGACCGCAATTGACGATCCCAACGTCGATGTCGACTATCGCAACGATCCGCTCGAGAACACTCCGGTGGTCTGGCCGGCGGGTGCTGCCACCCTCACCTTGTCGCTCGAGACATTCACCGACGACGTCGACGAGATCGACGAAGAGTGGACCATCACCATCACTCCTGAGCAGCCGGTCGGTGCCGGCATCAACTACGACGTGGCACCGCTCAATTCGCTGACCGTAACCATCACCGACACCACGCCCGACGTCGTGCCGAAGCTATCGGTCAGCCTCGAGCGCGGAGCCGATGAGGTTGTCGAAGGCGGAAACGCCGTCTACACGATCAAGTCCGACATTCTCATCGATCACGCTCTCGAGGTCTCCTACTCACTCGCCGGGTCGGCCACCGAGATCGACGACTACGCCGAGCAAGATCCTTCGCCGGTCTTCACGTTCCCGGCCGGCACCACTCAGACCAGTCTCGCGATCGCGACGATCCAGGACGAGGGAATCGAAGCCGACGAGTCGCTCACCCTCACACTCACCGACACCGACGATCCCGACAACGACTACACCCTCGATGAGACTTCGATCTCGGCCACGATCGTCATCGACGACGACGACCAACCGGAGATCACCCTCTCGGGCGGTGGCACCGTCGGTGAGGGCGGCAGCATTGCCATACGAGTCGCCGCCAGCGAACCCCCGTCGTCCGACGTGTCCGTCGACTACTCCATCAGTGGAACCGCATCCATGGGCAGCGACTACGAGGTGCTCACCGGAACAGTCAACCTTCCGGCCGGTAAGCGCTCGGTCGACATCATCATCGACACCATCGACGACGACGTTGTCTTCGTGCCATCCGACATGATCATCGCCACGTGGCCGGCGAGGGTGGGCACAGTATTCGTCGACGAGGGCCAGACCGTTCAGCTCGGCCAGGAGCTACTGACGCTCACCGAACCCGAGTTCACGATCAAGCTGTTCGCAAACCCCACCGATCGATCTGAGCTGGCGGTTGGTCAAGTCGTGACCGTCGAGATCGAGGCCGGTAATCAGACATCGGAAGGCTTCATTTCGCAACTCGACGATGTGGCGACCATCTCCCAATCGGGCGGCGAATCCTACGAAGGAATCATCGATGTGGTCGACGGACTCACCGCGGTCGATGGCGCCAATGTGAGCATCGACGTCGTACTCGACGAGCGGATTGATGCCCTCGTCGTGCCGAGGGCCGCCGTCTCCCAGGACGGCAGCGGCGACGAGGTCGTGCGGATCGTTGATCCCGAGACACTCGTTGTCACACCGACTCCGATCGTCACCGGGCTGCAGGACGGAGCGTTCACAGAGATCGTCGAGGGCCTGACCGGTGGCGAGGTCGTCATCGTCGATGTAACCGGCGGGCAATGACAACCAACCACCTGCTGGAGCTCGACGGCGTCTCTCGCATCTACGGCGACGAAGTCAAGGTCCATGCACTCGACAAGGTGTCGTTCTCCATCGACGCGGGCGAGTTCATCTCGATCGTAGGGCCGTCGGGTTCTGGAAAGTCGACCATGCTCGGCCTTCTGGGCCTGCTCGACCTGCCCTCACTCGGCGAGCTGCGAGTCACGGGTAGAGCGGTGACCGAGTTGACCGACTCGGAACGCTCGAGGCTCAGGGGCGATGTCGTCGGCTTCGTTTTCCAACAGTTTCATCTGATTCCGTATCTCGACGCCCGTCGCAACGTCGAGACCGCGCTGCTTTACCGCGGTCTCACCGCGGCGCGCCGACGAGAAAGAGCCATGGATGCTCTCGACCGGATCGGCTTGGCCGGGCGGGCCGGACATCGACCGGTGCAGCTATCGGGCGGAGAGCAGCAGAGGGTTGCCATAGCCAGAGCCATTGTCACTGACCCCTTGCTGATATTGGCCGACGAGCCGACGGGCGCACTCGACTCGACCAACGCGGCCAACGTGATGGAGATCTTCCGTGGCCTTCACTCCCACGAACGAGCTGTCGCTGTCGTCACCCACGATCCCGCGGTGGCCGCCTCAGCCGGGCGAAGAATCACGATGAGCGATGGCCGCATCGTCGGTGATGACCGGATCACCGAGGGCGTATCGTGAGCAGCGTGCGCGACCTCCTTGGTGTCGCCTTCTCCGGACTCACCGCGAAGCTCACGCGAACTCTGCTCATCATGCTCGGTCCGATCATCGGCGTTTCGGCAATCGTCGCTGCGGTTGGTCTCACCGAGTCGGCCAAAGGCGACCTGCAGCAAACTCTCGCCGAGCTCGGAACCAACCTCATCAAGGCTGAGGCTGCCAGTTCGTTCGGTACACAGAATCCCAGCTTCCCCGAGGATGTCGTGGTGAGAGTCGAGGCCCTCAGCACGGTCGAGAATGCATCCGCTGTCATCAATCTCAGCGGCGTGGTTACATCTCCATACGAGGCCGCCACCAGCTACTACACGGCCTTTCCAATTCCTATCATCGCCGCGGACTCGGCCTTCTTGGATGTCATGGACGTGGGCCTGGTGTCGGGCCGCTGGATCAATAGTTTCGATGACTCGACGGCCGGGCGCGCTGCGGTGATCGGCTCCGGTCTTGCTGACGAGTTCGCATACATCGCGGGAGCCGAACGCACCATCCTGGTCGGAGGATTCAAATATGGGGTGGTGGGTGTCATGGAGAGAATCACCCTCGAGCCCAATCTCGACAATGCCGTTGTGATCTCGCCCCAGGCCGCCGACAGAGATTTCGACACGGGCGTCAAGGCCACCACTCTCTATGTGAGGTCCGACCCCGATCACACGCTCCGCACCGAGGATGCGTTGCCCGTGGCGATCAATCTCGGGAGCAGTGAAGAGGTCAACACATCCGTTCCCACCGATGCCCTTGAGTCGGCCGCGGCTGCCGACACCACGCTGCAGGCAATCGTGGCGTTGATGGGCGGGTTGGCTCTCGTGGTGGGCGGAGTCGGTATTGCCAACGTCATGTCGATCTCGGTGATTCAGCGGTCCGCCGAGATCGGGATTCGGCGGGCTCTCGGTCACGGTCGAGGACTCATCGCCTGGCAGTTCATGCTCGAGTCGATCGTGGTGGGGTTGATGGGCGGAATCGCCGGCGCCGGTGTGGGCGCTCTGGTGGTGGCGTTCGTGTCACGGAGCAAGGGCTGGGTTGTGGTGCTACAGCCCAGCTTGCTCGTGCTGGGAGTAGTCGCGGCCATGGCCGTGTCGGTGGTCGCCGGGCTCTACCCCTCGACCAAGGCCGCCCGTCTCGAGCCGCTCGAAACGCTTCGTCTCGGCTGAGAAACTCGGGTCAGTAGGTGGAACCGAGCTTGGTGTGATCCCAGGAAACGACCTTCGAGGGTTCGACAACAACCGCGGTGCGCTTCGCCGACATCTCGGCGGCTGCAGCGTCGAGGAGTTCGTCAGGAACGTCGGGCTGGTTTCGTCGCATCACAGCCAAGGCCAACGGATGGACCGCAGCGTGATCGGTCACGAGCCGGGCTCGCCCCTTGATCATCACGCCACGGAGATCTTCATAGGCGAGACCATCCTCGACCAGAATCGTGATGCGGTCGTCGCGTTGCAGGTTTCTGATCTTCTGGGACTTGGTGTAGGTCTCGAACACGATCTTGCCGTCGACCACCGCAAACCAAAGGGTGGACAGGTGGATGCTGCCGTCGCGCTCGATCGTTCCAACCTGAAGGCTCTTGCGTGAGTCGATGAAGCTCTCGATCTCTTCGTCCGTCATCCTTATGGCATCTCGACGATTGTTGCTCACAGATCCTCCAGCATCGGTCTGCGAACCGTAGATGCCGCTCAGACTTGGAGCAAAGCGCCACCGATTGGTTGAAGGACCCCAGCATCGGCCATGTTGTATTGCGACAACGGAGGTCAGATGTCGAGAGTCTCCCGAGCCGTCGCCCAGTCGGCCAGCACGGTCGTGGCACTACCGCGTCCGGTCGGCTCCGAGGTGAGGGCCGGCGACACTGTCGCCATCGTGGAGGTGATGAAGATGGAACACCTCGTCGAATCTCCAGTTAGTGGTGTCGTCACTGACGTTCACGTCTCAGTGGGGCAGGTCGTCGACAGCGGAGATGATCTGGTTTCCGTCCAGGAACGCGCCGTAGCGGCCGACACCGCCAATGACGGAGGTTCGTTTGTTGATGCCGGTGGGCGAAGCGACCTGGCCGAGGTCGAGCAACGAAGGGCCCTCCTGATGGACGAGGCCAGGCCCGACGCAGTGGAGCGCCGACGCCGACTGGGTCGCCGAACCGCACGCGAGAACCTCGACGACCTCATCGATGAGGGCAGCTTCGAGGAGTACGGCGGCTTCATGTACGCGGCCCAGACAGCCCGCCGCGAACGCGACGACCTGATCGCGAGCACGCCGGCCGATGGAATCGTTGGAGGTCTCGGCCGCATCAACGGCGACCGGTTCGGTGACAACGTGAGTCGCTGCGCCGTGATGTCGTACGACTACACGGTCCTCGCCGGCACCCAGGGGTTTCGTGGCCACCAAAAGAAGGACCGTCTGCTGGATATTGCCGAGCGCCTCTCACTTCCGGTCGTAATCTTCGCCGAGGGGGGCGGAGGGCGACCGGGCGACACCGACGTTCCGGTGATCGCCGGGCTCGATGTCATGTCGTTCGCATGGATGGCGCGACTGAGCGGATCCGTTCCCACTGTTGCCGTTGTGTCGGGCCGCTGCTTCGCGGGAAACGCCGCTCTCGCCGGTGTGTGCGATGTCATCATCGCGACCAACGACGCCAATCTCGGCATGGCAGGTCCGGCCATGATCGAGGGAGGGGGGCTTGGCCGGTTCACACCCGAGGAGATCGGGCCGATGTCGGTTCAGACCGCCAACGGGGTGGTCGACCTCTTGGTCGACGACGACGCTGCTGCCGTGGCGATGGTCAAGCGATACCTGTCGTACTTCCAAGGGTCAATCGACGACTTCGAGTGCGCCGACCAGACTCTCCTGCGCGATCTGGTACCCGAGAACCGCAAGCGCGTCTATGCGGTGCGAGATGCAATCGAGGTTTTGGCCGATTCCGACACCGTTCTCGAACTCCGAGCATCCTTCGGAGTCGGAATCGTCACATCGCTCACCCGACTCGAAGGAAGACCGGTCGGGGTGATCGCCAACAACCCAGCTCACCTCGGCGGCGCCATCGACTCCGACGGGGCCGACAAGGCCGCGCGATTCATGCAGCTCTGTGATGCCCACGGCATTCCGCTGGTCTTTCTCTGCGACACGCCGGGGTTCATGGTCGGGCCCGACGCCGAGGAGTCGGCCCAGGTGCGCCATTTCAGCCGGATGTACGTCGCCGGAGCGAGCCTCACCGTCCCGTTCGCAACCGTCGTGCTGCGCAAGGCAGTGGGTCTCGGGGCCATGGCCATGGCCGGCGGAAGCTTCCACTCTCCTCTCCTCACGGTTTCGTGGCCGACGGGCGAGATGAGCGGCATGGGAATCGAAGGCGCCGTACGCCTCGGGGCCCGGGCCGAACTGGAAGCAATTTCCAACGACGACGAACGCGAGAGATACTTCGACGCCAAGGTCGATGCCATGTACGAACGCTCGAAGGCCCTCAGTGCCGCCGCCCACAACGAGGTCGACGACGTGATCGACCCCGCTCGAACACGCAGCCGCCTCGTAAATCTGCTTCGCTCGTGCCCGACCGATGATCACAGACGACTCCCCCGCCGCCAAGTCGACACGTGGTGACGGGAACCTCAGATCTGTAACACCTGAAGGAGACGCCAATGGACTTCGCACCCAACGAAGACCACGAGCTGATAGCCGAAGGAGTCCGGGCGATCTGCGCCGAATTCGACGACGACTACTGGTCAGAGCGCGATCAGCGTCACGAGTTCCCGTGGGAGTTCTATTCACGTCTGGCCGAGGGTGGATGGGTTGGCATCGCCATTCCGGAGGAATTCGGTGGCGGTGGGCAGGGCATATCCGAGGCTGCTGTGGTGCTGAAGACGATCGCCGAGAGCGGTGCGGCCATGAACGGATGCTCGGCCGTCCATCTCACGATCTTCGGGCTCAACCCGGTCGTTGTCTTCGGTAACGACCGTCTCAAGCAGGAGTTTCTACCCCGCGCCGCCACTGGCGACCTCCATGTGGCCTTCGGGGTCACCGAGGCCAACGCCGGCACCGATACATCGCAGATCTCCACCAGAGCGGTCCGCGACGGCGAGGGTTGGCGTATCCGTGGTCAGAAGATCTGGACCTCCAAAGCCTTGGAGTCCGAGGTCGTATTGTTGTTGGCTCGCACCGGCGAGGCCGACTCGGGATTCGACGGCCTCAGCCTGTTTCTGGCCAACCTCGATCCTGACCATGTCGACATCCGCCCAATACCGAAAGTCGCACGAAACGCGGTCGCCAGCTGCGAGGTCTTCTACGACAATCTGCCGGTCGAGGGCTGGCGTCTCGTCGGCGAGGAGGGAAGAGGGTTTCGCCACATACTCCACGGCCTCAACCCGGAACGAATCCTGCTGGCCTCCGAGGCCGTCGGGATCGGTGAAGTCGCTATTGAGAAGGCCGTGTCCTACGCCAAGGAACGCGTTGTGTTCGATCGTCCCATCGGCATGAACCAGGCCGTGAGTCATCCGCTGGCTCGGGCCCGCATCGAGCTCCATGCCGCATGGCTGGCCGCCCAGGAGGCGGCTTGGCGCTACGACAATGGCCTGTCGTGTGGCGAGCAGGCCAACAGCGCCAAGTTCTTGGCGGCCGAGGCTTCCTTCAGTGCGGCCGACATCGCCATGCAGACGCACGGAGGCATGGGATTCGCCACTGAGTATCACGTCGAGCGTTATTGGCGGGAAGCCCGCATCCAGCGCACTGTGCCAGTGAGCCAGGAGATGACCCTCAACTTTGTGGCCCAGAACATCATGGGCTTGCCCCGGAGCTACTGATGACTGGGACCGTCACCGGATTCACTCTGCGGGGAGGCGAACTCTGGCGCGACCCGTGGGCCGACTACGCATGGCTTCGCGGGGAGTCCCCGGCTCACCATGATGAGGCCGGCGACTTCTATGTCCTGTCTCGATTCGACGACGTCTGGAATGCCGCCCGCGACACCGACACGTTCTCGTCCGCCAGCGGCCTCACCGTCGCCTATGGCGAGATGGAAGCGCTCGGTATTGGCGAGAACGTTCCCATGGTGTTCCTCGACCCTCCAGACCACACCCAGTTTCGTCGGTTGGTGAGCAGAGGGTTCACACCTCGTAGCGTTGCCGAACTCGAACCGATGATTCGTGAGTTCGTCCGGGATCGACTCGAATCGATCGTCGACGCCGGGGAGAGCGACATCGTCGAACGACTCTTCAAGCCCCTGCCCAGCTTCGTGGTTGCTCACTATCTCGGTGTCCCGATCGAGGATCGATCGCAATTCGAGGCCTGGACAGAGGCCATCGTGGCGGCATCGTCGGGCAATTCGGCCGGCGCCAGCGATGCCTTCAGCGAACTGATTTCATACTTCTCGGACCTGATCGAGCGTCGACGATCCGATCCCGGAGATGATCTGGTGTCGATGTTGGTGGCTCTCGGCGACGACACCGTCGGGGTCATGCGGATCCTGGGTTTCGCATTCACGATGGTCGCAGGGGGCAACGACACCGCAACCGGGTTGCTGGGAGGAGCAGCAGAGCTACTCACTGAGCGTCTCGACCAGAGAGCCAAACTGATCGACGCCCCCGCGTTGATCGAGGAGTCGATCGATGAATTCCTGCGACTGACCTCACCAGTACAGAATCTGGCGAGGACGGCAACCCGCGACGTCGAGCTCCACGGCACGACCATCCCGGCCGGCCGGAAAGTCCTGCTCTGCTATGCGGCCGCCAATCGAGACCCGCTCGAGTTTGGTCCCACTGCCGAAGAGTTCGATGTCGAACGAACAATCAACAAGTTCATGACGTTCTCCTACGGCGCCCACCATTGTCTCGGGGCGTCGGCCGCTCGACTTCAGGGGCGGGTGGTGATCGAGGAGCTGCTCTCCCGCTGCCCGGACTTCGCCGTCGACACGACTCGTGCCGACTACGCCGAAGGCCCGTACGTGCGGCGCTTTCGTTCTCTGCCGTTCGACCCCGGCTGATCGGCCGGAAAGGTCGGCTTCAGTTTCGGGCCGGACGCCTGGATCCTCGCCGGACCCGCTGGGGACGATCGGTGTGTCTGACCGGCGCGGCCTCGACCTCCACGTCCGGAACTTCCATGGTGCCGTCGAGTACGCCCCGAATGACCGCAACATGATCCGGCGTGTTTCCGCAACAGCCGCCGATGATGTCGACCCCGCACGAACGAACTCGTTGAGCGTGAGCACCCATCACTTCCGGTGTGCCGCTGTATGCGAGGTCGGCTCCATGCCATTCAGGAATCCCAGCATTGGCCTTCGAGATCACCGGGACGCTCGGAGCTGCCGCTCTGATCTCGGCCAGGGCCGCTTCGGTCTCAGCCAGATTGTTGCCGCAGTTGGCACCAATGGCTGCCACTCCGAGCTCCACGAGGCGCTCGGCCGCAACGGTTCCGGTGACACCCATCATCGTGCGTCCCACGGTGTCGAAACTGAACGTGACGGTGATCGGAAGATCGGATACCCGTCTGGCGCCGAGCACTGCAGCCTCGGCCTCCTCGAGTGAGCTCATCGTCTCGATCCAGAGGACGTCGGCACCGCCGGCGTCGAGCCCCTCGGCCTGAGCGGCGAATCCGTCGGCGGCATCGGCAGCCTCGAGCTGTCCCAGCGGAACTATCAGTTCGCCGCTTGGCCCCATCGACCCGGCCACGATCACCTTGCGATCGGATGCGTCTGCCGCAAGGCGGGCATTGCGGGCTGCGGCCTGATTGATGTCGAATACTCGGTCGTCGAGTGCGTGCAACGAGAGCCGGAACCGAGTGCCGCCGAAAGTATTGGTGAGGATGATGTCGGATCCGGCGTCGATGTAGTCCTTGTGAACCGCCTGTACCCGCTCCGGCTCATCGATATTCCAACGTTCAGGGGCGTCGCCCGCTGGAAGACCGCGAGTGAAGAGCTCGGTGCCCATGGCACCGTCGATCACCAAGAAGCCTCGCTCCTGAATCATCTCATCGAGAATCGACACCAGCACTCCAAATTGTCTCCACCAGGTTCCTCAGGATAGCCGCTGCCCTGTCGGACGCGATCTGATTTGCCGCAGGACGGGCAGCGAGGATCTGTTCAGCTCCGCAGCTCGCGGCGAAGGATCTTGCCCGAAGCACTCTTGGGTATTGCATCGATCACCTCCAGCGAACGCACCTGCTTGTAGCTGGCCAAGTGTTGGCCCACAAGTTCTTGCACACCTTCCAGTGTCGGGGTCTGACCGGTGGCCGCGACCACGAACGCCTTCGGGATTTCCCCAGCCTCCTCATCGGGAACTCCAATTACAGCCACATCGGCCACCGCAGGGTGGGTGTGTATGAGGGCCTCGAGTTCAGCAGGTGGAACCTGGAATCCCTTGTATTTGATGAGTTCCTTGATCCGATCGACGATCGAGACGTGCTGGTATTCATCGACTATCGCCACATCACCAGTGTGGAGCCAACCATCGTCGTCGATCGTCTCAGCGGTTGCCTCGGGGTTGTTGAGGTAGCCCTTCATCACTTGCGGCCCCCGGACCCACAGCTCCCCTCGCTCTCCGACCGGTAGATCATTGCCGGTGTCGGGGTCGATAATCCTGACCTCCGTGTTGGAGATCGTGACCCCGCTGGTTCCAGCGCGGTAGTCGCCCGGCGGTGTGGCATGAGTGACCGGGCTCAGCTCGGTCATGCCGTATCCCTGCACTACCTCACATCCGATGCGTGCCGCGGCCTCCGCGGCCAAGTCAGCGCCAAGTGGAGCCGCCCCGGAAAAGACCTGGACCAGCGTGGAAATGTCGTAGTCGTCGACGATCGGTGCGCGAGCCAAGCCGAGAACCATCGGCGGGACCGCGAAGAAGCGGGTGATCCCGAGTCGCTGTACGAGCGTGAGCGCCTCCACCATGTCGAACCGGGGCATGGTGACGACGGTGACGCCGTTGGCTAGAAGCCCGTTCATCAGCACCTGCATGCCATAGATGTGGAAGAAGGGCAGGGCGGCCAATGCGACTTCGTGTTCTTCGTACACAATGGCATGTTCGAGCTGAGCGATATTGGCAACCAGATTGTGGTGGGTGAGCATCACTCCCTTGGGGAGCCCGGTTGTACCCGACGAGTACGGGAGCACCATCACGTCGTCGTGCAGGTCGACCGGAACCTGTTCGATTGGATCACCCAACAGGTCGTCGAGCGTGGTCTGGTCCGGGCCGCCGCCGATCACCACTATCTCGCTGACCTTGGTGCCTTCCGACGCCGCGATCGCCGTCTCTTCGAACATCGGCACCGTGAAGATCATCGACGCGTCGGCATCCGTGATCTGAAATCGGACCTCGTCGGCCCCGTAGGTGGGGTTGACGGTGGTTGCCGATCCGCCGGCGACCGCCGCTCCGTGAAACACCACCGCGTATTCGGGAATGTTCGGTGCAAGTATCGCAATGGTGGATCCCGGGCCGAATCCCCGAGCCTGCAGACCGCCGGCGAGGCGATGAATGGCTGAGTCGAGCTCGGCGAACGTGTAGGACGTCTCATGGCCGTCGGTGAGGGCCACCTGATCCACGAGTTGAGCGGCGAATCTGAGCACATAGGCGGTTATGGGCTGCTCGGGTATCTCGACGGCTGGCAATGGACTCTGATGAACGATGCTCACGGTGACCTCTGTTGCTCGGGCGTTCGGCGACAATACATGGTCAAACCCAAGGAATCTCCCAGGGGCTCACCCAACCGCTCGAGTCCTTCAACATTCACATTTCAGTGGAATCGTCCGATATACAACCATGGATCGAGATCGATCCGGTTTGGACCGGCTTCTGAAGAGGCACCCGCTAGGTGTCGACGTCCCCATTCGATGGGATGTCCACACGGTTCACCGTTTGATCGGCAAAGACCACGAAGAGTTCGTCGGTGCTCGCATCATCGACATCTCAATGGAAGGCGCGCTCATCGAGGTTCCGATGCCGACCGACAAGGTTGTCGGAGATCGCGTTCTGATCGAATTCGACACCGATCAGAGAGGCGTGGTCGGGATTCGCCACTCCAGGGTCGCCCTGTCGGGTGATCGAATGCTCTTCGGAGTGCGGTTCGAATTCACGGGATCCGCTTTTCCGGCACTCTGCGAACTCGTCGACCGCGTCAGCGGCAGATCGCCGCAGATGCTGCACATCTGGAACACAGCACGCTAGATCGAAGCACTCCGAAACGCCGCGGCTGTGAAGGCGAACCTCCACCGACATATCCTGCGGTGACAAGCTTCGCCCCCGGCCGGAAGTGAGCGCCACGGAAATGACGTCAGCCGCGATATTTGATCTCGACCGAACCCTCATATCCGGGTCGTCGGCCACGGTCTTCCAACATCATCTGGCCGAGGCTGGAGTTACATCGGTCCGCGACATTCCGTTCGCCGACACCCTCATGAAGTTCTACGAGACCTTCGGCGAGAACTGGTTCATGATGCAGCCGGCCCGACTGAGTGGTCGAGCCGCCCGAGGATGGAGTGTCGAGGCTGTCGACGCCGCTATGCGCGATGCCGCCGCCGAACTGGCGGGCATGATCCAACCGTTTGCTCCGGAAGTCATCGACGAGCACCGAGCCGCCGGGCGGCTCCTCCTGTTGGCCACCACATCACCCGAGCCTTTTGTACGCCCTCTGGCGGAGCGACTGGGTTTCGATGGCGTGGTCGCAACCCGTTGGCGAAGCGAAGGCGATGTCTATCTGGGCGAACTCGATGGACCTTTCGTGTGGGGGCCGGCCAAGTTCGACGCTGTCAGCGATTGGGCCAAGGCCAACAATGTTTCGCTCGACCAGAGCTACGCCTACTCCGACAGCTACTTCGACGCTCCACTTCTCGACGGTGTGGGGCACGCCACGGCCGTCAATCCCGATCCGCAACTTCGAGCCCTCGCCGCGGTGCAAGGGTGGCCGGTGCGTCATCTCGATGTGGCCGAGGGCGTCGCCAAGATCGCCGGCCGGGAGATTCAGGACTGGATTCGTCCGGTCATGCGCCCGGAAATCGTCGCTCCAATGGCAGCGTTCAAGTTCAACGACATTGAGAACATCCCGGCCAGCGGTGCCGCCATTCTCGTGTTCAATCACCGCAGCTACTTCGATCCGAGCGTGTTGGCTCTACTTGTCGCCCGCGCCGGTCGCAGTGTCAGAGGTCTGGGGAAGAAGGAAGTGTTCGACGTTCCGGTGGTGGGGAATCTGGCTCGATGGCTCGGTGGGATCCGTGTCGAACGAGCCAGCGGATCCGATGAGCCCCTTCAGAATGCCGCCAAGGCACTGCGTGGCGGCGATCTGCTTATGCTCGCACCTCAAGGCACCATTCCTCGGGGCCCGGCGTTCTTCGACCCTGAGTTGAAGGGACGATGGGGCGCGGCGCGGCTCGCCGAATTGACTCGCGCACCGGTCATTCCGGTCGGACTGTGGGGAACCGAGAAGGTGTGGCCAAGAAGCGCTCGGCTACCCAAGGTCAGCCTCTCGGACCGACCACTCGTGTCGGTCACCGTTGGCCGACCCGTGCCGCTCGGCTACCACGACACCGAAGCCGACACCAAGGCGATCATGGCTGCGATTTCCGACCTATTGCCGCCGGAGTCCCATGAAGCCCGGACACCCACGGCCGCCGAACTCGCCATGACTTTCCCATCGGGTTACTCCGGTGACCCCACCGCCGAGTCCGATCGCCGACCCGGCACCGATTCATGATTCAGGAGCAATTGTGAGCTCGACACGCCCGATGAACTTCGAAGCCCGCATGTCGGACCATGAGGCCCTGATGTGGAATTTCGAGAAGGACCCGTGGCTCAACCCGAGCGGCGGGGCCCTCATCATTCTCGACCAACCCATAGATCTCGAACAGTTCCGTCGACGTATCAGCTACGCCGTCTCGGAGATGCCGCGGCTTCGCGAGAAGGTCGCCCCCGGCCTGGGCCGATTCTCTCCACCGTCGTGGGTGCCCGACCCCGAGTTCGATCTCGACTATCACGTTCGCGAAATGCGGGTCGCCGAACCCGGCACCGAACGGCAACTTCTCGACCTGTCGGCTCGGCTCTACCAGGATCCCCTCGACCGGACCCGCCCGCTTTGGCGTTTCGTGTCGATTGGGGGTCTGGCCGATGGCCGCGGAGCTCTATGGACGCTCATACACCACACCGTCGCCGACGGCATGGGGCAGCTTCGCATGGCTGAGATGTTCCAGGAGTTGGGTCCATCAGAAGAGCTCCCTCCTGCGGTAGATCTCGATTCCATCGTGGCCGAGGCCGCTGGTCGTGGGGACGACGACGCTCCCGGTAATCCGGCATCGAGTCTTCTCGACGGAACGGCGCGAACCCTTGGGCACTCACTTCGCCGCCAGGCCGGCGTGGCTCGCCGTGTCGCCGGTGAGGTGGCCATGTGGCCAGCCGACCCCCGCCGCGCCCGCGATAGCGCCTCCGGCATCGCACATACAGCCCAGTCGGCGCTCGGTCAGATGACCGGATCAGATCGGGAAGTCCCAGGCGCATCGCCACTCTGGTCCACCCGCTCCCGCCGGCGCCATCTCGAAGTCTTCACACTCGGACTCGAAGAGATCAAGCGCACCGCCAAGAGCCATGGCGCCACCATCAACGACATCTATGTGGCGGGCCTCGTCGAGGGAGCAGTTGACTATCACGCCAAGCGAGATTGTGAGGTCGACGCGTTCAACACCAGTTTTGTTTTGAGCACGCGTTCCGATGTTGGGTCGGGTGGCAACTCCTTCACCCCGGTACCGATTCAAGTGTCGGGCCGCTCGATGTCCCTCGAAGACCGTGTCGACGACATCAAGAACCAGATCTCGATAGCAAAGTCCGAGGCTTTGGAGACTGGCGGTATGACCGCGCTCTCGGGAATTGTGAACTTGCTTCCCACGTCAGTCGTCACCCAGGCCGTGAGACGACAAGCGGCGAAGATCGATTTCGCCACCTCCAATTTGCGTGGCGCACCGATGCCTCTCTACGTCTCGGGGGCGAAGGTGCTCCACAACTTCGCCATGGGTCCGGTGGCCGGCACCGCAGCCAACATCACCACCTTGTCCTACAACGGCGTGCTCGACGTCGGCATGTTCGTCGATCCCGTCGCTATAGACGACCCGGCCGACTTCCGCGACTGTGTCGTGGCCGCGTTCGTCCGGCTGGTCATGTGACCTAGTCCTCTTGGACATAGGTCGATTCCGGGGCACGATCCAACAAATCGTCGATCGTGGGAGTCACCCGTGGATTTCGAGGTGTCAGAAAAGATGCAGACCATCCTCGGGATGGTCGACGAGTTCATTGCCAACGATGTGATCCCACTCGAGGGCGAAATGCTCCACGGCAATCAGGCCACGCTCAATGATCTCATCGTCGAGAAGCAGCAGCGCGTGCGTCAGATGGACCTCTGGGCGCCCAACCACCCCGTCGAATTCGGTGGACTCGGGCTCAACATGGTCGAGCACGGAATGCTCGCCGAGGCACTCGGCCGTACTCCTCTCGGCCTGCTCGTGTTCGGATGTCAGGCCCCCGATGCCGGCAATGTGGAGATTCTTCACAAGTACGCGACCGACGACCAGCGTGAACGCTTTCTTCGTCCACTCGTCGAGGGTGAGGTCAGAAGTTGCTTCTCGATGACCGAGCCCGAGATGCCCGGGTCCAACCCGGTGATGATGGCGACCACCGCCCGCAAGGACGGCGACGACTATGTGATCAACGGCCACAAGTGGTTCACTTCAGCCGCCGATGGCTCCGCATTTGCGATCGTCATGGCGGTGACTGATCCCGATGCTCCGCCCTACAGTCGGGCCAGCATGATTTTGGTGCCGACCGACACGCCCGGCTTCGAACTGATTCGCAACGTCAGCGTCATGGGCCATGCGGGGTCGGGCTATGGAACTCACGGCGAGGTCAGCTACCAGCAGTGCCGGGTGCCGCAGGCCAACCTCCTCGGCGGCGAGGGCGACGGCTTCGTGATCGCCCAGGAACGCCTCGGGCCAGGCCGAATCCATCACTGCATGCGTTGGATCGGTATTGCCCAGCGCTCATTCGAGATGATGTGCGACCGAGCCAACAAACGCCAGATTCGCCCCGACGGCCAGACTCTCGCCGGTCGGCAGGTGATCCAGCACTGGGTCGCCGAGACCGCGGCCGAGATCTCCGGCGCTCGCCTGATGACCCTCAACGCGGCTTGGATGATCGACCGGGTCGGACCCAAGGCAGCGCGCGACGAGATCGCGTCGATCAAGTTCCAGGTTGCGAATGTCATGTTGAGAGCAGTCGACCGGGCGGTGCAGGTGCACGGCGCGCTCGGAGTCACCGACGACACGATCCTCTCCTACTGGTACCGCCACGAAAGGGCAGCCCGTATCTACGACGGCGCCGACGAGGTCCACAAGTCGTCGCTCGGCCGTCGTCTGCTCAAGCGGCAGGCGAGCGGGGGCCCGATCCGACTCGGAATGGCTCACGACTAGACGACAAGCGGGAATGACTGCGTCAGCGGAACGGTTCCCGTCCACCATGAGAGCAGTCTGGAACGGAAGCACACTCGCCGATGGCGACACGGTCAAGGTCGAAGGCAACCACTACTTCAGCAACGACGACATCAACTGGAATCTCCTCGAGGGGAGTACGACAACCAGCCGTTGTTTCTGGAAGGGCAAGGCCAACTACTTTCACGTGGTGTCCGACGACGACGTGAACGTCGACGCCGCCTTCACCTACGAGAGTCCCTGGCCGTTGGCAAAGAAGATCACCGACCGCACCGCCTTCTGGCGGGGCGTTGAAATCACCAAATAGGACCAACTCGAGGCTGCGTCAGACGTAGGTCGATCCCTTGGGCATGCCCTTGTCGGTGCGGATCTCCACATTGACCAGCGCCGGCAGGCCCGAAGCGAACGCCCGAGCGATCGCCGGTGCGATCTCGTCGGGTTCGGTGACGTGCTCGCCGTGGCCTCCCAGGGCCTCCACCACCTTGTCGTAGCGGGTCCGGTTCAGTTCGGTCGCCACCAGTCGATCCTCGCCGTAGATCACGGCCTGAGGCCGAAGCATCTGGCCCCACGCCGCGTCGTTGCCGACGATTCCGACGATGGGCAGACCAAAACGAACGGCCGTGTCGAACTCGAAGCCGTTGAGACCAAACGCACCGTCGCCGTAGACGATCATTACCCGCTTGTCGGGGTTGGCCCTCTGTGCTGCGAGCGCGAACGGCATTCCCACGCCAAGCGTGCCCAACGGGCCCGGATCCATCCAGCCTCCGTTGGATGGGACCCTGATCACCTTCGACGCCTGAGCGACGATGTCGCCACCATCACCAATGACGATCATGTCGTCGGTGACAGCATCGGCGATCTCGCGGCACAACCGCAGAGGGTCGATGGGGACCTCATCGCTGTCGAGTTGGGAGGCGAGTGCCGTGTCGGCCTCGTCCTCCAAGCCGCGTAGCTCCGCGGAGTAAGCAGAGAAGTCGACTCCGCCTCCGGAGGCGGCGATCTGCTCGCGAAGTGCATCGAGGTTGGCCCCGAGATTGCCGACAAGGCCGACGTCGGCCGACCGGTTCTGTCCAATCAGGGTCTCGTCCAGATCAAGTTGAACGATCTTGGCGTCGGTCGGGATCGACGCTCCGAACCTCATCCGGAAATCGAGTGTGGTCCCAGCCAGCACGACAACGTCGGCACGACCGAGCGCCACCTTGCGAGTGCGGTTGAAGAACTGGGCGTGGTCCATCGACAGCAGGCCGCGGGCCATGCCGTTGGTGAAGCACGGAATGTTGATGGCCTCGGCGAGCCTCTGGAGTGCGGGCCCGCCTTCGCTCCACTTCAACGAAGTGCCAGCCATAACCATGGGGTTCTCGGCGGCCGCGAGCACCGCTGCGGCCTCCGCCACCTGCGAGGTCGGAGAACCGGCCACGACCCGATAGTCGCGGAACTTGGGCGCAGCAACGGCGTCGACATCGAGCGGGGCACCCAGCACATCCATGGGGATCTCTAGAAAGGCCGGACCTGGGATCCCCGACACTGCTGTGCGGATGGCGAGTTCGATGTATTCGGCGATGCGGTCGGTCTGGTAGCAGGCATCGGCCCACTTCGAAATCGGCTTCATCACCGATACATGGTCCATCTCCTGAAGTGAGCCGCGTCGAAGATTGTTGAACGGCCCCTGTCCCCCGATTACGAGAATCGGAGAGTTGGCTCGCCAAGCGTTGGCAACACCCGTGACGCCGTCGGTGACACCCGGTCCCGCGGTGAGTATTGCTACTCCGACCTTGCCGGGATGGAGACGAGCCCAAGCGTCGGCAGCGTGAACCGCGGCCTGTTCGTGGCGTACGTCGATGACCTCGATGCCTTCGTCGATGCAGCCGTCGTAGATGGCCATGACGTGACCGCCCGAAAGAGTGAATACGCACTCGACGCCCGCCGCTTTCAGTGTCCGCGCCGCGAGTCTGCCTCCGTGGGTCATGAGTTCTCCGTTGATTGTTCGGAATGTGATGCCCGCTTGGTGGGCACGTGCGGTTCGAGTATGCCAAGCCGTTCGGCGGCCTCGAACTGCGTTCTCAGTTGCTGATAGTCGGCTTGTTCGAGCAAGCGGTAGACAGTGTCGCCGCGCTGGCGCCAGAACACCGAATCGTCGGACGCTCCAAGCGAGTAGTGCGCACGCTTGAGGTCGCGGACGAGGATTTTCTTGGTCTCGGTGAACGTGAAGTCATCGACCACCCGCACGAAGTCCGGAAACCACTTGCGATCCATTGCCCCGTCGACACATTGGCCTTCGCAAAAGTCGAAGAACTCTTGGGGATCTAGTTCAGCCCCCTCGTTGAGAAGCACGGCTGTCATCAACCATTCGTCGGAGACCGGACATGGCACTCCGTAGGCGGCAGCCAGCGCCACATCAGGGTGCTTGGCAATCTCGAGACCCACCTGGAAGGCCGAGAAGTTCTCTCCGTCCTTGCGTATCCAGTCGTCGGTGCGGCCGTCGAAGTAGAGATACCTCAGGTCGTCCTCGATCAGAATGTGGCCGAGATCACCCGAGCGGTAAATGCCGTCGCGAAACTTCGAGTTGGTCGCATCTTCGTTGTCAAAATAGCCCTGGAAAAGGCCGGCCTCGGGCGACACCCGGCAGATCTCTCCGACTGCCTGGTCGTAGTTGAGGATTCGCCCTTCGTCGTCGAGTTCGGCGACCGGGCACTCCTCACCGTGGGCGTCGAGGATCCGCACGGCCGGGTCTTTGACTTCGCCGACACTTCCCCGCGGATCGGACCGCTTGCGGACCACCGACATGGCCGCCTCGGTGGAGCCATAGAACTCGTGCATATCGTCGAGGCCGAACCAGTCGATCATCCGGTCGATGTCGGGCGGCGATGCACCGTTGCCCATCGTGACCCGCAACTGGTTGCGGGGGTTGTCGGTCAGTTCTCGCCTCACCACGTCGAGATCGTCTCCATACGTCTCGATTACGCTCTCGAGAATGTAGTGCGCCGGCTCCCCCACGTAGTTCCAGTAGGTGACACCCATGTCGAGCACGTCGTCAACGAATCCGCTCGCGGAAAATCGCTCGCGCATGGCCAGGCCCGCTCCCGAATAGAACGCCGGCATCACTGCCATGAACATGGAGTTGGAGTGAAACAGCGGCATGCAGGCGTAGCCGACCCCGTCGCGACCCAACTCCACTTGGCTGGCTATGAAGAGGCCGGCGCTGAGGAATTTCAGATGGTCGTTGTTGATGCCTTTTGGCAGGCCGGTTGTGCCCGAGGAGTAGATCACCATCAACGGCGTGTCGGGCTGAACGTCGACCTCGGGGAATTGGAGTAGCTCCGGCTTACTCATGTCGATGTGTGACCACAGGTCGTCGTCGCCCGAGCCGTCGATCAGGAGGAAGACATCGGCCCGGTCGATCGTCAGATCGTCGATCACCTGGTCGACCCGCGGCAGATACTCAGCGTCCACGATGAGTACCTTGGCTCCGGATTGGTTGAGCACCCCGGCGAGCGTTTCGCCCCTGAGGCCGGTGTTGATACCGAATAGGTTGAGGCCGGCCACGCCGCACGCCGCGAACACTGCAACGAATTCGGGCCGGTTGTCGGCGAGGATGGCGACTCGACCTTGTTGGCTCCCGTCGGCCCCTCCGGTCCTGTTCAGCAGGAAATGGGCGGTGGCGCTCGCCGTGTCGCGCAGCCTCCGGTAGCTCCACTCGTCGTCCCTGGTCTTCAAGAACACGCTGTCGCCGATCTGGGGATGGCTCGCCCGCGCGTCGAGTTGGTGCCTGACCGTGAGGGGCACATTCTCGAGCATCGACTGAATCGGATCATCTTCTGTTGTAACCATCTGCGAAGAATTCCACACGGCTGCCTCCGGGTCACACCCGGTGGCGTAACTTCTTCACATGCGCCTCGACGATCTGCCACGGATCGATTTCGCTCACCTCCCCACTCCCCTTGAGCATCTGACTGCCCTCAGCAGCCTGCTGGGCGGCCCCAACGTCTTCGTGAAACGAGACGACGCCACCGGATTGGCCACCGGAGGCAACAAGACACGCAAGCTCGAGTTCCTGATTGGAGAGGCGATCGAGCGTGGGGCCGACACAGTCGTAACCACCGGGGCGATGCAGTCAAATCACGCTCGACAGACCGCGGCGGCCGCCTCCCGCGCTGGTCTCAGATGCGTGTTGCTGCTCGAGAATCGCCACCCGATCGCTGACTCCACCTATGAGGTCGGAGGAAATGTGCTGCTCGATCGGATCCTCGGCGCGGAGATCATCGAGTTGGCCGAAGGCACCGACCTCTTCGAGGCGATGGACATCTGTGAGCATCAGCTTCGCGAGTCCGGAGCTGAGCCCTATCTGATCCCGATCGGTGGATCAAACGCAGTTGGGGCCCTCGGCTACGTCGACTGCGCGGTCGAGTTGGTGGAGCAGTCGGAGTCTCTCGGTGTACGCATCGACCACGTGGTCCACGCCACGGCAAGCGCTGGCACCCAGGCCGGGCTCGTTGCGGGATTCGCCGGACTGGAATCTGGAATTCCTGTCACCGGTGTGAGCGCCGGAATGCCGGCTGATGATCTGTCGGCCCTCGTGTTCGATCTCGCCGTGAAGACCGCCGAGATCATCGGCGCCCCCGGATCGGTGACGAGAGAAATGATCGTGGTCGATGACGACCATGTCGGACCCGGCTATGGCCTACCCACCACCGAGATGCTCGACGCGGTCGAACTTGTGGCGCGTACTGAGGGACTTCTCCTCGACCCGGTCTACACCGGCAAGGCCATGGCCGGACTCATGGCGATGATCAGTGACGAACGCTTCGACCCCGACGACAATGTCGTGTTCATTCACACCGGTGGTGTCGCCGGCTTGATGGCCTATGGCTCGGTGTTCGACCGGCCGCCTTCGCCTAGTTGACGCCCCGCTCCTGACCTTCCCAATACGGCGCCCGAAGGTCACGCTTGAGTACTTTCATCGCCCCGGACAGTGGGAGCGGATCGTCGCGGAACTCGACCGACTTCGGGCACTTGTAGCCGGCGATCTGCTCTCTGGCGAAGTCGACGATCTCGGCTTCGGTGGCTTCGGCCCCGGATCGAAGAACCACCACGGCGTGAACCTGTTCTCCCCACGTGTCGTGGGGAATACCGATGACGGCAACCTGTTGGACAGCGGGGTGCTTGGAGATGGCGCTCTCGACCTCGGCTGAATACACGTTCTCGCCGCCGGTGACGATCATGTCCTTGACGCGGTCAACGAGGTAGAGGAATCCGTCGGAGTCGATGTAGCCGGCATCGCCGGTGTGGTACCAGCCTCCGGCGAAGGCCTCGGCGGTGGCTTCTGGCTTGTTCCAGTATTCGCGCATGTAGTTGCCGGACTTGGCGCACACTTCGCCGGTCTGGCCCTTGTCGACCTCGGTGCCGTCCTCGTTCTGAATCGAGAGAACGACTCCGGGAAGCGGACGACCGGCCGACCGCAGCCGATCGCCGCCGATTCGGTGGTCGGCAGCACCCAACCAGGTGAGCACCGACGACGACTCGGTCATGCCGTAGCCCTGGGTGATGTCGAGCTCGGGGTAGAGGGCGAGCAAACTGTCGAGGATGGCGGCCGGCATCGGAGATGCCCCGTAGGTCAAAACTCGAAGCGAATCGAGCTGCTCCCGTCGGAACTCCGGGTGATTGAGAACCATGCCGATCATGGTCGGCACCATCACCGTCTGGGAGACCTTGTGCGCCTCGATTAAGGCCGCTGCTCCTGCCGGCTCGAACAACGGCATGAACAGCGTGGTGGCCCCCGCTGACGGTATGCCGAGGATTCCTCCCATGGACGCCGCATGGAACATCGGTGTCTGATGCATGAAGACGGCGGTCTCGTCGAAGTCGAGCACCATCGCCACGTGGTAGAGATTGAGCATCTCGGCCCGGTGCTCCACGAGCACGCCCTTGGGCAGTCCGGTGGTGCCTCCGGTGTACATGAGAACAACCGGATCGGTCTCTTCTGGTTCGTCGGGGTACACCGGGTCGACCGACGCGATGAGATCCTCGTACTTGATGTCGTGGGGCACGTCGGCATCACCGATCAGCACGACGTGACGAATCGGACTCGGGCCGTCAGAGGCCTCCATGGCCCGTGCGAACAGCTCCGCGAAGAAGGCATCCACGAACACCACTTCGGTGCCGGAGTCGCGCACTATGTAGTCGAGCTCCTTGCCGGCCAGGCGCAGGTTGAGGGGATTGATGACTCCGGCTCCCATGAACGCTGCGTGGTACAGCTCGAGATACTGGTGGCTGTTGGTGGCCATCACCGCAAACCGGTCACTGGGACCGATCCCGAGTTCGGTGCTCAGGGCCCGACAAAGACGGGCAACCCGGTCTCCGTGTTGGGCGTATGTACCGCGGTAGTCGGAGTCGATGAACCCGACCTTGTCGGCGTAGCGGTCAATGGCGGGCAGTAGTCCGCGTGTGTATACGAGTTCGCGCATCTGCGAACATTAGTCGCACCCGAAGCGAGCGACGAGATTGTGCGCGCTCAGCCGGAACCGTCGACGTCGACCATCAGCTCTTGCAGACCTCGAAGGTTGATTCGGCCGTTCCACACGGGCTCGCCCACGACTTTGGCGTGGGGAAACCTCTCGATGAACGAGCCGATGGCGATCCGGCCTTCAAGCTTCGCCAGAGAGGCCCCCAAGCAGTAGTGGATGCCGTTGCCGAATGAGAGATGAGAGCCGGCGCTCTCACGGGTCAGGTCGAGCTGGTTGGCGGTGGGACCCCAGTGACTCTCGTCTCGGTTGGCCGAAGCCAGTCCGGCGAGAACGAACGACCCCTTCCCGATGGTCTGTCCGCCATAGTCGAGGTCGGAGGTGGCGATTCGCCGCGAGAACTGAACTGGAGCGACGAACCTGAGTAGTTCCTCGATCGCGTTCGGCGAAATCGAGGGGTCGTCGCGCCACAGCCTCAGCTGGTCGGGGTGCCTGAGCAACTCGTAGATACCGGTGCCCACCAGATTGACGGTGGTCTCATGACCAGCCACGAACAAAACCACCACCTGGTCACGTAGCTCCTCGGCCGAAAGACGATCTCCATCCTCCTCGGCCTCGATGAGGCGTGTCATCAGGTCGTCACCCGGGCTGGACCGCTTCCACTCGATCACTTCGGTGATGTGAGCATCCATCGCCACACTTGCACGGTGAGCGGCCCGTATGTCCTCCTCGGTGAGAATCGGATCGAGCGTCTTCACCAGTGCCTCGGACCAGTCACGGATCTGGTCACGATCCGAATCCGGCATGCCCATCATCTCTGAGATCACGTCGAACGGCAGTGGAAACGCCAACCGGTCGACGACGTTGGTTGTGCCGTCGGCTGCCATCTGGTCGAGCGCATCGTCGACGAGCCGCTGGATCATCGGACGAAGCGCTTCTATGGCACGCGGGGTGAACACCTTGGAGATGAGGCGCCTGAGCCTGGTGTGGTCAGGAGGATCGGTGTTGAGGATCGACGTGTCGGGGCGCAACATGTCGTCTCCGAACACTTCCTCGTACATCACGGCCCGCTGCGACACACTGAGGTCGGCGTTCACATCATCGACGCTGAGCGCGGGATCCCTCAGCAATCTGAACACATCGTCGTAGCGGAAGAGTGCCCACGGGCCAGCGAGGGTCTGCTGCACCGGAGCCAGATCCCTCATCTCCGAAAGATGGGGAAAGGGATCGGCAACATACCCGGGGTCGAGGGGGTTGTAGAAGGCCGTTGTCTCATCAGGTCGCGCCATGGCATCAACGTACGCCATGTGGTGAAATTGAGTGAAACCCCAGACGAGGAGAACTGCAAAGAAGGAGACGAAATCATGGTCAGTTTCGAGCGATTGATCGTCGGTGTCGACGGGTCCGAGGGCTCAAGGGTCGCCTTGAGTTGGGCGGCAGCACAACGCTCCGTCGGTGAACTCATAGCTGTTCATGGTTTCTCACCTGCTGAACAACTCGTGGCGGCCGCCGTACAGGTGAACTTCGACAAGGTGAGAGCCC
Organism: Acidimicrobiales bacterium; assembly: GCA_029263195.1. Taxonomy (GTDB): domain Bacteria; phylum Actinomycetota; class Acidimicrobiia; order Acidimicrobiales; family Aldehydirespiratoraceae; genus SZUA-87. The sequence goes on from JAJCXX010000037.1 coordinate 36,813, forward strand.
ACCACCTCGAACTCCTGAACGGTGACTGGGTGAAATCCGTCGTCGAATCCGGGAGAACCCCGATTTGTGAGATGCGCGACGAGAACGGCGCCAACGCCTTGATGGCCGTCGCATCCAGTCACGGATTGGCCACGATCGTGGTTGGCCATCAGGGCCACACCGGGTGGACCCGACTTCATGTTGGATCCATCACCGGAAGGCTTCTCCACCGATGTGAAGTGCCGTTGATCGTCACCAACCCGTCGACGGAGCCGAAACCAGTCGAAGGTCCGATCATCGTCGGGATCAGCGGAACAGCCGACCTGGTATCAGCGCATCTGGCATGGGCGGCCGGGCTGGGCCGCACACATGGTCTCCGCCTCGGATTGGTGGCCGTCAACCAACCCTCGTCCTACCTTGATCCGGAAATCCCCATCGACGTCGTCGCTATTCATCGGGCCAATGCCTCCTCGATGAAACAACTGGTCGAGGATGCCAGATCGAGGTACCCGGGTCTCTCGATCCAGGGTGAAGTTCGCCGGGGTCTCCCGACGAGCGAACTAGCGGATGCGTGCGAAGATCACACCGCCGGGATGGTCGTGGTGGGAAACCATCATCCTTCCCTGGCAGCTGCTGCTCTCAGCGGGTCGATTCTTCGCCACCTGCCGTCGCTGATCACCTGCCCAATGGCAGCAATACCGGCCGGGTCGATCTACTGACCTGAGTCGGGCACCGAAGTTCTCTCGTAGGCCTCGACCCTCGACGAGAACGCATCGAGATCGGCCACCGACGGCTCTTCGGTCCAGACCTCGAGGCCCTCCAGCAGGTCGGCGAAACGTTCTTCCTGACCAGGGCGAACCTTGGCACGAAGAGGTATTCCCGGGTCGAGGACCTCCACGTATCGAGTCAAGATGTTGCGGTGCTGCTCCTGGTCGAGATCGAGCTGAAATATCACGCCGTGGGCATCATCAACCATGTCGCAATGCCCCTCATCGAGGATCGGACAGATCGTTCCCACATCGGGTCCGCGACACGCCAGTATTCCGTGGCCCATACGCGACAGGATGTCGCGGTCGAAAACGGCTTCTGTGTCGGGGGAATCGACCAGGATCCGACTCTGCTGGAAACTCCCGCTCCCGACGGCGGCCCCATGGCTGGAATCGTGATTCGTCATGTTCGCGACACCCCCTTGTTCCGACGGTCCGCCGCCGTTGTTTGCCTGTCTAGGGCCAAAGGTCACGGATCGACTAGACAACAGGAATGGACCTCACCTTTGGCGTATTCATTCCCCAGGGCTGGAAGATGGAGCTCACCTCGATTGCCGACCCCGTCGAGAAGTGGGCGAAATCGATCGAAGTGGCGCAACTGGCCGAGGAACTCGGCTACGACTCGCTCTGGGTCTACGACCACTTCCACAACGTTCCGGTGCCGGCCAACGAGACGATGTTCGAGTGCTGGACAACTCTCGCCGCGATCTCGCAGGTGACCAGCCGAATAATGCTCGGTCAGATGGTCACGTGCACTCCATACCGGGAGCCGGGGCTCACAGCCAAGATCACATCCAACATCGATGTGATCTCCAACGGCCGGCTTATTTGGGGGGTCGGCGCCGGGTGGTACGACCACGAATTCAAGGGCTACGGCTTCGACTTCGACCCGCCCGCCGACCGCATCAGAATGATGAAGGAGGCAGTGGAGATCGTCACCGCGATGTGGAGTCAGCCCGACGTCAGCTATCACGGCCGTCACTACGATCTCGATGGAGCGCAGTGCGACCCGAAACCGGTTCAACAGCCCCGACCACAGGTGTTGATCGGAGGGGGCGGCGAGCAACTCACTCTGCGGGTCGTGGCCCGACTCGCCGACGCGTCGAACTTCGGCGGCAAGCCCGACGAGTTCCGCCACAAGTGCGATGTGCTCCGTGAACACTGCGAGGCTGTGGGCCGCGACTACGACGAGATCCAGAAGACTTGGTCACCCGAAGTCTTCATTCGCGAGGACGACCAGGAGATCATCGCTGGCGGCAGTCGCTCCTTCTACGGCGAGGACTACGAGTCGTGGCGGGCCGGAAACCTGGTTGGCACGCCCGAACAGGTTGCCGAGAAGCTCCAGGCCTACATAGATCTGGGAGCTACCGGCTTCTATCCGTGGTGTAGCGACTATCCGGAGACCGAATCGATGCAGCTACTCGCCACGAAGGTCATACCTGAGGTCCGCCGAAACAATCGCTGACCAGAAAAAGACAAAGACCCGGGCCCCCAAAGGAACCCGGGTCTCAGTTGCAGAAACTGCGATCAGACCACTCGGACCGAAAGGGCTTCATCACCCTTACGACCGGGACCGACCTCGAACTCGACCCGCTGGCCTTCTTCGAGCGACCGGTAGCCGCTGCCTTCGATGTTTGAGTAGTGAACGAACACGTCGTCACCGCTCTCACGTGAGATGAAGCCGAAGCCCTTCTCAGAGTTGAAAAATTTCACTGTTCCGGTAGCCACCGGGTTCTCCTTGCTCCCAGGCATCGCCCAGGCCATTAATTGATTGCTCTAACGCTATACCGGCGGACACGCAAACCCCCGTTAGACCTCCGGATTCCTTTCGGAGAGAGTCCGTGCCGATGCCGCGGCCTGCTCGATTGCTTGGCCGATCAGGGCGCTGTCGAGAGGTGCCGGATCAAGGGTGTCGCCCCGCCACATCATGCGCGGGACCGCGAAGTAGTCGCCACCGTAGACGTGGATCGCGCCCGACCATTCCCTCGTTGGGTTAGACACCGAATGCACCACATCGATGCCGAGATTCGTGGTGTCGCCCCTGCTGAGGGTCTTGCCCGTGCTCGGTTCGATGCGGCCGTCGGGTCGCAGGTCGTAGAACTGATTGTCCTCCCGACCTCCGTATACGCCGACTGCCGCCCACATGTTGTGGTCGTGAGCAAAGAGTTCCACACCCGGGGGCCACACCATGTGAAGGATCGTCAGCTCGTCCGACCGATGCCAGGCGATCATCGATGGAACGATCGTTCGATCACCGATCTCAGCCTCAATCGAGTTTGGGTCTGATATCGCCCGATCAAGGAGTTGCCCGGCGGCCTCTCCGAGATGGTCGCCTGCCCTCACCGTCGACAGACACTCGGACACAAACTCGTCTCGATCGAACCCCATGAATCCCCCAGACCGGCTCGGCGCGAGCCCGGACGGTAGCCGAATCCCTGAACCCTCATCAACCGTTGATTTGGACAGGACTGCAGCCCTCGGCGAGATTGGCTGTCCCGGAGTGACCAAGTAGAGGAGCAGGCGATGTCATGGAGTGCGCGGTTGATGGCATCGCTGGACGAGCGCTCCTCGATGGTTCAAACCGAGTGCGGTGTGGTGCAGTTGGGGCGTGAGGGAACTGGGCCCCCGGTTCTCGTGATCCACGGTGGTCCGGGTGGATTTGATCAAGGACTTGGCGCGGGTCGACACCTTCGGGACGGCGGCTGTCAAGTATTGGCCCCGTCGAGGCCCGGATACCTGAGGACTCCTCTGGAGTCCGGCCCGCAGCCGGAGGACCAGGCCGATCTCTACGCTGCGCTTCTCGATGCCATCGGAGTCGAGAGGGCCGCAATTCTCGGGATCTCGTCCGGTGGTCCATCTGCCGTTCACTTCGCGGCCCGTCATCCCGAAAGGGCCACGGCTCTCATCCTCGATGGCGCCGTCCTGCTTCCGCTCGCGAATACTCCAAGCCGGCTCGATCGTCTGATATTCGGATCTGGTTTGGGGGTCTGGTTCCTCTACCAGATGGCCACGAAGAGACCGACACTGCTCACGTCGATGATCGTCGACGCCTTCGCTGCCGGTTTCGACAAGGGGCAGGCGAAGGCCGCTGTTGAGTGGATCAACTCGAGCCCGCTGGTGCTGGACGGAGTCACCAGCCTGATTGCTTCACTGGCGCCCCGTGAGTATCGCGAGGTCGGTCAAGCCAACGACGAAGCCAACGAATCTCAGCTTCCGAGCCTCCCCTTCGCCGACATCGCCTCGCCGACGCTCATCGGCCACGGCACCAACGACCGACTCGTCCCGGCAGGACACGCCAAGGCCGCCGCCGAAGAGATCGCCGACGCCGAGTTGATGCTGATCGAAGAGGGACTCCACGTTCTTCCGCTCTGCCGCAATCACGGAGCACTGGCGCAACGCCAGATCGAGCTCGTCCACGGGTGAGCAAGTGGCGTGGACGTGGCCTGGCTCGTGGAATCCGCACCGGTCTCCGCAAGCACGCCTGAGTCACCGGGACCAACGGCGGCGGGGTCGATGAGGTAGTAGAGATCTGGATCCAGGGTCGCAGAGCGGGACCCGAACACGAGGGGGCTCAGGAAACCACGGCAGCTCAGGAGGAGCGCTCCACAGACATTGCTCGCCTATTGCCACACGTCTTGTACGACTGGATCAAACTCTGATTGGTTGACCGCCGGGATCAGGTCGGCGAGCGAATCGATGCTCTTGCCATAGGCATCGAGCGTCGAAGCGACGTCATCAGCCGCAGCTTCCATCTCGTCCACCACTTCCATCGCCGGGGCGACGTAGTACTCCATGCCAGGGTCCGAGCCCGAATCAGCACCTGCGACAAGATCACGAACCGTTCTGGGCGAACCCCATCGGCGTTTCGTGCAGTCGCATGAAGGCGTCAGATGTCGAGCAGGTGAATCACGCCGCGATCCATCGGCTCTCCGAGATGTGATGGAGGTGTGTCACAGCCACTTCCACCTCAGCGGGTCTTGGGAAGTGTTCGATCATGGAGCGCCTGTGCGATCTCAGGGCCGACGATTCCGCGGATCTCAGAACGCAAACTGACCGCCACGGGTACCTCCCCGACGTACGCCGAGGGAAGGCCCCCGGGCTGGGAATGCTCGGTACAGCACCACGCAAGCCCGTCCGCATGCTCGCCCCAGTCAGACCGCCGCCATCGTCGCACCGTCTTCGTGCCATCCTGATCCTCGTCAATGCGGATCGGCACCTGCCAGCAGAGGGTGGGACGCCAGTCCATAGGCGACTCGTTCTCGTCAAGCGCTGCGAGGTACAGCGCGCAACCTCCGCCCCCACTGAAACCGGGACGATTGTGGAAGATGCATGCGTCGTTGACGACCCGGGTGGCTCTGCCTCCATCGAGGTTGGTCGGCGCATCCCGCAGGACGCCGTTCGTCGCCGCCTCGGCATGGTTCTCGAATCGGGTCGGATCGAGCGTGAGACCAAGCGCATCGATCAGCATCGCCTCGTCCTCGCCAAGCAGGTGAGCGCCCTCGCTGCAGCATCCCTGCCCCAGTTCGGGCGCCGGCACATCGAGAATGCCCTGGCATCCGTTGCCCCACAGGCATTGCCAGTTCGAATCAGTGAAGGCCACGTCGATTCGCCAGCGTGTGCCGTCCACAGGATCGGTGAACTCCTCGAATTGTTCCGCTCGGTAGGAGGGCACTGGCGACGACTATAGGAGGACGCTTGGGAAGTGGGTCGACGGCAAGTCGATCCGCACCAGTGATCGCGCAGCCCACTCATGATTGGACGAATTGTTGTCGAATCGACGACAAGTGGGCCCTACAGGACAGCTCTCGAACCCGCTCTGAAGCCGGTTGACTGCCGCTGCTAGCGTGCGGACACGATCGAAAAGGGTGGTTGAGTTGCGGTCTCTGGCCAGTTTGGTTCTCGTGGTCGCTCTGGTCGCCACCAGCTGTGGTGGCGGTGGCGGGTCCAATGAGATCAGCGATCCTGCCACGTCCGATGCGAGCGAGTCCGACATTCGAGCCGCGGCCGACTCTCTGGGGCGCCAATACGGTGACGATGGAGCGTTCGCGGTCGCGATGTTCGCGTTCGAACGGGGCTACTCGAAGACTCAGGTGGTCGACGGGGCCCTGGCCGAGGCGATTGGACGCGACGGCAAGATCACCAGTGTCGAACCGCTCGGCGAACCACTCAACCTCATAGTCATCGACGCCAATTCGATACTGTTGGCATCATTCGGAGCCCAAGAGCACGCTTCTGTTCGGGTCGAAGAGATGCTCACAGCTGCCCGGAGGATGGATGAGCTCACACCCGACGGCATCGGTGGCTTCCAAGTTCTCCGACAGATTCTCATCTTCATCGAAAACGACGAGGGATGCGGGCCGTTGCGCGAGCTCCGCCAATGCACGGTCGAGGAAATCCTCACCTCGATCATTCTCCAGATCGACCCGGATGTGCTCAATGAAGAAGCGCGAGTCTCGTTCCGGGCGCAGGGCCCGATCCCGCAGTCCGACCCAGACACTCAGATCGTCGCGTCGGAGATCCTGATCGACTTCTGCGAAGATGGTTCTGTACACAGCGCGTTCTCGATCGAGACCCGCTCCGACGGAGAGTCCTTCTCGTTCGAAGGGAACGGGACCGGCACCTGGGACGACCCGGCGGGCACCGGAAACGTCACCGGCTCCTATACCGGCACTGACGTCTCCGGGCCGTGGGGACTTGAAATCACCATCCGCGGCACGACTGTGAGCGCTCTGGACACGTTCGGCAACACCATCGCAGTCGCGATTGCCGCCGGATCCCCTGAGCTGTGCGGCTGACGACCCCTGATGCGCCAGGACCGGCTCTGTCGCCCAGCCGCGGCCGGAGCGGCCCTGTCAGCCGTCTTCGTCGGCTTGGGCGTAGGGACTCTCGAGCACGCTCTCGTGACCGGCCGTGATTGGCTGGTCGACACGCTGGCCGCTCTCTCCACCCGGACCGAACGAGTTCACGACCTCGCGGAGGTGGGCCCGATCGGGGACCTGCGGTAGCTGCTGGGGCTGGTCTGGCATCGCGGCGATGTGCAGAGTCTGGGTCGGGAAGGCGAAGTCGACCTGCAGTGATTCGGCGAGCCGCATGATGTCGAGATTGAGGACGTGTCGGGTACGCAGTTCTTCGTTCCAGTCGGTGGCATCCATGAAGCAGTACACCAACACGTCGAGACTGGTCGAGCCGAAGCCGTGGAACTCGACGATGTAGTAGTCCTGGCGCATACCGGGGTTCGCTTGGATAATGGCTCGGATTCCTTCGACGAACGCCTGCATCTGATCCGCCGTGGTGTGGTATCCGACCCCGAGCGTGGTCTTGTATCGACGCCAACGACGCTGACCCATGTTGTCGATCCCGGCATTCATCAGATTGCCGTTGGGCACGCTGACCAGCGAGTTGTAGAAGGTGCGCACACGGGTCGAGCGAAAGCCGACGGTCTCGACGGTGCCTTCGACGCCATCGACGACGACCCAGTCGCCGACCTCGAACGGCTTGTCGGCGAATATCGTGGCTCCAGCCAGCACGTTGCGGACCGTGTCTTGTGCGGCCAGCGCGATCGCAAGTCCGCCGAGACCCAGGCCGGCGACCAGCGACGAGACATTCACATCGAGGTTCTGCAGTACGAACAGGATGCCGACGGCTGTCACGAACAACCGCATCGACGTGCGCAACAACGGAACCAGGCTGTCGTCGAGCATCGTCTCGGTCTTGCTCGCGCGTCTCGCCAGCACATCCATGGCGATGTCGATGGCTCGATAGGCGACCAGGACGATCGCCACGGCGGCGATCAGTGTGGTCGCCTGATTCACGACGTTCTCGACGTCGGGATCGAAATCGAGCGTCGGGAATCCGACCAGCAGTGTGATTCCGATCGTGAGCAGCAGGATGCCGCGGTTCAGTAAGCGCTGCTCACCTTCCCAAAACGTCAGATCGTCGCCGGCATATCGACGCCGCACGACGATGGAGATCGCGCGCAACAGCGCGAAGTGCGCCACCGTGGCGATGACGGCGAGCACTCCGATGCCGATGTACTGCTCGACCTCGATACCGAGATACTCGTCGTTGAACCAGCCAGGCGTGGCGGCGATCACCTTGGCCGATCCACGCACGACGAGATCACAAGCTGGCCGACGGTTTCAATCACCTCACCAACCTAGCGAACCGAGACGGCCAGGTCGGAGACCCCCACTCGCGTCCGATCGCAGGCCAAGGCACGACCCTTCGGACCGGCCGGACTGATCACCAAGAGCCTCCGTGGCGATTGCACGGCCCGCCTGGAAGGCAGTACACAGCGGCGTGTTGCGCCCAGGAGTGTTGTCGGGACGACAACACGAGTGGGCGCAGAGGGACTCGAACCCCCGACCCCCTCCTTGTAAGGGAGGTG
>JAJCXX010000038.1 GCA_029263195.1 Acidimicrobiales bacterium
CTCAACACGAGCCGGCGGCTAGATACCAGGTAGCGCCCCCGTCGGAGAGAGTCGAGGAAGGCTCGCCAGTCAGACGAATAGCGGTCGACCCCGCTCCCACGCTCGACGTGGCGGTCAGAATCGGCGAGTCTCCTCCCGACACCACCCACGTCCCCTGGTCCTGCTCGGAGCTGGAGCCCACCTGTGTGTCGTTGACGTTGTAGATGTAGGAATAGGCACCGTTGGTGCAGAAGTTGATACGCCACTCAGCGGCATAGCCGCCACCGCCGGGCGTGCTCGACGAGTAGGTCTCCTGGCGGTAGGCCTGCCTGCCGGCGAGATAGGTGGCCCACCGGTCGGCGAGGGTGTTCGAGGGGGCGGGAGCAGCGGTCGTCGTCGGGGCAGGCGCAGCCGTCGTCGGGGCAGGCGCAGCCGTCGTGGGCGCGGGAGAAGTCGTCGTGGTCGGAGTGGGAGCTGCTGTCGTGGAGGTATTGGGAGCAGCGGTCGTCGTCGGACCAGGCGAGGCTGGGGCCGATGGCGTGGTGTCGGGGGCTGTACTCGCTCCGTCAGTCGGATCATCGACCTCGTCCCCGGCGGAGCCGCTGGAGGGAGTCGGGCCGGTGCCTGAAGAGGGCGATTCACCCCCCGCTCCTGGTGGGGAAGCCGAGCCGGAAGGCTCAGCCACATCGCCAATCTCCGTCACCACTCCGGCTACCTCCAGAGGTACCGCAGGATCCTCGGCAGCGCAGGCGACGGCCAGTACCGACACCACGCTGATGACAGCGATGCCTCGCCGGGTACTCAAGAGACGAACCATGTCGATGTCATAGCCCTCGCCGCTCAACCCGCGCTCAAGTCGGGAGATGGGGATTGCCACCTTTCGATCGGTGCCTTGAGCTTCGCTTGAGCGCCGCGCGATAGGACTCGCTCGCACGAGACCCGAACGGAGTCAGGTAGTCGCGGATGAACCGCTCGATCACGAGGTTGACGAGGACCAGACTGGCCATGGCCGTGATCGTCGTGGCGATCGCGATGCCGACGGTGGCAGCCGGGGTGAACCCGTTCACCGACGTCCCTGCGGGTCGGTTCTTCACCGAACCAGTCGAATGGGCCTTCGACAACAACATCACCACCGGTCAAACCCCCACCCTGTTCGACCCAGACGGAGCCGTCACCCGCGGCGAATCAGTCACCTTCCTCAAGCGCTACAACGACAACATCGTCGGCCAAACCATCAACCAACTCCACTGCACAACCGGCCAGACCCCGAAGTACAACGGAACCACCTGGACATGTGGCATCGAGACCACCAACACCGACACCCTCGCGAGTCTGAGCTGCACCAGCGGCCAAGTCGCGCTTCAGGAGGTCGGTGGATGGATGTGTCGTACCGCGACGATCGCCTACTCTCCCACTGGCTGGGGCAGGAGAGTCCTCGGCGCGTCGCCAACGATGAACTCGATCGCAATCGGCACCGACGGGAATCCCATCATCGCCTACTACGAGCACACCAACGACGACCTCTTGGTCTTTCACTGCAGCAACCCGGCGTGCACGGCGGGCACCGCCACCACCGCCGCTACGGTCACGTCGCAGGGCTCGACCAACGTCGGCAACGACCCCTCGATCGCCATCGGCTTCGACAGTTTCCCCCTGATTGTCCATGGAACATCCGGCACCGCTCTCAGCGTCTTCCACTGCACGAACATCACCTGCACCGCCGGTACGACAACGCTCTCATCTCTGAGCGGCCATCAGGCATCGGTGGCGATCGGAACCGATGGTCTGCCCGTCTTCTCATATCGGAGCGGTGGTCTCACCAACGATCTGCGCGTCTATCACTGCGCGGACATCGCCTGTACGACCGGCACCTCGATGAACCTCGACTCCGCCGGCCGAGTCGGGGAGTTCTCGTCTATAGCGATAGGCGTAGACGGTTTCCCCGTCATCTCCTACCACGACCAGACCAACGGCAGTCTGAAGGTATTCCATTGCACCGACGTCGCGTGCACCAATGGCATCGCAACCACCGCAGACGATGGTGGGTCTTCATTCCAGGTCGGATGGGACACCTCGATCGCCATCGGCGCCGACGGCAATCCCGTCATCTCGTACCTCGATCTCGGCGCGTCCGACCTCAAGGTGTACCACTGCACCAACGTCGCGTGTACCAATGGCACCGCCAGAACCGTCGACTTCCAGGGGTTCACCGGCTGGAGTTCTTCCATCGCGATCAGCTCGGTCGGCTACCCCGTTATTGCCTACCAGGACGAAACCGGTAGCTACGACCTGAGGCTGTACCAATGCAGCAGCATCGACTGCTCAACGGGAAATTCGGCGACGATCGATGCGGCCGGCAACACTGGCTACACGCCATCCATCGCCGTCGGTACGGACGGCCACCCCGTCGTGACCTACCGCGACGCGAGCGAACTCTTGTTCACCCGAGTCACGATCGTGGCAACTGGGATCACCTACGAGTAACCGACCGCGCCTCGCTCTCGGCTACCCCTCAGCCAGCAAGGCCGCCCGAACCAATTGGGCACGGTTGGTGACACCCAGCTTCTGGAACACGCGGTAGAGCTGGGTCTCGACGGTACGGATCGACACTCCTCGCTCGGCGGCGACCTCACCGTTGGTGTGACCGGCGGCCACCAGCTCCACGACGAGCGCCTCCGACCGGGTGAGCCGGCCGAGATCGATTTGCCCGGATGTCCGGCACTCCTTCGAACTTGTGCCGACGACCTCGCGTAAATGCGTCCACCGACCATGGAATCGAGGGAATCCCTCCTCGAGAGAATCGAGCGACGCGGTGGCAGTGGTCGGATCCGACACAACGAGCAGGCGGATTAGGTCGAGCTCCAAGTCGACCACATCGGAGATCCGGTGGAGTCGCTTGCACTCAATGCCAAGCTCCTCCAGACACCCGACGTCGTGGTCGACGAGCGCTCGACACCAGCGCCCGATCAGGACGATGCCCGGAGCCGAGGATGCCGCTGCGGCCTGCTCGATCGTCTCGACGACCTCCGCCGCTTCGCTTGGCTCACCGGCGCGGAGTTCGGCCCGAGTCCGTGCCGTCGCCATCAGTGGAAGACAGTTGTGGATGCCAAGGGCCTCGAAAAGGCCCCATGCGTCCTTGAGCATCCGGCGGGCATCGTCAGCACAGCCTTGCTCCTCGAGCAGGCGGCTGCGCGCGATGAACTGAAAGTCGATGCCTAGCAAGGCCTGACCGGATGCACTGTGCTGATCGGAGCGATCGAGCAACTTTGCCGCAGCAGTGAGCTCTCCCCGGTCGAGCTCCGCCAGCGCGGCGAGGGCTAGACACCACACGACTCCCTGAAGCGCGCCGAGGTCCTCGGCCACGTCCACGCCGGCCATCGCATCGACATAGGCGGTATCGGTGCGGCCCTGGCGGTAAGCGAGCGATGCAGACAGGGCGTCAAAGAGCGGAACGGCGTATTCGGTGCCCACCCGGTCGCTTATGCGGCGCCCGGCCACCACCGCATCCGCCACCTCGGAGTGCCGGTCGAGGTCGAGCAGGGTGATTCCGTGGAAGAACCAGGGAGCACATCTATGGCCGAGTAGATCCTGGGAAGACTCGGCGACCTCCACCGCTGTCGCGGTTTCGCGGAGGGCACCGTTGTAGTCGTGGCGATACGCCAGCGCCCTCCCGAGGCACACGCGTCCCCACGCTGCTGCCTCCGCGTCGGCATCCGAGACGGCGATCGCATCGCGTGCGGCTTCCTCCACATCGGGGCTTCCGGTGGCGAGTCGGGCCATCGCCAGACCGGCAGCGACTCTGGACCGGAACTCAGCATCGAGGCGACGATCGAGGAGGGACTCGAGCCGCTGCGATGCTTCCACGTGCCGGGCTTGGAGAAAGTGCGCAGTGGCCAGGAGGAACTCGCAGTAGAGGTGTGCCGCTCCCTCCGCGAGCGTCTGCTCCAATAGTAGGGCCGCCTCGTCCACTCGGCCGATGTGCACCAGCGCCTCGGCTCGGAGCTCGGTCAACCGTTCGCGAAGGTCGCCGTTCGTCGTCAGATCCCGAGCCAACCCGGCCAGGTCAGCTGATGCCTCTGGGTGACGGATGCCGTGCAACTCGGAGAAATCGGCAATCGCCCGTGCCATCGGCTCGTCGTGTTCGGAAGCGGCCAGGGCCCGGTGTCGAAGGGCAGCGACGGGGTTGCCCTCTCCGATCGCTTCGGCGATCCGAAGGTGGGCCGAGCGGCGGACCGAGGGTGGGATCGTTTCGTACTCGACCTCGCGGTAGAGCGAGTGCCTGAAGGATACGTCCTCGCCGTCAACGCTAAGGAACCCCGCCTGGTCCAGGGCTCGCAGATCGGCGTGGAGTTGCTCCTCGCCGCGCCCGGTTGCCGCTACCGCATCGCTGAACGGGAACCGGTCGCCAAGCAAGGCACAGAGCGACAGCACCTCGGCGGATTCCTGCCCGAGGCTTCGGCATCGATCCCGCACGGTGCGGACGAGTGACGAGGGGATCGACTCGTCGGCGATGTCGACGCCCACCTCGGTCGTCACCGTTCGAGGACCCGCGTGACGGACGATCTCGGCGATGTACAGCGGGTGACCTCCAGCCCGGCCGAGCATCGAACGAAACCTGGGACCCAAGCGAGCTCCCGCCAGGTGCTCTGCCATTTGGGTGACGGCCGAAGTGTCGAGGGGGCCGAGATCGATGTGTTCATCGAACAGCAGCGCCGATCGCGCGTCGTGACCGAAGTCCGCCAGCGAGGAAGGCCGAGCAGCCACGATGAAGAGCTTTCCGATCGACGAGGCCACCCGCAGAAGCCGACGCAGCACCACCAGGGTCCACCGATCGCACCACTGGGCATCGTCGATGATCAATACCTCGGGACGGGGCGGACTCGTGTCGAGCGACGCCACGATCCGATCTACCACAGCCTGGGGTGGCGATGCCGTCCCGCCGGCGATGGGCGGCACGGTGCGGGCCGGAGTCACCCGCTGGTCCTCCTGATGCGGCGAGGTGTCGACGCCGAGGAGAGCAGCCAAAACACCCAGGGGATGGTCGGCCAGGATCTCGTCGGCCGATATCCGTCGTACGTCGACACCGCGGTTCCTCGCGATCGCTTCACCAGCGTCGAGTAGGGAGCTCTTGCCGATTCCGGGCTCGCCGACCACCGAAAGACTCGCCCCATGGCCGCGACAAACTCCGTCGATCATGCCCGAGACGATTCGTAGCTCGACCTCTCTCCCGTAAAGTGGCACCACAGCCACTCAGTGTAGATTTTTCGCGCTCGGCCGTGAAATTCGACGCCGGCGCTAGGTACCGAGAGGGTCAGGTGCAACCGACACCCAACCCTGAACCTCGTCCGATCGACTCCCTCAGGACAGGCGCAAGAGGCAGCGCGGTCGGGGTGACGGTCGCCGACACCGGGCCTGTGACGCGCTACCCATATCTCCCAACCGGATTCGCCGCAGCAGGTCGACGACCGGGAGTCCGGGCGAACAGCTGAGCTCGCGCCGCAGGTCGGTGACCAGCCGATTCCCCACCAGGAGGGCATCACCGGGCGTTCCGAGCTGGACGACACAGTTCATCAGTCGAACGGCGAGCTCCTCATCGAGCGGTTCTCTGCGCACGGCGTCCTGGAGTATCTGTCTTGCGTCCGTGAGACGCCCGCAGTCCATCGCCAAGCCGCCGACCTGCAGAGAGAGGTCGCGGTGAGCACGCCGAAGTCCATCGCACACGGCGTGGAGAGCGGCGCAGGACCCGATGCCGTCAAACGGCTCGCCGTACCCCCACATGTCGAGTCCGGCCACCCCTCGGTCGACAGCCTCCTCGACCATCCCGTCGGCCGCGAGCGCGTCCACCGCAGCCCGATGCTGGCGAAACCTTTCGATGTCGCTGGAGATGACCGTCGGATCCAGCCGGTAGCCCCCACTCTGGGAATGATGAATCACCGCAGTGTCTGTGACCGGGAGCCATTGGAGCAGTGCCCGCCGGAGGTTCGAGACGTGTACTTGAAGACATCGCCGACGCGTCGGCGACGCATCGGCGCCCCAGAGTGCCATGGTCAATCGGTCGGTGCTCATCCCGGTCGGATGGGCGACGAGTTGGGCGAGGATCTGGCGCGGGAAACCCTCGGGTACGGCGACTGCTACGTCCCCGTTTCTCACCTGAAACCCGTCCAGCACGCAGACCTCGAGCACGGTCTTCGACTCCCTGCAGCCACCGATTCAAACGGCGGCGATGTGGACGCTACGCGGATCGGAACCAGCAGTCATTCGTGAAAACTCTTACGCGTGAGACCACAGTTGTCTCAGTCGCACCGATCATTGGGCTCCGCCGGCATGAGAGCTACCCGACTGGGATCCTCACTCGTGTGTCGCTCCCTTTGACCCGCCGACCATCACCATTCCAGAGTTCGCTGTGGTCGACTTGGCAGAACACCCGGAATGGCTCAGGGCTGATGGTGCGATGCTGAGTGTTTGTCGGCACGAGGGGCGAACCGTCCCGTCAGCGCTACAGCCAACACATGCCCAAGCCAGGCTGTGAGCCTCTGACCTGCTGGTTTACAGAGAGCGGGTGACGAGAATCGAACTTGCGTTCTCAGCTTGGGAAGCT
>JAJCXX010000039.1 GCA_029263195.1 Acidimicrobiales bacterium
CGAATCCCCCATCGCCCACCGGTAGCACCGCAGAACGGTCCCCTGATCGGCATTCCCACGACCCGTTCGAAGGTGACTCCACATGGTGATCGGTCCCTGAGTCCGAGAATTCGGCCTACTGGCCGAGCTCTCCTCAACATCTGAACGTCTGCGCCGACCGGGACCCTGTCGCCGCGGCTCAGAAACCGCGGACCGGACCACGAAGGAGCAGAAATGCCTCTCACGATCCGACTCACCAAGCTGAGACTCGCCCTGGCGGTCGTCAGCATCGCTCTCGTTGGTGCCGCGTCCGCTGTCGCGGCTGGCACGTTCACCGACGTGGCATCGGGAATGTGGTACTCGACCCCCGTTCAGTGGGCCGCCGACAATGAGATCACCACTGGGAAAACTGCCACGACCTTCGCCGGTGGTGATCCTGTCACACGCTATGAGGCGGTCACCTTCCACCACCGCTACGACACCAACGTTGTCCAGCCTGCTCTCGCCGATGTCGACGGTGCCATCGCAGCACTGCAGGGCGACACCACCGCTGACACCCTCGACGGACTACACGCCAACCAGATCATCCGAGCCGCCCAGGTGAGCGACGCCACCGGCCTCGACAACTGGGACGGCAGCACGCTCGACCACGATCTCACCATCACCGCACCGGTCGCCGGGGCGTTGCTGGTCACCTCGACGACCACCGTTGGACGGGACTGGGACGAAACCGCAACCGGGCCGGGCGAGGTCATCGGGATCCTACGCATGGACGGTGTCGACGTCGCGGGGTTCGTCGGCTCCGGCACGCCCATCGATTTCGACCTCACTGGATTCACCTCCGAAGACGAGTCCGTTGTCATGCACCACCTGATCCCGGTGTCGGCCGGCACCCATATCGTCACTTCACGAATCACGGGCAATTGGCCGCCCGGGGGACTCGCCTATGTCCTCGGGCGCACCCTCACGGCGTTGTTCGTTCCCTTCGACGGCACCGGTGCCGGTTTCGGCGGATAGAAGCTGATCCAGAACGCGAACGGATTTCACTCGAGTCCGCCGGTCACCGCGACGGCGAAGGCACAGCCGCTGACTTCACAATGTCGAGATCACCTCGGCTACGACATTTGAGTTGCCCGAGGGCACGACGCTCGGATTGATATTCAGTCTCGACCCGTCTCGAGTCGACGAGATTTCGGCACTCTACGAAGATGCCTTGAGCAGTCTTGGTGCCACCGTCGACAGCTCTGAGAGCCCCAACGGAGATGGGGTGGTGATAACCGGCTCCAGCGACACTGCGTTCGGAGCCGTTGTTACCACCAATTTCGGCGGCTACTTCCAGGCCAACATTTCCTGGACCCCGATGTAGAGCGTGGTGTTGTTCGTCGCATCAGGGTTCGCTGTCGCCCGGATCGAACGGCACCGACGGAGGTGGAGGCTCTGGGAACCGGGGACTCTTGGGCGTGAGAAATACCTTGATTTCGGTGTGTTGCTCCGCCTCCGACGATGGATCGGTGGGGTCGACGATCGGTTCGTCGTTGGTATAGCTGGCGACCAACCTTCCGGAGTTCTCCGTCTCCAGATCGAATTCGATCTGAGAGCTCTCAGGATCGATGCTGTTTGCTCTGTTGAACCATCCGGGCACAATTTTCGCCAACACAGGAAACGGCACCGTTGTATCGCCGCAGTGAACCACAACTGTTCCGCTGGCAGTCAGCTTGAACAGCACCAAGGATCCTGCTTTCGTCGTTGAATCTTCCCCACCGGAGTCGTTCGCCTCAGATGCGATCCCATCGAGTTCAGGTATTCTGCGCTCGGGTTCGGTGAGGCCCAGGTACATCTGCCTCCCGACGATCGAATCGAGTTCAGACCCGTCCTCATAGACACAGCCGTCGGAGTTGCGGGGTAACTCCAGCCGATAGCTCGGATCGCCAAAGGGAAATTGTTGGTCCTCGTCGTTGAAACCGAAGCGCTCGGCCAGTGCACTATCGGGCACATCGACGGCAACCGCAGCAATCGTTCCGCGAATCCGTCCTGCATCTCCAGCTTCGAGCGAGATCTGCGTTCGCAACTCGACTCGATACAAGGCGCACGCTTCGACCACGTCAGTGAGAAGTGAACTCCAGTACGGCACGTCGTCCATTGCTGGAATGGACATCAGGAAGAGGGCTTTCCCGTACCATTGAGCCATGTGTTTGATCTCACCCAGATCAGTTCGGGCCTTGCATTGCCGTGATGCCTCGTACATGGCGTGGGTGTAACCAGCCTTCAACCTGGCACCGATTTCATCGGAAAACTGAAGTTTCAGCTCCTCGTAGGCTTCAACAAGATCCTCACAGAAGGCGCTGTCTGTGAGTGGCTTCAACACCAGTGGGAATGACCACCAATTCAGTACCTTGCGGGTCGCATCCAGCAAGGCGAGGTCATCGGTCTGAGCGGCGATCAGTGCCGGTATCACGTCCTCGCGAGCGTCGCTGGCGTAATAGTTGAGGGCAGTCACACCAGCGGGGCTGTCGGCGGCGACGCACTCTTTCCCGTCAGCGTTCCACTGCTCGCTCATCAGATCCAGAGCGCGCTGATTCCTCGACGAGGGCGAGAAGTTCGTCTCGTTCGAGCCTGCAGTGCCTGCTCCCGCGCCTGAGAAATGAGCAATGGGAATGCGAATTCCCTGACCGATGGTCGGAAGCGTCATGGACCTGACGACTTCGCCACCCGACTCATCCCATGTGACAGCCATCAGGTCGGCGTAGGTCGACTCCCCTTCGAGCTTCAAGTATCCCGGCTTCGCTAGCAGTAGTCCCGCCGGCGAGAACTGCACGCCAACGGTGAGATCCACAAGATCCGACTTGGCGTTGACCACGGGGGTGAGGGTGATGTCGACCGGGTTGGCGAGCGCTCCCTCCGGAACGACCAAGCTCATTTCCACCCCGTCTCGAGACAGCTTGATTTCGCCGCCGGCTGAATCGATCGTTGCGGTGACGGCCGCCGTCGCCTCGAGGGAGTAGGTGATGGTTGCCGGGTTTACGCCCGGATCAGCAAGCGTGTCACCTGTGATTGCGCCACCGCTGTCGATGTTGTCGAACACTGTGGGGGAGCCGCACGATGTTGCGACCAGCGCAAGTAGGAGAGCGGCCGCCAAGATTCGATGCCTGTCACTTCGGAACGTTCTCATCGTCAAACCGCGAGTCGAGGATCGCCTGCCGGTAGCGAAACTATCCAGCGGCCTCGGCGGGGGCCAAGGCGCGTCGATTGGGAGAATGGGTTCCCGCCCGAGGTCATGATGTCGGCTGTCCGGTGGTTTCTCCGCGTGTAGGGGTCCGCACGCCCTGACATTGCTCCATCCTCTCAAAGAGTGGAGCAGTTCTCATTCCCGGGGTGCCTCAGAGATTTCTATGGCCGGGTCGTGACACGGGCATCCGCCGGGGCGCGAGCAAGGGCACAAACTCGAAGCAGGAGACCTGGCCGCGCTCACCGTCGAAGCCGCGGCAATGGCAATGGTGCCCCTCGTGGCTACTTCCTGGATCCCCGGTGCAGATTCGACCATCGGGAGCTGATAGTGGCGCCCTCCATATTGAGAACCGGCAGTCGAGCGCTCAGACGTCTGACGTTCGCCGATGGATCTGTGAGGCGTTCGTGGCGGTGAAGCCGCCAACACCGCTGGCGACAAGAGCAGCGACAATCTCGATCGCCCTCCCCACCACCGCGAGCGGCTCATTTGGACGGGAGAGGACGACGAGTTGCACTGCAGCCACCGAATCCGCGATCGGCACGAACGTGAGACCTGGCGGCCGGAATGTCTGAACGCTGGCTGGCACCAACGCAACACCCACTCCCGCAGCGACGAGCCCGAGAATGGTCGTGTATTCAGTGGCCTCCATCGTGGTTCCGTAGCCGACGTCCGCTTTGGCCATCATGAGTCGGAGTTCGGCGTGCAGGGTTGGAGACACCTCACGGTCGAATCCGATGAACGACTCGGCAGCGAGATCGACGAGAGATACGTCTGACGCTCCCGCGAGCTCATGTTCGACGGCGACGGCGAGGACGAGCGGCTCCGCGCCGAGCAGGCGGACCTCGAGGCCGGACGCGGCACCGGCGGTTCGGCCGATTCCGAGATCGATTCGTCCATCGCTCAGCGCTTTGACCTGCTCATCGGTCGACATCGAACGGAGCTCGAAATCGACGTTGGGCCGCCAGGTTCGACATTCTCGCAAGAACCTCGGCACGAGCTCGTAGGCAGCGGAGTCGACGAACCCAACTCGCAGCACGCCCCGCTCGCCGTCGCGGAGCTCGCGGATGGCACGCTCTACACCATCGGCGGTCACCAACAGTCGACGCGCCTGTTCGAGGAGAACTCTTCCTGCTGTGGTCAGCGCTACGCGGCGGGTCGTCCTCTCGAAAAGGAGGGCGCCAACGTCGGCCTCGAGTCGCTGGATCTGCTGGCTGAGGGCGGGCTGAGCGATGTGCAGGCGCGATGCAGCACGACCAAAGTGAAGCTCTTCGGCGACGGTGACGAAGTAGCTGAGCTTCTTCAGACTCAGGTCGGACCCGCGTGACGCATTCATAGGCGCATGATCTTAGTTCAGTCTCAATATGTATTTATTTGTGATGGAGTCGTTCGCGAGACTGCGTAGATGGGGAAAAGCAGCAAGCTGGCGCGCTACAGCGCAGCCGGGCTCTTCTGGCGAGGCATCCGGAAGCAGTCGTGGCCACGCGTATGGCGTCAGCCGGCAATGAAGTCAACGTACGACGTCGTCATCATCGGTGGCGGAGTTCACGGCCTGGCGACGGCCTTCTACTTGGCTTCCAATCACGGAATCAACGATGTGGCGGTCGTCGACAAGGCATATCTGGGGTCCGGGGGTTCTGGTCGCAACACGGCAATCGTGCGATCGAACTACCTCACTCCCGAGGGTGTGGCGTTCTACGATCGCTCCCTCGATCTCTACAACTCGATGTCGGCCGATCTCAACATCAATGTGATGTTCTCCGAGCGGGGCCACCTGACACTGGCCCACACCGACTCGGCCCTGCGCACGATGAACTGGCGAGCCGAGGTCAACAAACTCCAGGACATCAACTCCTCGCTCATCGCGCCTGAAGAGATCAAGAAGTTGGCACCCTCGCTCGACATCTCGACCGACACCCGCTACCCGATCCTCGGTGCGCTCTACCATCCGCCGGGCGGCACGATTCGTCACGACGCGGTGGTCTGGGGCTACGCGCGAGCTGCGGATTCCCATGGCGTCGACCTTCACCAGCAGACCGAAGTACTCGACATTCTCTGTGAGGGCGGCGAAGGCCCAGAGGGCAAAGGTGCCGGCGGAAGGGTCATCGGCGTCCGCACCAACCAGGGCGACATTCATGCTCCAGTTGTCGTCAACTGCACGGCGGGCTGGGCGTCGCAGCTCTCCAACATGGCCGGAGTGCGGTTGCCGATCACCACCCATCCGCTTCAGGCCGCGGTCACCGAGCCCACCAAGACGTTCCTGCCAACAGTGGTGGTGTCGGGTTCGCTGCACGTTTATGTGAGTCAGACCGACCGAGGGGAGCTCGTATTCGGCGCATCGGTCGACCCGGTCGCCACCTACGACCAGCGGGGAACTCTTCAGTTCACCGAAGAGCTCGCCGGACATGTCCTCGAACTCATGCCGGGCCTCTCCAAGATGCGCCTCATGCGTCAGTGGGCCGGGCTTTGCGACATGACGCCGGACTACTCACCCGTGATGGGCCCCACCCAGGTCGACGGCTACTTCGTCGACGTCGGATGGGGCACCTACGGCTTCAAGGCCGGGCCCGTGTCGGGAGAACAAATGGCTGCCTCGGTTGCCAACAACAACCTTCCGGAACTCATCGCTCCGTTCGCTCTCAGTCGCTTCACCGAGGGCGTACTCGTCGGTGAAAAGGGCGCAGCTGCGGTCGGTCACTAGGAGATGCTGAACTGATGCTGCTCGTCCCTTGCCCCAACTGCGGTCCACGCAATGCGACCGACATGAACTACCGCGGTGAAGCACACTCCCGCCCCGACCCCGACGCTGCAACGAAAGAGGAGTGGCGGACCTACCTGTATCTACGCGACAACCCGTCGGGCTGGTTGCGGGAGAACTGGTACTGCTCGTCGGGTTGTCGAAGGCACTTCCAGCTCGAACGCCACACTCTCACCGGAGAGCTTCGCAACCCTCCACTGCCGGGTCGCAAGACGGCGGGGGCATGATCATGAGCAATCGGCTTCCCGAATCATCGAGTGAGGTGGTCGACCGATCCAAGCCGATCCGATTCGACTGGAACGGCAAGAAGATGAAGGGATTCGAGGGCGACACGATCGCCTCGGCCATCCTGGCGAACGGAGATCACATCCTCTCCCGCTCGCTCAAGTATCACCGCCCCCGCGGCGTGCTCACCCACGATTTCTGGGACCCCAACCTCATGGTCCAGGTCGGTGACGAGCCCAACGTGCGAGCCGGTCATCGGCGGCTCGAGGCGGGCATGAAGATCTCGGCACAGAACGTCTGGCCGTCGCTCAAGTTCGATGCCAAGGCTGCCAACGGCATCGCCGGTCGGTTCCTGACCGCCGGCTTCTACTACAAAACGTTCATGAAGCCGGCCCGACTCTGGCCGGTCTACGAGAAGGTCCTTGCCCGCTTCGCCCCCGGCGGCGAGGTCGATCTCAACACCCCCCACGGCTACCACGACAAGCGGTACGCGCACCCTGACGTCGTGGTTGCGGGGGCTGGTCCGGCTGGTCTCGCGGCGGCCATCGCGGCGGCGCAGTGCGGCGCCTCGGTGCTACTCGTGGAGCACGAATACGAGGTCGGCGGGCATCTCCTCTGGGGAACCGACGACGACCGTGCTGCCGCAGCCACTCTGTTGGCTCAGGCCGCGGCGGCCGGGGTGGAGATCCTCACGAACTCCACCGTCACCGGTCGTTACGAGGACAACTGGCTCGGCATCGCCCAGCGCAGCCACCCAATCGCCGTGGAGCGGCTGATCAAAGCCCGCGCCAAGGTGCTCGTTGTGGCCGCCGGCCTCATCGAGCGTCCATATGTGTTTCAGGGCAACGATCTCCCTGGCGTCATGACCTCGGGGGCGGTCAGCCGCCTCATCAACATGTACGGCGTGAAGCCGGGCAAGTGTGCCGTTGTGCTCGCTGCCAATGAATCAGGAGACCAGGCCGTCGAAGACCTGAAACGGGCTGATGTGGAGGTGGCGAGGGTCGTCGACGCACGTGGCAGCACGACGGTGAATTGTGCAAAGGGTTCGAGGACCCGCATCAAATCGGTCGAAGTCAGCGACGGCTCGTCGATCGATTGCGATCTGCTCGTCACCGCGGTGGGCTGGACCGCCCCGACATCACTGCTCAACATGAGCGGTGACCGGCCGGTCTATGACGCAGCTGCCGCCCGATTCTTCCCCAACTCCCCACCCGACAACGTGCTCGCCACCGGGGGGATCACAGGTGATGGGTCGCGCGACGAGCTGATCGCCCACGGACGCGCCACCGGCGAGCTCGCCGCCGGTCGAGCCAACGCAGCCCGCCATCGAATTCAGGCGGCTACGGCCAGTGCCGCGGCGGTCGCCGGAGACGAACCCGAGTACCCTTCCGACAACCGAGCCCCGCTCACCCGAGCAGACCATCCCGAGCTCCACCGCTCGAGCACCCACGGATTGGTCGACTACTCCGAAGACATCTCCTCCAAGGACCTCTTCGGTGCGGCGGCCGAGGGATTCGATTCGGTGGAGCTGCTCAAGCGGTTCACGACCGCCACCATGGGCCCGTCACAGGGGAAGCTCGAAACCGTCAACACAGTTGCCATTCTCGCCGAAGCTCGGGCCGAGACGATCGAGCAAGTGGGTACGACGGTGTGGCGTCCCCCATATGCGCCGATCTCGCTGGGCGCGCTCGGCGGCCGCGTGTTCGAGCCAGTCCGGGTCTCATCGATCCACCCTTGGCACGAAGCCAACGGCTACACGCCGATTCTCGCCGGCCAGTGGGTGCGCCCCGAACACTACGGAGATCCTCACGCGGAGGTGCGTAACACCCGTACCAACGTCGGTATCACCGATGTCACACCACTCGGCAAGCTCGACCTTCAGGGTCCCGATGTTCCCAAGCTTCTCAGCCAGCTGTACACCAACAAGTGGATGAAGCTGCCCGTCGGTGGCGTCCGCTACGGCATCATGTGTGCGGAAGACGGGGTGGTGCTCGACGACGGTGTCACCGCCCGTCTGGGCGAGGATCACTATCTGATGACCACCACGTCCTCGGGCGCCGGCGGTGTCTGGAACTGGGTCGAGAACTGGCTCCAGA
Source organism: Acidimicrobiales bacterium (assembly GCA_029263195.1). Taxonomy (GTDB): domain Bacteria; phylum Actinomycetota; class Acidimicrobiia; order Acidimicrobiales; family Aldehydirespiratoraceae; genus SZUA-87. The sequence continues at coordinate 8,282 of JAJCXX010000039.1, forward strand.
CCGAACACCCCGAATGGCAGGTCCACGTCACACCGCTCACTACTGGCCTGACATCTATCAACATCGCGGGCCCGAACTCCCGCAAGCTGCTCAGTCGGCTCGTCGATTGCATCGACCTCGGCCCCGGCGCTTTCGAGTACATGCAGGTCCGCACCGGCACCATCGCCGAGGTCGACAACTGCATCGTGTGGCGAATCGGCTTCACCGGCGAGCTGTCGTATGAGATCCACGTGCCTTCAGGGCATGGTCTTCATGTGTGGAACGCACTTCTCGAGCAGGGCGAGGACCTCGGTGTAGCCCCTTTCGGGCTCGAGGCCCAGCGAATCATGCGCCTGGAAAAGGGTCACTTCATCGTGGGCCAAGACACCGACGGTCTGAGCAAGGCACCCACCACCGGCATGATCTCCCTCCTCAAGCTCGACAAGGACGACTGGGCCGGAAAGACGGAGGTCGCCTGGGCGCTGGAGGACGACTACCCCGTCATCGTTGCCGTGCAGCCCACCGACCCGAAGATCGTGCCCGAGGAGGCCTGCCAGATCCTTCGCGACGGCACCAGGGAGATCGTGGGGCGGATCACGTCATCGCGCCATTCGCCGACGCTCGAGCGCTCGGTTTGCCTCGCCCAGGTGTCCCGGGAATTCGCGGTAGCAGGCACCACCCTCACAGTGCTCCTGGCAAACGGCGAGCGCATCAATGCTCGTGTCATGGAACACCATGCCCACTTCGATCCCGAAGGAGAACGGCTCCGTGGCTGACATCCAATTCGAGAGTCCGGTGATCATTGTCGATCCGGCGGCCGCCTGCGGGTCGGTCACCCTCACCGACGAGTCGTCGATGACCAAGGCGAGTGTTCGAGCCGCAGACGACACGGCTGCTGCGTCCGCGCTGGGCCTCGCATTCGGCTCCGCCGAGCATCGTGGCGACGTCTTCGTCGCCCGCATCCGACCCGACGAATGGATGGTGTTCGGAGCCGCTGACATGGTCGTCGCGATGATTGCAGAGCTCGATCTCGGCGGCTATGCCAGCACGGTTGACATCACCCACAGCCGGCTGATGTTCCGCGTCACCGGCGGCGAAGCGGCGAAAGCGATGGAAAAGGTGTGCAGCCTCGACTTCAGCGACCACATGGCACCCAACGGCTCGTGCGCTGGGGCATCGGTCGCCAAGGTCGGCTGCGACGTGATCCGAGACGATATTGTCGGAGCCGATGGGGCCACCATTCGGAGCTACCGCATTCTCTGCGACCGGTCGTTCGGACAGTACCTCTTCGACGCTCTGGTGGATGCAAAGGCCGAATTCGGCTAGATGCGAACGATGCAGCAGTCCACGGCTGCTTGTGCGGTGGAGATTTTGACTCACGCTCAGGTGAGGGTGATGGCGAAAGGCGACGTCTCGTTGCGATCGGCTGTCACTCCGACCAGTCCGAAGGAAACCCCGTCGCTCCCGATAGGACCACCACGCAGTAGAAGAATCGCGGTAGCGGAGGCTGATCACCACCGACAAGTTCGTCTTCGACCGATACGCCGACAGTGATTTCAGTTGTGTCCGGTTCGCAAGTCTCGACTATCTCCACGCCGAAATCGGGTCGGGTAGAATCGGTAGCCGAGAACAGCGGCAGCGCAGCGAAGGGCCACACCAGAGTTGGTCTCGATCCTCGGCTCCAACCAGTGTGAGCAAGGCTTGTCGGCAATTTCGTGTATCGCCCGGGGTCCTTGTAGCCGCAGGTGAACGGTTATCGATTTCGCCGCGATCCACCCAGTTGCCGACAGGGACGGAGGGGCGCTTCCAACCCAGATAGGGGACTGTTGCATTGACGCCGCCGGCCCGAACTTGCGCGGCGATGCTGGTCTGAGATTCGGACGCTGAAATGGCTTCTCGATGTGTTCCATGTGTCTGAAGACGACGACTTGAGGCAGCGCGCGACCCTGAACAGCGACGCGTTGACCAATTGCAACAGTGCATCCGGGTGTGGGTGGTGAGTCGGAGTCACTGGGGATCCTCTGATCGTGGTAGGCCGATCGTCGGGGCCTGATCGGCTGTTGCGAGTTGGCGAAGCTGTGTCTCCACCAGAGCGAGGGTGGCATCGAGCCGGTCGAGTCGGTTCAAGAGTTCGGTGGAGCCCGACTCTCGGCCGTCGTCGACGAAGTAGGCAGCAATGTGGGCGGTTAGAACGGCGAGCAGAGCCACGCCGAGGAACATGAGCAACACCGCCATGGCCCGGCCCTGTCCGGTGACGGGGATCTCGTCGCCGTAGCCGACCGTGGTCGTGGTCACTGCTGCCCACCAGAACGCATCGCCCACGGACTGAATCGATGCGCCATCTCGATCGTGCTCGCTGGCGTACACCACCAGAGCGCATCCAGAGATGACAATAAGACCGAAGGCAGTGAATCGGGCGACTCCGGGCCGACGGAGAATTGAGCGGAGGGTCGCGACTTCGCGGGCCGCACGAACGGGAGGCACGATCGCGGCGAGCAGGTCGAGCTTGTGGGTAGCGAGGTAGGCGGCACGGCGGGGTGCCAGGTAGGTGCGGATGGAGACGTCGATCCCCATTGCGACCTGGATACAGAGGCGGGAGATCGAGAGAGACCGCGTGACCCAGGCATCGGCGTCGTCCGCCAACGCCTGGGCCACATAGACGGGGATCACTACGAGCGAGAGCGCCACCATCGCCCGGCTGGTCGCCGACTCGAATCGGGCCAGCCGGGCTTGCTCCCGTGGTGCTTCCCGCATCTCAGTGGTGCGCGGTCTCGAGGGAGGTGCTGCGACTGTGAGGGTTGTAGTGGTCTGTTCTGACCGCGTCGAGCAGTGCCTCGCGCTCTTCACCATGTCGTGACGGCGTAACCAGCAGAAGGAGGCTGGGGAGCACCATGAGCGAGACGATCAGGGAGAAGAGGATCATCACCGCGGTGAGCAGGCCGAAATCGGCGAAGATCGGCATCGGCGCGAGTGACATGACCAGGAATCCGCCCATCGAGGTCAGCGCGGAGAGCACCAGTGCGCCCCCGGTGCCTTCGCCGGCTCGACGCAGCGCCGGGAACCGGCTGGGCTCGCCGACGAACTCCTCGCGGAACCTGACCGTGAAGTGCATGGCGAAGTCGACGCCGACACCGACGGCGATGGCCGCAATTGTGGCCGTCACCGGGTTGATGGCGTAGTCGAAGAGGTACATGAAGCCGTACACCCATCCGACGACCAACAGGATCGGGGTCACCGATACGGCCGCGTATTTCAGCGAGCGCATGAATGCCCACGCAATGGCCAGGCACAACACGAAGGCGATTATCAGCGACAGCACCATTGAGGCGGTGAATGCGCCGAGGCCGTCTTCTTCGGTGACCGCTGGTCCGGTGACACCCAGCCGGTCGAGGTCGGGCGTCGCTGAGTCGAACGGCTGGCTGGCCGTCTCCATAGCGTCGCGTGCGGCGACCATAACGTCTTGGTCCGACACAGTCGCTAGTACGACCTCGACGCGGGTGGCCTGGAATCCGTCGCCCACGTGCACGGCGGCACCTACATCCTCGGGTCGCCAGAGCGGTTCACCGCCGGGACCGACAATCCCGTTCGCTGCGACATGCTCATAAATCGCCGCTACTTGGGCGGCATCAGACGGCAGACCGTCCTGATCAGACACAAGGGTGATGTTCTGGACCTGCTCCACAGCGGACATTGCCTCAGGCGATGCCATCACCGCACGGATGACGGTGACTGCGTTGCTGCTAATGGCCGGTGAGCTATCGAACTCCCGGGCCAGGAAGGACAGCTCCCCAGTGTTGGTAGCAGCCTCGTCGGCCGCGTCGATATCGTCGACGAACGTGTCGATGGCCCTGAGGGTGTCGGGATCGGTCAGGTCGCCCTCGACGTACATGAATGCGGGGATACCGGTGCTGGAGCCGTAGTGGGTCGACAACACATCGAGGCTCTTGATGAGATCCGTTTCGGACGACGTGAAGTCGCCCGGCGCGAACTTCTCCTCGACCTGGGTGTAGCCGTAGAGGCCCATCCCGGCCAGGATCACGACGATCGGCACGGTCACCACCCTCCAACGGGCGAGGAAGTGCACGACCGAGCCTGCGGCCTTCATACCGTGGCCACCGGATCGGGCGGTTGCGACGAGCTCCCGCCCGGCCTCGGCGGCGCGTCGGTTGCGGCGGGCAGTCCGTCGATACGGCACGTACACGACGAACGGGATGAGCACGAACAACAGCAGCGGGACGCCGATGGGGATCAACGCCACACAGAACGTGACCGTCAACCCGCCGATCAGGCCCATCACGAGGAAGCCGAGCTTGGCCCCGAGGCGCGGCCCACGGAACCGGGGTGCCGGGCCCAGGCTGTCCTCGATTCCGAGTACCACCCTCGGCGCCATGACGCCGAGGAAGAGATACGCGAGAGTCAGGCCGATAGCGGC
>JAJCXX010000040.1 GCA_029263195.1 Acidimicrobiales bacterium
TCGCTGTTGCGACCTGAGTGGCCGGGTCGAACAGTTCGTCAGCTCGCTCGGAGATGTCGTAGATCTCGCCACCCGGGTCGAATCGGGGAAATTCGGGGTTCTCCTCGGCAGAGCGAATGACAAAGCCGACCACACCAAGACTGACCGACGTCGCAAGGATCGCCACGACCAAGATCGATATGTGCTCGCTCACCCACCTGAAGAACGCGCTCTCCCAAATATGCTCCGGCTCGTCGGTCATGTTCGCTCCTCCACGCAGGGCCTTGCTTCCCGGCCGTCTGGCGAGGCTCAGAGCCGCTTGGATCAACCGTAGGAATCGAGCTGGCCTTGATCGTCACCCCCTGGGGGGAAATCAAGTAACCCCAGTCCGATGTCAACCAATTTCTCCTGAACGTTCGTGCTGTCGAGCGATCTGAATTCCGATGAGTCGCGCGACGATCACGACGAGCAGTATCTGGCCCGTGATCGCCTCGATCACAGTGAGCGCTCGTGCAGCGCCAGATTCGGGTGTGATGTCGCCGTAGCCAGTTGTCGTCGGGGTCATGTAGCTGAGGTAGTACAGCGACTCGACGCCCTCATGCTCGAAGATGACGGTGTAGAGGATCGCAAAGTCGATCCCAACGAAGAGGTTTACGCAGAGAGTCCCAAAGATCAGATCGATCGTGATCCACTTCTGACACAGCACGTGGTACATGATCAACAAGGGAGCGGCGAAGGCATAGATGGAAACAGCGACCCACGCAGGAACAATGAGCAGATCCCACTCGGTCACCAAACCCGCCAGCGCCAACGCGAACAACGCTGCCATCACTATGAGATTGATACCGACGGTGCGGGGCTGCGCGCCAAACGCCCGCAGCGTCACAATGAAGGCGGCGTAGGCAAGGGTCCAAGCCAAGGCGAGCGACACGCCAGCCTCACCACTCACCTCGGAGATGACGTAGATCGCGACCAACATCGCAAGAACCATCATGAAGCTTCGCGTCGAGGCTCGCACCGCCCTTTGCAAGGTGAATGCCATGAACTCCGCCGAGGGGGATCGTCACCCGGGGAGGGACATTGGCGTACCACCAGGCTGGGTCTTCGCCGCTAGCAAAGATGACCTGCCTCGACCTGGGGTAGATGACATACCCCCGAGGGGTGATGCTCGGTTCTCCCGAGAGTCGTAACCTTCGGGTTGTAGGCGACGAGTAGCTGAAAGGAACGACATGGAGCGAATCTCCAAACCGCTCGGTGCCACAGCGAACGATCTGGCCGCGCGCCTCGCCGCGGCGATCCCTCTGAGTGACATGGGGATCGCCGTGCTCTTCACGGTGCTCATCGAACTCGAGATCTGGCTCTTCAAACCTGATACGAACCAGCCGGCGGTTGCAGCTGTTGCAGCCCTCGCAGCCGGTATGGCACTGGCGTTTCGGCGTGTCCATCCCTTCCGCTCGCTACTGGTGAACCTCGGAGGGGCAGTGGGGTTGATCGCCCTCGGAAACCCGAGCAACTTCATCCAATGGACCAGCCTGATCATGGTCTGGTCCATCGCCGCATACGGCCGCCAAGCCCAGCAATGGGCCGGTCTGGTGTTCTCCCTAGGAGTGGTCGGCTTCTATTTCGTGCGAATCCCCGATCAGGGAGGTGCCGCAGTCTTCATCGCCACTGCCGCTGTCTGGACAGTCGTTTGGCTCGTCAGCTTGTTGTTCGGAGCCCGAATTCGTGAGGAGCAGATGCGTGAGGCCGAGTCGGTCGCAGAAGCGCTGGCGGTGGCCCAGCAAGCCCGACTTCAATTCGAAGAGGCCCGTACCAGCATGGCCCGCGACCTCCATGACCTCATCGGGCACACCGTGAACCTGATGTTGGTGCATGCTGAAGGGGGCCGGCTCGCGCTCGACGACAACCCAGAGGCGACCCGACTGGCCCTGGACACGATTGTCGCAACTTCCCGACAGGCGATGACCGAGCTCGATCTCCTGCTCGAGACACTCCACCGCGGTTCGGCGTCGAGTGGGCGCATGCCAGCGCTCGGCCTCAAGGACCTACCCCGCCTTCAGGAGGAGCTAATGGCAGCCGGTGTTGAGGTCGAGCTCAGGGTGCACGGCGACACAACACAGGTCCCGGGCAGCGTCGGTGTCAGCGCCTACCGGATTACACAAGCCGCTTTGATCAACACGTTGCGACACGCCGGTGCCGCTGATGTCTCGGTCGACCTCACGGTGAACCCTTCGGACGTGACCCTCGACATCGGTGACACCGGTTCAGGACTAGATGCCGGCGACATTGAAGGCCACGGTTTGCAAGGCATCAGGGAGCGGATGGCGCTCCACGGAGGCGATGTGGACATCCGGAATCGTGCCGGCGGGGGCGTCCAGATCCTCTGTCGCTTCCCTATGAGGTCGTCATGATTTCGGTAGTACTCGTCGATGACGACGAGTTGATGCGCGCCGGAATCGGTCTGATCCTCAACCGCACCGACGGCATCGACGTCGTGGGCGAGGCGTCCGACGGAGCGTCTGCGCTCGAGGTGGTAGAAGCGACGAACCCCGATGTCGTCCTCATGGACATCCGTATGCCTGGCGTCAACGGAATCGAAGCGACGCGGGAGATGACAAGATACGGACCTCGACCGCGCGTCATCATGTTGACCACCTTCGACGTAGATGACTACGTCTTCGAGTCGCTTCGCGCTGGGGCGAGCGGCTTCCTTCTCAAGCGAGCGGCGCCAGAGGCACTCATCAATGCGATCCACACCGTGGCCAGGGGCGAAGGCCTGCTCTCACCAGCCATGACGAGACGGTTGATCGACGAGTTTACGCTTAGCTCACCTCGACCAACCGAAGCCGAACAACGAGTCCAGCGTCTCACCGATCGCGAGCGAGAGGTTCTTCTCCACATCGGACGTGGCTTGACCAACCGCGAACTGAGCGAGAAATTGTTCATCGCCGAGAACACCGTCAAGACGCACGTCAAGAGAGTGCTCTCCAAGATCGACGCGAGAGACCGAGTCCACGCCGTGGTCATCGCTTACGACAGCGGACTGATGGACGACGGCCCGAACAACCCTTCACCATGACGCCACGAACCCGATCGCCGATCCGGGAACGCTCCGAGGATTATGCGTGACCGCCAGAGCGATCAGACGGCGCTGTTCTCGTAGCGTGACCCGACTACCTGTTCGAGTGTTGGAGAACCGATGTGAACCCCACGCTTGACCCGCCGGTGACCGAAGCCGCCGTGCGACTCAACGGTCGGGACCCGCTCCATAGTCACGCGACCCGGACACGCTCGACACTGTCCGAAGAGCGGGCCTTTCAGGATGTTGAGCCGGTCACGCTGGATTGCGTAGTCGTTCCTGGGTGTCCTCCCGGACCAACCCTTTTCAGTTCACGGCGGCCGTCGTGCGTCGTTGATGAGGTGCCGGTGGACGCGGTCTGTTAACCGTCGCTTCAATGCCCGGACGGCGTCTTTGGATGACTTGCCCTCGGCGACTAGTAGGCGCGGCCCTCGGTGTGGCGGCGGAGCTGTGAGATAGCGGCGATTGCGACGGAGCGCGCATCGTTCGGAACACTCTTCTGCGAGCGACCCGACCCCACTACCCGAATCCGAGACGCGAGCATCGGCGGAACGTCGAACATGGTCTCGCCGCCGGCGACAAGTTGTTGCGCGAGCAGGTAGCCGAGCCCGTTCTCGCTGTCGTCGATGGCGTCCGTGGTGTGAGTTGCTTTGTGCGGATCGATCCCGATCGTGGTCATTGGTTGTCTCCTTGGCTGGTTGGTGAACCGAGGTGGGCATTCCTGAATCGGGGTCGATGTGCTCTCGCCTCTTTCGAGCCAAACCACGGCCGGAAGATCCGGCCGGCAAGCAGTTCGTTGGAAAGCCAACCCGACGGCGGCAGGCACTTGAGGGCGGTCGGGAACAAAGGCGCCGACTCGGTTGGGCCGCCCGTAGTCGCGAGCCGAATCGCCACGACGTTGTCGGGCGACCTTCTGCGGTACCGCAGAAGGGCCGATACCGGGATGGCCACAGCGCTGTTGTGGCCGGGATTCTGGCGCCGATATGCGCTGCAGGGCCGCTCGCAGAAGGCGGCTGACGGGTCGGCCTATCAGGTCGCCGTGACGCCGAGGACGCGACCGAACAGTTGCTGGACGGTGTCGACCGCTGGGTCGGCGTTGGTGTGGTGGAAACACGGTCCGATGTAGCCGTTGAGCAGGAATTCGACGACGACATCAATGTCGAGTCCGTCGGTTTGGAACTCGCCGGCTTCGGTACCGCCTCGGATCAGCTCGGTGAGTAGCGCTCGGGCCGCTTCGAGGGGTTCGCCGCTGTCGGTGGCAATTGTGTGGAACACCGCGTGGTAGAGGCCGTGGTGTTCGAACTCGAAGCGCATCCAGTGCTCGACGGCAGCGCTGACACGAGCGGACCAGGCAAGCCTGTCGTCACTGACAATCTCCTGGGGTAGGGCGAGCATTTGTCGCCATAGATCAGCCTGGAGAGCGGCCAGCAGCTCCTGGCGAGACCCGAACTGCAGATAGATCGAACCCTTTGCGATTCCGGCTGCTTCGGCTACTCGTGCAATGGAGGTGCTTTCGAGGCCCTCGCTGACAGCCAGTTCAGCTGCTGCGTCGAGGATCTGACGTCGTCGCACTTCCGGGCTCTGGAAGCGCCCGGCGGAAGGGTCGGTCGAAGGTTGAGCCATGAGACACAGGATAGCGGGTTGCGCGTCGAGTGACCAACGGTCATACTGGAGTGACCAACGGTCAGTCGATCTGGCCCGAAGGTTTCGTCACCAGGCACTGGTGCCCGTCAACCAAAGGAAGCCGCTATGCACCTTGAAGTCGCACTGATGGGACTGGCAATCCACATCCTCATCTGGGACAAGTTGCCCGAGTGGGGAAGCTGGTTCCCAGCGCTCATTGAACGCCTGCCCCGCCCACTGCGCTACCTCTACGACGGTTGGCAATGCGCCTACTGCTTCGGCTTCTGGATCTCGCTGAGCCTGCACGCCTTCACCGGCATCTGGACGTTGTCAGCCTTGGCGGGAATCGATTCTCGGGCAGGGTTCGGGACACCGGCGGCCTGGTTCCTGGACGCACTGGCCACGGGCACCATCATCTACTTCGCTCGTCACGCTCTTGGCGCCCTCAGCTGGGGGGCGGCCAAGGGATACTTCGCCAAGCAGGAGTTCATGGCGAGCCTCGCGGAACCCGACCATGACAGCGCAGCGGGGGCGATCTCATGAACGTCGCCGACCAGCACCCGCCGACCAATCACCGCCGTAGTTCGCCAAGGTATCTGCTCAAGGTCGTTTCACACCTGTGGGCCTCAGACGTGCATCAGGCCGCGGTCGAACGACTCCAGCTGAGCAACGGCGAACACGTCCTGGATCTCGGCGCTGGCCTCGGCCCGGCGACGATCGCCGCTTCACGCCAAATCGGATCTGTCGGGCGTGTCACCGCGATCGAGCCGTCACGGATCATGAGAGTCGCAATCCATCTCCGACGAGCACTCAACAGGAACCGTCAAAGAATCGCGGTTCAGGACGGTCTCGCAGAAGACCTCCCCGTTCCCAACTGCAGCGTCGATGCCGTCATCGCACTCAACATCGTGCATCTGCTGGACGCCCCACACGCCGCCGCGGCTGAACTCGCTCGAGTACTGACCTCTCACGGTCGGGTTCTGTTCGTCGAAGAGGACCTCGAACATCCTGACCACAGCCTCCACGAACCGACCCGACACCACGGAGCCCACTCCGGTCTCGGCGAGGGCATAGACACCATGTCCATCGCGCTGAGCGCCGCTGGGCTCGCGACCACTGTGCTGGTCGACCAGATTGGTAACCAGCCCGCTCACGTCATCACAGCCACACTCGCTCCGATCACACCCACCGCGACGGTCGCCTGATGCTCGAGCGAACGCGTCGACTGTGGGACAAGCAAGAACGCCTCGTCGGTGATCGGACTGGGCTCTTTGCCGCCGTAGCCGATGCCGTGGAGGTGGACGCAGTCCTCTACCCGGGTTCGTACGTGGATATCGCACCATCGTTCGTCTGGCCCTCGGTGACCTACGCCGACATCGACCGACGGGCCGATCAGTTCTTCGCCGACGAGGCCGGAGTCGCCGAACTACTCGTGGAACGCGGCGCCGATCCGGAGCTTCACGCAGTGCGGTTCGTGTCCGCCAGCTACACCCGCGATCTCGACCTGACCAGCGGCTCTTTCGACCTGCTCATCTCGCTCTATGCCGGGTTCGTTTCTGAACACTGCACCCGCTATCTCCGACACGGCGGGTTCCTCTTGGTCAACGCCAGCCACGGGGACGCTGCGATGGCTTCTCTCAACGCGCAATATCGCCTCCACGGTGTCGTTCTCTCACGCTCCGGGCGCTACTCGGTGCGGACAAGTGGGCTCGACGCCTACCTCGTGCCGAAACGAGACATCAGAGTCACGATCGAGCTACTTCACGAGACCGGGCGTGGCGTTGCCTATACCAAGTCGCCGTTCGCCTACCTCTTCGAACGCATCGCCTAACCGCTGCGGGCCCCCACTCGGATCGGCACGCGTTGCGTCGGCTCGGCCGTCCTGATCGAGGCCCGTCTCTCAGATCAGACGGATCGGGAAGGTTGCTCCGTTGATACCGTCGACGAGCTCCCCGCGGAAGCTGTCGAGTAGTCGTCCCAGTTGTTGTCAGCGGCCGCCAGTTTTGATGCATGTGCCGTCGTTCGGGCGGGCTCAGCTGGAGGGATACTTGATCTCGTAGCTGATCAGTCCATCGACGAAGTGGAAGTCGAACGAGTACAACTCGTCGCCGCTGGCAATGTCGTAGAAGTCGACATCGATCTCATCGGGCTTGTCGTTGTTGACGGTGTGGCGGACACCGGGGGCATCAACGAAACTCACGAGCACGAGGCCATTGCTGTTGGTATCGATCGTGACCGACGAGCCATCGGGGGTCGTAGGCGTGACTGGTCCGGCCACGGGAGCCGACGACTCGTCGTCTTGGTCGTGGCCATCGGAATCGTCGGACGAATCGGAATCGTCGGACGAATCGGAATCGTCGGACGAATCGGATTCGTCGGACGAATCGGATTCGTCGGACGAATCGGAATTGTCGGACGAATGGGAATCATCGGCGGGCGAGGTGTCTGTGGTGTTGGGCGATTCGTCGTTGTTGTCGGGCGAAATGTCGTCGCTGATGTAGTCGGGGACTGAATCATCCGAGGACTCGGGGTCGCCGGCAACGGTCGTGGAAGTGACGGGCGGATCGACGACTACGGGATCATTCAACTCGGTCGCCTGGACGTAATCCTCCACGACACCGGCGCTCGCCGCGGCGACCGCGCTGTAGTCGTTGGAACCGCCGTTGCTGGTGCCGAGGGGGCTGACCGCTCCGAGAGCGGCTGCTCCACCGGTGGAACCGAAGACGGCCAATGCGGCGACCGCCCCAACACGAGCCCGTCGCCTGGACTTGGCCCGACGGAACTGTGGGATCAGCGAGTCGAGAGTGGCACGGGTCGATGCAGGCGGCGTCGATCTCGGAATCTCTTGATCGAAGAGTTCTTGAAATGGGTCTTTACTACTCATGGCGTTTCCTGGCTTGCGAGGAGCGGCCGGAGCCGTTCCCTGCCCTCATGGAGGTGATATTTGACGGCGCCGGCAGACAGTGACATCTGGTCGGCAACCTGATCGACCGAGAGGCCCTCCAGATAATAGAGGGCCATGGCTACGCGCTGCCTTTCCGGCAGTCGCTTCAGCAACGGGATCAGATGGGATTCGGACTCGGGGTCGGTGACCGCTTCATCGGGAGCGGCGCGGCCTTCATTCTTGCGGCGCCTCTGGTCGCTGCGGATGAGATCGCGGCTGCGGTTGATGGCGACACGGCGAACCCACATGGCCGGAGAGTCGTATCGGCTCACCCGACCCCAGCGGAGATAAGCCCGTTGGAAGGCGTCCTGCACTGAATCGGCGGCCAGCTCGGCATCGCCGGTGATGGCAGTGAGCGACCGGACCAGAGAGGCGTGATGGTCCATGAAGAACTGGTCGAAGTCGTCGTTCTTACGCATTCGCCCTGAAACTGTGCGGTCTTGCGTGAGGCTTGGCGAACCGAGCACCCAATTGCTGGGTGCGGCAAGCGTTACGGTGGCGACCGCAGGCGTGTTCGTTGGTTGAAAGTGCCTCACGCCATATCACTACGCTGGTGAACGTTCGGGTTTGGTCAAATGGCATATTCGGTCCGTTCGGACCAGAATCGCCCGTCAAGGCGAAAATGGAGGCTTCAAAATGGCGTTTTGCCTGATGAGATTGAACTTCGTAAATGGTAATCCGTCGGATGCCGATGAGATGGCCTCGAGATACCGCGCGGGTATCGAAATGTCGGCGTTTCTCGACAAGCACGGCTTCTATGGAGTGACCCTGGAAGAGCACCACACCACTCATGTCGGCTGGTCACCCACTCCACTTGTGAATGCGGCGGCAATTCTTGCCGTCACCGAGAAGATCACAGTTGCTGTCACCGCGCTCCTGGTGCCCTTGCACGACCCGATTCGCGTTGCTGAGGACATAGCGGTGCTCGACCTGATGAGCCGAGGACGCATCTCGATCACGACCGGTATCGGCTACAGGCCCGAGGAGTACGTCGCCCTCGGGAAGAACTGGAAACGCAGAGGCAGCATCCTCGACAAGTCGCTCGAGGTGATGTTGCAGGCATGGAAAGGCGAGCCGTTCCAGCACCTTGGATCCATGGTGCAAGTCACGCCGCGTCCGTTCACCCGCCCGCACCCGGCGGTGTTCATAGGGGGGTCGGGACCGGCGGCGGCCCGGCGGGCGGCACGGTTCGGTCTCCCGCTCCAGCTGCCCGGCAAGAATCCGGCGGTGGAAGAGATGTACCGAACGGAATGCGAGAGGTTGGGCGTGCAGGGGTTCTGCATTGCCCCCGACAATGTGGCGATGGTTCATGTGGTCGCCGATCCCGACCAGGCCTGGGCCGAACTGGGACACCATTTCATGGTCGAGGCCAACCTCTACTCGTCGTGGCAACCAGAAGGGCAGACATCGGCTGTGCACAGCCATGCCACCACCGTCGAGGAACTCCGGACCGAGGGGATCTACCAGTTCCTCACCCCCGAGCAGGCGGTAGAGCGGGCCAGATCCACCGGCGTGCTCACGATCCATCCTCTGGTGGGGGGCATGCCGATCGACGAGGCCTGGGCGTCGATCGGGATGATCGCCGACCGGGTGATGCCGGCGCTCAGGGGCTGATCATGACCAACTGGACGGAACTGACCGCCCGAGCCGGGGTGGCCTCGCATCTTCTGATCGGCTGGATCTTCTGGGATCCGCGTGCGATAGCGAACTACGAGGCGCTGGGCGTGCCCAACGGCGCCGGCTACTACGTGGCCTCCCGCGGTGGTCCGCTTGCTCCGGCGGGAGCCGACGCCGTGGCCGCGGCGTTCTACTCGATCAATCCGGTCTTTCTGAAGATGGCTCTTGATCTCTGCGCCGAACACACCGACTGGGAATCGGCAATGCTGGCACGCGACGAGGCTGTCACTGTGGGCCTGGCCGAAGTCGACCCGTCGCTCCCCGCCGCAGTGGGCGAGTTCGCTGATCGGTTGTGGCAGACGGCCGACTCCGTCAGCGGTGCCGGAAGAGTTCTCTTCGCGGCCCACCGTGAGCGTCACCGACCCGACGATCCCGCACTGTCGGCGTGGCTCGCCGTGAACTGTCTACGGGAATGGCGGGGCGACACCCACTGGGCCCTGTGCGTCACCCACGATCTCGGAATGGTCGAGGTGGGCATCCTCCACAACTCGTTCATGGGGTACGAGGCCGACTGGATTCCACGCAGCCGTGGCGCCGACGACGAGACGCTCGATTCGGCATGGAACCGGCTCACCGAACTCGGCTTGGCCGAAGATCGCACGGTGAACGCCGCCGGCCGATCGTTGCGAGACCAGATCGAGAGTCGGACCGACGAACTGTCGTCGGTCCTCTGGCAGACACTCGGAGAGTCGGTGACGGTCGCTCTGTGCGAGGTCATCGAAGCCCACACGGATGCCCTCACTGCCCGAATCGATGCGACCGCCGGCGAGAGCTGGATGCCGGCGATCAGGTCCCGGTGACCGACCAGTGCCAGGGTTCGCTGGGAAGATTGATGAAGCCGAAGTTCGGAGCTACCTCTTTCAGGGCTCTGAAGACGTCTGAATCGCGGCTGCGCAGGGCCCGACCGTTGAGGGTGAGGTCGACAGCGAGTCCGCGTTCGTGCGCCGAACGTCCCGGTGGGGCGGTCGGAGGTCGGCAACTCGACGCCGGCATCTGCCAAATGGCGTACTCCGAGGTGCCGCAATGCAGTCGCCGAAGTCGGATCTGGGCTTCGGGACTCCGGTAACCGCCGCCGCTCAGTGAGTACCCCCGGGCGGCCATGGCGGCAAGCAAACCTTCGAGGCGTTCGGCAATGGCGACGTTGACGGTTATGCCTCTCACAGAAACCAGATCGACGTCGAGATCGTCGGGAATGGTGTAGGAGCCAGAGTTTCGTCGGCTCTCGGCCGCTATTCGATCGGCGATCTTCTGTTCCTCGTTGCGAATCTCGGTGGCCAGTTGAGCGTCGATGGATTCGAGTGCGGCCAGCTCGGCCAGCTTGTCGTCGAGCCGGGCGTTGGCCTGATCGACGGCTTCGCTCTGGAGTTCGCGAGCGGCGGCCAACTCTGTGAGATGAAACTCCAGCTCCGAGGCTTGCTGATTGGCGTCGGCCTCGGCCTGGTCGGCCTGCCGGCGTTGCGCGTCGAGTTCGGCCCCAACCGAGCGGAGATCATCGAGAGAGTCGAGGCGGCCTCCGGTTGCGAACTCGACCAGTGCGGTCTCGCGGGCTTGCTTCCATGGGTCGTCGCCGAGAAATGAGACATCGCCGGCCGGTGCCTGAAAGCTCACGTAGGCCTCGATCGCTTGCGCCTTGAGCCGGTCGAGTGCCGCTTGCTGACGTTGTTCGAGTTCGGTGATTCGATCTCTGGCCTCGAGGCTGGCGGCTTCGGCCTGATCGACTCCTCGACGGGCTGATTCCACAGCCGCGATCTGGGAGTCGACCGCTCCCTGTATGGCGTCGAGAGCATCCTGCACATCGGCGGCGTCGCTGGCCACGAGGTCGATGTCGGCGGCCAGGGCGGCTTCGTCGGCTTGGACCTGCTTGCGCTTCTCACGGAGCTCATCGGGAGTCTCCGCGCTGGCGAGCACGGTCGACGACAGAAGCACCGCAATGCCCACTACTGCCACCAGCAGGGGTCGGATCGGAAGTGAGGGTCGGGGTCGCGTAAGCATTTTCGTCACACGTTCGCAATGAACGGATGATGACGGTATCAGCCTTGAGCGGTCGCGGCTCCTCGGGCCCGATGGTTGTCTCCCCGCCCGGCTTGGCCGATCGGGTTGAAGTGAAACAAGGGTGGAGGAGTACGGTCTGCAGATTCTGTCGATCACGATCGCGACAATGGAGGACGATGATGGAACTCGGTTTGACATGGGGTTACTGGGCTCGCGGGATGCCGGATCGACTCGTCGAGTTGAGTGTCGCCGCCGAGCAGGCCGGATTCGACGCGGTCTGGACGGCGGAGTCGTGGGGATCGGATGCCTTTTCGCCGTTGGTGCTCATCGCCGCCCACACCGAGCGAATGCGCCTCGGCACTGGTGTCGTGCAGATTTCAGCCCGGACACCGGGCGCCACCGCCATGCATGCCGTCACCCTCGATCACATATCGAACGGCCGAACCATTCTCGGGCTCGGCGTATCGGGTCCGCAGGTCGTGGAGGGCTGGTACGGCATGCCGTCGAGGATGCCGCTGGCTCGCACCCGCGAATATGTCGAGATACTGAGGCGGGCCTTTCGTCGAGAAGGGCCGCTCGAGTTTCAGGGCGATCACTTCCAGTTGCCATTTTCGGGTGAGGGGTCGGTCGGTTTGGGCAAGTCGCTCAAGATCATGACCCACCCGCTGCGGGAGATTCCTATCTGGATCGGCGCAGAAGGGCCCAAGAACGTCACGCAAACCGTCGACATCGCCGATGGATGGCTGCCGCTCTACTTCACGCCGTTCCGACCGGAGGTATACGGCGATCAACTCGCCAATGTGAAGCCCGGATTCGAAATAGCGGTGAATATTTCGATGCGCGTGCACGACGATGTCGAGGAGGCGCTTTGGCCCACTAGGTCGTTTCTCGGCTTCTACATCGGTGGCATGGGAGCCAAGGGGCAGAACTACCACACGAAGCTCATGGCGAGAATGGGGTATGAGGAGGAGGCCTACAAGATCCAGGATCTCTTCATGGACGGCAAGCGCGAGGAGGCCATTGCCACGGTGCCGCTGGAGTTCGCGGACGAGATCTCGCTGGTTGGTTCGGTGGAGCGCATCCGTGATCGTCTGCAGGCGTGGGAGGAAAGCCCGGTGACAATGCTCAACGTGGCGGCTCGCAGCCCCGAAGAGATGCGCCAACTTGTCGAGATAGTCAAGGGTTGAGCGAGCGATTCGAGTGCTTCTGCCTATTGGGCAAGGTGCGTCTTGCCAAATTGGCTAGAGTTGTATGATGGACGAGACGAACGATGTCGGAGCGGCCCAAAGACGCATCGTCGACCACCTGAAGCGATCCGGAAGCTGCACCACGGCCGCGATCGCCGAGACTCTTGGTGTCACGACCCAGGCCGTCAGGCCGCCACTCGCCGAACTCGAGGACCTGGGTCTGGTGACCTCCGAATTGCTCAGCACCGGCACACGCGGACGACCGCCGATCGGCTGGTCGCTGTCGGCTCTCGCCATCGGTCTGTTCCCTGATCGCCACAGTGATCTCACGATCGAGTTGATTCGAGCCGTGCGAGCCGCAGTCGGTGACGACGGGCTTCTCGACGTGCTTGTCGAACGAGATCGAGTTCAGCACGAGATCATTTCCTCAGCGTTTCCGCCGGACGCCGACGTGGCGACTCGGGCTGAAGTTCTCGCCGGACACCGTCGAGATCAGGGCTACATGGCCGAGGTCGTGGCCGACGGAGAAGATCTTCTGCTGATCGAACACCACTGCCCGGTTTGCGCCGCGGCTACCGAGTGCCAGGGCCTCTGTCGCAACGAGTTGGATCTTTTCCAGCGAGTGATCGGCGAAGGTGCTGAGGTGGAACGAACCGAGCATCTCCTGTCGGGCGACGAGAGGTGCATCTACCGAATCCGGGTTAGCCCCGTCAGGAACTGACCACGACGGCACGGCGTGAAATGATGACCCGATGCAGGACTTCCAGGGTCGAACGGCTGTTGTCACCGGGGGAGCAAGCGGGATCGGATTGGCCATCGCCCGTCGACTCGGCCGCGAGGGCATGAACCTGGTGCTCGGCGACATCGAGCAACCGGCCCTCGATGAGGCCGTGGCGGCGTTCGACGCGGCCGGAGTTCCGGTTCTCGGTATGGAGACCGACGTGTCCGACGTCGAATCGGTGAGGCGACTGGCAGCCGCCGCCGACCAACGATTCGGCAATATTCATCTCCTGTGCAACAACGCCGGAGTCGGTGGTGGCGGTGCCATCCTCGAACCCGACGATCTCGACGTGTGGGAATGGGTGCTCGGCGTTGACCTGTTCGGGGTCCTCCACGGAATCAAGGTCTTCGGACCGTCGATGGTCGCCCACGGCGAACCGTGCCACATGGTCAACACGGCCTCGATGGCCGGACTGGTGCCGACCCCCGGTCTGGGCAGCTACACGGTGTCGAAGTACGCGGTGGTCGCAATGAGTGAGACACTCTCGCTCGAGACCGCCGACACCAATCTGGGGGTGTCGGTCCTGTGCCCGGGATTCGTGCAGACCAAGATCGCCGACTCGCAGCGCAACATCCCCGAGCACCTGGTCCGACTCGAGGAGCCCTCCGAGGAGGAAGAGTTCGTGCGCCAGGCGGTGGCCGAACTGATTAGTGCTGGAATTGCGCCGGAACAGGTGGCCGACGACGTTGTCGACGCCGTCAGGTCGGGTCGTTTCTACATCCTGACGCACCCCGAGTACGCAGCCCAGATCAGGCATCGAGCCGAATGGATTGCTTCGGGAACCGCGCCGTCGAGCTGGGAGATCTGACCGCCACATGGCTGCCGCCGAGGACCACGCCCTCGCGGCGCGCATCGCCGCGGACACCGGTGATCTGCTGGTCGACCTCCTGGAGAACCGCGAAGCCGGCGATCGAGCGTTGAGCGGCATCGAGCATCTCGGTGATCGCACCGCCCACGAGTTCATCGTGGCTGAGCTGGCTCGGCACCGGCCCGACGATGCCGTGCTTTCGGAGGAGGGCTACGACGACCAAGACCGCCTCACAGCGTCGCGCGTCTGGATCGTCGACCCCCTCGATGGTTCGTCCGACTACGGCTGGAGCGCCACTTGGTCGGTTCACGTTGCTCTGGTCGAGGATGGCCGGGCCACGGCGGGAGCAGTAGCGGTGCCAGGCTGGGAGACGACCTGGGCCACCGAACCATCACCCATCCCGGTGATGTCGAGGGTCGGGAACATTCCGCTCATCCTGGTTTCGCGATCGCGTCGACATCTCGACGGAAAGCTGCTTCACAATGCCATGGAGGTGGAGGTGGCGGCACTCGGGTCGGCGGGGGTGAAGGCCATGGCGGTCGTGCGCGGCGAAGCCGATGCCTATGTCCATGGCGGCTACCTCTATGAGTGGGACACTTGCGCCCCCGCTGCGGTGGCGCAGTCGGCCGGGCTCGCGGCCTGCCGGATCGACGGCACCGAGCTCGAGTTCAACAAGGCTCATCCGGCGACGTCGGGACTCATCATCTGTAGACCAGAGCTGCGAGATGCCATCGTGGAAGCCATGGCACCGGTGGCATGACCAAGAAACACACCTCTCGTTCGCTCGAACGTCATGTGATGGCGCCGCGCTCCCACACCTGGGAGATTCTTCTACGTGAGATGGAAGCCGCTGTGGGTCCGTATCACGTCGAGGGTGACCCCGCTCCCCACGGCGCCGGCGCTGTTCTGCACCTGACGCTCGATCCTCAGAAGCCGCCACTGGTCGAGACGGTTCTGTCGTTCGAGGCTCCATGGCGCAGGGCCTACAAGGTCGAGGGCGATACCGGTCTCGACATCTATCACGGCACATTTCTCATTCGCGATGATGGACCCGAGTGTCACCTGATCTGGGGTGTCGTGGTGGACCCGGATCCGAGCCCCGAAGGACTCGAGTTCCTCGAACTTGCGATCACCGTGATCAACGGATTCCTCGACCATGTCACCGCGACATCCGAGTCACCGCGACATCCGAATTGAACTGAGACCACCGAGGAGAGCAACGTCCAGATCAGAATCAGCCAAGAAGCTCGCTCCACCGGCGGAGATGGCGATCCCTCCACCTCGCCTCAGAGGCGCTGGATGAGGGTGCCGGTGCCGAGGCCTCCACCACAGCACATGGTGATGATCGCGTATTCCTTTTCGGAACGCTGGAGTTCGTGAACGGCCTTGGTGATGAGAATCGCGCCGGTGGCACCCAGAGGATGACCGAGGGCGATGGCGCCGCCAGTGGGATTCACGGTGGTCATGTCGGGCTGGAGTTCCTTCTCCCATGCCAGCACCACCGATGCGAACGCTTCGTTGATCTCGACCACATCGATATCGCTCATCGATAAGTCGTTGTCGGCGAGCAGCTTCTTGGTGGCGAATATCGGGCCGGTGAGCATCAGCACCGGATCAGATCCAATGTTGCAGACATCCACGATGCGGGCCAGCGGTGTCAGGCCCAACTCTGTGGCCCTCTCAGCGGTCATCATCAGCACCGCTCCGGCGCCATCGCTGATCTGACTGGCCGAGCCGGCGGTGTGGACGGCGTCGTCTCGCCCGACCGCCTTGAGCTTGGCTAGTCCCTCGAGGGTGGTGTCACGAAGTCCGCCGTCGCGGGTGACGGTGACCGTCTCGCCGGTGTCGTTGCCTTCCTCGTCGAGCACCGGTGCTTGCACCGAAACGATCTGTGTGGCGAAGGCGTCCTCGCTCCAGGCCTTGGCTGCGAGGGTCTGGCTGCGGAGTCCGAAGGCGTCGGTGTCGGCACGGGAGATGCCCCACTGCTCGGCGATGCGTTCGGCGCCCTCGAATTGTGATGTCCATTCGAAGTGCTCCCAATAGCGCCTGTTGACCGGCACGCCCACGTCGGGGTCTCTCGGGATGGTGGCGCCCATCTTCACTCGGCTCATCAATTCGATGCCACAGGACACGGCGGTGTCGACGACCCCGGCCTTGATCATCGAGTAGGCGAGGCTGGTGGCTTGCTGAGAGGACCCGCACTGGTTGTCGACGGTGGTGGCTCCCACCTCGAGTGGCAGCCCGGCTGCCAACCAGGCGTTTCGTGCCACATTCATGGTCTGCATGCCGACCTGGCCGACACAGCCTCCGATCACCTGTCCGACCTCGGCCGGATCCATACCGGTTCGATCGAAGAGCGCCTTCTGGACGTCGCCGAGAAGGTTGATTGACTGCATGGCGGATAGTTCTCCGTTGCGCCTTCCAACCGGACTACGCACCGCATCGACAATCACAACATCACGTTCAGTCATGACGACAATCTAGATACTGGCTCGACGAATAGCTAACGATCGTTCACTTGTGGTGGTAGAGCCGTTACGGATGGCCGCGGCCGGGGCTAGCCTCGGCGGTCATGGAAGACACACTCCTCACCATTCACATCATCGCGGCCGGGGCTTGGCTGGGCGCCAACGTCGTTCAGTTCCTGGTTGCACCGCAGGTCCAGAAGATCGGTGGCTCGGTCGCCGCCGGTTGGCACCGAACTGTGGAGGGCCTTCTCCGGACCCTCTACATGCCGGCTTCGCTTCTTGCTCTCATCACCGGCGTGGGCCTCATCGTTGCGGTCGACGACTCTCCGTATGAGATGTCCGACCCGTTCGTATCGCTGGGCTTCCTCACGGTGATCGTCGGTTCGGCTCTCGGCATGGCCTTCTTCGCGCCCAATTCACGCAAGGCAGCCGAAGCCCGCGAGTCGGGCGACGACACGCTCGCCGCTTCCATCGAGAGCAAGCTTCTCATCGGAGGAGTGATCGACATGACGCTGGTCATCGTCACGATCGCCGCCATGGTCGGCAAGTGGGGCGTCTGACGCTTCGGTGTCTAATGTGACGGTTCGTGGCCACCGTCGATGAAATCCGAGCACAGCTGAGTGGACTGCTGCCGAGACGCGATCCCGAAACAGTGGGATCGGTACTCGGTGCCGGCAACGACGATGTGGACGCGGGGCGAGCCTGGCTCCGTGGTGCCTCCGAACACGGTCTCGCCGTTCCGGCATGGCCCAGCGAGTTCGGTGGCCGCGATGCCGACGAAGAAGAAGTCCGACTTATCAATGAGCTTCGTTCGGAGTTCGCGGTGCCCGACATGTACCCGTTCGCCGTCGGGCTGAGCTTGGTTGCCCCGATCCTGTTCGATTCACCGGACGAGGCGCAACAGCAGCGGTGGCTGAAGGGCATTGCCGATGGTTCCGAGATCTGGTGTCAGATGTTTTCCGAGCCCGACGCCGGCTCCGACCTCGCCAACATCGCCACGAAGGTGACTCCCGACGGAGACCAATGGCTGGTGAGCGGCCAGAAGGTCTGGACTAGTCGCGGTCCCTACTCGCGCTGGGGAATGTGCCTGGCCCGCACCGACCCTGAGCAGGTCAAGCACCGAGGACTCACGATGTTCGCGGTCGACATGGAGGGTCCGGGGGTCGACATTCGGGCCTTGCACCAGATGAACGGCGACACTCATTTCAGCGAGGTGTTTCTCGACGACGTGAGAGTCGGCCGACCCGACATTCTCGGAAGTGAAGGCGGTGGTTGGGGCGTGGCCATGACCGTTCTCACCCACGAACGATCGAGTCTCGGCGGCTCGGGCGGCGGCCTCGATCCGAGCGGCGGCTACGGCTGGCTCGACCAGCTTGGGGCGTTGGGCCGCCTCCAGGATCCGGTCTGGCGCGACCGGGCCATGTCGCTCTACGCCAAGCAGAAAGTGGCCGGCTGGACCGCTCGGCGTCAAGCGAACGCCACCGAAACGGGCTCCGGTGGCTCGGGCGGAAAGTTGCGCCTGGTCGAGGTGTACAGCGAGCGCACCACCATCGTCCAGGACGCCCTCGGAGCCGAAGGCATGATCGCCGGCGACACGCTTGTCGAGTTTCTCACCGGCCCATCGATGTCGATTCGCGGAGGAACCGACGAGATCCAGCGCAACATCATTGGCGAGCGAATTCTCGGCCTGCCGCCCGAGCCCCGCGTCGACAAGGGCGTGAGCTATTCGGATCTTCGCCGACAAGGATTGGTGTGACAATCGCACCACTCCGAACCTGACCAGGAGGACACATGCGTACTGACATAACCGAGATGCTCGGGATCGAGTTTCCGATCCTGGCCTTCAGCCACTGCCGCGATGTCGTCGCAGCCGTGTCGAAGGCCGGCGGCATGGGCGTGCTTGGCGCGGTGGCCCATTCACCGAAGGCTCTGGAGATAGATCTCGACTGGATCGAGGACGAGATAGGCGATCGTCCCTACGGCGTCGACATGATCGTGCCCGCCAGGTACGCCGGTGATCAGGACGGTGGTTACACGATGGGTGATCTCATCAATCTGATCCCACCCGAGCACAAGGAGTTCCTCGACGACATCCTTCGCCGCTACGAGGTGCCGGAGTTCCCTCCCGATGCCGAATCGGGCCGAGGCTTCGACAAGTTCAGCGACGCCCCTTTCTCGGACAAGTCCGCCGGCCCGCAGGTGGAGATCGCCCTGGCTCACAAGACTGCCTTCCTCGCCAACGCCCTCGGACCTCCACCCCAGCACATGATCGATTCAGCGAAGGACGCCGGCCGCCTCGTAGGTGCCCTCGCCGGTCGTCCGGTGCATGCCGAGCGGAGCGTGCAAGCCGGGGTCGACATCATCATTGCTCAGGGTGGAGAGGCCGGTGGTCACACCGGAGAGATCGGCTCGATGGTCCTGATACCCGAGATCGTCGACGCGGTCGACGTACCGGTGCTGGGCGCCGGCGGCATCGGGCGTGGTCGCCAGATGGCCGCGGCGATGGCCCTCGGTGCTCAGGGTGTCTGGTGTGGATCGGTCTGGCTGACCACCGACGAGGCCGAAACCGATCCGGTGGTCAAGGAGAAGATGTTGAGGGCCACTTCGGCCGACACCATGCGGTCTCGTTCCCTCACCGGCAAGCCGGCCCGCATGTTGAAGTCGGCGTGGACCGAAGAGTGGGAGTCGGCCGACACGCCAGATCCCCTCGGCATGCCGCTCCAGCCGATCCTGACCGCGGAGGCCCAGCGTCGGATCACCCGGGCGTCTCGCAACGCCGGCTCCGGAGCCGAGAAGCTGGCCAACTACTTCGTCGGACAGATCGTCGGATCGATGAACAACCGCAAGGGTGCCGGACAGGTCGTGATGGAGATGATCGAGGAGTTCATCGAGGCCGTGGAGTCGTTGTCGGCTCAACTGGAGGTATGACGTTTCGGGTATCTCGGTCGGGCGTGCCACGATGTCCACCATGACGACCAACTCCGACGACCGGACCGTTTTCCGTACATGTCCCCTCTGTGAGGCGACCTGCGGGCTGGAGATTTCGATTCACGACGGGAAGGTCGCGCGTATCCGTGGCGACCGTGATGATGTCTTCTCGAGTGGGTTCATTTGCCCGAAAGGGTCGAGTCTGAAGCAACTCCACGAGGACCCCGACCGACTGCGTCTACCGGTTGTCAGACGTGGCATCGATACCGAGGGCGCACCGCGGTTCGTCGAGGTCGGCTGGGACGAAGCCTGGGAGGTCGTCGACGAGAAGCTGTCGACCGTTCGAGAGACCCACGGTGGCGAGGCGATTGGTGTCTACCTCGGCAATCCGGCTGCTCACCTCCTTTCGGCATCGACCCATCTGCGTCACCTCGTCAGAGCGTTGGGTGGACACAATCGCTACTCCGCCAGCACCGTCGATCAGATGCCTCGCCACGTCGCATCGGGATACCTCTACGGTGGCGGACTGTTGATTCCGATTCCCGACATCGAACGCACCGATCTGCTGGTGATGCTCGGAGCCAATCCGTTCGAGTCGAATGGGAGTATCTGCACCGCCCCCGGATTTCCCGATCGCATCGACGCCATGCGGGAGAACGGCGCGAGGGTGATCGTGGTCGATCCACGACGTACCAAGACCGCCGACCACGCCGATCAGCACATTGCCATTCGCCCCGGCACCGACGCGGTGTTGCTCGCTGCGGTTGCCAACCATCTGCTCAGTGAGGGTCTTGCCGATCCGGGGTCGTTGGTCGGCCTGGTCGAAGGGCTCGATGAGCTTCCGGCTCTGCTGGCTCCCTTCACCGTCGAGCTGGCGGCCGCTGTCACCACCTTGTCGGTCGACACGATCAGAACCTTGGCCGAGGAGATCGCGTCGGCAGATTCCGCCGCTATCTATGGCCGTATCGGAACCTGCACCGTCGAGTTCGGCACTCTCACCACCTGGCTGATCGATGTGCTGGCGGTGGTCACCGGAAATCTTGATCGTCCCGGTGGATCAATGTTCACGTTGCCGGCAAGCGAGCGGGTCAGATCGTCCGAGGAGGGAAAGGCCTACCAGGTTGGCCGGTACCGGAGTCGCGTCAATGACCGGCCCGAGGTGCAGGGCGAATTTCCGGTGGCCGACCTACCCGACGAGATCCTCACCGACGGCGAGGGTCAGCTGAAGATGATGATTACCTTCGCCGGCAATCCGGTGTTGTCGTGCCCCGATGGGCGGAGGATGGACGAAGCCTTTGCCGCACTCGACGCCATGGTGGCCGTCGACATCTATATCAACGAGACGACCCGACACGCCGACGTGATCCTTCCCCCGCCGGGGTCCTTGGAGAAGAGTCACTACGACATTGCCTTCTACTCGTTCGGGGTGCGCAACATCTCCAACTACTCCCCGCCGGTCTTCGAGCACGAGGGACCCACGGAGGACGACATCCTCGCCAAGTTCACCCTGATCGCCATGGGCGCCGGACCCGACGCCGATCCCGATGTGGTCCACGATCAGGTCGTGCACGGACTACTGGAGGCTGAAGTCCGGTCCACTGGTTCACCGGTCAACGGGCGCGACATCGACGAGATGATTGCCATGGTGCAAGGCGACACGGGAAGCGACCGAATTCTCGACGCATTGCTCCGTACCGGCCCCTACGGCGACAGATTCGGAGTCGATCCGGACGGGTTGTCGCTCTCGAAACTGCTCGACAACCCCCACGGAATCGACCTCGGTCCTCTCGATGCTCGTTTGCCCGGTAATCTCCGGACTCCCAGCGGCAAGGTGGAGTTGCTCGCCGGCCCCTTCGCCGACGACCTGAAGCGCCTCGAATCGAGACTGCGGGACCTGATCGATGACGACCGGCTGGTGCTGGTCGGTCGCCGCCACGTTCGCTCCAACAACTCGTGGATGCACAACCTCGAGGTGCTGGTGAAGGGCAAGCCTCGATGCACTCTGCAGGTCAACCCGGCCGACGCCGACCGGCTGAGGCTGTCCGACGGCAGTGAGGCACTCGTGAGATCGCGGGTGGGAAGTGTCACTGCGCCGGTCGAGGTAACGGACGTCGTGATGGCCGGGGTCGTGAGCCTTCCCCATGGATGGGGCCACGATTTTTCGGGAACCCGCATGGCGGTGGCCAGCCGCTACGCCGGCGTCAACACCAATGTGCTGACCGACCCGGTCCTCATCGACCCACTGTCGGGGAATGCCGTCCTCAACTCGATCCCTGTCGAGGTGCAGCCGGCCTGACCTCCGGTTGTGGCAAAACGCGAACCGGAGGCCACCCTGTGGGCGACCTCCGGTTCGGGCGATGTTGTTTTTGCTCTTCTGCCTACCGAAGAGCAGTGACCCGACTCAGGCCGCTTCGGCCAATTCGCTGATGCGATCGCCCTGGAAGCGGATGACCTGTTGGATGGTGGTGAGGACGAAGATGATCGCCACGAGGATCATGGCGAGGCCGGTCAGACGCAGACCCGGCAACCAGGCGCTGAAGGCCTGAACGGTGCCGATGTCGGCGATGTCGCTCGCCGAGGCGCCACCGGGGGAGGCAACTGCGCTGGGGTCGACGCCGCCGAGGGTGGTGGCGTTGATGATGCCGATGATGAATGCGACGATCTCGACCATGAGTCCCATCATCATCATGGGAGCGGTGGCGACACCCGACCATGGCTTCTTGAGCTGAATCGGTGTGGCGTTGAGCGATGTCTGAACGTCGCGTCCGGCATCACGAAGGGTGCGGACAATGTTGACCAGGGTCATGGTGATGGCCCCGAGGATCATGCCCATACCGAGGAACACGAAGGCTCCGGAGAGCTGGCTGAGGGTCTGCCCGGTGCTCAGGTCGGATGCGACACCCGACGGCGAGAAGGCATCACCGAAGTTGGTGCCGCCGACGATGCCGAGGATGAATCCGAATAGCACCGACATGGCCCCCATGCCGAGCATCGGCCAGGCCATCGTCTTGGCCATCGTCTGGGGAAGATCGTCGCCCTTGTACGGAATTGTGTTCTTGAGTTTCGTAGTCATGTTCGCCCCCCTTGGAGCAGTTTGAGTGGTTGTTGAAGTCGAGTTGGGTTCGTTGGGTGAGGTCACTGAGACTGGCGCTTGGCGAGAATCACCGGAATTCCGGTGGCCATGGCGTCACGGCGGTAGCGAATGTGCCCGAAGATGTTGGTGAGGGCGAGAATTACGCCGCCCCCGAAGAGTGTGGCGATTCCGACCAGCGCAAGCGGGTTGGCCCACGCAACGGTTGCCTTCCAGACACCCTGATCGGCGATGGTTCCTCCTCCGAAGAAGTCTCCAGCGTTGATCCCGGCGATGATGAGAGCCACGAATGCGGCCATTACCGTCATCGCTCCGACTGCTGTCACTGCGAGCGGGACGTACAGTGAACTCTCGCCGTTCGCCCCTTTGTTCTTGGTTGCCATGTGATTCCTCCTTGGCATTTTGAATGCTCGATGTAGCTGCTTAAACGTGGCGAAGTCCCGTGCGATGCCTCGAATCCCGCATCTGTTGCAATTCAGTCTCTGGTGACCGAGGAGGGGTCACTGGCGGACGGGGTGTTCCGGACCTACCGTGGGGACGTGGCCGACCTCTTGTCTCGATATGCACCGTGGATCGCGTGTTGTCTCAGCCGCGGGAGCGATGCGCCGCTGAGAGAGGCCGATGTCGAACAGTTGGTGGCCGAGTTGGGAGAGCAGTCCCTGGCCGGAGGAATGTTCGTCTTCCGTCGCGGCGATCGAGCGGCAAAGATCCATGTGGTGCACACGGGAAGGGTCGAACTATCTCGTGAGCTCGGATCCCGCAGGGTCACGTTGCAGATTCTCAGGCCCGGAGACGTGTTCGGTGATGTGCCGGCGTTTCTCGGTGAACGCGAACCGTTCGATGCCCGCGCCGTCGAGGATTCCACGATTCTTTCGTTCGATGTTGATGCGCTGATCCGCCTGTTGCAGACCAAGCCCCTCGTTGCCCGGCGATGGTTCGTGTCCCTGGCGGAGCGCACCGCTGGGCTTCAGGGACGGCTCGTCGACCTGTTGGCCGGCGGCCTCGAGTCGCAGTTGGCCTCGATTCTTCTTCGTGAGGCCGACGACGAGGGCGTGGTGCACATCACCCAGGGGCAGCTAGCGGAGATGCTCGGTGTGCAGCGGTCCAGCGCGCAGCGTGTGCTCAAGAGCCTCGAGAACGGCGGTCTGATCGAGTTGCGTTATCGCAAGATTCACTTGTCTGATCGCACCGCTCTGCTGTCTCTGCTCGACTCCGAGGACAAGTTCGACGAGCCGGCCCGATCGGTCTGAACCGATCCCGGACGCGGCTCGAGCCCCTCCCTGGGGAGAGACTCGAGCCGTAACCGTTATGGGGGGAAACCCCTGCGCAGCGGGGGGTCAGGCCACCGGTTCTTTGGTCTTCCCGTTTGCGAGTAGTGCCTCTGGAATCGTGTCAGGAATGATCACCTTGTCCTTGGCTCTCGCCGCCCAGACGATTCCGCCTCCGCTGAGAGCGAAGACCAGTCCGAGTCCGGCGAACAGGCCCGACATTGCCAGTCCCATCTGCAGGGTCGAGGCGGTGACCGCACCGACTCCGAGTTCGCCGACCAGGCCGTGGACCGTTCCGGACCATGCTTGGCCTCTGGCGACACCCTCGAGGGGGTGCGACCGGTCGAAGTCGGTCCAGTAGCGGCCATCGACGTCGAAGTCGTAGCTGCCGGCGGCGAAGACCTCACCGTTGTACTCGGCGTCTTCGGCCAGAACAATCGTCTGCGTTCCGTGGAGTACGTGGGTGACGATCGTCGCCATCTGATACATGTACTCAGATCCGGTGTTGACCAGTGGATCGTTGGAGTCGAAGTCGGAGTTGTTTACTGGATAGTTCCATTCGTCGGTGACCAAAGCCATGATCGTGTCGGCACCCTCAGTGGTGCCCCGATCGGTCAGTTGACCGTCGTCGTTGTAGCTCAATGTGACGTTCTGTGCGGCACTGAATGCCTGCAGTGAGTCGTAGCCCTGCTGGACTCGACTGTATGCGACAGCCCCAGTGACCACGAAAATCATGCCGACCACTAAGAGTCCGTAGCCGATGATTGAGAGTCGTTTCTTCATAAGACTCACCCCATTCGCTCTAGAGATCAATAGGTGTTTACTGATCTCTTACTTAGATACTGCGCCCGTTCTGACCCCCTCAATAGGGACTTAAGTCCTGTCAACCGTCACACCTTGAGGTGGTTTTCGGCATATGTGGCTTTCTGGGCTGTCACCCTTGGGCTTCCCGGTTCTGGTTGTATTCAGGGTGTAGACGACACGGGAGACGAATCGATGCAGCTGGGAATGGTCGGACTCGGACGAATGGGGGCCAACCTTGTTCGCCGCCTCATGGCCGCGGATATCGAGTGTGTGGTCTACGACGTCGACGCCGGTGTTGTCGCCGGACTGGTCGCAGAGGGTGCAGTGGGAGCCAATTCGCTGGCTGACTTGGCATCGAAGCTCGAAGCCGAGCGAGCGGTGTGGGTGATGGTGCCGGCCGCGATCACCGCGAGGGTTGTGGCCGATGTGGCCGCACACCTCGAGAGCGGCGACATGGTGATCGACGGTGGCAACAGCTTCTACCGTGACGACATCGACCGCGCCGCCGAGTTGGCCGGCCAGGGGATCCACTACGTCGATGTGGGTACGAGCGGCGGAGTGTTCGGTCTCGAGCGGGGATTCTGCCTGATGATCGGAGGGGAAGACGAGGTGGTGTCCCATCTCGAACCGGTCTTCCGGGCTCTAGCCCCCGGCGTCGAGTCCGCCGAGCGAACCGAGGGGCGATCCGGTGATCCCAGTCCGTCTGAGCAGGGATACCTGCACTGCGGGCCCAACGGGGCGGGTCACTTCGTGAAGATGGTTCACAACGGCATCGAGTACGGCGTGATGGCGGCATACGCGGAGGGCCTCAACATTCTGAGCCACGCCGGCGCCGGAAAGCAGTCTGGCGACCGCGACGCCGAGACCGCTCCCATGCGCGATCCCGGCTACTACCAGTTCGAATTCGATATTCCGGAGGTGGCGGAGGTCTGGCGGCGGGGCAGCGTCATCGCCTCGTGGCTCCTCGACCTGACCGCCGAAGCCATGGTCGCCGACCGCAATCTCGACAGCTTCGAGGGCCGCGTCTCAGATTCGGGTGAAGGCCGCTGGACCGCGCAGGCCGCGATCGATGTCGGCGTTCCGGCCCACGTTCTCACCGCATCACTGTTCGAGCGATTCAGTTCCCGCGGTGAATCCGACTACGGCGATCGGGTCCTTTCGGCCATGAGAAAGATGTTCGGCGGTCACGACGAGAAGGTCGCGAAGTGAAACTCGGGGAGAGGGCCGACGGTCTGGTTCTGTTCGGTATTACTGGTGATCTCGCGGCCAAGAAGCTCTTCGCGTCTCTCTACAGGCTGGCCGGGCGCGATCGACTGCCCGCCACCGTGGTCGGGGTCGCATCCAGCCCGTGGTCGATCGACCAACTTCGTGATCACGTCAGCAGCTCGCTGTCGGAGTCCGGCATCGAAGCCGACGCCGTGGTCCTCAACCGTCTGCTGGACGCCCTCCGCTACGTTTCAGGCGACTACCGCGATGCCGAGACGTTTCGTCGTCTCGGTGAGGCGCTCTCCGATGTGGTGGCGCCGGTCTGTTACTTGGCCATTCCCCCCTCGCTGTTCGGACCGGTCGTCGAGGGACTGGCCTCGATCGGTTTGAACGGCAGAAGCCGGGTGGTGCTCGAGAAGCCGTTTGGTCGCGACCTCGCCTCCGCCCGCGAACTCAACGACACTCTCCACGCCCACTACGACGAAGGCTCGATCTTTCGGATTGACCACTTCCTTGGCAAGGAACCCGTCCAGAACCTGATGGTGTTCCGGTTCGCCAACAGCATTCTCGAACCGATCTGGAACCGCCACTACATCGACTCGGTACAGATCACCATGGCCGAATCGTTCGGGATCGAGGGTCGTGGTCGCTTCTACGACAAGGTGGGAGCGCTCAAAGACGTCGTGCAGAACCACCTCCTGCAGATGGTCGCGCTGCTGGCGATGGAGCCGCCCGTCTCCGATGAGCCAGACGCTCTCCGCGATGAGAGAGCGAAGGTGCTCACCGCGATGCGGCCCTTCGAGGCGGAAAGCCTGGTGCGAGGCCAATACGACGGATACGGCGACGAGGACGGGGTGGACCCGGCCTCCGACACCGAGACCTATGTGGCCTTGAGGACCGAGATAGATTCCTGGCGCTGGGCCGGTGTGCCTTGGTATATCCGAGCGGGCAAGGGGCTGCCTGTCACCGTCACCGAGGCCATCATCGAGTTCAAGCGACCGCCACGGCCGTTGTTCACCGACGCCGGATGCGATCCTCACCCGAATCACCTTCGATTCCGCATGAAGCCCGACGGCGCCATCACCTTGGAATTGCAGGCGAAACGACCGGGCGACGCCCTGCTGAGCGAAACTGTTCCGCTCCGGTTGGTTAACGACACCGACGAATCTGAGCACAACACCGCGTACGAGCGACTTCTCGACGATGCCCTCAACGGTGACCCCCGTCTGTTCGCCCGCCAGGACGGGGTCGAGGCGGCATGGCGCATCGTCGATCCTGTGCTCGTCGACCCGCCCCGCGTCGAGCCCTATTCGTTCGGAACCTGGGGCCCCACCAGCGCAAGTTCGGTCGAGCCGTCCGGCGGATGGCATGAAACCGAGGAGCAGTTGTGATGTCAACGGTCCTGTCGGTCGATCTCGGCGGCACCCGTATGCGTGCCGCCGTGGTTGATCGTGAGGGGAAGGTTCTTCTGCGAGCCGAGGAGCCGACCCCCCACGACTCGGCTTGCCCGGATGCCTTCATGTCGCTGCTGGGACGGGTCCGCGACGTCGGCGGCGGGCGTGGCTCCTTCGAATCGGTGGTGGTCGGTGTGCCCGGCCGCGTCGACTACTGGGAGCGCCGGCTCGAGTTCGCGCCCAACCTGCCAGAGGGGTGGGTGGACGATCT
Source organism: Acidimicrobiales bacterium (assembly GCA_029263195.1). Lineage (GTDB taxonomy): Bacteria > Actinomycetota > Acidimicrobiia > Acidimicrobiales > Aldehydirespiratoraceae > SZUA-87. The sequence continues at coordinate 27,501 of JAJCXX010000040.1, forward strand.
GGCCGAGTCTGAACTGGCTCGGCATTTCGAGGCGCCGGTCTTTCTCGCCAACGACGCCGACCTGGCTGCAGTGGGCGAGGCCTACTTCGGGGCAGGCCGACCCTTCAACGATCTCGTCTACGTGACGCTTTCCACCGGAATCGGCGCCGGCGCCGTCTACGACGGGCGAGTGCTGCGAGGGACCCGATCTCTGGCCGAGGTCGGTCACACGGTCATCGCCATCGAGAAGCTCATCGCCGGTGAGCCGGCTACCGCTGAGGAACTCGGGTCGGGTACCGCCCTGTCACGAGATGCGGCCGCTGCAGGCGTGGCCGACGGCGGAAAAGATTTGGTGGAACTGGTTCGAGCCGGTCATCCCGATGCGCTGGCGATTTGGAAGAACGCCACCCGTGCGGCCGGAATCGCAATCGTCAATCTGGCCCACATTCTCGGACCCGATGCGGTGGTCATCGGTGGCGGGATGGGTCTCAACGGAGACTTGGTGCATGAACCGGTGAGGGACATGCTCCGCGAATACGGTCCACGCAATCCTGCTCGACCGATCGAGGTCGTGGCTGCCGATTTGGGGGACGACGCTGGCCTCATCGGCGGCGCCGCCTGGGAATTGGCATTGGGACTCACCTGATGGAAGTGGTGATCACCAGCGACGTGGCTGTGACGGCCTCCGAGTTGCTCGAAGAGCGACTCGCCGCCGCTCTCGAGGATCAACAACGTGCCTCGATTGCATTGAGCGGAGGCAGTACCCCATGGCCGGTGTTCGACCGACTCGCCGCGGCGAACCTCGACTGGGCCCGGATCGACATCTTCCAGGTCGATGAACGAGTCGCTCCGGAACATCACCCCGATCGGAACCTGAGCCTCCTCACCCGTGACTTCATGTCGCGTGTCCCGGCTGTTCTCCACCCGATGCCGGTGAACGAAACCGATCTCGAGGTCGCGGCCCGGAACTACGAGGCAGTGCTGCCGGAGAGATTCGATGTCGTGCACCTCGGTCTCGGGTCCGATGGCCACACGGCCTCGCTGGTTCCGGGAGACGCCGCTCTCGACGTCGATGACCGTGATGTCGCCGTGTCGGCGATGTATCAGGGCCGCCGTCGGATGACCCTCACATATCGGGCGATCGACCGGGCGGCATCCGTTGTCTGGGTGGTGACCGGTGAATCAAAAAGCGCGATGATTGGTCGTCTGGTGGCCGGAGATCCGAGTATACCTGCGGGGCGAGTCAGCGCCGATCGTGCCATCGTTGTCACGGACGTGCAGCCGGACGGCTGAAACATCGACGACAGATCGAAGGGCACGTATTCCCATGAGCGGCTCAGGCAAGAAGCCCCAGCATGTGCTCGGCATCGACATCGGAGGTTCTGGAATCAAGGCCGCCCCGGTCGACATCGAAACCGGTGACTTTCTCGAGGATCGACGACGTTTCGCCACTCCCGAGTCGGGGGATCCGGAATCGATCATCGAGATCGCTTCGAAGCTTCGACGCCATTTCTCGTGGAAGGGCCCGATCGGCTGCGCCTATCCGGGGGTGGTCCGCGATGGGCGCACGCTCACTGCTGCCAATCTGAGTCCTGAATGGGTCGGGATGAAGGCGGAGACCGCCTTGTCGAAGACGCTGGATCAACCCGTCACGTTGATCAACGACGCCGACGCGGCCGGTCTGGCCGAGGTGAGGATCGGTGCCGCCGCCGATGTCAGCGGTGTCGTGATGATGGTGACTCTCGGGACCGGGATCGGGACGGCGATGTTCGTCGATGGAAAGCTGGTGCCCAACACCGAACTCGGGCATCTGCGAATCGAAGGAGTCGAGGCCGAAGATCTGGCATCGTCGCGTGCCAAGAACGATCTCGATCTCGGTTGGCGAGATTGGTCGGAGCAGATCACGATCTACCTTCGCGAGCTCGAGCGATTGTTTTGGCCCGATCTCTTCGTGATCGGAGGCGGGATCAGCAAGAACTTCGAGAAGTTCGGACCGCGTCTCGACGTGACGACTCCGGTGGTGCGGGCCCTGATGCAGAATCGAGCCGGGATAATTGGTGCTGCCCTGGCCGCGGCCGAGCACCGATGAGGCTCAGGCCAACAGCTCTCTGACCTCGCCGCAGAGCTCGAGCGTCTCCAGAGCGTCGCCCTGATCGATGGTCATGCAACGCACGATGACATCGGTGAAGCCGAGTTCCCGAAACGGGGCCAGTTGTTCGGCGACATCCTCGACACCGCCGTATGCGACCGCCGCCTGTGGCATGCCGCGGTAGCCCGAGGCGATGAGCTGATCCCCGAGGCGCCGTGCCCGGTCAGCGTCGCTCAGGACAATGACATCCTTGCGGACGACGGCTCGAGGGGTACGGCCGACGTCGTTGCAGGCCTCCCGGTAGATCTCCAGGGCGCGGTCTGCCTCGGCCGGAACCAGATCGGGACCGCCGTACCAGGCGTCTCCCTCCCGGGCGGCGCGTCGCAGCGGTCCTGGTGACCCGGCTCCGATCCACCATTCGACCGGGCGTGCCGGGCGCGGACTCACGGTCGCGTCGATGACCCCGAAGCGTTCGCTGGTCGCGGCGTCTCCGTCGAGTAGGGCCTTGACCACACGAATCGACTCATCGAGGTCCTTGCCCCGCCGTGAGATGTCGGCGCCCATTGCCCGGAATTGCTGGTTGCCGTGACCGACGCCGGTCTGCACCACGAAGGTCCCCTTGCACATGGCTGCGAGCACGCCGATCTGTTCGGCCACCAGCACTGGGTTCCACAAAGGCATGAGGAACAGGCATCCGGTTGGTCGTGTGGTGTCCCACTCGATGCTCAATCGGGCCAGCATCGGCACACCTTGGAAGTACGGAATCGGTGTGGCGTGGTGGTCGCCGACGCTCAGTGAGTCGAGCCCGGAGTCGCGGGCGGTCCGCGTCCGTTCGATCATGTGACGAACCCCGGTCGCCGGATCGTCGACAATGTGAGCAGATGTGATCGAGACTCCTACGCGCATGGCGAGATCATAGAACGCCTGAATGTGGTGATCATCGGAGCCCAGAGTGCGGAGTGGGCTGGCGCCCGCCGTGGCGGTCGGGCACTCTGTCGGTCGTGAGCTCCCACGGAACCAACTTGACCCACGACTTCGCTACAAGGGCCGGCACGGCCTTCGTGGTGGGCGGCAGCGGTGCCATCGGTCGTGTGATCTGCACCGAGATGGCCCGCCGCGGCAGCAACGTCGCGCTCACCTACCGAGTCAATGAAGAGGCCGCGGCCGACGTAGCTGCCGCGGTGAGTGAAGCCGGCAGCGGCGCCTGGACTGTGGCGCTCGACCTGCAGGACCACGAGGCCTGTGGGGCCGGCATCGACGCGATCGCTGAGGCCGCCGGCGGAATCCACACCCTCATCTACGCAGCCGGTCCTCACATACCCCAGCGTCATCTCAGCCAGATCGAACCATCGGAGGTTCGCGATCACCTCGACGTGGATGCCGCCGGGTTCTTCGCGGTTGCATCAGCATCACTGCCGCATCTGCGTGAGTCGAAGGGAAGCATCGTGGCCGTGACCACCGCCGCCAGCCGACGGTTCGCTCCGCGTGACGGGCTGTCGTCGATTCCGAAGGCGGCGGTCGAGGCGGTGGTCAGGGGTATCGCGGCCGAAGAGGGCCGATTCGGGGTCCGGGCCAACTCCGTGGGTCCGGGAATGCTCACCGATGGCATGGCTCAACGTTTGATGGCATCGGGCGATCTCGACGAACGGGCACTCGACGCGGCCCGTGCCAACATCCCGCTTCGGCGATTTGGCCGGGCCGAGGACATCGCGGAGGTGGTCTGCTTTCTCGCTTCGAACCGGGCCGGATTCGTGACCGGGCAGAATCTCGACATCGACGGCGGATACACCGTCTAGCTGGCGGTGCCGTAGACAGCAGCGACAGTCAGGACAGTTTCGTGCTCACTCCGTTTGACGACCTTCCGATCCATCAGACGCCGGCGCCAATGGCGCAACCGGCTTCTTCGGACCCGAATCAGTACGACCGGTACTTCTTCAACGGCCATGACGCCGACGGCGATGTGTTCTTCGCGGCGGCGATGGGTCACTACCCGAATCGTGGTGTGGTCGACGCGGCGTTCGCCGTCGTTCACGACGGTGTGCAGCGCTCGGTGTTCGCGTCGGGTCTGATCAGTCCCGACCGTGCCACCAGCATCGGGCCGATTCGTGTCGAGGTGATCGAAGGCCTTCGCGTGCTCGGGGTGATTGTCGAGCCCAACGAAACCGGGTTGACCGCCGACCTCACGTTCACGGCGCGTACCGCCGCTGTTCAGGAACCTCGTCAGACCATCAACCACGACAATCGATTGATCATGGACTACACCCGACTCACCCAGTGGGGGAACTGGTCGGGTCAAGTCGGCTATTCCGGTGAGACTGTCGTAGTCGACCCCACTCGTGTCACCGGCACCCGGGATCGATCGTGGGGGATCCGGTCGGTGGGGGAGCAGGTGGTGACAAACCATCCGGCAACGGCACCTCAGATCTTCTGGCTCTGGGCCCCACTGCGTTTCGACGACGTATGCACCCATCTGGCGGTGTTCGAGCACGGCGATGGCGAGCGGTGGTTCGAGTCGGGACTCACCGTGCCGGTGCTCGACCGCCCGGACTCGCCGACTTGGGGGACTCCACATCCCAGCGACGAAATGGATTCGGTGGGATACGAGATCGAGTGGGAGTCCGGCACCCGTGAAATGAGGTCGGCGTCGGTGTCGCTGACCAGGGATGGCATCGACCACCGCATCGAATTGGAGAAGATACTCACCTTCCGGATGAGAGGAGTCGGGTACTTCCATCCGCATTGGAAGCACGGCTCCAATCACGGGACGCTGGAAGTCGGTGGAGAGACATTCGCCGTCGACGACTTCGACCCGACCGACCCGGCTTCGATTCATGTCCAGACGGTTGTGAAGGCGCGCTGGGGCGAGCGTGAGGGCGTGGGAATCCTGGAGCAATTGGCGTTCGGTGATCACGATCCCAGCGGCCTGACCGGCATTCTCGACGGGTTCTCCGGCTGACAGGGGTCCTCCGAACCAAACCTCTGACCGACTCTCTGGCGTGGATTTGGTGCGCAGGCGGTGCGTTCCGACGCGACCGAGAGGACAACGAGAATGCGAGTTTGGATTGATCACGACGAATGTGCGGGCATAGGTGTTTGTGTCGATGCTTGCCCTGAACTGTTCGAGATGGCCGGCGACGGTCTCGCATATGTCAGGCAGGGAGGCCAGACACTGGGCCGAAACCAAGTGGCCGAATTCGACCCGTCACTGGGTGAGTCAGTGCTCGACGCGGCCGAGGATTGCCCGCAGGATTGCATCTACATAGAAGCCTGATTCCGGCATGGGGCTCATCTGGGTATCACACCCCGGCGCCCCCCTTGCTACGGTCCCCGTCCAACGAATGGGGGCAACTTGTATCCAGGAGCACACGCGGCCGAACGGCCCGACCACCCAGCGATCGTCATGGCCGGTTCCGGCGAGACGATCTCGTTCGCGCAGCTTGATGAAGAGGCCAACCGGCTGTCTCGCGTGTTCCACGATCTCGGATTACGTCCGGGCGATCACGTGGCCTTCTGCCTCGAGAATCATCCCAAGTTCCTACAGATCTGTTGGGGTGCCCACTACGCAGGGCTGATCTACACCGCCATGAGCTGTCGTCTCACCACCGACGAGATGGAGTACATCGTCGGAAACTGTGGCGCAAGGGCCTTCATCACCTCGCCTTACATGGCTGATCAAGCCACGGAGCTGCTCGACCGCATGCCGGCGGTGGAACTGCGCTTGATGGTCGATCGGCCGATCGACGGCTACGACAGCTACGAGGATGCGGTGGCCGCGGCGTCACCCGAACCGCTCCCCGATCGGATTTCGGGCACCGACATGCTCTACAGCTCCGGCACCACAGGCCGACCCAAAGGGGTCAACACCAATGTCAATCCGGTGCCGCTCGAAACCTCGGGCACGGGAGTGTCGACGCTTGCCGTGCTGTTCGACATGTCGAAGGAGACCGTGTATCTCTCGCCGGCTCCGCTCTATCATGCCGCCCCCCTGCGGTTCTGCATGGCCGTGCACATCCTTGGTGGCACCGTCGTGGTGATGGAGCGTTTCGACCCCGAGCATTACCTGCGGCTGATCGAGGAGCTCCGCGTCACCCAGACCCAAGTGGTGCCGACCATGTTCGTGAGGATGCTGAAGCTTCCCGAGGAGGTTCGCGGCGGTTACGACGTCTCGTCGATAGGCGCGGTGATCCACGCTGCGGCGCCCTGCCCTGTGCCGGTCAAACAGCAGATGATCGAGTGGTGGGGACCGGTGTTGCACGAGTACTACGCGGGCACTGAGGGCAACGGTTTCGTCTACTGCAACAGCGAGCAGTGGCTGGCCCATCCCGGCACGGTCGGCCAGGCGGTGCTCGGCGTCATCCATGTGGTCGATGACGACGGCAACGAAGTCCCCGTGGGGGTCGAGGGCACCGTCTACTTCGATGGTGTCGGCACCTTCGAGTACCACGGTGATCCCGACAAGACCGCGGCGTCGCGACTGGCAAACGGTTGGTCGACCCTGGGTGACGTGGGCCGTCTCGACGAAGACGGCTTCCTCTACCTCACCGATCGCAAGGCCTACATGATCATCTCCGGTGGGGTGAACATTTACCCTCAGGAGGCCGAGAACATCCTGACGATGCATCCCGACGTGGTTGACGTGGCCGTGATCGGTGTCCCGAACGACGATTTCGGTGAGGAAGTGAAGGCGGTCGTGCAGCCGGTCGAGATGCCGGTCGACGAAGAGGCCTCCCGCCGGCTCGAGCGTGATTTGATCGATTACTGCCGGGAACAGCTCGCCGACGTGAAGTCGCCTCGAAGTGTCGATTTCCGACCGGAATTGCCGCGACATCCGACGGGAAAGCTCTACAAGCGTCTGCTCAAGGACGAGTACTGGGTCGATGCTGATCGGCGCATCTGATTCGTTTCGAGCGTCGATTCGCCGGCCGGCATTTCTGGGTAGTGCGGCGGTCTACTTACATTCCTGAGGGCGGCTGCCGATGGGTTTCCGGAGCGTGCCGACCCTCCTGTCCAGCGAGGCGCGTTCTGTGCTTGGCATCCCCGGAGGCGCTCACTTCCGGGGATGCCGCTATTTCGAGTCGGCGTGAAATGTGTCGGTGGCGGCCCACAGCATCTCTGTGCGGTCGATTCGATCGGTGGCAACACCCTGGAGTTGTGCTGCGACCTCGGCGGTGAGCAACTCGGCGAGGGCGACGGCCGGGAGTGAGCTGTCGAACGGACCGATGGCGGGAACGTCGAGTTCGAACCGTGATTCGGTGAGCCGACCCAGCGGAGAGAGAGGGCCGTCGGTGATCGCCACGATGTCGACTCCTGACTCGGCCAGAGCATCGGCGGCGGTGACGACCGAGCGCCGGTAGCGAAAGAAATCGAGCACGATGACCAGATCATCGGCCGACACGTCGACAAGCCTGCTTCCGAAGTCGCGGTCGTCGAGGAGTTGCACGCCGGGACGCACCATGCCGAGTCCGCTCACGAGAGCGTGGGCCCCGGCTCGCGAGGTCTCTCCGGAGATGATCCAGACCGCCGACGCCCGGGTTACCTTCCGGGCGAGATCGGTGAGGCGCTCACCCTGCAGGGCGTCGAACACCGATGCGATCGACCGTTCGATCGAAGACCTCGCCGGAACCACAGCCCCCTCGTCTCTTCGGATCCGGTCGCGCGGCCGGAACATCTCCGCGGAGAGACTTCGTCGCACTTGGGTCTGCAGTTCGGTGAAACCGTCGAACCCGAGGCTGACGGCAAATCGAACGATGGAAGGTCGACTCGTGCCGACGACCTCGGCGAGGTGGGTGACGGTGCCGAACGCCAACAGGGTCGGGTCGGCCAACACCGCGGCCGCGATACGCCGCTCGGTTGGCGTGAGTCGGTCCTCGGCACCGGCGATTGTCTCGGAGAGCGGGGTTTCGGCCATGTCTGTTCGAAACGTTACAGTACCGGCACAGGATATTCGATAATGTACATTCAGTATTCGGGTACTCACGGTCTCCAAGAGGTAGCCAGTATGACCAAATCGACAAAGTACGTTCCCAACGCCAAGGAACAGGCGTATCTCGACACGGTCGAGAACCCCAAGTACGACCGGCAGATCGTGAAGGGTCTCGATGCCTTCTACGACGGCCGCGAACCCGAGCATCTGCGCAGCCTGTATTCACCGGCCGAACTCGAGTCGCTGGTGGCCATCAAGGGCACCGAGCGCGACGTGGAATCACGAATGCCGGTGAAGATCACCCGCCACTACGCCGAGCTGGCCGGCACCAGCAACGCGATCAAGAAGCTGGTGAAGGCCAGCCCCGACGAGACCGACGACCTGGCCGGATCAGAGGACCCGGGACACCAGATGGACTTCAGCCCGGTCGAGGGCCTGCTCCACAAGTACGAGATGGGTCTCATGTATGTCGTCTCCACCTGTTCGTCACACTGTCGCTTCTGCTATCGAGAAGAACTCATAGCGAGGAAGGACATCGAGCGGGCCGACGGGAGCGTGGCCCCCAAGGGCCTGGCCCAGATCGGTGAGGTGACCGACTATGTGAGGTCGCACAACCAGCTTGTAGCCGACAACGGAGGTGTTCATCCCGACACCGGCCGGGGGAAGCTGCGCGAGATTCTCATGTCCGGCGGCGATCCGATGGTGCTGCCCAACACCAAGATCGCGGCATGGCTCTCGGCACTGGCCGAAGCCGGCGTCGAATCAATCCGGCTCGGAACCAAGGAAATGGCGTTCCATCCCGACCGCTTCGACGCGGCGTTCCTCTCCATGATCGACAACTTCCATGAGGCCTATCCGGAGGTCGGACTGAGGTTGATGGTCCACTTCAACCATCCCGATGAGTTCCTTCAGAAGGACGGCAGCGGCAACTACGTCGAGAACCCCAACGGGTCGCTCAAGTGGGTCGAGGCGACACGGCGTGCGATGGAACAACTGACCGGACGAGGTTGGATCAGCATCGAGAACCAATCGCCGATCATCAAGGGAGTCAACGACGACTCCGATGCGTTGCGAATCATGCAGCGGGCCCTGAAACGTGTGGGTGCCGAGAACCACTACTTCTTCTGCGGCCGCGACATCGTGGCCCACCGCGCCTTCAACGTCCCGATCGAGACGGCGTGGCACACCCTCAACGAGTCACAAAAGGGCCTGTCCGGGGTCGAAACACACGCCCGGCTGTCGATCACCCACTACAAGGGCAAGACTGAGGTGGCCGCAGTGACCAACGAACCCATCCCGGGTGTTGCCGGCACCGAGAACGGAGTGGTGATCTTCAAGATCCTGCGCAATTTCGCTGATGCCTCCGACCGGGGAAAGGTCTGCATTGTGGGCCGCAATCCCGAAGCAATCTGGTTCGACGGCTACGCCGACCGTGTCATCTACGACGAGGCCGGCCTGTTCGAATACTCACGCACATGATCGACAAGGAACTCCCGACGGTGGCAGAGGCGGTGGCCGACATCTTCGATGGGGCCACCGTGATGATCGGTGGGTTCGGCGAGGCCGGAAGTCCGATCGAGCTCATTCATGCCCTGATTGATCAGGGTGCCAGCGGACTCACCGTCGTGAACAACAACGCCGGAAGTGGGGAAGTTGGGTTGGCGGCACTGCTCAAGAGCGGGGGAGTCTCGAAGCTGATCTGCTCGTATCCCCGGACCGCTGGCTCCCGAGTGTTTCCCGATCTCTATCGGAGCGGCCGAATTGAGCTCGAACTCGTCCCCCAGGGCACGCTCTCCGAACGCATCCGAGCCGGAGGGGCGGGAATTCCCGCCTTTTTCACTCCGACGGCTGTGGGAACACCGCTACAAGATGGCAAAGAGATTCGCACCTTCGATGGCAGGGACTACGTCATGGAGCACGGCCTCACCGCCGACTTCGCCCTCGTCAAGTGCAGTCGGGCCGATCGCCACGGCAATCTCGTCTACAACAAAACGGCCCGGAACTTCGGCCCGGTGATGGCGACCGCCGCCGCTACCACCATCGTGCAGGCCTCAGAGATCGTCGACATCGGCGCTCTCGATCCGGAAGTGGTGGTCACACCGGGAATCTTCGTGAGTCGGGTCGTTGGTGTGGCCAAACCAGCTCTGGAGTCGGAGTTGGTCGCACGAGAGGTGTCATACCCGTGAGCGTCGACGACAATGCCGTCGGTTGGAGCCGCGACGACATGGCGAAGCGTGCTGCGTTCGACATACCGGACGGCGCCTATGTCAATCTCGGAATCGGAATCCCGGAACTGGTGGCCAAGCACGTTCCGGAGGGCCGCGAGGTCGTCTACCACACCGAAAACGGGTTGCTGGGAATGGGGCCGTCACCTGTCGACGACGAGGGTGACCCCGAGTTGATCAATGCCGGCAAACGCCGGGTCACCGCGGTTCCAGGGGCATCGTATTTCCACCACGCCGATAGTTTCGTGATGATTCGCGGCGGCCACATCGACATATGCGTCCTGGGAGCGATGCAGGTGTCGGAGCACGGCGACCTCGCCAACTGGTCGACGGGCTCGCCCGATTCGATCCCGGCAGTTGGTGGCGCCATGGATCTGGTTGCCGGCGCCAACACGATTCGTGTCATAACGCAACACTGCACGAGGGACGGGCAGCCGAAGCTGGTGGAGGCGTGTTCATATCCGCTCACCGGCGCGGCGGTCGTGAAGAGGGTCTACACCGATCTGGCGGTCGTCGACATCGGTGCCAACGGATTCCAGTTGGTGGAACTCGCCCCTGGCATCGACTTCGAACATGTCCGAGACCTCACCGCAGCCGAGCTGAGGCCGTTGCCGAACTGATTCGGGGGGTTCCGTCAGTGACCGAACAACATCGAACACCAACGAGGAGTGAGCTCCTCTACGAGAGGGCCAAGTTGGTCCTGCCCGGGGGGGTGAGTCGCAACACTGTCCTACGCAAGCCCCACCCGGCCTACGCCGACACCGCCGAAGGGTTCAACGTCACCGATATAGAAGGTGTCACCAGGGTCGATTTCGCCAACAACATGGCATCGCTCATTCACGGCCATGCCCATCCCGCGGTGGTCGATGCTGTCACCGAACAACTCGCCAAGGGAACTGCGTACACCCTGGCGACCGAGGTCGAGGTCGACTTCGCCGAACACCTCTGCGGCCGCAACTCGGCCTTCGACATGGTGCGATTCGTGAACTCCGGAACCGAGGCCGTGATGGGTTGCATCAAAGCGGCGCGGGCGTTCACGGGCCGGCCGATGATCGCCAAGGTGGAAGGCGCCTATCACGGGGCCTACGACTACGCCGAGGTCAGCCAGACCGCGACCCCGGCAACTTGGGGAGATCCCGAACACCCGGCGAGCGTGCCGGTGGCCCACGGCACTCCGGCCCGGGCACTGGCTGATGTGGTCGTGCTCCCGTTCAACGACCCGAAGACCGCGGTCGAGATCCTCGATCGTCACAGCGATGAGCTGGCGTGTGTACTTGTCGATGTCATGCCTCACCGAGTTGGTCTCGTTCCGGCCACCGGCGAGTTTGTGGAAGCTCTGCGGGAGTGGGCCGATCGTCACGGCGCCCTCCTCGTGTTCGACGAGGTGATCACGTTCCGGTCCGGGTTCGGTGGGGCCCAAGAGTGGTACGGCATCGCTCCTGATCTCACCGCCATGGGAAAATTGATCGGTGGCGGATTCCCGATTGGGGCTCTGGCGGGTCGTCGCGAGGTGATGAGCGTGATGAATCCGCTGGCCACCGACGTGCGATTCCCTCATTCGGGCACGTTCTCAGCCAATCCGGTCACGATGCGAGCGGGTCTGACCGCCATGGAACTCTTCGATCGGGATGCCGTCGAGAAGGTCAATCGGCTCGCGACTCGCGCACGAAGCGGAATCGAAGACGCCATAGCCGAAGCTGGCGTGCCGGTCTGTGTCACCGGTGGTGGCTCAATGCTGCGGGTCCACATGAAGGCGAAGCCGCCGCGTGACTACCGGGAGGCGTACGCCACCGCCCGTGAGACCGAGATGCTCAGGATCGTTCTCGACCACATGTTCGATGAGGGCTTCATCTTGATCAACACCTGTTCGGTCGCCATGTCGACCGCCATGGGGGAGCGTCAGGTCGACGACCTGGTCGAGGCGTTGCTGGCCGGATTTCGCAGGATAGAAGCGCTGACCTAGTCGTCGTGGAAGATGCCCTCGGCCGACGAGAGCGCCTCAGCCCGGTCGATGCGCTCGGTTGCCTGTGACGGCAATCGGTGGGCAACTTCGGCCACCAGAGCCTCGACCACGGCAACCGCCGGTAGGGCACTGTCGAACGGACCGATCGCCGGCACGTCGATGGCGCACCACACATCGGCCGCTGCGGTGAGTGGGGAGAAGGCGCCGTCGGTGATGACGAGAACTGTGGCCCCGAGTCCGGCCAGGGTTTCTGTGGTGCGGACCACGGCGCGCTCGTAACGGAAGAAGTCGATCGCAACCACGACATCTCCGGCCTCGGCCTCGGTGAGGTCGGCCGCGATGGCGGCCGTCGAACCGGTGAGGTAGTGAACTCCGGGCCGGAGGAGCCGAAGCCCGCCGGCGAGCACTTGGGCCGCGGCCGAATTCTCCGAAGCCACGATCCAGATTCGACCGGTGGTGGCAAGTATGGGTTCGGCGAGACGTTCGATGGCGTCGGGGGTGATCCGTTCAAAGGCCGCATCGACTGCGCCGATGGCTGTTGAGCGGGCCTGCTGCCAAACGTCGCCAGTCGGCCGATGACGGATGCGATCGGTGGGTCGCTTTAGTTGTTCGCTGAGTGATCGACGGGCTTCCTGCTGAAGGGCGCCGTAGCCGTCGAATCCGAGTTTGGTGGCGAACCTGACAATCGTCGGTCCGCTGGCATCCACCCGCTCGGCTATCTCGGCCACGGTGCCGAAGGCCAGAACGGTCGAGTCGTCGAGAACGAGGGCTGCAACCCGTCGTTCGATCGGCGTGAGTCTCTCGCCGGCTTCGGCGACGCGTTCGGCGAGCGTGAGCGGTCGGGACATGAAGCAACTATTACACAAAGTGTTCCCAGTATGTAATGATCGTGTCATCCCAGCACGGTGAGCCGTGCCCGTACGAAGGAACAAGCCATGTCACATGCGAGCGTGCTCGAAGCGGCCGGCCTCGACCCGAACGACCTGAGTGGGGGAACCCTCTCGGTGTCCACCCCGATAGACGGCAACGAGATCGCGAGCCTGAAGGAACACACTCAGGATCAGGTCGCGGCGATGATCGATCGGGCGGGGACTGCCTTCGAGGCTTGGCGCCAGGTGCCGGCCCCGCGCCGAGGCGAGTTGGTGCGGCTGATCGGCGATGAACTTCGGGCCAACAAGCAGCAGCTTGGCGAGCTGGTGTCGCTCGAGTGCGGAAAAATCCTGCAGGAGGGTCTGGGCGAGGTTCAGGAGATGATCGACATCTGTGACTTCGCCGTCGGTGTCTCCCGTCAGCTCTACGGGCTCACCATCGCATCGGAACGACCGGGTCATGCCATGCGTGAAACATGGCACCCCCTCGGAGTGTGCGGTGTGGTCACCGCCTTCAACTTCCCGGTGGCGCCTTGGTGTTGGAACTCTGCACTGGCTCTGGTGTGCGGTGATCCGGTGATCTGGAAGCCGTCGGAGAAGGCGCCGCTCACCGCGCTGGCCACGCAGGTGATCGTCGATCGGGCCGTCGCTCGATTCGGCGACGCGCCAGATGGCTTGTCGCAGGTGGTGATCGGGGGCGCCGATCTGGGCCGGATGCTCTCAGCCAGCCCCGACGTCGCGATCGTGTCGGCAACCGGGTCGACCCGAATGGGCAATGCGGTGGGGCAGGCCCTGGCCGCCCGATTCGGACGATGCATCCTCGAGCTCGGCGGCAACAACGGAATGATTGTCGCTCCGTCGGCTGACCTCGAGATGGCGATCCGAGCCATTGTGTTCTCGGCGGTGGGCACGGCCGGCCAGCGCTGCACATCGCTTCGTAGGCTCATCGTTCACGACGACGTTTACGACGAACTCGTTCCCCGTCTCGTCGCTGTCTACGCCGGACTACCGATCGGCGATCCCCTCGCTGACGGAATCCTGGTGGGCCCGCTGATCGACGGACCCGCTCATCAAGGTATGCAGGAGGCCCTGAAACGAGCCGAGGCCGACGGCGGACTGGTCCACGGCGGAGAACGGATACTCGCCGCCGAACACCCGGACGCCTTCTACGTGAATCCCGCGATCGTGGAGATGCCGTCCCAGACCGAGATCGTGAGAGAGGAAACGTTCGCACCGATTCTCTATGTGATGCGATACAGCGATCTCGACGGTGCCATCGCCATCCACAATGACGTGCCGCAGGGTCTTTCGTCGTGCATCTTCTCCACCGACGTGCGCGAGACCGAGCAGTTCCTCTCGGGCGTGGGTTCGGACTGTGGCATCGCCAACGTCAATATCGGTCCTTCAGGGGCGGAGATCGGAGGCGCATTCGGCGGTGAGAAGGACACCGGTGGCGGCCGGGAGTCCGGGTCCGATGCCTGGAAGGGCTACATGAGACGCCAGACCAACACCGTCAACTACTCGCGTGACCTGCCCCTGGCCCAGGGCATCACATTCGAGATCTGAGCGGGACATGAACGAGAACTCCAAGCCATCGATCGCGAGCGTCGCCGTTCTGGGTCTCGGAAAGGTTGGTCATCTGGCCGCCGAACTCCTCGATGGCGCTGGATTCGCAGTGACCGGATTCGACGAGCGATCGACTCGATCCGATCACGGCTTCACCGTGCGTTCCGTCGACGTCTCAGACCGTGCGGCCCTCAAGACCGAACTCGACGGTATCGACGCGGTTCTGTCGTGCCTGCCCTATCACCTCAACGTCGGTGTGGCCGAGACGGCTGACGAACTGGGCATGCACTACTTCGACCTGACCGAGGACGTGCCGACCACCCAGCGGATACGTGAGATCGCCGCGACATCGCGGGGGCTCATGGCACCGCAGTGCGGCCTGGCCCCGGGCTTCGTGGGGATTGTCGCGGCATCACAGGCCGAGTCGTTCGAGCACTGCCGTTCGATTCGTATGAGAGTCGGCGCACTTCCGCAGCACCCCACCGGGCTGATGGGCTACGCCTTCAACTGGTCTCCCGAAGGCGTGGTCAATGAATACCTCAACGACTGCGAGGTCATCGAGGAGGGCGTGCACAAGTGGGTGTCTCCCATGGAGTGGCGCGAGACCATCTACGTCGACGGTGTGCAACTCGAGGCCTTCACCACTTCGGGTGGTTTGGGCACGATGTGTGAGACCTATCTGGGACGTGTCGAGAACATCGACTACAAGACCATGAGATACCCGGGCCACATGCGGTTGATGAACTTCTTCTTCCACGAACTGCTGATGCGTGAGCGGCGGGATCTGGCCGGGGAGATTCTCACCAACGCCAAGCCGCCGGTCGAGGATGATGTCGTGTACATACACGTGGCCTCAGAAGGCCGGATCGACAATCAGCTCAAGCGACTCGAGTACGTACGGGCGTTCACCTCGCGCCAGCTTCGTGGCAATAATCGCACCGCAATAGCGTGGACCACAGCGGGATCGGTCGTGTCGGTCATCGAGATGGTCCGAGACGGCGTTCTCCCCCAGGGCGGCTTCCTCAAACAGGAGGAGATTCCGTTCGACGCGTTCGTCTCCACCACCACCGGGAAGCTCTTCGAGACGGCTGGCTGATCGATCAGGTGTCGTCGGTGCGCTTCGATCGTTCGATGGCTTCGATGAGGCGGTCGGTGTTGGATCGGTCCTCGTAGATGAGTCGCACCAGCCAATAGCGCAGATATCGGGTGAGGCTGTTGCGCAGCCAAATCATTCCGCCGACGATCGCCAGAGTCAGACCGAGCGCGACGACAATGATGCCGTTGTTGGACGAGACGATCTCGCTGAGCATCGCGGTGGCATCGCCGGCACCGGTGTCGCCGCGGCTGGTGAGAGCGCCGATCGCGGCGACGGCCAGTCCGACCACAAACAGAACGATCCCGGCTGTGGAGCCGGTGCGCTCAGGGTTGGCGGCGCCTCCGGTGAGGGCCAGTCCGTCGACCTCCTTGCGAAACTCCTCAAGTCTCGGTGTGAGATCGGCTTCGGTGTCGTCGCTCACGGCGTTGGCTCCTGGTCGTTCGATAGGGGATTCGTTATCACAGCTCACCCTCCGAGGTAGGCCTCGGCCAGCTGTCGGGATATGTCGGCGGGTGCTCCCACGGTGCGTATCTCGCCGTTGACCATCACCACTGCTCGATCGGCGACTCCAAGAACGGCCTGTGCGAACTGCTCCACGATCAAGATCGAAAGGCCCTTCTGCGCCAATTCTCCCACCCGCTCGTAGAGCTCGGCGACGATCATCGGGGCGAGACCCATAGAGAGTTCATCGAGCAGAAGCAAGGCTGGATCGGTTGTCATGGCCCGAGACATGGCAAGCATCTGCTGCTCGCCGCCCGAGAGCGTGCCGGCGGTCTGGCCTCGTCGGTCGCCCAGACGGGGGAACAGCTCGTAGGCCCGTTCCTCGATCGACGAGATGGACACCCCCGTGTAGGTCGACATGATCAGATTCTCCCGAACGGTCAGATTGGGAAACACACCGCGTCCTTCGGGAACGAGACAGACGCCGGCTCGGGCCAGACGATCTGGTCTGACTCCGTTGACGTTGTGCCCCATCAATGAGACCGTGCCTCCGCTGGGCGAGATCTGGCCGCTGATCGTGGCAAGCGCTGTGGTCTTTCCGGCTCCGTTGGGGCCGAGGAGGGCGACAACCTCGCCCGAGGCGATCGTGAGATCAATTCCGTGCAGGACATCGATCCCGCCGTACCCGGCTCTGAGATCGCGGAGTTCCAACATGGGAGTCATTGGACTGCCCCGTGATCGGATCCCAGATAGGCCGACTGCACCGACGGATCCGACCGCACCTCGGTCGGTGTGCCCGAGGCGATCATCTCGCCGAAGCTGAGAACGTTGATTCGATGGCAAAGTCCCATGACGAACGACATGTCGTGCTCGACCAGCAGCACCGCTAGTCCGTCTTCGGTGAGGTCGCGCAGGAGATCGGCCATCGCCTGTGTCTCGCGACCGTTGAGGCCCGACGATGGTTCGTCGAGGAGCAACACGCGGGGTCTGGTTGCCAGTGTTCGAGCCAGTTCGACGAGCCTTGCCGAGCCGGTTGGCAATGCCGCGACCGACAAGTCGGCGATCTCGGCGATGCCGACCCGTTCGAGGCACGCCCTTGCTTCTTCATGCGGCGGCGGCCCGGAGCGATCCCAGCGTCGACGCATCTCCGCCGCGACCAACACATTGTCGAGCACGCTCAGCTGGCCGAACACTTCGATTCGCTGGAACGTGCGGGCGATTCCCCTCCGGGCCCGTCTGTGAACACTGAGCCGTGTGATATCGCGGCCATCGAGAAAGACTCGACCGGCCGTGGTGTCTTGCAGTCCGGTCATCACGTTGAAGAAGGTCGTCTTGCCCGCACCGTTGGGTCCGATCATCCCCGTGACCTGGCCGGCCTCCACCGAGATGCCGGCATCGTCGAGCGCGGTGAGACCTCCGAATCTCACGGTTACGCCGGTGGCTTCGAGCAGCGCCATCAGAGCCCACCTCTCGATTCTGCTGACGGGGTTGCCGGTATCAGATCGACAATGCCAAGGTGCTTGTCGAGGTCGTTCACGTGATCTCGGGTGAACGGTCGATCCAGCCCGAGCTCGCCGATTTCGTCTTCTCGTGAGCTGGCGTGTCCGAGCCGTAGTTGCTCACGGGCGTCCTGGCGCCAGGGCAGAAGCGGCGAGAACGCTCGCCCCATGTCGGTAACGGCGCCACGGGTGTTGACCACCATTGCCACTGCCATGAGCCCGGGGCCGAGGATCTCGAGCGCCGACAACCAACTCCAGCCGAGCCGTTCCTTGATGACGATGAACAAAATGGTGTTGACCCCGCCGAACAGTGCGGCCGCGGGGTAGGCGACACCGCCGACGACCAGCAACAGAACGATCGGCAGGCCCAGAAGTAGCGTGAACTGGCTGGGGTTGAGGGTTGCTTGCTGAATACCGAAGAGGGCTCCGCCAAATCCGGCGATGGCCGCCGAGATACCGAACACGATCACCTTGGTCTCGACGAGGCTGATGCCGAGCGTGGCGGCGGCGGCCTCAGAGTCGTGGATGGCCATCCAGCGCCGACCGTAGCGACTGCGTTTGAGCGCAATGAGGCCGACGACGCCGGCCGCGAACACGACAGTGAGAAAGATCAGATAGCCGCGGCCGCGGCCGTCGAGTTGCCATCCGGCGAAGTGGAGCGAAGCAATGCGTTCTCCGGCGCCGGAGTCGATGACACTCGATTGGGTGAAGAAGAGCAGTTCGAATCCCCGCGCGAAGGCCATCGAGGCCAGAGCAAGGTAGAGCCCCTGTAGTCGCACCGCTGGTAGGGCCATCAACGCGCCCACGGGTGCGGTCAGCAACGCTGCCATCAGCAACCCCCAGGCCTGACCCGAGTCGCCGGCGACCTTCAGGAACATCACCGCCCCGAACCCCGCGAACGCCAGGGGAGCGAAGTTGACCTGCCCCGCCCAGCCGGTGAGTGGCACCAGCGACAGCATGATGATCGCGGTGATCATCATGGTGACGCCTCGATTGACGCCGGTGCCGGTCCACTCGTCGACGAACGGCACCAAACCGCCCGACCACGACACGACCACCACGATCAGCGCCAGCCCGCCGAGTGCCGCGTCGGACAGAGGAGTGACGCGTCGAATCCGCGCGGACGCTGCCGACGCAGTGCCTCTGACATGCAACTTGGCCTGCGGTAGAGCAAGCACCACGACAAACAACAAGATGGTGGGGAGGGCTCGGTCGGCGTTGGAGAATCCTCCGGGGAAGTCGAGAAAGCTCCGCATGAACTGCTGCCCGATCCCCAGCACCATCGCTCCGAGAAAGGTGAGGGGAAGGCTCTGTAGTCGTCCGACGGCGGCGGCCGCGAATGCGTCGACGACCACCAGGGTGAGTAGTTCGACCACCAAGCCGGACTCGGGAGCGATGAGGATTCCGGCTACCGCCGCCAACGATGAGCCGAGAGCCCACGCCAGACCGGAAATGATCTCGGGGTTGGCCCCGGTGAGCGATGTGAGTGAGCGGCTGTCGACCACCGCCCTCATGGCGACTCCGATACGCGAACGGTGGAGCAACAATCGGAGGAGCACGGCGAGAAGAACGGCCACGCAGATGGTCGTGAAGCGGTGCCAGGTGACGTTGACCCCGAGCAGCTCAAACCCTCCGGATCGACCGAAGAATGGCTGGGCGTTGCGGCCGCGATCTCCCTTCCACTGGGTAGCGGCCAAGCCCATGAACCCGAGCATCAGCCCGACCGTCACCATCAACTGCAGCACCAGCGGGGTGCCGCGGAGGCGACGCATGACCAACCGGTCGAGCACCACCCCACCGAGTGGCGCCATCACCAGGACCACCAACCCGATCGCTATCGGTGCCGGCCAGTTGCGATTGAACCGCAGCTCCCAATAGACGAAGGCCCAGTACATGCCCATGGCGCCCTGTGCGAAGTTGAACACGCCAGTCGTGGTGTAGACGACCACGAGGCCGCTGGCCGAAACGGCGTATATCGAGCCGAGCGTGACCCCCACCACCAGCATCGATCCGACGGTGGCAACCGACACGGGACGACCCGACCAGTTGAGTGCCGACATCACGATGGCGCCGGCCACGGTGAGGGCTATCGCCGCATAGTTGGCTGGTGAGAGCTTCACCCTGGGTTGGTCATGGTCGGGCTGGCCGCTCAGCCCAGCTTGTCGGACTCGGCCGCGGCATCAAGGGTGACCGTCGCGAAGTTCGACGGATCGCAGTCGAACGTGCCCCTGTCATCGGGGTGGACGCGAACAAAGGCACCGTCCTGGATCTGCAACATCACGTAGCACGGCCCGGACACCTTCCCGGCTGGATTCACCGTGCCCAGCATCCCGTGAGCATCGAACGCGGTGATGGTGGACATCTGCTCGAGAAGAGTCTGTCGGGTGATCGCGTTGATGCCGTCGGAGTCCACGATGGAGTTCACCGCGTCCTCGAGCATCACCCCGGACGCCCAGGAGTTCAGACCGAAGGCCGACGGATTCGACACGCTGTCGACGTAGGCCTGCAACTCGGGATTGGTGTCGGCCTCCTCGAACGGAATCGTGAAGATGGTGACGTAGGTGCCGTCGATCACATCGCCGCCGGCCTCGAAGATGCTCTGGCTGTAGCAGGCGATCGTGCAGACCCAGATTTCGGCCTCGACGCCTTGGGCCACCGCCTCGCTGCGCCATTTCACGAGCGACTGATCGTTGGATCCGGTACGCGCCATGTTGGCGGAGTTGTCTGTTATCGCCTGAACGAACGGCGTGTATACGGGCTGCAGGTCGAAGCCGCCCACTGCGAACTCGGCGACGTTGTCGACGCCCGCTTGTTCCATCGCCCTGATGGTGGTGATGCTGGCTTGGCGGGTGGATGGCAAGTCGCCCGGGACGATGAACACGGCTGTGAGGTCGGGGTCGATGTTTTCCTGGAACCACCTGATCTCACCGACACGTTCGGTGAACACGCGGGGCCCACCGGCGTAGGGGCAAGCTCCCTGCGGCTCCACTACGGGGAACGTGTTGACGCTGCACTGGTGGGCTACTTCGGTGGTTAGCTGGGCGATGTCGGGGATACCGACCGGGTTGCCCGAAGCATCGGGGCAGGTGTTGAGGATCGCGGTGTCCAACACGAACAATGCAGTGGTGCCGACCATTGCCAGGGCGTTCTCGCAGGCCGTGATCTGGGCGTTGGCCGACTCATTGGCATTGAGGAGCGTGTCGAACTCGATCACCTCGACCTGCCGACAGGCGAGCCCCCCGTTGGCATTGACATGATCGGCCCATGCCTTCACCCCGACCCAGGAATCCTTGAAGAGTCCGGGGGCCAACGGGCTGTTGACATCGGCCGCCACGAGAACGGTGATGGTGTCGGCCGAGACACCGGTGTCGGTGGCCTCTGGGGTGAGGTCGGCACACGGATCGAGATCCGGCGTGGTCGTATCGGTGGTTTCACCGCCGAAGAGGTCGTCGGCTGACTGCTCAGTGGTTGACGTCGCCGCCACGGTGGACGTGGTGGTGGGGCTGTCGGAGACTTCGTCGTCGGCGCTCGACCCACCCGAGCATGCCGAGGCGGCCAAGGCAAATGCCAAGGCGAGAGTGCCCACTCTGAACTTGTCGACCCGAACCATCTGAGTTCCCCAATTGTCGGGCCGGCCTCGCTCGAGGCCGACGAAATCCATCCGGAACATAACGCGTGGTCGTGTGGAGTGTCATATTTCACAGCTCGAGGTCGCTTCGGGCGTCGTGTCGGTCCCTCGGCCGCCAACGGGGTACGTTCTGCGCGACGACTCACGGAGATCTCCTCGAAGATGACCAAGCCAAAGCACGATCTTGCGGCCGGATTTCCCCCTCCGGACCGTGCTGCATGGGACGAAGCGGTGGCGAAGGTTCTCCGCGGCCGCGACTTCGGCCGGGTGTTGGTTTCCGAGACGAGTGATGGTCTGGAGATCCAGCCCCTCTATGCGGAGGCCGGTGCCGCTTCCGGCGTTGGAGCCTCGATCGACGATTGGGAGATCGGAGTCGATCCCGACCGCGTCCGCAATGGATGGGATGTTCGTCAGCGCCACGAAGGCGACGCCGCCGAGTGCAATCGGAAGATCCTCGAGGACCTCGGTGGGGGAGTCACGTCGATCGAATTGCGGGTGGAGTCGGGTTGCGATCCGGCTGAGTTTCTGACGACGGCCCTCGTGGGAGTCGACCTCGACCTCGCCCCCTTGGCGTTGGCCCCCCACAGCGATGTCGACCTCGTCCGAGCCTTCACCGACCTCTCTCATACCCGGGGCTTGGCATCATCGGTCAAGTGCTGGCTCGGTCTTGACCCGCTCGGAGGAATCGCTCGAGGCGACGAGACGGACGGCCTGTCGAACCGGATGGGCGATGTTGCGCAATTCGTGGCAGAGGCTGCGGAACAACTGCCGTCGTCGCGGCTTCTCACAGTCGACGCAACCAGATATGCCGAGGCCGGCGCAACCGAGGCTCAACAACTCGCAACATCCATCGCAACGGGCGTCGCCTATCTACGGGCTCTCGAAGCGGCGGGCCTCACCCCGAGCAGAGCGGCCGGTCTGATTGGGTTCAGATACGCAGCCACCGCCGATCAGTTCGTCACCATCGCCATGCTTCGCTCGGCTCGGCGGTTGTGGGAGCGGGTTCTCGAGTCCTCCGGTGTGCAAGCACCGGATCGGGACCAGGCGCAACAGGCCGTTACTTCGGAGGCGATGTACAGCCGTCGGGATCCTTGGGTCAATCTTCTGCGGGCCACGTCGGCTGCTCTGGCAGCCGGCGTTGCCGGCGCTGACTCGGTGACGGTTCTACCTTTCGACACCGCGCTTGGCGAGCCCGACGATCTTGGCCGTCGGTCCGCTCGAAACATCCAGATGCTCCTCATCGAGGAGTCCAACATCGCTCGGTTCGTCGATCCGGCTGCCGGCTCGTGGTTTGTCGACTCGCTCACGGCCCGGTTGAGTTCCATGGCGTGGTCCGGATTCCAGGCGATCGAGACCGCTGGCGGCATGGCTGCCGTACTCACCGACGAATCTCTGGCGGTGGAGGTGTCAGCGGCCTGGGATTCCCGGTTGGAGCGTCTCTCGACCCGAGAGGACCCCGTCACGGGGGTCTCGGAGTTCCCTCTTCTCGAGGACGAACCGTTGCGGCGGGTTGAGCAACCGGCGTCGATCGGCTGGCCTCTTCGTCGTCTGGCTGCGCCATTCGAGAATCTGCGTGACTGGTCTGACCGTCATCTGGCTGAGCACGGCCGACGCCCGATGGTTTTCATGGCCGCACTGGGTGACTTGGCTGTGCACAACGGGCGGAGCACATGGGTGGCGAACTTGCTTGCTGTGGCTGGGATTCAGGCGGAGTTCGGATCGGGTTCGGGCACCATGTCGCCGATCGAGACCACGGCACGATTCGCCGAATCCGGTTGCGACGTGGCCGTGATCTGCTCGTCGGATGCCGTCTACGTCGACCGTGGAGTCGCCACGGCTGTGGCGCTTCGCGACGCGGGCGCTTCGATGGTGGTGCTGGCCGGCGATCCCGGTGAGCACCGCAAGGAGTTCGAGAAATCGGGCGTGGCCGAGTTCTGGTACGTCGGTATTGATGTGCTCGACACCCTGCAGCGGCTACTGGGTCGTCTTGTCGCCGACCCCCCATCGACGCCCTGATCTCAATCGAGTTCCAGGTCCTCCGGCAGTATCGACCAGATGTGCGTGTCGTGATGCTCACCGTTGAGTAGTAGTCGAGCCCGCAGTGTGCCTTCGTGGGTGGCTCCGACCTTCTCGGCGACCCGTCGACTGGCATTGTTCTCGACCGACATGCAGATCTCGACCCGCATTGCTCCGCGCGTCTGAATCGCGTGGCGGGCCAGAAGCGTTGCGGCTCGTGTCGCGATTCCCTCACCAGCGCGGTCCGACCTGACCCAGTAGCCGAGCTCGATCACGCGATTGAGGTTGTCGATCGGGCCGAGCCCGCACGAGCCGACGATCTCGCTGTTGGAGTCCTCTATCACGAACTGTTCCTCGCCCGGATTGAACTCGCCGAAGATCCACTGGCGTGCCGCCGATACGTCGTAGTCCGGAATGGCCCAAGTCATGAAGGGCTGGAGTTCGGGCAGCGACTGTTGAACGGCTGACGCCACGGCGGGGGCGTCAGCGGCGGTTGGATGGCGCAGCGTGATCACGCCGTCGGTGAGGGGCATCAGTGGATCTGGCCGGTGGCCGAGTGGGGGGTGATGCGCGCCACGAGTCGCCGATCGTCGATCATCGCCTGCCGGTAGTCGGCCCAGTCAGGGTGGTCGCTGTCGCTGACCGCTCGATAGAGGGCGACGAGTTCGTCGGCGGTGGTGTCGTCGGGTTCGGCGCATTCGGGGCTCAGTTCGGCGGTGGCGTCGAACGACACGTAGCTCCACGATGAAGGGTCGGTGAGATGCAGCACGACCCGATTGTCGCGACGCATGTTGGCAGTCTTGGCTCGGTCGGCGGTGACCGAAACGCGAATGATGTCGCCGTCGGTCGCGTAGACGATGTCGGACGACTGGGCCCTGCCGTCGCGACGGAGTGTGATCAACACGCCGTTGTGTCGCGCTGCTGCCCATTCGAGTGCTTCGTTGATGTCCATGTGCGAGTCTCGCGCGCTCTTGATCGGTGTGGGGTCTGATTTGTGGAGACGTCGCGGCCGCCTACGGTGTGGGGGTGAGTTCGATCCCTGATTTCACGACCGTGGACCTACACGATGGCGAGAGACCCGACGACGCGTCGTCTCGGCCTCACGACCCAGATCCGGATTTGGCCTGGCAGACCCCGGAAGGGATCGAGGTTTCGCCGGCGGCCGGTGCCGACGACACGGCCGGTCTCGGCTTCATCCACAGCCTCCCGGGTCAGGCTCCGTTTCTGCGCGGTCCCTATCCGACCATGTATGTCAACCAACCGTGGACGATCCGCCAGTACGCAGGGTTCTCCACCGCCGAGGAATCCAACGCCTTCTATCGCCGCAACCTCGCGGCCGGTCAGAAGGGACTCTCAGTGGCGTTCGATTTGGCCACCCACCGGGGATACGACTCCGACAATCCGCGGGTAGCCGGAGATGTAGGTATGGCCGGCGTGGCGATCGATTCGATCTTCGACATGCGTCAACTCTTCGACGGGATCCCGCTCGACCAGATGAGCGTGAGCATGACCATGAATGGCGCCGTGTTGCCGGTGCTGGCGTTGTATGTCGTGGCGGCCGAGGAGCAGGGCATCGAGCCGGAGCAGCTCGCCGGCACGATCCAGAACGATGTTCTCAAGGAGTTCATGGTTCGCAACACGTTCATCTACCCGCCAACGCCGAGCATGCGGATCGTGTCTGACATCCTCTCGTTCACCTCCGAACGGATGCCGAAGTTCAACTCGATTTCGATCTCCGGCTATCACATGCAGGAGGCCGGGGCGACTCTCGACCTCGAGTTGGCCTACACCATCGCCGACGGAATGGAGTACATCCGGGCCGGCCTCGCGGCCGGGCTCGACATCGATGACTTCGCCCCGAGGCTGAGCTTCTTCTGGTGCATCGGCATGAACTACTTCATGGAGATCGCCAAGCTGCGGGCCGCCAGGTTGCTGTGGGCGAATCTGGTGAAGCAGTTCGATCCGAAGAATCCGAAGTCGTTGTCACTTCGCACCCACTCCCAGACCAGCGGGTGGAGCCTCACCGCGCAGGATGTCTACAACAACGTGTCGCGTACGTGCATAGAGGCCATGGCCGCCACGCAGGGCCACACCCAGTCGCTACACACCAACTCCTTCGACGAAGCGTTGGCGCTGCCGTCCGACGCGTCGGCTCGTATCGCCCGCAACACCCAACTCTTTGTGCAGCAGGAGTCGGGCACCACTCGAACCGTCGACCCGTGGGGCGGCAGTTACCACGTTGAACGTCTCACCAAGGAACTGGCCGAGCGGGCGTGGGAGCACATCGCCGAGATCGAGGAGATGGGTGGTATGGCCGCAGCGATCGAGGCCGGCATTCCCAAGCTGCGCATCGAGGAGGCGGCGGCGCGAACTCAGGCCCGTATCGATTCGGGACGCCAAGCGGTGATCGGCGTCAACAAGTACCGCATCGAAGACGACGAGCATGTCGAGGTTCTCAAGATCGACAACGCGGCAGTGCGTGCCGCTCAGATCGCCAAGCTCGAGCGACTCCGATCCGAGCGTGATGGCGAAGTCGTTGTGAGATCTCTCGAAGCACTCACCAGAGCAGCCGAGACCGGCGACGGCAATCTGCTGGCTTTGGCGATCGATGCAGCCAGAGCGAAGGCGACGGTGGGGGAGGTGAGCGACGCCCTCGAAACCGTCTACGGTCGTCACGTAGCCAGCATCCGAACGATCGAAGGGGTCTACAGGTCAGAGGTGGGAGTCGACACGAATTCCGTGGCCGCCGTGAGAGCGACCGTCGAGCGCTTCGCCGACGCGCACGGACGCCGGCCTCGTATTCTCGTCGCGAAGATCGGGCAGGACGGGCACGACAGGGGACAGAAGGTGATCGCCACGGCGTTCGCCGATCTCGGTTTCGATGTCGACATCGGACCCTTGTTTCAGACCCCGTCGGAGGTGGCGCGGCAGGCGGTCGAGGCTGATGTTCACGTCGTGGGGGTGTCATCCCTGGCGGCTGGGCACCTGACCCTCGTTCCCGAGCTGCGTGAGTCGCTCGACGAACTGGAGCGCCCCGACATCAAGATCGTGGTCGGCGGCGTGATCCCACCCGACGACATCGCCACTCTCATCGAGGTTGGAGCGGTGGCGGTCTACCCGCCCGGCACGGTGATCTCCGAGGCGGCCACGGAGTTGCTGGAGATGCTCGGCTGAGTTCGGGTTTCGGGGCGGGATCAGGTGTTCCACGAGTGTGCTGGATCAGTGATCTCCATCACCTCGGAGTTGCTGGTGAACGCCATGAACCGGTCGAATGTTCGCAGAAACCAGCGGTCGTGGGTGACGCACACGACGGTGCCTTCGAATGCGGCCAGTCCGGCTTCGAGTGCTTCGGCCGAGGCCACGTCGAGGTTGTCGGTGGGCTCGTCGAGCAGCAGCAGGTTGGCTCCGTCGAGTTCGAGCAGCAGAATCTGGAACCGTGCCTGCTGGCCGCCCGAGAGCGTCTCCCAGGCTTGTTCGGCGGCGCCGTTTAGTTCGTATCGACGAAGACGTGACATGGCGGGGCCGCGGGCGAGATCGCGCTTGGCCAGGACGTCGATGAGGTCCTGCCCGCGAAGCTCCGGATGGTCGTGGGTCTGGTTGAAGAGTCCCGGCACAACCCGCGCCCCGAGTTTCCACACGCCGTCGTGTTCGACATTTCCGCCGCTGAGAAGGCGAAGGAAGTGTGACTTTCCGGTGCCGTTGCGACCAACGACGGCCACGCGCTCCCCGAACCACACCTCGAGGTCGAACGGGAAGGTCAGGTCGGTGAGCTCGAGCGCCTCACAGATCACCACCCGCTTCCCGGTGCGACCGCCGCGCAGCCGCATATCGATCTTCTGATCCTTGGCCAGTTCCGGCGGCTTCACGGATTCGTCGAAGTGGCGCAGGCGAGTCTCGGCGGCGCGTGCCCGGCTGGCATTGGTGTCGCTCATGGCCGCTCGACGCTTCTGCTCCTTCATGTGGTTGAACAGGCGCTTTCGCTCCTCCACCCACCGACGTTGTTCGTCGCTGATCAGGGCCATGCGATGCTCGCGCGCCTCTCGCCAAGTGGCGAAGGATCCGCCGTGGGTCCAGGACCCGTTGGCTTCGATCGTGACCACCTTGTCGGTGGTCTCGGCGAGAAGCTCTCGGTCGTGGCTCACGAAGAGAATTGTCTTTGCCGACTCGCGAATTCGTTCTGCCAGCCACTCCTTGCCCGGCACATCCAGGAAGTTGTCGGGCTCATCGAGGAGCAGCACGTCGTGTTCGGAACGCAACAACAGTTCGAGCGCCAGCCGTTTCTGTTCGCCACCGGAAAAGGT
The DNA here is from genome assembly GCA_029263195.1 of Acidimicrobiales bacterium. GTDB lineage: Bacteria > Actinomycetota > Acidimicrobiia > Acidimicrobiales > Aldehydirespiratoraceae > SZUA-87. The sequence continues at coordinate 55,096 of JAJCXX010000040.1, forward strand.
CGACATCGGCCGGTTCTCGAGATCCCGCCAGCTCAGATCGACGACTCGATGGGCGCATTTCTCCCAGAGCACCTCGGCGGCATAGCCACCGACTCCCTCCCAGCCCTCGAGGGCTTTCGCATACGTCATGGCGTCGCTGGTTCCGTCGGCCAGGGCCGATTCGGCGCGGGAGAGGCGAGCGGCGGCCCGCTGGATGTCGGGATTGGAGATCGAGAGGTAGAGGTCTCTCGTGGTTGTGGTGGAGTCGAGTGAACCGACGAGTTGCGTCATGACCCCGAGCGATCCCTGAACGGAGATATTGCCGCTGGCCCCGGTCTCGGTCCCCGCCACGAGGCGCATCACGGTGCTCTTGCCGGCACCGTTGGCCCCGACCAGTGCGACGTGCTCGCCTTCACCCACGGAAAAGGAGACGTCGCTGATCAGCGTCCGGCCGCCGGGAATGGACCACTCCAGATGGCTGACCTGTAACGAACCCACGGCCGAAGAAGCTACAGCGGCCAGGCGGTGGCTGCGAGGAGATTTCCCGAGCAGGTGGGCTGATCGCCAGCTAGGTGAGCACCCGTTCGAAGTCGGCTCGGTGTTCTGACCACCAACGTCGTCGCCGGTCGAAGCGCTCATTTCCGCCCATGTCGTTCCACATCTTGAGGAAGCCCGGGTCACCGGCATCGACCTTTCTCCGGACGAACTCTCCGGCCATCTCGATCGACTTGGACAGGAGTCGGAGCAAGTCGGCTCGCTGCGAGTCGTCGAGGCCGTAGGTATCGGCGACGAGGCGAAGGCGGGCGGGCAGATCCGCTTTGGTCCAGCCGAGTCTTGCTGCGTTGATGTCATCGTCGATCGGAACGCACATGCGGGCGAAGGAGGCCAGGTCGAACACGCGACGGCCAGGGGCGGCGAAGTCGAAGTCGATCAGCGCGATCGCCTGCCCTTGTTCGAACACGACATTTTCAAGACAGACGTCGTTGTGGCAGAGCACCGGCCCGCCACCAGTGTCCGCCATCTCATCACTCCACGTGTTGCCGGCGAAGTCCAACGCGGTGGAGGCATCGTGGAGCCCCTTGATGAGCTGGGTCACCGAGGCGAGCGCAGCATCTGATCTCGCCCAGTCCGGATACGGCGGAAGAGGGACCGCGCCAGCGACGAACTCCAGCCGCTCACGCCCGTCGGGGTCGATCCTCACGGGGTTGGAGGCTCCATGGAAGCCAGCTTCACGGAGATCTGACAGCGCGCGATGAATCGACACCGAGTGAGGGTTGGATGGACGAAGAACGTGAGGTCCGGATCGGACGACCGCGTCGGCGTTGGCAACCCCGCCGTGGAGGATCTCCTCG
>JAJCXX010000041.1 GCA_029263195.1 Acidimicrobiales bacterium
AGCGGCACGTGAACGCCCCTTTCCCGACGGAACTACCTTCGTCGAGATTCGACTCGCAACGAAGCGACTTCAGGAGCAACAGTGGACGCCGTACCGTATCTGGCACTTGTGTCGGCCTTGGCCGCGCTTGGCCTGGCCGCCTACTACTACAAGGCGGTTGAGGCCGCCTCACCAGGAAACGACCGCATGGTCTTCCTGATGAACGAGATCCAGAAGGGAGCCAAGGCCTTCCTCAAGCAGGAATACACTTGGGTGTCCGGCTTCGTCGCCGTCATGGCGATCCTCATCGCCGTCCTCATCACGCCTCCCGCGGCTCTCACCTACATCTTCGGGGCCCTGCTGTCCGCCACGGCCGGCTACGTCGGAATGACCGTGGCCACCATGGCCAACGCTCGCACCACCGAAGCGGCCAAGGACGGCCCAGCCAAAGCCCTTCCCGTCGCATTTCGTGGCGGTGCTGTGATGGGATTCTCGGTGGCCGGGCTGGCCCTAATGGGCCTCATGGTCGTGTACATCGTCTTCGTGACCTGGCTCGAAGTCGACGATGCCTTCGAGGTAGTCACCGCATACGGCCTCGGCGCATCATCGATTGCGCTGTTCTCCCGTGTCGGCGGCGGCATCTTCACCAAGGCCGCCGACGTCGGCGCCGACCTCGTAGGCAAGGTCGAGGCCGGAATCCCCGAAGACGATCCTCGCAACCCCGCCACCATCGCCGACAACGTGGGCGACAACGTCGGCGACGTCGCCGGCATGGGCGCCGACCTCTTCGAGAGCTATGTCGGTTCGATCATCGCTCCGATCGCCCTGGTCGCATTCAGCGCCGGTCTGCTGGCGTCCGACGCCGGCAACGACGCGTTCCTGCCGTTCCTGGTCTTCCCGATGTTCATCGCCTTCATCGGAATGATCTCGTCGATCCTCGGCTCGTTCTTCGTGAAGGGGGGCGAGTCCACCGACAGCGGTGCCCTCTCTCGTGCCCTTCACATGGGCACCAACGTGGCCATGGGACTCACCGCTGTCGGCACGGTCGCCGGCGTCTTCTGGATCTTCAACGACGACGAGCTCTTCGAACACCCCCTCGGGTTTGCCGTCTCGGTCATCGGTGGACTTGTCGTCGGCTGGGCTCTCGGCAAGACCGCCGAGTACTACACCTCCGACCACTTCGGCCCGGTCAAGAAGATCGCCGACCAGACCAAGACCGGACCCGCCACCACCATCCTCGGTGGCATCTCGGCCGGCATGATCTCGGTCGCGGCATCCGTCGGCCTGCTGGTCCTCGGCGTCGGAGTGGCCTACTGGGGTGGCGAATACGCCCTCGGCGACACCGCAGACAACTTCGGCGGCATCTACGGCATAGCCATCGCGGCAATTGGCATGCTCGCCACCACGGGCGTGGTCGTCTCCGTCGATGCCTATGGGCCCATCGCCGACAACGCCGGTGGAATCGCCGAAATGGCCGAACTCGATCCGAGCGTTCGCGAAGTCACCGATGCTCTCGACTCGCTCGGCAACACCACCGCGGCGATCGCCAAGGGTTTCGCCGTCGGATCCGCGGCCTTGACCGCCCTCGCACTGTTCAAGAGCTTCGAGTTTGCCGTGGCCAACGCCGGCGGGAGCGTATCGCTCGACATCGGCGAGGTCAGAGTGTTCATTGGCCTGTTCCTCGGCGCCATGCTGCCGTTCCTGTTTGCCGCTCTCACCATCGACGCAGTCGGACGTGCCGCCCAGGAGATGATCGAGGAAGTACGTCGACAGTTCCGAGAGATTCCTGGCCTGCGCGAAGGTAAGGAAGGGGTCATCCCCGACTCGGCTCGTTGTGTCGCCATCTCCACACAGGCTTCGCTCAAGGAGATGATCATCCCCGGCGCTCTCGCCGTGGTGGTGCCCCTGGTGATCGGATTCATCAGCGTCGACGCTCTGGGCGGATTCCTCGCCGGGGCGCTCGTCACCGGATTCTGCCTCGCCATCTTCATGGCCAATTCCGGCGGAGCCTGGGACAACGCCAAGAAGTACATCGAGGCCGGCGCTCTCGGCGGCAAGGGCTCCGACAATCACAAGGCAGCCGTGGTGGGCGACACCGTCGGCGATCCGTTCAAGGACACGTCGGGTCCGTCGATGAATATTCTCATCAAGGTCATGACCATCGTGTCGCTGGTGTTCGCCTCGGCCTTCGTCTGAGCTCGAGCTGAGTTTCAATCCGCCAAGCGGGCGGTACGGAGAGGAGAGTCCCACGGGGCTCTCCTCTCTCGCGTTGCACTTGCTACCGTTCCAGTCGTGACGGAGATCTTCGAACAACGACGGGCTATTCGGCTGGTCATGCGGGCTCGTCGGGCAGCACTCGAGATCGAGGATCAAGATGCCGCGGCGATGGCGGTCACCGCACGGCTGTCACGCATCGGCGTGCTCCGCGACGCGAGGTATGTAGCTGGCTATCGGGCAACCAGGGGAGAAGTCGACATCGACGCGGCCATGGCGCTGATGATGACCACCGGGACATCGATCACGGTTCCCCGGGTTGTCGGCGAGTACCTGGAATTCGTTCCCTGGGACCTCGAAGGAGTGACCATCAGTGGCGCTTTCGGCATTCCGGAACCAGTCGACGGGACCCCGAAACCCCTGCTCAGCCATGACGTGGTCCTGGCCCCACTGGTCGCATTCGATTCACTCGGTCGCCGTCTCGGACAGGGCGGTGGCTTCTACGACAGGGCGCTGGCGGAGCGATCCGGGGCTACACCGCTGGTCATCGGTATCGCCCACGCATTCCAGGAGATCGAGGCTGTTCCAATCGAGCCGTGGGATGCTCCTCTTGATGCGGTGGTGACCGAGGAGGGTGTCACCGAGTTTCGGCCCGGATGCCTCGAGCCGACGATCTGACCAATAACACCCAGGGCATGCCCAGAACGGATAGAACAAGACAGTGCAGGTAATCGTTGTTGGTGCAGGAGAAGTCGGGTCATACGTGGCCGAGAGGTTGAGCCGCGAAGGGCACGACGTGGCCATCATCGAGTGCAGCCCCTCCCGGCTGCGCGCCATCGACGAAGAACTCGACGTGTTGGCGGTTCTCGGCAGCGGTACCCACCCCGAGGCGCTCCGACAAGCCGGCGTCGAAGACACCGACATTCTCCTCGCCGTCACCAGCGACGACGCTGTCAACATAGTGTCGTCGATGTTGGCCAAGTCGTTGGGTGTCGAGCGCACAATCGTTCGAATCGAGGCACCTCAGCTACGCAGTCGCGACGCCGAGGGTCTTCGCAACGCGTCCGGCGGCGACCTTTTCATCGACCCCGACGACGAAACCGCGAATGAGATACTCGAACTTCTCGACTACCCGGGCGCTGATGAGGTGACCCTGATGGCCGAGGGTGAGGTTGTCGTCATCGGCGCCCACCTCCCGGCCCATTCGCCGTTGGTCGATCGGACCCTGGCCGATATCGCCGACGAATACGAGCCCGACTGGGATTTCATGGTCGGCTCGATCACACGCGCCGGAGAGACCATCATCCCGCGCCGCGATCACCGGCTTCTGGTAGGCGACCACCTGCGAGTCATTCTCAAGCGTCGGGCCCGTCGAATGGTGGTCGACCTGCTCGGTATCTCCCACGGAGCCACCCGCAGGGTCATGCTGCTGGGTGGAGGACATACCGCCGAATTGTTGGCGCAGCGGCTCGCCGGTCGTGGTGTAGATGTCGTGATCATCGAACGCGACCACGATCGGGCCCGCCAGCTCGCCGAGACCCTCGACGACGCCATGGTTCTCGAAGGCGACGTCACCGACGCCTCACTCCTCGAGGAAGCCGACGTCGGTCGTTTCGACGCAGTGGTTGCCCTGACCGCCGAAGACGACGCCAACATCTTGGCCTGCCTCTACGCCAAGTCCGGTGGGGCCGGCGAGACCATTGCCGTGGTCCACCGCCTCGCTCTCCTCAACCTCCTCACCGAAGTCGGCATCGACGTGGCTCTATCGCCCCGTACCGCCACCGCCAACGGTGTACTCCGATTCGTTCGCGGCGGGGTCGCCAAGGTCGCAACCTTCCTCCACGGCGAAGCCGAAATCCTCGAACTCGAAGTGGCCGTCGACAGCCCGGCCGACGGAGCGTTGGTGAAAGATCTCGGCCTTCCCACCAATGTGATAATCGCCGCCATTGTCAGGGACGGCAAGGCCCAGATTGGTCGAGGTCGGAGCCGGATCCGGGGACGCGACCATGTGGTGGCGATCGCTCTCCCGGAGACCGTCGACGAGGTACGGCGAATCCTCGGGTGAACGCCACGGATACCTCCGGCTGGAACACCAGTGGACAGTTCGGCTCTTCGAAGCGCACCAAGACGCCTTCCTACGCACGCCTGGCGATCACCGACGCCCTGCTCGGCTTTGGTGCCCTCACCGGTCTGTGCGGTCTGGTCGGCTTGGCCGACGATGCCGGCGACTCCCTGATCCTGCTCGGCTTCAGCGTTATCGCGGTGACGATAGGGCTTCTGGGTCAGAGGTCTTTCGTACGGACCCGCCGGCCACCATCATCGAAGATCCTGGTCGGTCTCGTGATCACCTGGTCGGTGCTCGTCGTGATGGGCGTGGGCGTCTACCTGGCGACCGGGGTGATAGACACCGTCGACGAGGCACTACTCGAGTCTGCGGCCGGGTTCAGCACCACCGCACTCACGGTTCTCGACCCGACCGAGCTCTCGACCAGCATGCAGCTCTGGAGGGCCGTCACCCAGTGGTTCGGAGGTCTGTTGGGGGTGCTGATCGGCGTGGTCGCTCTACCGCAGGCCCTGCGGGGATCGTCGCTGATCGGCCGGGTCGCCGCCACCGATGAGTCGAGGCTGGTGCGCCAGCCGCTCCTCGCACGTCGACGAATCCTCACCATGTACTCCAGCTTCACGTTCTTGCTGGCCGTTGCATACGCCGTCACGGGCATGGGAGTCATCGACAGCATCGTTCATTCATTCACCACGGCCTCCACCGGTGGATTCTCCAGCAACACCGATTCCTTCGTCGGGGTGAACGGGGGAGCCCGGGTCGTTGCCACGGTCGGCATGCTCGTCGCGGGGTCGAGCTTCTTCGTGGCGTGGTGGACCATCCGAGGTCGGGTTCAACCTCTGGTTCGCAGCAGCGAACTTCGTGTCTATGTAGCCGCGGTGGCTCTCACCACGGTCGCCATAGTCATCTCGGCCGATCAGATGTCGGTCGGAGACGCTCTGTTCACGGCTGCTTCGGCGCTGAGCACGACCGGCTATGCCGTCACCGACTGGACCACATTGTCGGACTTTGTTCTTGCGGTGCTGCTGATCGTCGTGGCGATGGGCTCGATGGCTGGTTCGGCCGGCGGTGGGCTGCGAGTCGTGCGTGTCCACACGCTGATGAAGTCCGTGATGAGAGAGCTCCGACGTCAACTCGACCCCAACGTCGTCGTGGTTGTGAAGAACTCCGGATACCCGGTTGAGGAAGAGTCCATCGATCGCATCTCGGGCTACCACGTCGCCCATCTTGCGGTGTGCGGGGTGGGAGCATTCCTTCTGGCTGCCTCGGGCATGGATGTCGTCGAGTCGTTGTGGACGGCGGTGAGCACCCTGTCGTCGTTCGGCCCGTCGGTGGGCACGGGACCATTCGGTCAGCTGGGCGGAGTCTCACCCTGGGCCCGGCTCACCCTTGTTCCCATGATGCTGGCGGCAAGGCTTTCGGTTCTCGTGGTGCTCCTCGGATTCGTGTGGGTCGGCGGCCTGAAGAGGTCGCTGATGATCTCGACACGAAGAGCACGGGCGTCGGTGCGGCGATGACCAGCCTCCGACACCACAGCGAAGCTCTGGCTCTCGGAGAGTTCAAAAGCCTCCGCAGCACCCCGCTCAACGTGATGGGAATCGCCCTGACGGCGGTGTCGTTCGGTATGGCCATCAGCGCACTCATCGAGTTGGGCTCCACCAACCAAGACACCGGTGCTCTATTGATCTCGGCGGCGGTCGGCGGAACGGTCGGTGGAACACTCTGGTGGCGCACAACGGTCGGACAGGTCCGCACACGCGACATCTTCTCCGCGGTCGGATGGACATGGATAGTGATCACGCTCTTCGGTGCACTGCCGTTCATCATTGCCGGCACCTTCGCGTCGCCCGGCGTCGACTTCGGTGAACAAATCGTCAACTCCATCTTCGAGTCGGCATCCGGTTATTCCTGCACCGGTTCCACTGCTCTCACCGGCGACGACTTCGCCCGTGCCGGTCGTGGCATGTTGATGTACCGACAGGCAACGCAGTTCTACGGCGGTATGGGCGTCGTCGTCCTCGCCGTGGCGGTGCTTCCCTTTCTCGGCGTGGGCGGGCTCAATCTCATCAGTGCCGAGGCGCCAGGTCCGTCATCCGATCGGTTGGCGCCCAGAGTCTCCGAGACGGCCAAGCGGCTCTGGCTCGTCTACGTATTGTTCACGGTCTCCGTCGGCGTGGCCATGTTCATCGTCCCAGGGCCATCGCTCTACGACTCGGTGGCCCACTCCTTCAGCACCGCCGCCACCGGAGGCTTCTCGCCCTATCCCGACTCGATTGGCCACTACGACAGTGTCACCTTGGAGATCGTCTTGATCATCGCCATGGTGATCGGGGCTGCCAACTTCTCGTTGCACTGGAAGGCCGCTCGAGGACAGCCCACCGTGCACTTCCGCGACACCGAATTCCGGGCAATGATCGGATTCCTGTTCGTATTCAGCGCCATGGCCACCGTGTTGTTGTGGCTCGACGGAGCATTCAGTTTCGCGACATCGCTTCGGGTCAGCGTCTTCAACATCGTGGCCATCGGTACCAGCACCGGCTACGGCAACGCCACCGGCTCCGGTAGCGCCGGAGACTTCGTCACGTGGGTTCCGTCGGTGCAGATCCTGATCCTCCTCGCGATGCTCAGCGGAGGCTCCACCGGGTCCACGAGCGGCGGCATGAAAGTGATGCGGATGCAGGTCATGTGGGGACACGCCCTTCGAGCCATCCGACGCACCCAACACCCACGGGCCGTGATTCCGGTGCGCCTCGGATCGAAAGCAATTCCGGAGAAGATCGTCTCCGCGGTCGCCGGCTTCTTCCTGCTCTACATAGTCGTCATCGTCGTCGGTGTGATGGCGGTGACTGCTCTCGGCGGAGGGCTCGAGGAATCAATCGGTGCGGTGGTGTCGGCCATCGGCAACGACGGCCCGGCCTTTGGCGAGGCCGGTCCCACCGCGTCGTGGTCCGAGGTCTTCAGCCAACCCGCCCGTCTGGTGCTGGCCGCGATCATGCTCATCGGTCGACTCGAGATCCTTCCGATGTTGCTGATGTTTGCGGCTCCATGGCGTGCGGCGAGCGAGCGATCCCGGCGACGCTGACTACCGAACGAGAAACGCCCGGAGAGCATCCCTGAACCATTCGGGATCATCCGAGCCGGCCATCTCGCGGGCGGAGTGCATCGCCAACTGGGGGCACCCGACGTCGACGACTGAGATGCCCATCCGTCCAGCGGTGAGCGGACCGATGGTCGATCCGCACGCCAGATCGGTCCGACTCACGAACTCCTGCAAGGGCACATCTGCGTCCTCACAGGCGAGTCGAAACTCAGCAGCCGATTCGGCGTCGGTTGCGTAACGCTGATTGGCGTTGGTTTTCAACACTGGCCCGCCGTTGACCGCTATCAGGTGATCCTTCTCGTGACGATCGACATAGTTGGGGTGTGTGGCGTGGGCGCCGTCGGCCGAAACGACGACACTCGACGATGCGGCTCGCGCCAACTCGCCGACGCCACCTCCCAACGCTCCACCGATCCTCGCGACAGTCGATTCGAGTAGAGGCCCGGCCGCGCCGGACGCCGACACACTCCCGACCTCTTCGTGGTCAAACAGACAGATCATGGGGACATTGGGGCCACTCGCGCCCGCAGCGATGAGAGCATCAGCGGCCACGAAGCACGAAAGCAAGTTGTCGATCCGGCCCGAGACGAGAAAGTCGTCGTCGAGACCGGCTATGCACGCGGGAGCGACGTCGAACGCCATGGCATCCCACGACAACACGTCGCCAGCCGCCACATCGACGGCGTCGGCCAGATAGTCGACGAATGTCGAGGAACTATCACCAACACCCCAGACCGGCACCATGTGCGTCTGACGGTTGAGCAGAAGCCCACGCTCGGAAACCTCACGATCGAGATGGATCGCCAACTGAGGGACGCGAAGGATTGGTCGTCGATCGGCGAACAGCAAGGTACGTGCCGACGCTCCGGCTCTCACCACCACCCGTCCGGCCAGCCCGAGATCACGGTCGAGCCACGAATTCAGAAGGGCGCCGCCATAGACCTCCACACCCAACTGCCTCCAACCCGCAGCAGCCGTGTCGGGTTGCGGCTTCACCCTCAAGTTGGGGGAATCGGTATGAGCACCCACGATCCTAAAGCCGGTGGTCGAGGTGGTCTCGGCGCTCGTCGACCAGGCCACCAACGAGCCCCCGCGCCTCACCACAAATGATCCAGCTACCGCCGAGAACGCTCCTGACTCCGGTATTTCCTGGAATCCGGCATTGATCAGAGTCGATGCGACCGTCGCTGCTGCGTGGTACGGGGTCGGTGAAGCGTCGAACTGTGGCAGCAGCCCGACGGTGAACGAGCGATCGGAGGTTCTCATCCCGACATGATGGCGCACCGGGGGACCGCGCAGGGGTTCCGGTTGGGTGGCTCGGTGAGTTGCGGGTAAGATTGCGAGGCTCTGGCAGCCGGGCCAACGACGTCCCTGCTCCTCGACGGTGCGCCACCGCGCCCGCCCCAGGAGATCTAGGAGACCCATGATCCGCGACCTACCCCAGAAACAAGGCCTTTACGATCCCTCCAACGAACACGATTCGTGCGGCGTCAATTTCGTCTGCGACATCCACGGGCGGGCCACCCACGAGATCGTCGCCATGGGCATCGGTGCCCTCTGCAACATGGAGCACCGCGGGGCCAAGGGCGCCGACGTCAACACCGGCGATGGCGCCGGGTTGCTCATTCAGATTCCCGACCGCTTCTTCCGGGACGTCGTGCCGTTCGATCTCCCTCCGGTAGGCCAGTACGCGACGGGAGTCGCCTTCCTGCCTCAGTCCGCCCAGGACGCCTCCGACGCAGCCCAAGCCGTCGAGAGAATCATCAAACAAGAGTTGTTGGACGTCCTCGGTTGGCGTGACGTCCCGGTCGACGAATCCATCCTTGGTTCGGCATCACTGATGACCATGCCGACCTTTCGCCAGATCTTCGTCGCCGGCGATGACCTCTCCGGAATCGAGCTCGATCGACGGCTCTACGTAGCCCGCAAGCGAATCGCACATGAGGTCAGACCGGCCGTGTCGAGCGCTCCGGCCACCGAGTCGATGGGCGGCTCATCGCGCACCCACGAAGGGGTCTATTTTCCGTCGCTGAGCGCCCGCACCATCGTCTACAAGGGGATGCTCACCACCCCCCAGTTGTCGGCGTTCTTTCCCGACCTACTCGACGAACGTGTCACCAGCGCCATCGCGCTGGTCCACTCCAGGTTCTCGACCAACACCTTTCCGTCATGGCCGTTGGCCCACCCCTACCGAATGGTTGCCCACAACGGCGAGATCAACACCATCAAGGGCAACCGCAACTGGATGCACGCGCGCGAAGCTCTCCTGTCGAGCCCCCACCTGCCCGGCCTCCACCGAGCGTTTCCGATCTGCACGCCAGGGGCCAGCGACACCGCCGGTTTCGACGAGGCGCTCGAACTCCTCGTCCTCGGCGGATACCCGATCGAAGAGGCCGTGATGATGATGATCCCCGAGCCGTGGGAACACCACGACCTCATGGATCGGGAACGCAAGGCCTTCTACCAATTCAACGCCACCCGCATGGAACCATGGGATGGGCCCGCATCGATCGCCTTCACCGACGGGTCGGTCATCGGTGCCGTCCTCGATCGCAACGGGCTTCGACCGTCTCGCTACTGGGTCACCGACGAAGGTCTCGTCGTCATGGCCAGTGAAGTCGGAGTCGTCGACATAGACCAGAGCCACGTCATCGAAAAGGGACGACTCCATCCCGGGCGAATGTTCCTCATCGACACCAACGAGGGTCGAATCGTCCGCGACGATGAGATCAAGTCGAGACTCGCAGCAGAACGCCCCTACAGCAAGTGGCTCGAAGAAAACCTCGTTGCGATCGACGATCTGCCCTCAGGTCGACGAAACTCCGAGACACCGGTTGATCTCCTCGAACAACAGCGAGTCTTCGGTCTCACCATCGAAGAGAAGAAGTTGATCCTCGCCCCAATGGCTCGAGACGGCAAGGAAGCCCTCGGATCAATGGGCACCGACACTCCGATAGCTGTCCTCTCGAAGCGCCCGAGACTGATCAGCGACTATTTTCAGCAGCTCTTTGCCCAGGTTACGAATCCGCCCCTCGACGCCATCCGGGAGCGTCTCGTCACGTCGTTGTTCGCTCGGCTGGGACCGGAGGGCAACCTCTTCGAGTCCTCGGCGGACACTTGCCGCACAGTCCATCTCGACACTCCGATAATCACCGACGACCAGCTTCGGCGATTGGAAGCCCTCGACGGCTCACGCCGATCGAATCGCTTCAAGACCACGGTCATCCCCACCTTGTATCCGGTTGCCAAAGCGGGAGCTGGCCTGGAGAAGGCTCTCGCCAAGCTTCGAAGCGACGTCTCGAGCGCAATCGACGACGGCGCAAGCATCATCGTTCTCTCCGATCGTGCAATCGACGGTCGGTTGGCACCGATCCCGTCGTTGCTGGCCGTCTCGGCGGTCCATCACCACTTGGTGAGACAGCAGACACGCACCAAGGTCGGGCTGGTCGTCGAGTGTGGCGACGCCCGCGAGTGCCACAGCCTCTGCCTGCTCATCGGATATGGCGCCAACGCCATCAACCCGTACTTGGCCTTCAGCACGATTTCCGAGATGGCTACCGGAGCAGAACATGGACTCAGATCCAACACCTCCGTTCCGGTCGCCCAGGCCAACTTCGTAAAGGCAGCCGGAGAAGGAATCCTGAAGGTCATGTCCAAAATGGGCATCTCAACCGTCGCCTCCTACACAGGGGCCCAGATCTTCGAGGCAATCGGCATCTCCAACGATGTCGTGGACGAGTACTTCACCGGAACCGCCAGCCGACTTGGCGGAGTCGGCCTCGACGTCCTCGCCGCCGAAGTCGGTCTTCGCCACCACGGGGCCCACCCCAGCAACCCCACCGAGACCGCTCACCGGCGCCTGGAATCTGGAGGCGAGTACCAGTGGCGCAGAGACGGTGAAGTCCACCTGTTCAACCCTGAGACGGTCTTCAAGCTTCAGCACGCGACCCGAACCGGCCGCTACGACGTCTTCAAGGAGTACACCCACAAGGTCAACGACCAGTCGGCCCGACTCGGGACTCTCAGAGGACTGTTCCACCTCCGCACCGACGAACGGCCGCCCGTGCCCCTCGATGAGGTGGAGCCGGTCGAGCAGATCGTGAGGAGATTCTCGACCGGAGCCATGAGCTACGGATCAATCTCACAAGAAGCCCACCAAACTCTCGCCGTCGCCATGAACCGCCTCGGTGCCAAGTCCAACACCGGTGAGGGCGGTGAGGATGCCGACCGTTACACCCCCGACGACAACGGCGACCTTCGACGAAGCGCCATCAAGCAGGCGGCATCGGGTCGATTCGGTGTCACCAGCGAGTACCTGGTCAATGCCGACGACATCCAGATCAAGATGGCCCAAGGCGCCAAGCCGGGCGAGGGCGGGCACCTACCCGGCCACAAGGTCTACCCGTGGATCGCCGAGACCCGACACTCCACTCCGGGGGTCGGTCTCATATCGCCACCACCCCACCACGACATCTACTCGATCGAAGATCTCGCACAGCTCATCCACGATCTGAAGAACGCCAACCCTCGAGCACGCGTGCACGTCAAGCTCGTGGCCGAACTGGGAGTCGGCACTGTGGCCGCCGGTGTGTCGAAAGCCCACGCCGACGTCGTATTGATCTCCGGCCACGACGGTGGAACCGGGGCCGCCCCGCTCACGTCGATCAAGCACGCCGGAGCGCCATGGGAGCTCGGCCTCGCCGAGACCCAGCAGACGCTGCTTCTCAACGACCTTCGCGACCGGATAATCGTTCAGGCCGACGGGCAACTCAAGACCGGGCGCGATGTCGTGGTGGCTGCGCTACTCGGAGCCGAGGAGTTCGGCTTTGCCACGGCCCCGCTGGTGGTCATGGGCTGCGTGATGATGCGTGTGTGCCACATGGATACCTGCCCGGTGGGGATAGCCACCCAGAACCCCGCCCTCCGCGAGAAGTTCAGCGGGGAGGCCGAATTCGTCGTCAACTTCTTCGAGTTCGTCGCCGAGGAGGTCAGAGAACTCCTGGCTCAGCTCGGATTCCGTCGGCTCGACGAAGCCATCGGACACGTGGAGTCACTCGACGTGGCCGATGCCGTCGACCACTGGAAGGCCTCCGGGCTCGATCTGTCGCCGATTCTGCACCTTCCGGAGATAGCGCGAGAGTCCCGCCGCCATCAGGATCGGAATCAGGACCACGGGCTCGAGCTTGCTCTCGACCAGACCCTGATCCAACTTGCCGAAGGATCACTTCTCGATGGAAGGCCGGTCACCATCGACCTGCCGGTGCGCAACGTCAATCGAACCGTCGGTACCTTGCTCGGCTTCGAGGTCACCACTCGTTACGGAGGCGCCGGCCTGCCCACCGACACAATCGTGGTCAACCTCAGCGGCTCCGCCGGCAACAGCCTCGGAGCGTTCGTACCAAAGGGCATCACGCTCCGACTCGAAGGCGACGCCAACGACTATGTCGGCAAGGGTCTCTCCGGTGGACGCATAGTCGTGAGGCCACCGGCCGACGCCCGCTTCACCGCCGAGGACAATGTCATCGCCGGAAACGTGATCCTCTACGGGGCAACCAGCGGCGAAGCCTACTTCCGGGGCATCGTTGGTGAACGATTCTGCGTGCGCAACTCCGGCGCTGTAGCCGTCGCGGAAGGAATCGGCGACCACGGCTGTGAGTACATGACAGGGGGGCGCGCCGTGATCCTCGGACCCACCGGCCGCAACTTCGCGGCCGGGATGTCCGGCGGAGTGGCCTACTTGCACGACCCCGAACATCGCCTGCCCAAGCGCATCAACCCTGAAATGGTCGAAGTAGAGGGTCTCGACGCTGACGATGTCGACTGGCTCCTCGACCGGATCCAACGACACCACCACGAGACCGGGAGCGAGCTGGCCGGCCGACTACTCGACGATTGGGATGCCACCCTCCGACAATTCGTGAAGGTGATGCCCGTCGACTACCGCCGGGCCATCGAGGCCGCCGCCGCGGCCCGAGCTGCCGGAACCGACGAGACCGAGGCCGTGATGGCCGCGGCGAAGGGCTGAGGGAGGCAGACATGGCAGATCCCAGGGGTTTCATCGAACACGACCGCCACCTTCCCCGAAGGCGACCGACGGATCTCAGACTCCTCGACTGGAAAGAGGTCTACGAACCATTCCCAGAGGCGTCGCTCCGCGCTCAGGCGAGTCGCTGCATGGATTGCGGGATTCCCTTCTGCACCAGCGGGTGCCCTCTCGGCAACATCATTCCTGACTGGAATGATCTGGTGTATCGGGGTCAGTGGCGCGAGGCCGCCGATCGATTGCATGCCACAAACAACTTCCCCGAATTCACCGGCCGGCTCTGTCCGGCGCCGTGTGAAACATCGTGCGTCCTCGGAATCCACCGTCCCGCGGTGACAATCAAGCAGGTCGAGGTCCGCATCGTCGACAAGGCGTGGAACGAGGAGTGGATCAGGCCGCATCTGCCCGGCGAACACACCGGCAAGCGAGTGGCCGTGGTCGGCTCCGGCCCGGCCGGGCTTGCGGCGGCCCAGCAACTCACCCGAGCGGGCCACAGCGTCGTGGTCTACGAACGGGCCGATCGAGTCGGCGGACTTCTCCGATACGGGATCCCCGAGTTCAAGATGGAGAAGAGTGTTCTCGATCGCCGTGTTCAGCAGATGCGAGACGAAGGCACCGAGTTCGTACTCAACGCCGCCGTTGGAGTGGACATCGCCGCGGCCGAGCTATCCGCCCGATTCGACGCCGTCGTGCTGGCCTGCGGTTCGACCCGACCACGTGACCTCGACATCGCGGGCCGAGATCTCGGCGGCATCCACCAGGCAATGGACTTTCTCCCTCTCGCCAACCGCGTTCAGGAGGGCGACATCGAAGAATCGCCTCTTTCGGCCGAGGGCCTCGATGTGATCATCATCGGCGGAGGCGACACCGGTGCCGATTGTCTTGGCACGTCGTTGCGACAAGGAGCTCGATCCGTTCGACAGTTCGAGATCATGCCCCAGCCAGGCGAGTCCCGACCCGATGAGAATCCTTGGCCGACGTGGCCCTTGATCCACCGGGTCAGCTCGGCCCACGAAGAGGGAGGAGAGCGGGAGTTCTCCATAAACACGGTCCGTTTCATCGGCGACCCCTCGGGCAACGTATCGAGTCTCGAAACAGTGCGCGTAGCAACGTCAGATGGCAATGGCAGGCCCAGCTTCGATACGGTCGAGGGCAGCGAAGAGACATTCGATGCTCAGATGGTGCTCCTCGCCATGGGATTCGTCGGAGCAGAGAACGGCCCTCTTCTCGAGCAGTTCGGCGTGGAACTGAACGCCAGCGGGGTCGTACCTCGCGATCAGAACTGGGAAACCAACATCGAGGGCGTGTTCGTGTGCGGCGACATGGGTCGTGGTCAGAGCTTGATCGTGTGGGCCATCGCCGAGGGACGGTCGACCGCCGCCGCCGTCGACCGTCACTTGATGGGTGAAACGGCGCTTCCAACCCCGATTGAACCCACCTCGAGCCCCATTTGCTGAGTCCGATCCGACCCGCAGGAATCTAAAGTCAGCAGCCCAACAGCCGACCAGATCAAGGGGACGTAAACGATGTTCCCGAGATCTACACAAGGGTCGGACGCATGCTTAACCGGATCAGGGTACGAGGGAAGCTCTTCTTGCTGCTCACCGCACCACTGTTGGCGCTGCTCATCTTCGCCTATCTCGGGGTCGTGGACCGGCTCGACGACTCGACCCGGCAGGGGCGCGAGGAACGCATAGCCGAGCTCGCCGACGCCGGATCCGATCTGAGCCTCTCGCTGGCCCAGGAACGCATCACCGGGATGTTGCTCGACGCGGGAGCCGACGCCGACATCGACCTGTCCGCTGCAGGTGACGTCACCAACCAGGCCATGCGCCGGTGGATCGACAGCGCGTCCGACGCTCGGCCTTCTCTATTCGACCAAGCGAGTGTCGAGGCCATCGACCTCCTTGCCGAACAGCTCACCGCCAGAGTCGACCGGAGTATTGGTCCCGCCCGATCCACGACCTCCCTACTGGCCGAACTGTCTCTGATGAGCCGGAGCATCGAAACGATCAACAGCGGTCTTCTCTCCGAAGCCTCCGACCTTGATCTCTATCGCGCGATGTTCGTTCAGGGCTTCACTGGACAAATGCAGACAGCGGCCACCGAACTCGCGATCGTGGGCGCCAACTCGATCCGCTCGGGAGAAGTGTCGACCGTGTCGAAGGGAATCCTCTCGCGGGCCGACGGTCGCCTGGTCGCCGCCACCGTCGGATTCCAGGAGCAAGTAGAGACGCGATACCTGCTCGCACTGGCTGATCTACGAAGCGACGGGCTGATTCCGAGAAACACCGACGGCCAGCACGACACCGCAGCCGCCATCGAGGAGATCATCGACAGCGGCGACTCCAGCGGCGTCATCACGTGGCTTGAACTGGGACTCGATCGCATCGCCGGCATTCATACCCTCAGCGACAGTCTCCTTGAGGAAGCCTCAGCCACCGCCGCTCTCAATGCGACGGTCGCGAGTGACAGCGCCCAGAACTTCATCATCCTCGCGGGGTCGGTAAGCATGGTCGCCCTCTTGATGGCCGTTCTCATTGGCCGCTCCATCAGCAGGCCGCTGGGCCGTCTGAGCAAGAGTGCACGACAGCTCTCCGACGAAGAGCTCCCGGCCCTCGTCGAGTCGATGCGTACCGGCGGCCGAGTCGCACCACCCGAGATGTCCGTGATCGAGTCCAAGGGACGCGACGAGGTCGCGCAGCTCTCGACTGCGATTTCGGAGATCCAACGAGTGACCGTAGAAGTCGCGGAGGAGCAGACCGAACTTCTGCACCGCGGCATATCCGAGATGTTCGTGAACCTGGCCCGCCGTAACCAGAGCCTTCTCGATCGGCAGATCCAATTCATCGACGAGCTCGAGACATCCGAGGAAGACCCCGATCAGCTCAAGAATCTCTTCCGCCTCGACCATCTCGCCACCCGAATGAGGCGCAACGCCGAGTCCCTGTTGGTGCTCGCCGGCGGGGAACCCTCGCGTCGGCGGGGCGAGCCTGTGCCTCTCGAGTCTGTAACCCGCGTCGCAGTAAGTGAGATAGAGGACTACTCGCGGGTCGTGGTGCTCTCGACCGATTCCGCCATGGTTCCTTCTGCCGCCGCCGTCGACCTCGCACATTTACTGTCCGAGCTGATGGAGAACGCCACACAGTTCTCACCACCGGACACCACGGTCGATGTTGTCGGCTACCTGTCCGTCGAAGGTGCTTACCGGATCACCGTCGCTGACCGCGGCATTGGGATGAGCCCCGAACAGATATCCGAGGCCAACGCAACCCTGGCCGAGCCGCCTGTGGTCGGTCTCGATATGGGTCGATCCCTCGGATTCACAGTGATCTCACGGATCGCTGAGCGTCTGGCGCTGACCGTACGCCTGACCCCCACGCCGGACGGCGGGCTGACCGCAGTGGTCACACTTCCAGCCGCTGTCCTGGTCGAACCTCCCGAGACCGACATCATCACCCCCGACCCGGTTCCGGGCCCCGCACGGCAGGGACAAACCGATCTGTTCGGCGTCTTCAGCTCGCCTCGGCCGGTTACCTCACCCGATCCAAAACTCGCCGAGGACATCTTCCGGAAGGTCGCCTCCACTCCGGAGTCGACTCTGCCACCACCGCCGGCCATCCTTCCCACGGCCGAGTCACCCACTCCCAGTGGACTTCCCAAGCGACGGCCAGCAGGCGCCGATGCACCGCCAGGGCGCGAACCCGTCGCCGGTTCGGTACCAACAGTCACGGCCTCGGGTCTGGCCCGAAGAGTTCCGAAGACGGCAGTGCCAGAGCAGGACCCCTCCGCCCCAACCGTCCGAGAGTCCGTCTCAGGGAGCACCCGCAGTCCCGAAGAGGTCCGAGAGATGCTGTCGCGCTACCGCGGAGGCCTCCAGCGGGGGCGGGGCCCATCGACGAAGCCCGACGATCAGAAGGATCAGAGCAGAGGACCCGCATGACCACCGTGAGTACTGCAGCCAACAACGTCAACTGGCTCGTGAGCAGCTTCGTCGACCATGTGCCCGGGGTGACCGAAGCGGTCGTCCTCTCATCGGACGGCCTTCCGATGGCAATGTCGGGTGGCCTCGACCGTGAGTCAGCGGATCGCTTCGCCGCTGTGGCCTCCGGCCTCATAGGACTCGCCTACGGCGCCGCCGGCCGATTTGGCGGCGGACGGGTCAACGAGGTCATAGTCGAGATGGAGAGAGCCTTTCTCTTCGTCACAGGGGTGAGCGACGGGTCAGCGCTCGCAGTCGTTGCCGACGCCGACTGCGACGTCGGCCTCGTGGGTTACGAGATGGCTGTACTGGTCGAGAAGACCGGTCCGATCCTCACTCCGGAACTCCGCGCCGAACTCCAAGGTTCACTGCCACGATGACTGAAACGTCCGGCACCGACCGGCTCAGGATCAGGCCCTACGCCCTGACCGGAGGCCGAGTCAGATCCACCACGGAGCTGCCATTGGAGACGATCGTGCGCGTCACCGGACGTTGCATCATTCACTCCCACGAACTCAGCAGCGAACGCCGCGACATCGCCGGCCTCTGCGACCAGCCAGTCTCCATCGTGGAGATTTCAGCTCGTCTGGGCCTTCCACTCGGTGTGGCACGCGTTCTTGTCGGCGACATGGTCACCGAAGGTCACCTCAACACTCATCACGCCACCGAAACAGCCATAACGCCTGACGGTAGGCCCGATCAGCGACTCCTCGAAAGGGTTCTCAATGGTCTTCAAGCGCTCTGAGCGAGCAAGGGCCGACAAGCCCGTCCCCATCCCTGTCAAGATCGTGGTGGCCGGCGGCTACGCCGTTGGCAAGACCACGTTCGTCGGGTCGATAAGTGAGATCGAACCGCTCACAACCGAGGCGGCTCTCACCAGCCACAGCGACGGTGTCGACATCGCAGGCGAGGCGGCCAAGTCGTCGACGACAGTCGCCATGGACTTCGGCCGGATCACTCTCGGCGACGATCTCATCCTCTACCTGTTCGGCACTCCGGGTCAGGACAGGTTCCATTTCATGTGGGACGACCTCATCCGAGGCGCCATCGGCGCCGTCGTGTTGGTCGACACTTCCCGACTTGAGGACAGCTTCCCGGCTGTCGATTACTTCGAGTCAGCCGGAATCCCGTTCGTGGTCGCGGTGAATGCCTTCTTCGGAAAGATGCACCACTCGTTGGAGGACATCCGAGAGGCTCTCGCCGTGCCGGAGTCGACGCCGATGGTGGTGACCGACGCCCGCGATCGTGATGCCACCAAGGGCACCCTGCTCGAACTCGTGCAGCACGCCCTGGCACTCGTGAACGCGGGCTGAACTCACTCGACCGACGAGTCCTCTCCGGCATCGGTGGGCGACACGGCCGATCGTACGTACTCGACGAATATCAGCAACACGGCCAACACCCCGAGAACATGTACGCGTTCGAACTGCTGGGGCCAGACGAAGTCGGGCGGGTATCTGAATCGTCTCTGTTGAATCATTATGTAGATCGACGCCAGGCCGAGAGAGGCCGTGGCGAGAAGCGGCGCAGTCGAGCCGAAGCGTCGCCACCGAACTCCCAGGACCAGGATCGGTCCCATCACCAGAGCGACCGGTAGCCACTGAGGAAGATTGATTGCCGCAAACACGACCGCTGTCGCCGCGCCCGCCAACATCGGCACACGTCCAACCCCAACGGGGTCACTGCGTTCCAGCAACGGCACGGGACCGATCTCGGGGCTGGCTGGGCCATCGAATCGGCCCGGCCGGTTCGGAGCAGGATCGTTCTGACGCGAGAACCAGATCATGGCGAGACAGACCGCCACTGAGAACAACGACAGGAGCAGCATCCAGCTCACGTAGCGCTGTGGTGTCCATGTCAGGCGCACCACCGAATCGGATCCGGCCGGGAGCACCCAACCGTTGGCGAAGCCGTCGATCACGATTGGCGCACCGAGATCCACGCCGTCCGCCGTTGCCCGCCAGCCCCGATTGTGGCTCTGTCCGAGAATGAGCCATCGGTCTGATGCCGAACCAGGCACCTGCACCTTGAACTCGGTGTCGGATCGGCGGTCGACAACCAGATCAGGGCTGGAAACGGGTGATAGCACAGGACGAGAACTGGTGAGAACAATCTGATCGAGATCGAATCCGGTCGAGGTTCCGGACACGGCTGCAACTTCAATGTCGCCAATGGTGTCGACAGGATCGCAGCCCACCAGTTGCAACTCGTCACGAGCGGCACCGTCGACGGCCGAACCGACAACCTCAACAGCCACGAACCGACCGTCGATCGAGAGAAGATCGCTCCGGCATACCGTGGCCAGATCGACCGCGGCGCCAAATCGAATCCCGGCACCAAAGTCGACCTCTGCGATCGAGATCGGCATGGCGTGTTCGGTGTGGCTGTACCAGTCGAGTGTCCGGCGTTCGATCACCTCGACCGCCTGCAAGGTGAGCCGAGATCCGGCGGTCGAAACCGGCAGCACAACGGCGCTGGTCGTACCTCGCGGAGAATCGACGGTGGTGAGGCCCGTGGGGAAGTCGCCGATCTCGATGCCATCCGCGAACAGGCGTAACACCGTGGGAACGGAGTGATGAAGATCGGTCACGACATCGACCGTGATCGACTCCACGGCGAGCGGCTCAGCACGCTCGATCGTGATGGATTGACCGGCCTGCGGACCGAAGACACCGGTCCATGCGGTGGATCGATCACCGTCGAGGGCTGACGACGCCGCGCTCCGGAGATCACCCGGCAGCCGGCCAGAGGACCACGCAGACAGTCCAATACCATCGAGACCAGCGGATCGGCCGAGTAGGCCGTCGATGATCACTTCGTCGGCGTAGGCCGATAGCCGGACCGAGCCGGCCACCTCGAAGCTGCGCCCCACCGGCAAGGGAACTCGACGTACGATCGCGGCCTCAGGGTCGTCTCTCACGGGCTCGCTCGGATTCGAACGCTCACGATTGAGCACCACGGAGAGATCGTGCTCCACGATTTCGACGCCCAGCCGGTCGACGAAGGCCCGCGGCGTGCGTATCAGCTCGACGACTGGCGTTGCGTCGTCTCCGAGGCGCACCTCGGCAAAGCCCACCGGTGACACGCCCGGGTAGGTCGCTTGCCGGGGAAAGTCGACATCGGCGATCTCGATGTCCCACGTCGTGCCGGTCACCGACGATCCGAACCCGATGGCCTGGCCGTCGGGTCCCAGTGAGGACTCATCGAGACGGAATCGTCCGATCTCCCTGCCGTCGGCACTTATCTTCACCTCGGTGATGTGTCGATTCGACTCGACGGACGGCTGCTTCAGTGTGATCTCAGCGATCTCGATGGGCTCATGGTGATCGAGCCGCAGGAACTCTCCACGGGGCTCAGCGAACGCCGCAACGACCCACGCAGTGTCGGGATCGCCGTCGACCGCGAACACCGCTCGGTCATCGTTGGTGTAGGTAACCGGATTCCCGTAGGCCGTTGCCGAGACATCGACCGGACCGATATCAACGGCCACTGTTCTCGTGTCGTCGACGTCGAGGCCCTCGACCGTGTCGAGATCGGGAAAGACGTCGAGCCGATTGTCGGTCGGGTCGTAGACCAGAGGAACCTCGCCGGCTCTCTCGGTGTAGCCCACGTTCTCGCGGAGGGTGCCCCATCGCTTGGCTCGCTTGCGATTCGAGTCGGTGATGATGATCTGGGACGGTCCCGCCAGAACCATTTGCTCGGCATCGGGATCGCTCAACAGGTCGGCCGCGAAGAAGATCGAGCGTTGGGGATCCACGAGACCGGCGCCGGCCGCATCAACCAGGCCCGATGCCCCGCCGACCAACACCGTCGAGGCTCCCATCGGCTCGGCGCGGATCACCGCCAAAGGGTCTGGCACGCTATATCGCGTGACAGGAGCCGGGTCGGGAAGGTCGGCGGGCGTACCGAGGAAGACCTCGTCGAACACGAGCGCTTCGGGGCCGGCCACGTTCGGTACCGGCTCGCCGAACCCCTCGGGCGTCCCGAGGCCGTCCACGGAGTCGAGCAGGGCGGCCGTTGGAACCGGTCGGGGGGTACGGAAACGCTCGTAGGTCAGATCAGCACGATGGACGAGATCACCGATCGACATGAGACGGCTGATGGGTATGACCGCGTCGAGATCGACCGCATCCTCCTGGAATCGTCGATCGAACGCACCCAGCAACGCTGCCGACTGAGCGGAGCCGAACGGCACGAGCTCCCTCGAGACATATCCCCGGTCCATGAGGCCGGGCGTGATCGGGTCGACAGTGTTTCCCCACCGGTAAGAGGCAAAGTCCGAGCCGGGCAGCTCCATCACCCGACTGCCATCGTCGAGGGAGTCGAGTTGGTCGGTGGCGTCCAACCAGTACTCAGGAATGTTCTCCGGTCGATTCAGGTGCGGCTCGATCATCCGGATCTTCCACATCGCGGGATTGTTGAGAACAACGGCCAGTAGGACCAACAGACCGAAGCCACGACCCCAAGCCGGCCAGCGACGCGACATCGCATTGACGAGACTGCCCAGAAGGACCGAAGTGGCGAGAACGACCATCGGCACCGCTCGCGGCGTCGAGCGCAGTGCCAATCCGGCGTCTGTGCGAGTGAAGTCGCTGAAGAATCGTCCCAGAAGCGACGGAGAGTCGAAAGGGTGAGAGCCAATCCCGATGAGCGCACCGACCACAAGCAAGAGCAGGAAGTAGGAACGGTGACGCCACCGGACCATGGCCGCCCCGAGCAATGCCAACACCACCAGTCCGAAGCTCACGAAGATCAGCCAGACCCCCTGGGTGTAGTCGACACTCGGTTCGATCCAGGGTCCGAACTTGTCGTTGCCGTAGAAGAACCAATAGCCGAGGCCACGCAGGATCTCGGGAGCGGTCGAAGCCTCGGCCACGACCTGATAGGTCTCGGTGTAGCGGGGGACAGGAAGGCTGTATCCGCCCTGCAAGAACAACCCCGCGATCCACCACAGCGAAACGCCGAGGCTCGTGACCCCGATTCTGAGCGCGGCCCGCGCCGCGTCGGCGATCGACACCGAGCGCTCGACCATCGAAGCGTGGACGATCCAGAGAACCGGAGCCAGGCCGATCAACAACAACGACGTGGCGTTGACGCTTCCGACGGTGACCGCAACCAGCGCAAACATTGCCGGATGGCGCCAACCACCGGACCTAACTGATCTGATCGTCAGGCCGAGCAACCACGGCAAGCCGGCCCAAGGAAGCAAGATCACCGAGATACGAGCGGAGTAGTCGAGAAGATACGGACTCAGCTCATAGGCCAGCATCGCCACGAGCAGACCCGAGCCCTCCCAACCGAGCG
Source organism: Acidimicrobiales bacterium (assembly GCA_029263195.1). Classification (GTDB taxonomy): domain Bacteria; phylum Actinomycetota; class Acidimicrobiia; order Acidimicrobiales; family Aldehydirespiratoraceae; genus SZUA-87. The sequence goes on from JAJCXX010000041.1 coordinate 22,685, forward strand.
TTCGGAGGAGGTACCGCACGCCCAGCGCACCAACAAGCAACAGCGAAGCGAGCCACAGCCTTTGTGCAAACCAGTCGGGGCTACCGAGCTTCTCGAGCGTCCAATAGAACGGACCCATCGGCCAGAGAAACCCGATGGTCTGATGTGTAACTGTCCCCAGAGCCGCGTCGCTGTCCCAGAGCGAAGTGGCTCGTTGCATCAACCGGCCAGGATCGAGGTACAGATATGTCTTGGTGTCGGCCCCGACCAAACCGGGGCTCGAGAAGACGATCGGGACATAGGCGACGAGGGCGGCGAGGGCCACGAGAGCAGATTCGCTGCGACGACCCAACCGCTTCTTCATCTTCGGAAAAACTCGACCCATCGGAAGGACTCAGCGCGATCTCTGCGCTTCAGCAGCCAGCACAGCGAGAGAGTCATGGGCAGCGCGATGCCAGCTGAACGTCTCGGCCCTGGCCCTAGCGGCCGCCCCCATCCGAACTCTCAGGTCGGCGTCGAGCAAAACACGCTCAACGGCGTCAGAGAGCTCCAGATCGGTAGAGGCCAGAAGACCGGTGATGCCGTTGTCGACTGCATCGGTGTGTCCCGGAATCAGGGTGGCCACTGCTGGCGTCCCACACGCCGCCGCCTCGGTCAGGGTCATTCCCCAGCCCTCACTTCGGGAGGCGCTAGCCACGATCCAGGCCCTCCGATAGTGCTCGACGAGTTCGGGCTCACTGACCCGGCCCGGGAGCTCACACCATGACTCGGCACCAAGTTCGGAGACTTGTCGCTCCAGACGATCGCGCTCATATCCGTCGCCAATGATCGTCAGTCGCGCCGGGACGCTCTCGCGAATTCGAGCCACCGCGTTGATCAGGACATCGAAGAATTTCGACGGCATCAACCGCCCAACCGCGACCACACTCGGGACGTCGGATTTCGAGCCGCCGGCGCTGAACGCAGGATCGACCCCCGGCGGAACGACACTCACATTGGATGGCGGAAGCCCCATGCGCTCGACAATCGTGGAGCGCGACGACTCCGACAGGGTGATGATCCTGCTGCTGCGGTAGAAGACGGGAGCGACACGGCGCTCCAATAGCTGGCCGGCGCGAGCGAGGTTGGGTGGCAGCACCATCGGCCACATCTCCTCATGAACATGGTGCAGCCAGGTGACCTTCGGGCCACGAGCCCAAAGGGGAGAGAAGAACGGCACGCCGTTCCATATCTCGACAAGGCCGTCGCGTCGCCCGTGTCGGCCTGCCAGTTCGGAGCCGACCGCTCGCGGAAAAACCAGGTAGCGGCCGGCACGACGGATGACTCGGTATCCGTCGCGCACCGACTCCGGCGGCGATCCCTGCGCATAGGACGTGCGCATGGTGATGTCGATTCCCGCCTCGGCCCAAAGCGAAGCGATGGTCGCAGCGTGGATCTCCGACCCGCCTGCTTCGACATCAGCCAGGTCTCTCCACGCCAGAACATGAATGCGACGAAGACCGGACTCCGCTGCCAGGTCTCCGATTTTTCCGATATCGGACACGGAGGGGCGGCCGTCGCCGGACCTCTCACCGGAATCGCTTTGTGGGCCCACACTCACTCCATCGTCGAAGTCGACGATCGCAGGGTACATCCACCCAACCGGCCCGGATGCTACGGGTTGCAAGTCGCCTTGGGCCGGGCGAGGCTGCGCCCAGCATGGACACGAACCCGGAAACCGACGGACAGGTCACCGTCGTCGTCGTGCACCGAAATCGTCCCGACAGCATCGTCCAGACCGTTCAAGCGTTTCTCGATCAGACCTCCACCGCCGGCGTCGTCGTCGTCGACAACGCATCGTCGGAGGAGACCCGATCGACCCTCGCCGAACTGGTGGCCCCCGCCGCAGTGATTCTCGCCGATTCGAATCTCGGATTCGGACCGGGAGCCAACGTCGGGATTCGGCGCTGGATGCGGTCAGGAGTGGGGGAGTGGGTGGCGATCACTCCTCACGACTCACAGCCTTCCCCCGACACCCTCCAATTGATTCTCTCCGAGGTGGCAGATCGTCCCGACGTCGGCCTCGTGAGTGCCGACGTCGGCGATGGTTGTCGCCCGATCATCGATCCGTTTCTGGGTTCGATCGACTCCCAGCCAGAGGTCGACCGTGGCTTCGACCGGTCCGACTATCCCCACGGCACCCTCATGCTGGCCCGACGGAAGTGCCTTGAGGAGATCGGGCTCTTCGACGAACGCTATTTCGCGTACTGCGAGGAGGCCGATCTCGGATTGCGGGCGGCAGCCGCCGGTTGGCAGTGCGGAGTCGTACGCGGGGCCATGGTCTCCAATCCCGGCATGACCTCATCGATCGAGCTTGTTGCGTACCTTCAGCTACGCAACACCCTCTTGATGCTCCGCGAGCACTTTGGACGTTGGAACGTGACCTTCCGCACCCTTCTGGCGCTGCTGCAGATACCGGCGGGGATGATCCACCGTCCGGCTCGCGGACTCCACTGGTCGCCTAGAGGGCGATTCAAGGCGATTCGCGACCATCTACTGGGCCGTTACGGCCCGCCCCCGGCCGACGTTCACTGACGAGTCGGGAGGTCGGGCTTCAGCCGACTTCGGTTGCCCGTAGATGCGGTAGGACCACGGTCTCGGTCCTTTCGGTCGTGCCATCTCTCGGCATCTCTGGAGCCCGGTCTCCACCCCTACGAGCCGAGACCGAGATTCCCGCCAATCCATCGGCAATCAGCGCATCGACGGTGGCGGCGTTGAGGGGCTCGGAGATCACCCGTCCTTGGCCGAGCTGACAGCCGGCATCGGCCAACTGCTGCAACGTCACCTCATCAGCGAGCCCTTCGGCCAGAACTGCAATACCCAATTCCTCCGCCAAGCCGATCACACTTCGCACGAGTGCTCCATCAGAACCGCTATCGGTGACCCTTGCCGCGAATGGACCGTCGAGCTTCAGTAAGTTGAATTCGAAGTTCCGAATGTGGCCCAGCGAGGTGAACCCACGTCCGAAATCGTCCAAGGCCAGGCCAACTCCAAGCTCGCGGGCACCGCTCAGAGCCGTCCACGCCTTACGGGGGTCGGATCTCAGGCAGATCTCGTTGGCCTCCAGGTACACGCTCTGGGGATCGGCACCGCTGGACAGGAGTGCCGATTCGAGGCTCTCCACGAAATCGCTCTGTGACAGCTCGCGAGGCGAGACATTCATCGAGACCCGCAACGCCGGTACCCCAGCAGGCATCTGGTCACTCCACAGCTTGGCTTTCGTGCACACCTCGCTCATCACCCAACGCCCGACCGGCACGACCAGCCCAGTCGCTTCCAGCGCCGGCATGAAGTCGCCGGGCTCGATGACACCTCGGTCGGGATCGTCCCACCGAAGCAAGGCCTCTATGCCAACGACCTGCCCGCTCTTCAGTACGACCATTGGCTGATAGACGAGACGGAACTCACCGTCGCTGATGGCCCGTTCGAGTCGCGCCCCGACGGTCGCTGGGGTCAGGGAACCGTACATGTCGTCGGCAAACATCTCGACGCGACTGTCGGCGTCCTTGGCCGCGTACATGGCAAGGTCAGCGTGCTTGATCACCTCTTCGGGTTCATCGGTCGACGACCCGAACGCCACGCCCACACTGGCGGAGATTGAGATGCGATCCTCGCCGAGCTGGAACGGTTGCGACAACAGATCGACCAAGGTGACGGCGAAGCGCTTCGACAGTTCGGGTACGGCCGGTGATGGGTCGAGCACCACAAACTCGTCGCCGCCATAGCGGGCTACCCAACGGTCGGTGCCACAGTGTTCCCTCAGTCGCTCCGCCACCGCGATCATGAGGCGGTCGCCCACCTCATGGCCGTAGGTGTCGTTGACCGCCTTGAACCCGTCGAGATCCACGAACATCACACCGGATCGGGTGTTGAGGCTCCGGGCCTTCACGAAAGCGGCCGGCAGCACCGCGAGGATGTTTCGTCGATTCGGAAGTCGCGTGAGCGCATCGTGATCGGATAGGTGCGCAAGCTCTCGCTGAGCCGCGACCGCGTCGCGGTAGCGCCGAATCGCGAAGATCGAGGCGCCCAGGGGCACCACCACGATCAAGGCCAGGAGACCATCAAGATTCGACTCACCGGACCGGTCGACGGGGCCGAGAGCACGGTTGGGCACCGAGAACCAGATGGCCGCCACCACGACCGCCACGCCGACCACCACGATCCATGCCAGCTCTACACCGGCGCGTCGTTCTGACTCAACCACCCGCTCGTCGAAAAACGGCCTCGGGTCGCGGTCGCGACGTCGCACTTTGTCGGCCCCCTAATTTCGGTCCGTTGATAGTTCACAGTCGGCATCTGGCAGCCATTTCTTGAGGTTCCGGGAGCTGGATCATCTCCGCGGCGGTATCGCCCTCCTCGACGATCCGAGAAGCGCCACGATCAGCCGGGCGTAGTGATACGCCAGGCGAAAGTGTCGCTGCGACGGCTCTCCGCCGGCACGCTCCTCCATCGTCACCTCGACCTCACTCACCACGTAGCCGCCCCGACACACGGCCACAAGGGTCTCAACAGAGTCCATGTACTCGACCGGGTACTCCTTCGCGAAGATCTCGATGAGTCGGCGATCGATTGCCCTGAATCCCGAAGATGTGTCCACGAACCTCTGTCGGCACATCAACCGGACGCCGAATCTGAGCAGTCTCATGGCGATTCCCCGACCGAATCCGACCTCGTAGTCGCCGGCTTCGCCGAATCGGTTGCCGAAGGCAAGATCTGCACCATCGTCGAGGGCGTCGAGAAGAATGGGGATCTGATCCGCCCGATGCTGCCCGTCGGCATCGAACTGGACCGCCCGCTCGTAGCCAGCCTCGACGGCGTACCGATACCCGGCTCGAAGAGCGCCACCAATTCCCAGGTTGAACGGGAGCCGCACGCTCGGCACGCCAGCTTCTGCGGTGACACGAGAAGTCGCGTCGACCGAGCCGTCGTCGATCACCACGACGTCGAGCTCAGGCACTATTGCGGCCAGATCAGCCAGTACACCCGGAAGCGTTGCCTCTTCGTTGTAGGCAGGAATCACCACAATCGTCGAAGAACGGCCGGGCACCGTCATGGCCCCGGTCTCGACATCTCTTCGTGGTATTCGTCGTCGACGTTGACGTCCCAGACGTCGTGGTCCGTCCCGTTGACGATGTTGTCGACGGTGAGCATCGCCGTGTACATCGAGTGATCCTGATTGTTGTAGCGATGCATGCCGTTACGACCAACCGGATACACGTTTGTGGCGTGTGTGGCCAACCAGTCTCGCAGCGTCTGGACGTTGCGGCGATAGTCGACGTCGTACATGGGATAGGCCTTTGGCATGCGGACCACATACCCCTGACGTACCCGGTCGGGATCAACCAGACCCAAGGTCGAGATCTCGGCTATTCCAAGACGGATGAGATCGCCGTCGGAGGCATTCCAGAGGGAATCGCCCTCCATGACAAAGTACTCCAGGCCCAGACAGGTCATGCCATCCTCGGGAACCATGTCGGGCGACCAGGACGCGAAGTTCTGTATCCGGCCGAGCTGGACCTCCGATGAGTGGACGTATATCCAATTGTCGGGGAAGGCATCGTCGGCCGGCACCACGATCGCGACCGTGAGGAAGTCGCGAAACGTGAGCGCCTTCGCGGCATTCAGAACGTCGGCGGGCGGGGGAGGATCCATCGCCTCGATCAGCGCCGGAATCGGCATCGAGGAGATCACGTCGGTGCAGGGGTAGCGGCTCTCGACCCCGGCGCATCTGGATTCGACGCTCAACGCGAGGCCGTTGGCATGTTCGATCCGGACCACCCTCTGACCCAGCTCGACGAGACCTCCTCGCTTCACCACTTCGTCGTGGCATCGCTCCCACATCATTCCAGGACCGTGACGGGGGTATTCGAACTCCTCGATGAGGCTCGCTATCTCCCTCTGATTGCGCCGGGGGGATATGGCGTTCCACACCGCTCGGAACAGACTCAGGTTCTTGATTCGTTGAGCGGCCCAGTCAGCTTGGATCTGACCGGCAGGGACCCCCCATACCTTCTCGGTGTAGGTCTTGAAGAAGATCCCGTAGAGACGCCAACCGAAACGAGCGGCGGTATAACCCTCGAAGGTCGACTGATCCTTTGGAGGATGAATCCGGACCCACAGGTAGGACAGAACGCACCGAATCGACTCGAGAACACCCAGGTTCCGCAGAGCGTTGAGAGGTTTGAGGGGGTAGTCGTAGAACTTTCCCCTGTAGAAGATCCGGCTCATGCGAGGTCGGAGCAAAAACTCCTCGGCCGGAAGTATCTCGTGCCAAAACTCAGTGACCGGCGGGACCTTGGTGAAGAAGCGGTGGCCGCCGATGTCGAACCGCCAGCCTTCACGCTCGACCGTTCGGGAAATACCACCAACCACATCGTCGGATTCAAGCACCGTGGCTGGCAAGTCGAGCTTCACCAGCTGATATGCCGCGGTCAGACCGGCCGGTCCGGCACCGATGATGACCGTACCCGCCACCGCGGGTTCGGTTTTCAGTGCATCGGCCATTTCATGCCCCTCCGAGAAGCCGAGCGAGCATACCCGTGGCCGCCAGTGGCGCCATGGCCTCCTCCTGTCGTGCCAGAATGCCGATGATGGATCCGATCGACTTTGTTTGTCCACGCTGCGGCGCCGACGCCAGTGCCGACTATTACGGCCCGTGCAACTCGTGTCGCGAGCAACTGCAGGCGGCGGCGTCGGGCGCGAAGCGCTCCGTGGAGGCGCCCGAGTACGAACCGAAGGTCAACGTCACCCCCAACGCCGTTGCGCTCAAGGACGACTGAGCCGATTCCCTGAACAGTCTGGGAGTTTCAGCCCGCACGCGACGAAGCCCCGATTAGCCTCCCAGCTCGCACCGGTCAACTCCTCGGGGCTTCGAATCGACTTCGATCACCTGGTCGAAAGCTCCCGACGGAACTAACAACACTCGTTGCCTCCCCTCGTACGAGGTTTGACACTGACCTGAACCGGCTTGCGTCCTTACCGATTCTTGTCTGAACCAATCATCAATGCCCGTCGGCACCAGGTGAACTCCGAACCGGTTCGTTACCCGACGGCAACGATCCGAATCGAGGTGACCCGACACGTGCCACCCGGGGATGTTCCATCCGGACCGATCACACCCCCGTGTGGGGCTAGAACGGTGACCCGATGGATCCTCGGATGGTGAGACCTCTCCGCACCTCCCGGACGACCCCTCGTGAGGGCCGGCTCCGGTCGGATTGGCGAGAACTCGCCGTATCTCCGATCGACCCGCTGACCCTCCGAAGAAAGCCAGCCTG
>JAJCXX010000042.1 GCA_029263195.1 Acidimicrobiales bacterium
GCGATAGTCGCCCATCGCCATATTGATCGGATCCGTCTCGCCGAGGTGGTTGAGATCGTTGTTGGCGGTGACGATCACCCCGCTCTCGGGGTCGAGACAGCGCGGCAGCGATTCGGGCGGTACGAAACCCTGCCAGTCCCACTCGGGGTCCCATCCCGGCATCGGAGCGAATCCGGTTGCGTCGGGATGACGAATCGGGCTCAACCCCGACATCTGGTAGGCGATGTGACCCTCGGCGTCGGCCATGACCCAGTTCCAAGACGTTTCGAAGAGACCCAACACCTTTTGCAATTCGGCTGCGCTCTGCGCTTCCCACAGGTCGGTGACTGCGTTGAGAGATGCGGCGCCTGATTGGGCTGGCGCCCACCTCGTTGCGAGGTGAAATCCGTCATGACCCGCATCCGCGTCAAGCACACCATGATCGTTCTCGAAGAAGACGACCTCGACCGGGTCGCCCTTCTTGACAAGGATCGTCTCCTTGCGCTCCGTCCACGATTCGAATGCGTCGCCCCGCCGGTACTTCCCGCCTCGACACTCCTCAACCCATGAATCAACCGCGTCCATGAACGTGTAGGTGGCCCCCCATGCCACCTTGGTCTTCCGCCCCACCACCGGCCCGGGAAGACCGGGCATGTTGGCGGTGATGATGGTGTCGTCGGGCAACTCGATCACCTGCTCGACCCACACGTTGGGCAAGCGGTTGACCTCCAGGTGCGGGTCGTTGGCGAACAGGGCGTGGCCGGAGGCTGAACGGGCCGGAGCCACCACCCAATTGTTGGAGGCCATCATTCGGGGTGCACCGCCGCCCCATTTCAGGCCATCAGGAACAATGCGGTCGCCGATCTCCACTCGGCCGAGCAGGTCGCGGTCGAGCCCCGTGGTCGAGCCCGGGAACAGGGCCTCGAGACGATCGTCGGCTATCCCCTTCTGCACCATTTCGACGAAGAGTCGCTCGACCTCGCCTTGAGATTGGGCGAGTGTGAGGTAGCCCGTCATTCGTATCATCAGGAGGCTGTCTTCGACGCACCACGGCTCGGGCTGATACCCCAGGAGGCGAAATTCCCACGGCCGTCGGCGAGCGAGCTGAGCGTTGACTCCATTGCAGTAGGCGTCGAGGAGTAGGCGAGTGTCGACGGTGAGCTCATCGATCTGGCTGCTGGTGTTTCCCGACCAGTTCATGCGACGAAAGAAAGTGTCGATCTCGATCGACTCGTCGGTGGCCCTGAGGCACTCGCTCACACGGCCCTGGCCCAACAAGCGCATGAGGCCCATCTGCATGCCCCTGTCGAGCGCGTGGCAGTAGCCCATTCCCCAATACGCTCCAGCCAGATCGGCGGACCGGATGTGGGGCACACCGTGATCGTCACGAGCGATGCTGACACCGGTGGGCACCTGTCCTCGGAGCTTCATCGCCGTTCCTCCGGGGGCGAAGGTACTCGACTGGCACGGCGCAGCACCTCATCGAGTGGCACACTCCCCATGTGAGTGGCATATGGGACCCGTCGCAATTCCTGACTTTCGCGGATCATCGACTCCGGCCCGCGCTCGAGTTGTTGGGGCGCGTCCAAGTCGACACCGTGGATTCGATAGTCGATCTTGGTTGCGGAACCGGCAATGTCGTTCCCTTCCTGCGGTCCCGTTGGCCCGATGCCGATTACTGCGGCGTCGACAGCTCTGCACAAATGCTCGAGCGAGCTGGCCGCGACCACCCCGATGAGACCTGGCTGGAGGCTGATCTCCGATCTTGGCGACCCCGCGAGCCGGTCTCTCTGCTCTACAGCAATGCCACGCTGCACTGGCTGCCGAACCACGAGACCCTCTTCACCGACTTGATGGCCTCCTTGATCCCCGGCGGAGTCCTGGCGGCTCAGATGCCCGCCAACTTCGCGGAGCCGACCCATACCACCATTGCCGAAGTGGCGCGCGAGGGCAGCTGGTCGGTCGATCTGGAACCGGCTCTACAAGGGGTACCGGTCGACACGCCGGCGACCTACCACGGCCTGCTCTCTTCGCACTGCCGGCAACTCGATATCTGGACCACCACCTACACCCAGGAACTCGCCGGCCCGGACGCGGTCACCGAATGGGTATCGGGAAGTGCCCTTCGACCGGTGTTGACAGCCTTACCAGAAGCTGAGGCTCGAGAGTTCACCGCTGAGTACACGCGGCGGGCGAACGTGCACTACCCCCGGCGCGGAGATGGCGTGACCCTGCTCCCCTTCACCCGCCTGTTCATCGTGGCTCAACGTCGGGCCGGGTAGCCGATACCGGCAACTGGGGCCTTTCGTCGACGTTGAGTTGGAATACGTCGGGACGTGCATAGTGGCCGACCACATCGAGATCGAACTTGCCGCGCACGATCTCGTCGAGGTCGACATCAGCGGCGAGAATGGCTTCGCCGTCCCGATGCGGCGGCACGAGGAACTCTCCGTCGGGGTCGACTATGCAGCTGCCTCCGCCGATCAAGACCGTGTCGGCGTCGTCGCCGAATCCGGTTTCGTAGTCGTCGGGGTAGTCCGACCGCTTCGCGAATTGATTGGCCGAGACCACGAAACAGCGTCCCTCTATCGCGATGTGTCTCATCGTGGCCGACCAGCGCTCACGGTCGTCGACCGTGGGAGCGCACCAGATCTGGAGGCCTTTTGCGTAGAGACTGGTGCGGTACATCGGTAGGTAGTTCTCCCAGCAGATCGCCGCTCCGAGGCGGCCGACAGGGGTCTGGACCACCGGCATCGTCGAGCCGTCGCCGAACCCCCAGATCAGGCGCTCGCTTCCGGTGGGCATCAGCTTGCGGTGCTTGCCTAGGAGTAGGCCGTCGCGCCCGTAGAACACGACTGTGCAGTAGAGGGTGCCGCCATCGCGTTCGATCACGCCCACCACGAGATCCATGCGGTGCTCTTCGGCCAGAGCCGCGATCCTGTCCGACTCGTGACCGGGTATCTCGATGGCCGAATCATGGTGGCGTCGGAACCAGTCGCGCCCTTCACCGGAACGTGTTCCCACGACCGCCCCGAACCCATGACCCTTGGGGTATCCGCCGACGAAGGCCTCCGGGAACACCAGCAGCTCGATCCCGAGCTCAGCGCCCTCGACCACCAAGGATTCGAGCTTGTCCATTGTCGCCGGGGTGTCGAACGCCTTGGAGCCGGCTTGCACCGCACCTACCAGGGTCATCGCGCCTACACGTCCCGATCGGTTACCGGTGTCAGCCGGTCTCGTAGCTCATTCTTGGCCACCTTTTCGAGGGTGGAGCGAGGTAGCGAATCCACCACGTGGACCGCGGTGACGACCTTGAAGTCGGCGAGGTTCTGCTCGCAGAACTCGATGATATTCTCGCTGATCGATTCGGGCGCCCCAGCCTTGGGAATCACAAAGGCCACTGGCACTTCGTCGAGCATGTAGTGCTTTTGGCCGACCACCGCGCACTCTTCCACCAGGCCAGTGAGCATGATGACGCTCTCGACTTCGGAGGCGGCAACGTTCTCGCCACCGGTCTTCAACATGTCCTTGTCGCGGTCGCTGAAGTAGAGGTAGCCGTCGGCGCCGACTCGGATGATGTCGCCAGTGTCGAACCAACCATCGGAGTCGAATGCGGCGTCGTTGGCCTCCGGGTTCCTGTAGTACTCCTTGAAGAGCGACACGCCCCTGACGCCGCGGATGAACAGGCGACCGCTCTCGCCCGGGCCGGCCAGAGATCCTCCGGGCGTACGCACCTGGATCTCGTATTCGGACGCGGCTCGGCCAATGGAGTGTTCGGGGCCAGGATGGTCGTAGTCCGACACGATGCCCTGGGTGAGGGTCTCGGTCATGCCCCACCATCCCAGCGTCACTACGCCCAGGTGATCGTCGAGCGTGGGAAGACGCACCGCCGTGCCCCAGAATCGGTAACAGTGCTCGGGGACGGGCAATTCGGCCAGGGCCTTGACCATGAAGGGGATGGTCGACAACCAGGTGGTGCGGTGTTTCACCGACACGTCCCAGAATCGTGATGCCGAGAACTTCGGTTGCAAAACGAAGGTCCCACCCGACCACAAGGTGGCGAGCATCGAGTAGGCCTGAGCATTGGTATGAAACATCGGCAGAAACACGAGGCTGATGTCGTCGGTTCGCAAGCGCATGTGGGCGGCCGAGATCGATCCCGCCCAGAGGCCGTTGGCATGGGTCCACAGCACGGCTTTCGGGCGCGACGTGGTTCCTGACGTGAACTGCACGCCGAGACTGGCGTATGGCTCCGGGGAACGCGCCACCCAGCCCTCGGGGTCGGATCTGAGGCTGGAGAACTCGATGGTGGGGATCTCGGCGGGAGGCTCGGCAGGCTCGCCCACATCGTTGTCGGTGACAGCGATGAAGCGCAGATCCGGACACGACTCGTGGATCATCGCCGCGAACGCCGGCTGGGTGATCGCGCACACTGCCTGTGTGTGCTCCGCGAAGTAGGTCATGTCGCGGCCCACCGACCTCGTGTTGGTGGACACCGCCACCGCTCCGAGTTCCGCGCACGCAAACCAGCTGACGACGAACTCGGGAGAGTTGTCCATGTGGAGGAGAACGAAGTCGCCCTTCTCGATACCTCGCTCGCTCAGCCCGGTGGCCACTGCCCTCGCGTGCGTCTGGAACCCTGAGTAGGTCCAGGTAGTCGACTCCCCCACGAATGGTTCCCAGATCATGAAAGGCTTGTCGGGGCTCCGCTTCACCCACTGATCGACCAGCCAGGGCATGTCCATGCCCAACATCACTTGGTGACGGGCATGGTCGATCGTTTCGGTGAGGCGGGTCTCGGGGGCGGGATCGGGACTAGTCATCGGCCGAATCAGTGCTGGATTCCGGAGTCGACCAGCGCCATGAGGGTGCCGGTCATGACCGCTATCGGCTCTCCCCCGTCGGCAGACCTCGCGGTGGCTCGACACACCGTCAGCGTGCGGCCTGGCTTGACGACTTCCGCGCTCACTAGGTAGCGCTGGGCGTTCGCCGGCCTCAGCAGGTTGACCTTGTACTCAACGGTGAGCACCGCCGAATTCTCGGTCATGAGCGAGAACGCCGCGTAGCCACAGGCAGAGTCGAGAGCGGCTGAGACCACCCCGGCGTGGATGAATCCGTGCTGCTGGGTGAATTGATCCTGGTGGTCGAACTCGAGGTCGATCCAGCCCGGCCCGAGGGAAGAAATCGAGATACCGAAAGTGTGCATCGCTGCTTGAGCGTCGAAACTGGCCCGCACTCGATGGTCGTAGTCGGGGTCGAGAGGGGTGAAGGTCGGCCGATCCATCATTGGAGCATCGCACAACAATTGGTTGACTGACTAGGTCAGTTATTCTACCTTGACAGGATGGCACGCGTCACCCCACCCGACCGCCTCGAGAAGCTACTGGCCGTCTCCGCGGCAGCCTTCGTCGAGCACGGCTTCCAGCGAACACAGATGGACGACATCGCCCTCGCGATGGGCGTGGCGAAGGGCACCATCTACCGTTCCGTCGACTCAAAGGAGTCTCTGCTAGCTGCTGTCATCGAGTACGCCGACACGCCCGACGCCCTTCCCGACCAACGATCCACCGACGCGTTCGACCTAGCACGAGCGTCCAAGGGATTGCGTGACGGCCTTGGTCGTTCCGTTGCCCGACTCGAACTGACAGTCGCCGCGGGACGCAACGAGGCAACGCTCGACGAGCCGATCGGCCCCGAGGTCCAACTACTCGCCCTCGACCTCTTCGAGATGATGGCGAGACACCGCATCCGCATCATGGTTCTCGATCGCTGCGTTACGGAGCTCCCTGCCCTGGCTGCCGAGTGGCACGAGGCGGGTCGCTACGCGATCGTCGATCTCTGGGTGGAGTACCTCTCGAAACACTCCGACCAGGTCGGATCCGATGTCAGCGTCGAGATTCTCGCCCGCACGATCGTCGAGCTCATCACCCTCTGGGCGGTGAAGATGCCATGGGACCCCACACCTCGGCCTTACGGCAGGGAGATCGCACTCATGTGCGCTGCGATGGTCCGAGATCTCGTATCCGGAGCCAGGCCGTGACCGCCGCCGGGCACTCCCAACCCGGCCGTCCCGGCACCGTCGGTCGACTCCGATCGCGCCAGGCTGCAAATCCTTCCGGTGCGCTCGGCCGAATCATCGGGCGATTGATGGTGAAAGACACCGGCGCGGCCAACGATCGATGCCTCGAACTCCTCGACCTGGCGGAGCCCCGCGTGGTGCTCGAGATCGGATTCGGGCAGGGACGCACCGTGGCAAAGCTCATCGGCCAAGGCCACTGCGTCATCGGCGCGGAGGTCTCGGCCACGATGGTCAACCAAGCTACTGCTCGAAACCGCCGAGCCTGTCGCGATGGCCGCGCCGAGTTGCTGCGCGGCGACGGGAAGCTGCTCCCGTTCGCGGACGGCTCCGCCGACATGGCCTTCACCACCCACACCATCTACTTCATGCCCGAACCCCAGGCGACACTCGCCGAGGCCGCCCGTGTGCTTCGGCCCGGAGGGCGCCTGGTGATCGCCTGTCGGGTCGGCGACGACAAGATGCCGGAGTGGATGGACCCAGATGTCTACCGCATCCCGACGATAGAAGAGACAACCACGATGCTCGGAGCTGCCGGCTTCATCGATGTCTGCCACACCTCCGGCGGAACTCCGCTTCAGGAGACCAACTGGTTCACGGCCCATCTCCCCTGAGTCAGTCACGGCCGCACGTCGGCCCGAGTGAGCGGCTGAGTATGGTCCCCGGCGGCGGAGCCACTTACCATCGCGGGCGAGCAGGGATGAGGTGCCCGTGGACAAGCCGCCATTCATTGATCTGGCCTTTGCGCCGGCTGAAGTTGATACCAGGTTCTCCGACGATGGGACTCTGGTCCTCTCCTCGCCGATCGCGCTCGCCCCACCGGCCACCGATGTCGGCTCGATGCTGCGCCTGTGGGCGGCTGCAACTCCGGATCAGCCCTTCCTCGCCGAACGCGCCGCCGACGGATCCTGGCGCACGATGAGCTACGCCCAGACCCTCCATGCCGTGCGATCACTCGGCCAGGCTCTGCTCGACAGGGGGGTCGATTCCGAGCACCCGGTC
>JAJCXX010000043.1 GCA_029263195.1 Acidimicrobiales bacterium
GACAACGACATCTGCGGCAACTACTCCGCCGAGTACGGCGGTGGCATGAGCCACTTCGGTGTCAGCGAGAACGGCCTCATTGCTGGAAACGTCTTCCAGAACAACGAGTCGTTCGATGAGGGCGGCGCTCTGCTGATCGGCAGCGAGATCGCCTACGATCCGTTCGCTCCTCTCGGACTCGGTACCGGCTCGGTCGTTGTCGACTCCAACCAGTTCCACTACAACCTGTCGGGCGACGACGGTGGCGCCATCATGGTGTTGCATGCGCTTGAGAGTGCGCTTCGCATCGTCAACAACATCATCGCCAACAACGTCGCAACCGACGTGGGCGGTGCTATCCATCTCATCGACGCTTCGGAAGCCACGATCGTTCACAACACGATCGCCAACAACCTCTCGACCAGTTCGGCCGAGGATGCCGGCGGCTTCGTCTGCATCAACGAGGTGCGAGTCGCGGTCGGTGGCACAAATACGTGCCCCCGCAGCGGCGGTCTCACCACTCAGCCCCACAGCGCGAGCTTCGTGCCGGTTGACGGATCGACATTCTCGGATCCGGCGCTCCAGAACAACCTGTTCTGGAACAACCGGGCGGGCGTCGTGTTCGAGGCAGATGTCGACGCTGCGTTGCTTGGAGGCAATCTGATCCAGTTCATCGCCGGCACCCCCGACCTCGGGATCTACAACGGCGTCGTCGACATGGGCGAAGATGCCATCCCGATGGTGCTCAACCCCGAGCACTCGGTGTTGACAGTGCCTTACGGTGCATCCCTGACCAACGTCGACGGTGTCGACCCTCTCTTCGTGCTCGACTCGGTGGTCGCGACCCAGACCTTCCCGGCTCCTGTCTTCGGACAGATCGCCAACATCAACCTGGTGTACCCGGGTACTACTGCGCTCGAGGACGCTGACTTCCATCTCGCCAGCGGGGCTTCGCCGGCGGCCGATCTCGGCACCTTGGGAATCGAGGCAGCCGATATCGACCGTCAGGATCGACCCTTCATCGGGCCGATCGGACTCAACCTTGCTCCGGACTCCGGTGCTGATGAGGTTGGAGCAGGCCAGACCAACGGTCTGATGTTCTTCTCGACTGTGCGCAACACCGATCCGCTGCTCGGCATCAAGGGCCAGGACGCACAGTCCTGGTCGGCCACGGGCATCTCGACCATTCTCGAGGGAGCCGCTGGCGGCGCATTCGCCGCCAGCATTGATGGCCTCCACGTGCTCACCAGCACCGAGTTCCTCGTTTCGCTCCTCGGCAACGGCAACGTATTGCCGGCCGGTGCCGCTGGCATTGGCGGAACCTTCGTCGCCGATGATGAAGACATCGTCCACTACGACAAGGCCACCGACACGTGGTCCTTGTTCCTCGATGGTTCGGCAGTCGGGCTATCGGGAGGACCTCGCGACATCGATGCATTGCATCGACTGGCCGACGGCACCTTCCTGGTGTCGTTCGCCGGAGTCGCCGAGTTGCCGACCCAGTCGGGCACCCTCGGGTTCCCCGACGAGGACGTCGTCCGCATGGTGCCGGTCAGTTCGGTCGGCGGTGCGATTGTCAGCGCCTACTTCGAGCCCTACTTCTCGGGCTCGACGCTGGGCCTCGACCAGAACGGCAACAACGGCGACATCGACGCTGTCGCACTGATCAACGGGGGAACCACTCTCCTGCTGTCGACACGAGGCGCAAACCAGATCGGAGACCTCGATGTTCGTGACGAGGACGTCATCGCCTGCGGTGGCGTCACCGTGGGCCTCGACGGCCTGGTCACCTGCGATCAAGGCGACTTTGTCTACTTCGACGGAACGACCGAAGGCCTCCACGGCAGCAATGACGTGAACGCCGTGTCCGGCCCGCTGGCCGGCTGAGCGAAAGGCGACGAGACCAATGACTGAACGTACGAACGAAGAAATTGACCAGGAGATCGGGATGATGTCGGAACCCAAGAGCCAATACGGACGGCGCTCCTTCCTGCGAAACGGGGCGATAGCCAGCCTCGCGGCGGGATCCGGAGTAGCCGCGGGACGAGGTCTC
The DNA here is from genome assembly GCA_029263195.1 of Acidimicrobiales bacterium. Lineage (GTDB taxonomy): Bacteria > Actinomycetota > Acidimicrobiia > Acidimicrobiales > Aldehydirespiratoraceae > SZUA-87. The sequence goes on from JAJCXX010000043.1 coordinate 2,033, forward strand.
ATCTCGTCGGCGGCTGCCGCCGGTGGTCCGGGATTCCTGGGGCAGGCGACACCACTTGTCGACGTCGTCGACCCGCTGGTGATCCCCAGCATTCGGTTGATGACGACCGACGGCCACATCTCAGCACCGGGCCGTCGTTTCTCCGGCCCCCAGCCCCACCCGATCTACTCGTTCGGCTTCCGTGATGTCGACGACCAGAGGCTCCATGCCGCTGGTGGCGAACTCAACAAGAACCCGGGTGACCTCGTCACGAAGTACAGAGGCAAGGTGATCGCCACCTCGCCGACGATCGTCGTGCTCGAGGGTGAAGAGATGGCGATCGTGCTCACCAACCTCGGCTTCGAGGGTCGCCCCGACCTCGACGACGGCCACAGCCTCCACTGGCACGGCTTCCGAAATGCCACCGCCGTGTTCGACGGTGTGCCCGAGACGAGTGTGGCGGTTCCTCCGGGCCGCGACCTCCCCTATTTCTACGACCTCAAGACCGCTGACGAGCCCGGCCAGACCGTCGGCTCGGCCGGTACCTACATGTACCACTGTCACTTCGAGGATGTGGAGCACGTGCAGATGGGCATGACCGGCGTGATCTTCGTCGAGCCCCGCGACATGTACTTCCTGCCCGACGGCATCACCCCGAAGCCTCGGGTCAAGATCGCCTACAACGACAACAGCGCCGGCGTTGACTCGAGCTTTGCTCGCGAGTTTGCCATTCTCACCAACGAGATCGACCCGGCCCCCCACGACAACCTCGAGGCGCTCCAGGAGTTCGTGTGGTCGGACTACAACCCGAAGTACTGGACCCTCAACGGTAGGTGCTACCCGGACACGGTCATTCCGCAGATCACGCCGATCGAGCAGAAAGCTCCTGTCGGGGAGTTCCTCGACATGCCGCTCGTCCCGGTGACCGACGACGAGAAGGCCGAAGCCGAAATGTACTACCAGCGCAACTCGTCGCTGATCCAGGTTCGGGAAGGCGAACGAGTTCTGCTTCGTCTCGCCAACCTGGGCTACGAGATCCATTCGCTCGACCTCGTCGGGGTCGGCGAGATGCGGGTCATCGCTCATGATGCGTCCCTCTTGATCGGCAAGGCCGGCGACAACGACCTCACCTACACGAGCCGCCGAATCGAGCTCGGCCCGGGTGAGGCCCGTGATGCGATCTTCACGGTGCCCGCCTACGACGATCTAAACGCTGAGGTCGACACCCTGGCGGCTCGAATGAGCCCGGCCAAGGCACGGAAGTTCAACCGGTATCTGTTGAAATCGAGGGCCGGCGATCGGCTCCACAACAACGGAGAGGTCGACCCCGACGATGGTCCTAGCTACGCCAAGGTCAGCGATACCCACGGTGGCATGGTCACCGAGATCTGGGTCTACCCGACCCTGCTCGACGCACCTGGCCTCGGACAGGACGGTCTGCCCGATCAGGATTCCGTGAACGAGACGTTCCCAACGCTGGTTGTGCCAGTGGGTCAGGTCTGAGGAGTGATGACGATGAAACTACCCATACGTTCAAAACTGGCTGGGATCCTCTCCGTGGCCGTCATGGCCGGAGGGCTCGCAGCCGGACTCTCGAGTGGAGCCCCGGCCTCGGCCAACGGGGGCAACTCGACCATCAGGTGCGAGACCGGTGGTGTCGGCACAGGAGGAGCAGTCGAGTTCAACCTCGAGGCTCGCGACGGCTACATCTCGTTCCCCGATGGCAACACGGTATACACGTGGAGCTACGCCCTTGCCGGGGCGCCCTATCTCCAGTTCCCCGGGCCGACACTCTGTGTCGACGAAGGAGACCTGGTTCGGGTCAACCTCACCAATCCGCCCCACGGCGACAACCTCAGTGGCGGCATTCCGGCCGACTTCACCTCGATCCTGTTCCCCGGTCAGACCGGTGTGACAGCGACGGGCGGAACGGCCGGCCTGCTCACTCAGGAAGTCGATGCAGGAGTGCCCGGCGACATGGTCACCTACGAGTTCACGGCCTCTGCGCCGGGAACCTACCTGTATGAGTCCGGCACCGATCAAGCCGTTCAGGTGCAGATGGGGCTCTTCGGTGGACTGGTGGTCTATCCGAGCGCCGGCCGTGGATTCGTCTACGACGGAGTGAACTTCGACACCGAAAACGAATTCCTCCTGATCTTCCACGAGATCGATCCAGGGCTACACGTCGGGATAGAGCTCAACTCGCTCGCCGGACTCACCGGTGACGCCGTTCTCGACGGCTACGACCCTGTGTCACGTCACAATCGTTACTGGACCATCAACGGTCGGTCCTTCCCTGACGTGATCGCCCCCAACGACACCCCGGTACTACCCACCCAGCCCTACGGCGGTCTGGTGCAGATCAACGCCGGTGATCCCGACGGTGCCTACATCCAGCTTCCGGCACTCGTTCGTTACGCCAACGCCGGGCTCGACAACCATCCCTTCCATCCGCACGGCAACTCCTTGCGGATCATCGCCCAGGACGCCCGACCGTTCCCCGACGAGATCGAGGCTTACACCGAGACGGTGGCAGCCGGCCAGACTTACGATCTGCTCGCCGAGTGGAACGATGTCGAAGCGTGGCAGGGAACTGGTGCACCGATTGGTGTCACTCTTCCGGCTCTGAACAACACCATGTTCAAGGGCGGTGTGACCTTCTACAGCGGTGATGCTGATCTTGGTCAACAGCAGCAGCTGCCGCTCGATGTCACCACATTCACGACCTGTGGTGAGTACTACTTCCCCTGGCACAGCCACGCTCTCCAGGAGATTCAGAACTTCGATGAGGGCTTCGGCGGCATGTTGACCCTGTGGCGAGTCGATCCTCCCAAGGAATTCGACGCCGATGCAGGTCAATGGCTCAGCCCGACGGCGTGCAGGTGATGACGATGAGTTCGAACACAAGGACTGACGGAACCATGAAAACCAAGACCACAAGTTCCATACGTAGCCGCATCGCAGCTTTGGTGGCGACCTCGCTACTGGCGAGCGTCACTGTTGCCGCCGCCACGGTGGGAACAGCCGCCGCAGCGACCGACATCTGGGTCTGCGCGAAGCCGGGCTCGGCATCGGTGGCCGATCCGGCCACCGGTGGTACCTCAACGATGCCGGTGGCGTTCACCGGCTTCGTCGAGGTGGCGTCCGATCTCGACTGTGCGACCGCGATCCCCCAGCTCGGTGATCCGACACCGATTCGTCTCACTCAGGGCGTGACCTACAACCTCAATGTCGTCAACCAGACCGGATTTCCGATCAACCTGACGGCAGTGGGCCTCACGGGCGCTCCCGATTTGACCGGTATTGCCGATACGGCCACGGACTCTTATGAGGTCACACCGGCCCAGCCCGGCACCTACCTCTATGAGTCGAGCCTCGATCCCCGCCATGCCTTGCTCGGATTGCAGGGAGTGATCGTGGTCGACCCGGCAGTGCCCGACGGTACCGCCCATGGCAACCTCGTTTCGGACTATTCGACCGAGCAGGTTGTTGTGATCAGCGAGATCGATCTCTCGTTCAACAACGCGGTCGACCCGTTCGTCGAGGACCTGCGCAACTTCAAGCCCGACCTCTACCTGCTCAATGGCCAGACCCACACCGCTGGCAGTGCGATCCCTCCGATCGTCGCTGACTCCGGTGAACGAGTACTGCTGCGCTACGTCAACGCCAGCTCCGACAACAGCACCATGACGGTGCTGGGTCTGCGACAGATCATCGTCGCCTTCGACGGCGAGATATTCGACGGATCCGGTGCGGCCGGCGAGCTTCCCAGGAACGAGAGCAATATCTTCCTGACGGCTGGTCAGACTGCAGATGTGATCGTGACGGTCGACGGCGCAACCGGCGATCAGATTGCGATCTACAACCGAAACCTGCGCACGTCGGCCACCGATGACAACGGTGAGCAGCTGTTGATGATCGAAGTCGGCGCGGTGGTGGCTCCAGTGGCCCCCGATGTCTACCTCTCGCTCAACAACACCACTCGTAGTCTCGCTGGTGTCGTGGTTCGTGACGAGGACGTCGCACTATGGGACGGCACAACCATCTCGGTGTTCTTCGATGGTGAGTCCCACGGCCTCATCGACGTGGCCCCGGCGAATATCGCCGACATCGACGCTGTCCATGTCGATCCCGTATCAGGAGATGTCTGGTTCTCGCTCCGCCAGGACTTCGACAAGCCGACCGGCGCATTCGCGGCCGAGTGGGCTGCCGTTCCCGATGTTCGACTGCAGGAGAACGACATCTTCAAGTTCGACAACGCCGCCGGCACGTTCAGCGTCTGGCTTGACGGCTCGGCAATCGGGCTCAGCGACGGTTTGAATCGCCACGACATCAACGGCGTATCGGTTGATCCAGTCAGCGGAGTCACGACGTTCAGCGTCAACGGCTCCATCATCACCGCCGACGGCGTGCCCTACATGACAGGGTCCGGCGTCACGTTCGGTGCTCGCAACGAGGACGTTCTGCGCTGGATCCCCGTGTCCGGTGCCGCCGATCCGAGTGGTCCTGGCCAGTTCAACGTGCTGTTCGACGGCACCGACTTCGGTCTCGGCGTGGAGAACCTCGATGCAGTCGTGATATCGGCAACCGATGTCATGTTCTCGCTGACCACGGAGTACCCCAACATCCCGACCCCCGAGTTCGACAGGGATGACCTGATCGCCTGCCGTGGTCATCAGTCGCCGCCGCTGGGGTCGATCACCGACACCTGCACGGCCCCGCTGGCCCTTCAGTTCGATGCCGACGTCCTCCATCCGACCAACGCTGGTCAGGTTGACGCCTACTCGCTCGGATGATCACGACGATGGCCGCACCGCCGGCGCCCGTCGAGCCGAACTCAGGCTCCAACGGTTCCTTCCTTCGATACGTGGTGATGGCCTTGGCCATCGCCGTGGCCGCCGTCGGTGGCTGGAGTGCGACCTCTCGATTCGTTTCGAATGAGGCCACTCCGGTCGGCCTTGGCCCCATGGAATCTGTTGACCAGTCGGTGTTCGCCGGCCAGACGGGTGTCTGGATTGAGCACGTGGCGCTACTGGGCGGCAACGGTCTCATCGAGATTCGCTACAGGATCCTCGATGTCGACAAGTCCGAGATTGTTCACGACACCGAGTTGCCACCTCGCATCGTCGATTCAGACGGATTCGTCATTCGCTACCAGCGACATGAACACAGCCATGATCGGGTAAATCGGCTCGGCGCCACCTACGGCGAAGAGATCGTCAACATTGGCCGGACCATCTCCTCCGGAGACGTCGTCACTGTCATGATCGGCGGCTACGAACTGGAAGGGGTGACGGTCCAATGAGTTTGATCCTTCGATCAGCGGCACTCACTCTGGGAATCACCATGTTTCTGGTCGGCCCGGCCGACGCCCACGCCGAACCGACGCTGATCTCTCCTCAGCCCTGTTCCACCGTTGCGTCAGCTGACGAACTCGTTATCGACTTCAGCGCCGAACTCAGCGCCGATGCCTCGAGCGCCACGGCTTCTGTCGACGGTGTTGTAGTGGCCACCGCCGGAATCGATCTCTCCGACATCAACAGACAGACCATCGTGCTGGCACTCCCTGACGGTGTCGATGGCCGAGTCGACGTTGCATGGTCGAGCCGCAGTGCGGTCGACAACGATGATGACTCCGGCACGTTTGCATTCGTGATCGGAACCGAATCGATCGCCGTCGACTGCGAGCCCGGAAATACCGAAGGTGGCTCCTCGCTGCCAGTGGCGCTTCCAGCAATGGTCGTGGCATCGGCCGCGGTTGTTCTCGCCGTGGTCAGAAGCCGACGCAGCGTCCGCGCGGTGAACTGAGCGCGTGATGACCGCCCGACGACTTCTCCTGTTGGTGACAACGACGATCGCTCTCCTTGTGGTGTCGGTTGCGCCGGCATCGGCACACGCCACCTTGGTTCGCACCGAGCCAGCCGACGCGTCGGTGCTCGATGAGGCCCCGACGAGCGTCGAGCTGTCTTTCAACGAGGCGGTTTCGGTCGAGTCGAGCACAGTTGAGTTCATAGATGTCGAAGGCAGTTCTTACGATGCGGAGATCGTGGGACACGGCGCCAACGACTCCACACTGGTCGTTCAGCTCGCCGAGGTGCCCGATGGCCTCTACAGCCTGAGATGGAGCGCCTTCAGTACCTCCGACGGCCACCTCACACGAGGCATGTTGGTCTGGGGCTTCGGAGACGGAGCCGACCTTTCCGAGGCGAGCTTCCCGACTATCTCGAGACCGGTCCCCCCGATCGAGGTGATGTTGCGCTGGATGTTGTTCGCCGGTCTTGCTCTCGTGATCGGTGGGATGGTTGTCGAAGGTCTCGTGCTCCGCCCCTTGCGTTCACGGTTCGCTGCCGACAGCGAGGAGTCCTGGCATTGGACTGCGGCCACCAGGACCGTCTTCTGGGTGCGGCGGGGTGCGCGCTTGTCGATGGCAGCCGGGGCCTTGTTGATAGTTCGTCAACTCTGGGTGGTCGGCTCCTCAACCGACCAGAGCATTGTTGATCTCGTCGAATCGTCTCTACTCTCGACCGCCTGGGGTCAGTGGGCCATCATACGCCTTGCTGCCGTTGTCGGTATTGCCATCGTCGTCTGCTGCGGTCACCGAGTCTCGGCTTCTGGCGGACTGATCTATTCCCTGGCCGGGATCGCCCTGGTGGCTCAAGCGGCCGGGGGCCACGCTGCCGGCACCGACGACGCCTTGTTCTCGATTGCCAACGATGTGGTTCATCTAGGAGCTTCCGTTGCCTGGTTGGGGGCCGTCTTCGTCTTGTGGAGGGTGTTGAGTGTCGGCGGTTCCCGACGTCCCAAACACATCGCCAGCGAGGCTCTCTCGGCCTTCTCTCCCTTCGCCATGACGGCGGTCGCCGCTGCGGTCGTCACCGGGCTTCTCGCAGTTGGCGGTCAGGTCACATCGATCGATGCCTTCATCGGGTCGCTCTACGGCCGGGCGTTCTTGGTCAAGTTCTTCGCCATCGGAGTTGTTCTGCTGCTGGCCCTCTCCACTCGTCGGGCCATGTCACGAGATGTCTCCGAACAGCAAACCGGAGGCGAAGCGATCACAGGTGTGCTGCTGCTGGGCGTCGTTGCCCTCATCACCGCGTCCGTTCCCGCCAATGGGGTGACGTGGCTTCCCAACGTGAAGGCAGAGACCCAGCAACTCGCCATCGTCCAAGACAACATCCAGCTCGGACTCTCGGTCACCCCGAATGTCCCGGGTCAGAATCTCGTGCTGGTCGATGCGGCGACCACCCGTCGAATGATTCAGGCGGATGTCGACCGGCTATTGGTTCGGATCACCCCCAACGATCTCGAAGTTGAACCGTCGACGATCGAGGCCGAGCTCACAGAACGAACCGGCGAGTACCAGGTGGCCACCACACTGTTCGCGGCTGCGGGGTCCTACGAGGTCGAGATCGTGGTGCGACGAATCGGCCAACCAGACGTCACAACCGAATTCATGTGGACCGTCGCCAGCGCACCGGATGCCAGGGGAGTAGTGGTATCGGACGGCGAAATCGAAGGATGGACTTCCCTCGTCGGATTGCTCGGAGCAGCCCTTCTGGTCGGCATCGTGATCTGGTGGGGAACTACGGCGAGAGCCCGTGATCGCCGAATGCGCGATCTCGAATCGTTCCTCGTGGACGACTCCACGAACCGACGAAGAGTCGACCCATGAGAAGGCTCGTGGGAACGTTCCTGGCCGCGGCTACCGCCACGGCTTCTGTCGCGTTTGTGGCACCGGTTTCGGCTCAGTCCGATGGACCCGCACCTGTTGAGGCGCAGATCGCTTCGGTCGACGCCGTCGATCAGTTCGCCTCGGTGCTGACACCGGACGCCCGACGGGCTCTCGCGGTGACGCCCGGTGATGGCTTCCTCAGCGTCATTGTGCGACTCGATGATCAGATCGATCTCTCGTCGGTCCTCGCCGAGAGCAATCCCGACGACAACTCCGAGGACGTCATTCGTTCACTCCAGGAAGCGGCCGCCCACGACCAATTCTTGTTCCGGATATTTGCCCAGATCTGGAAAATTGGACCCAATGTGGAGGACTTCACCCCGTTCTGGATCATGAACGGTTTCGCGATCACAGCCACCCCGGCGGTGATCGCCTCGATCGCCCGTGTCTCCAACGTGGCTGAGATCGACATCGAACGTAAGTACCGGGTTGCTGGTGTGGCACCCACCGGACCACCCACGTCAAACGTGGCCGCGGTCGGGGCGCCCGCCGTATGGGCCCAGGGTCACACCGGTGAAGGCGTGGTTGTTGCCGTTCTCGACACCGGTGTCGACATGCTTGGCATCCCGGGCGTGTTTGCGTCCGAGGTTGCCGACTCCTACAGAGGTGGACTCAACAGCTGGTTCGACCCCTACTCGGCCTCTACGGAGCCCTACGATCCGGCCGGACACGGCACAGCAGTCGCGAGCATCATCACGGGCGCCGATCTGAGCGGTTCGACGGTCGGTGTGGCCCCCGATGCTCAGTGGATAGCGGCCAAGATCTTCGACGACAGCGGCACTGCCACCACCTCGGCCATTCACTCGGCGCTGCAGTGGGTACTCGACCCCGATGGTGACCCCTCGACCGACGACGGTGCCGATGTCGTCAACTCGTCGTGGACTGGGAGCACGCCGGGCTGCGACACCGAGTTCGCGGCCGACATCTCGGCTCTTCGAGCCGCCGGGGTAATCCCCGTGTTCGCAGCCGGAAACTTCGGTTCCTTCGCGGCGAGCTCGCCGAGTCCTTCCAACCTTCCCGGTGCGCTTGCCGTCGGTGCCGTGCAAAGCGACCTCTCGATCGTCGGCGTCAGCAGTCGGGGGCCGACAGAGTGCGGTGGAGCCACCCGCACCTTCCCCCACCTGGTAGCACCGGGCGACAGTGTGGTGGCCCAGGGCCAGCAGGGTCAGTTCGTCCCCAACACGGGCACGTCGTTCGCGGCTCCTCACGTGACTGGAGCCATTGCGCTGCTGCTGGGTGCCTCACCGACGAGCACCGATGCAGAGATCGAGGCGGCCTTGGTGGGCGGCGCAAGTGATCTCGGTATTGCCGGTGCCGACGATGTGTACGGCGCAGGCATGGTCGACGTGAGTCGTGCCATCGAACTGCTCAACGGGGTCACCGTCGACCCGACCGCATCGCTCGCCGGACTCGTGTTCGAGGACTCCGACGCCAATGGCGTCCAGGACCCCGGCGAACTGCCAACAGGATCTGCTCAAGTGTCGGTCCTCATTCCTGGTGACGATGGCACCCTCGGCACCGCCGACGACGTCATCGCCGCTGAGGTCGTAACCGACCCCGATGGAACATGGCTCGTCAGTGGCCTGGTGGTTGGTGAGCATCGGGTGTCGGTGGCGCCGACTTCATTGCCGGCCGATTCCATCCTCACCACTCCAGGAAGCGTCGACGTGACCCTCGCCGGTGGCGACCAGGCCATCGTGAACTTCGGCTGGCGTCCGCCCGAGCCGGGAAGCGTGCTCGTGAATGTGTTCGACGACATCGACGGCGGCGGCACCAGAGAAGCCGGGGAGACCGGTCTGGCCGGAGTTTCGGTCACCGTCCAGGCGGCCGGAGCCGACGATCGCTTTGGAACCCTCGATGATGCCACTGCTGTTGTCGGACTCACCGGCGACGCTGGAACATTCGAGGTGCAGGGACTTCCTCCCGGTCCCGCACGAGTAACGCTCGACCAGGCGACTCTGCCCGATCGGGGATTCGTGAGCGGCGTGTCGGTCACCGAACCGCTGATCACGCCGGCTGGAATAGCCAATGTCGACATCGGCGTCCATGTGCCGGACCGACAGGCCGCCGTGGTTCATGTGTCGCTCAAAAGGGCGGGTCGCACCAACAGCGGCAGCTTGGCCTATCGCGATGAAGACATTCTCACCTGGGACGGAACCCGATTCGAGATGCTGTTCGATGGTTCAGATGTCGGCCTGGCCGGCAGCGACGTCGACGCCTTCCATGTGCTCGACGACAACAAGCTGCTGCTCTCACTTGATCGTTCTGTCGATATTGCCGGAGTCGGCGTCGTTGAGGACAGCGATGTCTTGCTCTTCGAGGCCCAACAACTCGGGTCGTCGACCCGTGGCGAATTCACCCTCTATCTCGACGGTTCCGACCTCGGACTTGTCGGGCCCGCCGCCGACATCGATGCCATATCCATGAGCGGCACGAAGCTGCTGGTCTCCACCAGAGGCAACCTCGTCATCGACGGCATTGGACAGATTCGTGACGAGGATCTGCTCCGGCTGGATCTCACCTCCGACGGGCCGGAGAGCAGCGGAACGGTTTCGGTCTTCTTCGACGGCAGCGTCGGGGGTCTCCTTGCTCGATCCGAGGACATCGACGCCGCTTCGGTCAGCGACACCAACATGATCGTCAGCACCCTCGGATCGGTTCTCATTGGTCCGTTCACCGCCGGCGACGGCGACATCTTGTCGTGCGGCGGCTTGTCGTCGTGTAGTTGGCTCGTTTCCACCCCGGCGTCATCTCTCGGTCTGCTCAGCGGCGACCTCGATGGCCTATCTCTTCCGAAAGAATCCGGTGAATCATGATCCACCAAAGTCGTAGGCGTTTCGGGACCAGCGTGGCTCTGGCCGCGTTGGCCATCTTGATGGTGGGAGCCACCACTGCGGCCGCCGAAGAGGTCGAGGAAGCCGCCAACGTTTCTACCGCCGCGTCCATACCCTCGGAGACCGACGCTGCATTTCGCAATCTGCTCTTCCCGATAGACGGCGAACATCGTTTCGTCAACGACTGGCACTTCCCTCGCGACGGCGGTGCTCGTCTGCACAAGGGCACCGATGTCATCGCTGATCGACACACCCCATTGGTGGCCGTCACGAGTGGCGTGGTCGAGACGATCCGTCACTCCAATTCGGGCAACGCGGGAAACATGGTGGTTCTTCGTGACGAGGCCGGGTGGCGTTACTACTACATCCACATGAACAACGATTCGCCCGGCACCGACGACAATTCCAATCTCGCGGCCTACGCATTTGCCCCCGGCCTCACTGTTGGCTCCACGGTCAGCGCGGGCGATTTGATCGGATACGTGGGAGATTCCGGCAATGCCGAGAACACCACACCGCATGTTCACTTCGGGGTGAAGAACCCGGGCGGCGACTACGTCAACCCCTACTGGAGCCTGCTCGACGCCGACGAACTCGGCTCATCCCCATTCGACTTCTTGTGCCGAGGCTCTGACAATCCCCGCTGGGGACTCAACGAACTGGCGTTGGGTGATGCTGCGTCGACGCCGACCACCAGCCTCCCTGAGGCGGTCAGCAGCGATCTGGACAACGACCCCGCCGATGATGTCGACGACGAAACACCGCCCGACGGTCAACTCGACGGAGACACCGATCCTGATGATGTCGCCGATGTCGAGACTTCCGCCCTGCGTCCGGTGCTCCCTGGACGGACCGGACCGTTCGAAGGTGCTCCCACCACAACGACCACTACCCTCCCGCCTCCGGAGGACTACGCGACTCCGGCCTCCGATCTGTCGGGCGAAGATGTTCAGGCTGTTGTGGCCGGAGCAGTCGAGATCAATGCTCTTGGAGACGCCGGCTTCCGCGGGTCGCTGGGCGATGTCGAGCTCGACGGAATCGTCGACATCGAACGCACCAAGTCGGGCCGTGGTTTCTACCTCCTTGATCGCTGGGGCGATGTGCAGGAGTTCGGCGATGCCATCTTCTGGGGTTCTCTCGAGGACTCGGAGGCAACCGGTGAGGCTGTTGCGATCGCCGCCACCGTCGATGGCGACGGCTACTGGATTCTCGAGGCCAACGGCGCCATTCATCCCTTCGGCAGCGCGCCGAATCTCGGATCTCTCGGCATCGAGTGGCTCACTGCCCCGCTAGTCGATTTCTCGCCCACACCGACCGGGCTCGGCCAGGTACTCGTCGCTGAGGACGGGACCGTATTCGCCATTGGTGATGCCCCGTATGCCGGCTCGATTCTGGATCTCACCAACATCGGTCTGGTGACCCCGACCGCAATCCAGATGACCGTGACCGGCGACGGATATTGGATTCTCACCGAGAACGGACAGGTGCTGACCTTCGGCGATGCCGCCTTCTCGGGTTCCGATCGTGGTGGTGCTGCTTGCCACTGGGTCGACAGCATCGGGGCAGTTACGTTTGCTGATGGCACCGGAACATGGATCGTCGCTGATGATCTCCAGGCGTGGGCCTTCGGTGCCGCACGTGAAAGCGCTCCTCTGCGGGCTGCTGATCCCATTGGTCTGACTCCGCCGCCCGACATCCCCGTTGTTCTCCCCAACGACGATCAGGACGACTCCGGCTCTGACGATTCGGATTCCGACGACGACGGCCAAGACGGTGATGACGACATCGACGACGACGACGACGACGATTCCGACGACGACGACGACGACGTTGATGGCGACGACGACGACGATTCAGACGACGACGTTGATGGCGACGATGGCGACGATGACGACGATTCCGACGACGACGTTGATGGCGACGACGACGACGATTCAGACGACGACGTTGATGGCGACGATGGCGACGATGACGACGATTCCGACGACGACGTTGATGGCGACGACGACGACGATTCTGGCGACGACGTCGATGACGATGACAGTGATGCCAACGATGGCACGGTCGACGGCGTTGATCCCGACGACGATCCCGATGACGATTCGGATGATGATGTCGATCGCGACGACGGCGATCCCGATGACGATTCGGATGATGATGTCGACGGCGACGACGGTGACTCCGGCGACGGGTCTGGCGACGACGTAGATGCTGACGACAGCTCGACCGACGGTGGCAATCCCGATGACGACGTAGATGCTGACGACCCGGGCGCCGGATCAGGGTCCGGTGCTGATGATGTCGATGGCGACGACCCTGCCGCCGATGGTGGCACGGATGGCGATGTCGATCCTGACGATCCCAACTCTGGTGATCCTGCCGCTGATGATGTCGATGGCGACGAGCCTCCGGCTGATGGTGGCACGGGTGGCGATGTCGATCCCGACGATGCTCCCCCGGCCGATCCTCCGGCTGATGATGTCAACGCCGACGATCCTCCGGCCGATCCGGGTCCCGATGGTGTTCCCGGCGACGGCGATGTCGATCCCGACGACTTGGTGGTGACCTGATGAGGCGTCATCTGACGTTCGCCAGCACGGTCTGTATCGCTCTTGCACTGTTAGCGTCGCCCGCCGCGGCGCAGAGCGAGCCTTCGGTGACGATCACGCCCGCCACCTCTCTCGAGGATGGCGACCTGGTCGATGTTGTCGGAACCGGGTTCGCCCCCAACACCACGTTGTTTCTGCTCTTGTGCAACGACGAGACTCGCCTTGGCGATGCGGTCGGCCGCTGTGCCCTCATAGGTAGCGGCAATCTTGGCTACGAAGTCGACCCTCTCGGAGCGTTCACTGCCGCTGATGTTGCCATTCCGGTGGGGCAGGTGGGCGCCGCGCCGTTGGCAACCTGCCCGCCCTCCGCCGCTCAGAGTGCTCGCGGAATCTCATGTTCGATCACGGTTGCCGAAGCCGACCTCACTCAGGTTGCCGGGGCCACGATCACTTATGAGGGCCAGCCGCAGCCGCCCGGGCCGGCCGACGAGCTTGCGTTCACCGGTCCACATCAGGTCTGGCTCGGCTGGCTGGCAGTATCTCTGACTTTGGTCGGGATGATGCTGTGGTCGAGCGGGCGGTTCTGGGAGCGGCGTCGATTACAGGTCATTTCCGTCGGCTGAACCCACCCAGCCTCCCGAAATCAGGGGGCGTAGGCGACACTCCTTGTAGCCACCGCCCACAGATTTCGGCGTTTGTGACTGATCTAGGAAGACAAGTGAGTCTGCCACCGACGATGTGGCCCTCGTCTCAGCTCACCGTGAAGCGGTCGGAGGCCACCGAGACGACTCCGTTTTCTGCCATCAGAGCGGCAACAACCCAGTGTGTTCCCGACGACCAGGAGGGCGAGGGGCTGTAGATGGCCCGGACCAGATCGAAATCGGTGGGGTGTTCGTCGAAGATGAGATCTTGAGCGGTGCCGTCGACCACGATGATGGACTGGATCGGACCTGAGGTCAGGGTCGAGTCGATAACAACGGTGGTGGACGCCGCGACGGGCACGTCGGCCAGCACGAGGTTCTGGGCAGCCGGCTCAACAAGCTCGGCAAGCGAGTTGGCGTAGAACGGATCGATCAACCACGCGCCGCTGTCTTGGCGTACTGGCAGGGCGATGGTGAGGGTCTTTGTCGTCTCTATGGTGACGGTTCCGGTGAGGACGAGAAACCCGGTCTCGTCGCCGTAGCTCAACTCCAGCGAGTAGAGCGAGCACTCGAGTCCGGTGGCGCTGGCCCACGGTCCCCACGACATCTCCAGCTCGTCGAGATGGGGCTCGGTGAGGGCTTGGTAGCCGCCGGTTCCCTCCGAGAGAGGCGGTCCGGTTTGGCTGTTGGGGTGAAGGAGGTCCCAACTGGTGACCGCGTCGCGCGCGGCTGTGGCCGAAAACCAGGCCTGAGCGACCGCGCACGCGCCGGAGGTATCGGCGGCCGGAGATTCGGTGTTGGCAGAGGTTGTGGTGGTGTCGGCCACGGTTGTAGTGGTCGCCCCGTCGGCGGAGGCGGCAGTGGTTGTGGTGGTGTCGGCCACCGTTGTTGTGGTCGCCCCGGTGGTGGCAGCGGTGGAACTCGACGAGGACGGAGCGGACTCTGCCTGGGAATCGGCGTCGTCTGCGCATGCAGACGCCACCAGACCTATCAGGACCAGGCCAGATATGAAAAGAGTGCCCCGGCGAAGCCGACTCCGCCGAGGAGAAGCAGGGTGCATGATTCCTCCTTTGCCGAGCGGTCCGCCTCGGCTTGTTGCGTCCGGAGCGAACGCTACCAGTGGTTGCGAGGTGGACCCCCGACCCAACGCCGTGCCGTCGGCAGAGCCAACCGCCCAGATGGATGCTTGGAGGCTGCGCAGAGTGTCGGGGTCGTCATGGCTGTGGGCTCGAATCTGAAGCCCGAAGGATCATCGAAACTCACACATAGAGTCCCTTGGCCCTAGACCGATTGCGGGGCGGTATGGCACGGTTGAACAGACAAGTCACGTCGTGAGAATCCGGGTGCCGGGATCTCGGCCCAGGCTTCGCGCGGCTCAGACCCAACATGAAACGGTGACCGTACAGACTCCTTTCCGACGTGGAAGAGGATCGATTGCCATGACCGAACACCCAACGGGGTCGTGCCGTCAACAGCATGAGATGCGATCCCGCGCGAGGGAGAGAGGAATCGGTTGATGAGTGCGCCCGAACTCGCAGTAGCGAAACCGGCACGCCTTGACGTGCGCGAACGATTCGATCGCGGTCTCGGGAGTGCAAAGCGGGCTGTCGGAGGCTTCAGCGTCAGGACCAAGATTCTCGGCATCATCCTCGCCCTGACCACCGTGCTCGGATTGGTCGTCACATTGGAGGTGCGTTCGGTCATGTCCGACGTCCTCGCGAGCGAATTCGACGATCGTGGCATAGCAATAGCTGATGCGGTGGCGGCCAGGGTCGGTACGGCGCTCCTGGTCGGCGACACAGACGCGATTTCCGAATTGTTGTCGGACGAAATAGCGAGCCATCCCGACGCGATATATGCCGTCGTTCTGGATGCCAACGGCCAAGTCTTGGCCGATACGTTCGGCGACGAGGGGCTAACGGTCGATCTCTCCGAGGGCCAAACTTCGGCGAGTCAGACGACTACCCAATATTTGGATTTCGAAATCGATGTCGGCGCTGTCCACGAATTCGAAGCGCCGATCATCGGCGGGACAGAGGGCGTTGTCCGGTTGGCTCTGAGCGAATCGCGGTCGACGAACCTGATCACTGGCCTCACCAACCGCGTGGTCATGACGATGGTGTTGGTCGGTCTGATCGGCGTGGCCGCCGCGAGTGTTCTGACGTGGCTGCTCACGCGACCGATCGCCGATCTGGTTGATGTAACTCGTGACGTCGGATGCGGCGACATCTCCGCTCCTGCCCGACGTTGGTCAGGCGACGAGATCGGTGCGCTCGGCCTGGCATTCGACCGAATGGCGATCGATCTGAAGGGGAGCCAGCAAACCATCGCGGAGAACGAAGCCGTCCGGACACGGTTGCTCGAGCAGTTGATCCACGCCCAGGAAGCAGAGCGGAAACGGATCGCACGAGACCTTCACGACACGGTCGGCCAGGCCCTCAGCTCAATGATGGTGGGAATGGCCGCACTCACACAGTCTGGAGCGGACGAGACGGTTGTCGCCAAACGAAAAGAGCTTCAACAGTTGGCCGAGGAGACACTGGATCAGGTCCGGCAGATGAGCCGTGAACTCCGACCCAGCGCACTCGATGATCTCGGCTTGGCGGCAGCGCTCAATCTCTACTCACAGGACTTTGGTGTTCTCCACCCGCACATGAGCGTCGACCTCCATGTCGAGCTGCCAAGTCGTCTCGCACCCACTACCGAGACAAATCTCTACCGCATCGTGCAGGAGGCGATGACCAACGCCGCGCGCCACGGCGCTTCGCACCAACTGAGCGTTGTGGTGACGATGCGCGGCGGGAGGGTCAGAGCGATCGTCGAGGACGATGGCGAGGGCTTTGATCCCGTCGCGGTACGAAAGAGTGGTCAGAGCGTCGGGATTCACGGCATGCAGGAGAGGGCCGAAATCCTGGGCGGCCGGATCGCCATCGAGAGCGGCCGAGACGGCACGACGGTATTCGTCGAAGTACCGACATGACATCGATTCGAGTGCTTCTCGCCGACGACCACACGGTGCTGAGAGCCGGGCTGAAAGCTTTGCTGGAGGCGGAGGCCGACATAGAGGTGGTCGGTGAGGCGGAGGACGGCCTCGACTGCGTCGGCCGAGGCGTTGAACTTCAACCCGACGTCATACTGCTCGACATCAACATGCCGCATTGCAACGGGCTGGAGGCACTTGTCCAGATCGAACAACTGTGCCCGAATACCAGGGTGCTCGTCCTCACGATGATGGATGATGTTGCCTACGTCCGACAGGTGCTCGCTTCCGGCGGCGCCGGCTACGTACTCAAGCAGGCCGCCGGCGACGAACTCATATCCGCTGTTCGTACCGTGCAGGACGGCGGCGTATTCCTTCACCCTCACCACGCGTTGGCGTTGGCTGGCGAAGCGTCGGACTCGGGCACTTCTTCAACCGGCTCGGCCGCACTGGACGAGAAGCAGACCAGACTTCGATCACTGAGCGATCGCGAGACAGAGGTCTTCCGTCTCGTAGCGCTGGGCCACAGCAACGCCGAGATAGCCGAAGTCATGTTTCTCAGCGTGAAGACCATCGAAAGCTACAAGGCACGTCTGAAGAGAAAGCTCGGCATCACCACTCGATCCGAACTGGTGAGATTGGCCTTGGACCTCGAGATCCTCAGCTAGCGGCGGGGACTCGTATCGATCGGACCCACCTGTCAGGTATTTCCCTACAGCATCTGTCGAGAATCCACGGGAAATCCCCTACATGGCCAAGGGAATCTCCCGCTACCGGTTTCGACGGACCCGTGATCCCATGGAACGAAGGCTGACGGAGGAGAAGCACGTATGCCCAAGGTCAATCGCCGCACGTTCGTGAAAGGTTCGGCAACGGTCGCCGGAACAGCCATTGTTGCCGACCAATTCCTCTTCGGCTCCGCCGCCAGCGTCACCGCGGCCCAGGGCACCGAAATTGTCGGCCCGGTCGAGGACTTTGTTGCCACCACCTGCTGGATCGGGAAGCAGGACTGCGGCATGATCGCGCGTCGAATCGACGGCCGCGTGGTCAAGTTCGAAGGCAATCCCACCAATCCTCGAAACGTCGGGACCCTGTGCCCGAAAGGGCAGGCACAAATCCAAGCTCTCTATGATCCCAACCGGGTCAAGTGGCCGCTGGTCAGAACCAATGAGAAAGGCGTCAGCGGCGAATGGCGCCGCGCTTCGTGGGACGAGGCCCTCGACATGGTGGCCGATGTCGTCAAGGAAGTTCGCTCCCGCGACCCGAAGAAGGTGTTGTGGCAGAAGGGCCGAAGCAAGGCCAAGGATTTCTACGACGACGCCTTCGTGAAGTCCACAGGAGCATCGAAACTCGGGCACGGGGCGTTCTGCTCCGATGTCGGCTACCGGGCGCTCGAATACACCCTCGGTACCCACGCAGTTCTCCACCCCGACTTCCGATACTGCAACTACATGCTGTCCTGGGGGTGGAACATCACCAATGCCGGCGGGAACAAGTTCTGCTGGCTGACTTGGCCGCGACACATGGTCAAGGCACGGGAACGTGGGATGAAGATCACCCATCTTGATCCGCGTCTCAGGAGCGCCGGCCCGTTCGCCGACACGTGGTTGCCGATTCGACCCGCAACCGACATGGCGATGGCGCTTGCCATCTGCCGGGAACTCATCGCCCTCGGTCACATCGATCGGCCCTATCTGACGACTTATACGAACGCACCGTTCTTGGTCAAGGCAGATGGCATGGTCGCCAAGGTCACCATCGGTGAGGGTGAAGAAGCCGAGGAGATCGGACTGGTCTGGGACGACGCCACCGGGACTGCCGTGCCGTTCGGTGAGGTCGAGAACCCGGCACTCGAGGGCGAGTTCCAGCTCGATGGCCAAACCGTGAGACCGGCATTCCAACTGTTCAAGGAGCAAGTCGAGACCAACACCCCGGAATGGGCTGCCGACATCACGGGACTCACGGCAGATCAGATCCGCAAGGTGGCGAGCGAATTCGGCGAGAACGCCCAGATCGGTGCGACCATCGTCGTCGACGGCGTCGAGGTTCCCTACCGGCCGGTCGGGATCATGGCGTATCACATGGCCCAACAAGAACTGGGGCTGCAGACGGTTCGCGCCATGACCATGGTGCCCATGTTGGTCGGTGCCGTCGGTGCGGCCGGAGGCCAACTCTCCGATTTCACGTGGAAGATCCACAAGAACTACGCCAAATTCGAGAAGCTGACGGTCGAAGATCCGCCCTACGACTTCATCCTCAACAAGAGCAAGTACTTCCCGATCAACACGGGCTTCCCTGGGATGGTCGCGAAGGTGATGATCGATCCGGAGCGGTACGGGGTGGAGGAACTGCCCGAAGTTGCAATCCTCCACATGGTCAACCCGTTGAACTCCTTCCCGTCACAAAAGGAGTACTTGGAGTCCTACGGAAAGTTCAAGTTCGTTGCTGTGGTGAGCCCTTGGCTCTCCGAGACAGCCGACTACTTCGCCGACGTCGTGCTGCCGGCTGCGACGATCGAGAAGTACGAGGGTCCGACTTCGGCCACCGACCAATACGTCGATGCCGTGACACTTCGCATTCCCCCGATGGAACCCCTCTTCGAGTCAAAGGGGGAGATCGACATCTACATGGATCTGTGCGAAAGGATCGGTGTCCTGTTCGGCGAAGACGGCTACCTGTCGATCGTGAACAAGGAACTCAAGCTCACAGATACCGAGTTTGTGCTTCCGCTGGATCAGAAACCACAGGTCCGTGACATCTTCGATCGGTGGTCGCGATCTCAGGGCATCGATGAGGGCATCGAGTTCTTCGAGGATCCGGCCAACGGAACGTTCATCAAGGGTCCGGTGAAGCCCACGAAGATCTACGGCTACGTCGCCGATCCGCCGTTCGGAGGTGCTCTCCACCGGTTCTACGGCGAGAGTCTGCTCGATGCCCAGAACCAGATGAAAGCGAAGGGTGCTGAGGAGATCTATTGGCAGGACTACATCGCGTTGCCGAAGTGGCGGCAACCGACCATGGAGTCTTCCCCGGGAGAGTACGAGTTCTACCTGATCAGCTATCACCAGATCGAGCACAAGCAAGCTCGTACCAGTTTCGTGCCGCTGCTGGCCGAACTCGCACCGGGTTCACGGCTCGACATCAACCCCGAGTCGGCGGAGCGGCTCGGAATCGGCGACGGAGACACGGTGACGGTCGAGTCTCAGAACGCGGTTACCGGCGAGACCAGAAGCCTGGTCACCCAGGCCACCTACTGCGATGCAATCAGGCCGGACACCGTGGCGATGCCTCACCACTTCGGCATGTGGACCCATCCGCAGAACAAGGGACAGGGGGCATCCGCGAACGAAATCTATTTCACGGGCGAGGGGTACATGACCAACACCGCAGATCAGTCGTTCCACGTGAAAGTGAAAGTCACGAGAGGAGGTGAGCTCTGATGACGAAGTACTCGATGGTCGTGGATCTTGAACGCTGCCAGGGATGCCGCGCATGCATGACTGCCTGCAAGATCGAGAACAACACGGTGCAAAGCAACTTCTGGATGTATGTCTTTCGCTTCGAGGAGGGCACCTTCCCCGAGACGGAGATGAGCTTCCTGCCACGGCCCTGCCAGCACTGCGACAACGCCCCTTGTGCCAAGGTCTGTCCGGTCGGGGCCAGGTTCAAGCGTGAGGACGGGATCGTCCTCACCGACGCCGACCGTTGCATTGGTTGCCGTTACTGCGAGCTGGCCTGCCCCTATGGCGTCAACTACTACAACTGGCAGACACCCGAGAAGGGCCAGTACGACATTGTGGATTGGCACGACGACAACATCCAGACTGCCACCGGCGGAGCGATACCGCCCTATCGCAACCCGGACCTCGACGGACTCTACGGTGAGGAGCAACTCCGAACCGCCGGCGGAGGACACGCCAAGGGGATCATCGAAAAATGCACGTTCTGCGTGCATCGAGTGGAGAAGGGTCAGTTGCCCGCTTGCGTCGACACCTGTCCCACCGACGCTCTTGTGTTCGGCGACATCGACGATGTCGAGTCGCCGATCAGTCTCTACCTCAGGGGCAGGAGTTCATGGCAACTGCTCGAAGAAGCAGGTACCAAACCCAACGTCTACTACGTCGGAGGCAAACCCCCGAACAAGGAGCTCAAGGAAATCGAGCGGCCGAAAGTGACGGTGTGACATGGCAGTTGAAACAAGAATCGACGCCGGACTTCCCCAAGGAGTGGGACGACTGAGTGCTGGATGGAAAGTGTTCATCTTGGCGGCGGTGGCCGTCCTCGGATTCGGTGTGTTCGCCTACTGGTACGAAGTATCCAACGGAATGTCGGTGACAAGCCTGCGCAGCACAGGGACCATGGGTGGCGCCACGTGGGGCCTCTACATCGTGATGGTCGAGTACTTCATCGGTGTCAGCCTCGCTGGTGTCGTCATCGCCTCGGTCAGTCGGGTGTTCCGAATAGTTGAGCTCCGACCGATCGTTCGCATCGCCGAGTTATTGACCGTGGCTTCTCTGATGGTCGGCCTTATTGCTGTTGTCATCGATCTGGGGAAGCCGATCCGCGGCATCAAGAACATGTTGCTGTACGCCCGACCGCAGTCGCCCTTTTTCGGCACCTTCACTCTGGTCGCCGGCGGGGTCTTCATGACGGCTCTGGCATATCTCTTCCTGGGCGGTCGTCGAGATGCGGCGCAACTGGCTGAGGTCCCATCGCGATTGCAACGGTTTCACCGGCTCTGGGCCTCGGGCTACATCGATTCCGCCGGACAACGCGAACGTCACCGCCGGGTGATGTTCTGGCTTTCGGTGGGCATCGTGCCGCTCATCGTCGTCGCATTGTCGACAGAGGGGCTGGTATTCGGTGTCCAAGTAGGCCGACCAGGCTGGTTCGGTTCGCTTCAGGGGCCCGATTTCCTGGTCCTTGCCGCGGCGTCCGGTCTTGCCAACCTGGTTGTGCTGAGCGCGATCGTTCGCCGGTCCCTGGGTGATTGGAATCGACTGGACGCCGACGTGTTCAAGTGGCTCGGGCGGTTCCTGCTGGTGGCATCGGCGGCGGCGATCTACTTCATGGTCGTCGAGTTGTTCACCTTGTTGTATGCCACGCCCAGCAACGAGCGTCAGCTCGCAGATTCACTCCTGAAGGGCACCTACGCGTGGATCTTCTGGCTGTCGATCGGTCTGATGACCCTGGGCCTTGCGCTGCTGATCTGGCAGGCCGCCACCGCCAAATGGCGCATCGGCACCCTGGTGGTGGCCAGCGTCGCCATCTCAACGGCGGCACTCGCCGAGCGCTACCTGACGGTCATACCATCGCAGACCCATGCGACTCTTCTTCCCTACGACACGGGATCCTATTTCCCCAACTGGGTCGAATTCGCAGTGGTAGCGGGGCTCTTCGCCTTCGGAGCGTTGCTCATCGGCATGTTCATGAAGGTGTTCCCTATCATCCCGATTCGAGACGACATTGTCCCGATACCAGACGAGGAAGTGGAGGCGACCAATGCGTAGGACCGTAACAGTGGGCCTGATACTCAACGGATTGGCATTCATGCTGATCGGCTTTCTCTCATCGGCCCCGTGGGGGACCGACTCGGTGAGCAACAGCAACCCGGCCTTCGCGGGCGCGCCGCTGTTGTTTCTGTTCGGGATCTTGTCCGTGGTGTCGTCGGCTGTGCTCTACGAAGTGTTGCCCGACAGGCGTCGATGACGACAGGCTCCACCGATATCGCCCGAACCCGACAGGGGCTCTATCGATTTCTTGGAGGGGCCTTTCTGCCACCCGACGCGAAGCAGTTCGATCTGTTGGCCGGAGCCGTCGGCATCATGGCCGATCGTGACATCGACCAGTTCGCGTTCGGGCCTGCTTGGCGAAGACTAGGCCGTCATTTTCCCGTCGATGTAGCCGACGGCGGTCTCGACGTCGGCTACGTGCGGCTATTCGCATCGGGGATGGCGCGGCGGGTTAGTCCGCCTACCGAATCGCACTACAGAGTCGTGATGCGGGGAGGCGAAATAGCTGAATTCGTTGCCGGATTGCAGGGTGAATACCGGTCCATGGGCATCGCGTCCGTCGGCGGAGAAGAGGCTCCCGATCACATCTCGACCGAACTCGAGGTCATGTCACACCTGTGTGATCGGGAGGCGAGCGCCTGGCTGGACGATCAGATTGTGGGTGTCGAGGAGGTGCTCGATCTCGAGAGCCAGTTCCTGCGTCAGCATCTAGCCGTGTGGATCCCGCCGTTCCGCGACCTTGTTCATGCCTCCGATCCGTTGCCGTTCTATCTCGATTTGGTCGATATGGTTCATGCGTTCGTGGTTCACGACAGAGACTATGTGAATCTGATTCGACGGGGGATGGCCGAGTGAGTACCGCCGTGTTCGTGTGTGCAGACTCACCCGACATTCTCCTCGACGGAGTCCAAGCGGAAGCCGTCGAGGGTCTGTGCGAGACCCCCTCGAGGATCTCGGAGAAGCTCGGCGGCGCGGACCGGGTCGTCCTGTTGTTGCACGGGTCGCACTACGACCTCGCTGATGTGCAAAAGGCGCTGCGTTCCGTTGAAGTGGATCCCTTGGGAGCTCAGATTCTGGATGTCCCGCCAGGCATCTCCGAATCGGATCTGGAGATCACGTTGGCTGGTCTGCGGCAAAGAGCTCTTGCCTTTGCCGGGAGTCGGCCCGAGCACCAGAAACCGACGACATCCCATGTTTTTAACCGTCGTAGCCTGTTCAGACCACCCAGACCTTGGTACCGGGCTGCGCCCATGGTGGATGAGGCGAAGTGCGCCGCAGAGAACGGGTGTCAGGCCTGCGTCGATGTCTGCCCGCAAGATGCCTACCGTTGGCAACAGGGTCGAATTCACTTCAACAAAGACCTCTGTGAACCGTGCGGAAGGTGCGTGTCGGTCTGCCCCACTGAAGCCATCTCCAATCCATCGACGACTCCGGAAATGCTTGCGGCTCAGATCAGGGCGCTGGTTCGCCATGGCGACGCTTCGGTTGGCCTTCGCTTCGTCTGCAGCGGGGCCCGCTCCGCCGAACCGGTGTCGGGCTGGCACGAAATCGTGGTGCCGTGTACCGGGATGGTCCCCGGTACGTGGCTATTGACAGCTCTGCTGATGGGGGCCGGATCGGTGACTGCGGTGAACTGCACGGACGGCGGCTGCCCGCGTGGACTCGACGGACATAGTCGAACGGCGATCGATCTCGCCCGGTCCGCTCTGACCGCCGCCGACCTCGACCCCGACTTGGTGCCAATGCAGATGGGCGAGGTGATCGGAAGGCCGATCGCCAGAGCCGATTTCACTGCTCCGTTCACCCATGCCGGGGATGCCGAGGCGATGTTGGCACTGGACTCCATCTCGCAGAGGGGTCTCGACGTCACACACATCGGTTCCAGTCTCGGTGTTGTGACGATCGATTCGGAGTCGTGCACATTGTGCGCCCAATGCGCACAGACTTGCCCGACCACCGCAATCCAAGCCGGATTCGATCTAGACACGGTCACCCTCTCTTTCGACGCTGCGGCTTGCACGAATTGTGGCCAATGCACGATCGCGTGTCCCGAAATCGAGCGTGGTGCCATCCGAGTCACCGCCAAGATCGATTCCGACTTGCTGCGAGCCGGTCGTCAAACCATCAACAAAGGGATCGTGCTGGTCTGCGAGTCGTGCGGGAAACCGGTAGCCCCGGCACCGATGATGGATCGGATCGGGGAACTGCTCGGTGAGGAGTTCGAGGACACGATGCAGTTTCTCTCCCGCCGATGCATGGACTGTCGAGGCCTGACCTGATCGGTCGGAGTGTCAACCTGATCTGGCCCCGGCCGTGGGTCTGCTGCTCGATGAGTGACGACCCTCGGGTTTCGTGATCGGCGGTTTCGTTCAGTTCCGGTGGGCTTGATCGGCTAGTCCATGCGTGCGCGATGCCCGGCGCAGTTCTAGTAGCCGTACTCGGCCAGCAATTGCCGCAGATCGGCCTCGTCGGTACCTGCTACGAGTAGTGCGCAGCTCCCGAGGGCGAAAGCTCCGCCGGTTTCTGGATGCTCGTTCCTCAACAGCTCAACTGTCAGGCCCGCTGTGACGGCCTCTTGGACGATGCGTTCCGCCTCAAAGATCGAGGCGCCGAGCTCGATCCGAACGATTTCGGTCATGCTCGGAGAGTACATCGTCGGCGCGCGGTGCGCCCTCGTGCGAAGCGATGGTGAGTCCCACATTGACGGGTGTCCGACTGCTGGGATGGGCGGCCTGAAGCGGCACCTGTCGAACGCGCGCC
The DNA here is from genome assembly GCA_029263195.1 of Acidimicrobiales bacterium. GTDB lineage: Bacteria > Actinomycetota > Acidimicrobiia > Acidimicrobiales > Aldehydirespiratoraceae > SZUA-87. The sequence goes on from JAJCXX010000043.1 coordinate 27,021, forward strand.
AAGGCCTTGCAGTCGGTGTGGTTGGCTACCTGACGGTGCAGGTCGTTCGGCAGGGAGCTGAAGTTCCGCATGTTTTCAGTGGAGCTGATGGGAATCGAACCCACGACATCCTGCTTGCGTTGGTTGGCCACTGTTGACCGGTGCTACGCGCGCATATCGCGCGCAGAAAGCTCAAAGCCCTGAGTCGTCTGACGGTCCGCGTAGGTCGATATCGATGCCGAGGAGGACGATCGTGTTGTCGGACCGGAGTTGACCGATCACGACCTGGCGCCGTTCGGTCAGGGGTCGTGGTGCCCTCGTTGGCCGCGATGTGCGCATCGATTTTGCGGCGGGCTCGGTTCAGCAGGTCGGGGGATACGTGGCTCAGGTCTTTCTCGAACCCGGCCCGAACCCCGTCGCTGCTCACTCTCTACGCTGGCGACGAGAGCTTCCAAGACCGAACGAACTCTCGCTCATCTGGTGAGCGGTACGTCTCCGGGGGGGGGTCGCACTGTTGCGGGCCGGTGTGATCGAGGTGGTTTCGGTCGGCCAGGAACGGGTAAGCAGCGCCCGGCGTGGGCCAATGGGGGAGATTCAGCAACGCGCGCCGGACAGTAGAGTCGCCCATGACCGACGATCCCGTGTGGACGAGCAGAGCTAGTCTGCTTCTGTGGCAGCAACGGCGAGGCTGGGATACAGGTCTGCGGCAGCGTTCCTGGTTCTCGTTGTCTTGGCGAGCGCCTGCAGCGACGAGTCGGCAGTGGAGGGTGAGCGCCGTACGGGCCTGCTCGGATTCGCACCGGCGACCGAGGAGGTCACGGATGGGCCGACGTTCTTGTTGCCGGTTTCAATCGGATTTCCGTTTGAGATCCACGGCGCCCTGGTATCGGATGGGCCAGCCGAGAGAGCCGATGCGGTCTCGACTGCGGTGATGTTGGGTGTGCCTGCCGGTGACGGATTTGATGATGTTGTATCCGTCTGGGTCGTCGAGGCCGACGCCGACCGCGACGTCAGCGACAGCGAACGCGAGAACACCATTCTCGTCGACGTCAACGGTGTCGAGGCCCGGTCGAGCGAGTCGCCTATCGCGACTTCTCTCGACTGGTTCGTTGATGGCCGCTCGGTCTCCGTCTTGGCTCCAAGAGGAATGGCAGATCTCGTGGTGGACATCGCCCTAGCCATCGACCCGTCAGCAGAGGGTGAAGCGCTTCTCAGATCTGTACCGGGCACGCATCAGGTCATCTGGTTGGGGAGCTTCGCTGCGTCCGGTGATGGGGACTCGACGTCTTGGTCGGTGCTGGTGGAGGTGGACGGGGAGTCGCTGTCGATCGACGCCCACACACTTCCGGACGGAATGGGTCCGCTGACCGCGCTCACTGCCAGCAGGCAGGTACGGCGAATCGAGGTTCGCGGCGCTGACGGAGCGTGGTCCCGTTCGACGTTCGTGCTCGAATCACCCGATGGTGGTGATCCCCCGGAGATCACGATGGTCACGGTCTCGTGGATGGAACGGCCTGGTCTCCTCATCACCGTTCGCGGAAACGCCGAGCTTGAGACACTCTTGGCGGTAGCCGAGTCGCTGGAGCCCGTCTCTCGCTCAGAGTTCGAGAGCAAAGGCCCGGCCTATCTGAAGGGGCCGTCGATCGCGCCGTCGCCCGTGGAAGAGGCGGCGTCTACCGGGGCCGGGGCCCCGACTGCTCTCGTCGAAAACGTGTCCCGCCCACTCTCGGTGCCTCATGCGCTGTTCGAGAATCCCGTTGACCCGACAGCCGAGGACCGCCTCCTGCTTGAACGGTTGGTCGTAGCGGTCGTCGATGCCGATCCGATTCTCCCGAATCTCGCCGGCAACCCGCCGTGGTCCTTGGGCGAGATCAGTCCCGTGTTCTGGAACGAATCCGCTCTCCCGGGTGGCGCGGTTCTCATCGGCGGCCTGGTAACTGTGACGTTCGACGAGAAGACCGACTACATCGGGCCATGGCCGCTAACGGGATGTATCGATGGCAAGTTGCTCGGACGTCTGGTCGATGTCCGAGCGGAGAACCTGCGAGGCGTCTCCGTGATTGCCGATGTTGTCTTCGATCGCGTTACGAGGCTAGGGCCCCTGCCGCCATCGCCGGGGCGGACCGACGGCGAGGAATCGATCGAATACGGAACGCTGCTCGGCGATTTTCCCTGGTACTCAGGACCATGTGAGCAGTATTCGGATTAGGTACCGGTTGGCTCCCCTCAATTGAGAGCGGCAACTACGTGCTGCCCCTCGACTCGGCGTCACCGTACGGTTCGACCCCGCCGACCTCGAGAACTGGATCGATGACCACCGCCACTCCTTTCACCTGGCACGGGTTCTCGCGGATCAATCGGCCGTCGACGGCCGTCTGCATGATCTGCCGCAGCAACCGGTAAGCCTTGGCTGCGGTGGCATCGCTCAGCCGCTCCGAACGCAGGGCCGAGTTCCAATTCCGAACCGACGAGGCGCTGACTCGTCCGACCGCCGCGTCGCCGAATGTCAGAAGAATGTGGCTGGTGAGCAGATAGTCGTACAGCTAGCGCGTGCGGATGCGCAGATCGGTCTTCGACTCGAGCCAAGCCTCGGAGAACGCCCTGATCGCATCCTGCGGACGCTTCCGAACGATCGCCGAGATCCCATTCTGGGCACCGTAGAGCACGTCTGCCACGCTCAATACGCGCGCCCAGCACGTAGACGCTTCGGAGACAGCAAGGCCGTTGGCGCTCTGACCTGTGGTTATGTGGTGGAGCTGATGGGAATCGAACCCACGACATCCTGCTTGCAAAGCTGAGATTGGGCTACGGCACAGCAGGCGAGACCGGCTATAACCGCAGGTCAAGGTTAGTGCGGACGGAACGTTGTTGTGCGCTAGAGAGAGCTGTTGATCGCTGATAGTTGCGTGTGGGTTGCACGAAATCCGGCCGAACCGAAAGATTGATCTGAGCGGAACCACTGTCGATGATCCACGAGTCTTGGAGCGTTCATCACCGATGTCCTCTCCCGGCGAATCGTCGGCTGGCAAGCGCTACGTTCGCTACGGACCGATCTAGCGTTGCGTGCACTCGAGCAGGCGTCTGGGACCATGGATCAGGCGATTCGCCACAAGCGGGCTAGGAAGGCTGCTGCCTGTTCACGGGTGATGTTGTCCGCTGGTGAGTAGGTGGTGGCCGAGGTGCCGGTGGTGATCTTCAGCCCGAAGATGCAGGCGATGTCGGCTGCCGCGAACGATGTCGAAGACACATCAGTGAACGGCGTCGCCTCGGTCGGGCAGACTCGGGGCACACATGGCTCAGAACCGGAGTCGAGTACCTCCCCGTTGGGAGTTGACCGGAACTCCCAAACGTAGGAGCCGTCCCGGAGTATGAACATCAGGACGCCGTTTGTGGCATCGTTCGTCACTTCGCTGTTCGGTTGCGACGCACCGAGGGTGGTTAGAACCCTGCCTCCGGTCCCGGCCACGAACTGGCGGATCCCGGTGGGGTCGGGGATACCGGCCGAGTCCTGGCGGGCAAACCGTTCGTAATGATGGTCGTGCCCGGTGACGGCCACGCTGACCCCGTCTTCTTGAAGCAGGTCCCAGAAGTCGATGTAGTCCGTGTTCGGCCCGTGTGAGGATCCCGAGCTGAATCGCGGATGGTGCCAGTACGCGATGGTGCATCGGGCTGGGCTGGCGGCTAGATCTGCCGCGAGCCACTGGCCCTGGGGGGAGGTGCGCCCGCAGCCCGAAACCTCACCACAGTTGCTATTGAGCACGATCACGTGCCAGCCGCCGAGGTCGTAGCTGTAGTAGCCGGTCGCCGGGTCGCCGGCACTTGCGTCGAAGTATCCGTAGTAGCCGCTCGCATCCGGGGTTCTGTAGTCGTGGTTGCCGGGGGAGGGTCGCGTGCGATCCTTGAACTGGCCCCACGTGGCGTCGTAGCAGTCCGCGAACTCCTGGTGGGTGCCGCTCTCGTAGACGTTGTCGCCGGTGGTGAACACCGTGGCGTCGGGGATGTCGAGGATCAGGGCGGCAGTGGCAGTGTCGCTCTGTCTTGAGCATTCGGATATGTCGCCCGCACCCACCAGGATCGGATCGGATGACGTGACCTGCACGGCCACCGAGTGATTCGACTGGAGGCCGCCTGAATCTGTCGAGGTTGCGGTCACAACTTGGAGTCCGACGGACAGTGCCGTGGTGATGCTGGACCCGGCTCCGAGAGCGCCGTCGCGGCTCGACGACCAGTTGGTCGAGTTGGAGATGTCGCCGTCTTCGGCGTCGGTGGCCGTTGCTGAGAACGTGATGTCGTCGCTCATCGCGAAGTTCGATCCGTCGGCCGGGCTCGCGATCGAAACTGAAGGCGCGGTGTTGCCGGTGTCTGAGTACTCGACATGGAGCAGAGGTGCCGATGCCGCGACGCCGTTGAACGACTCGGCGGTGCGCACGCCGGATCCGGTGATGATGAACGCCATCGGGTTGCCTGATGTCCATCCAGGCTGGTTCACCAGTTCCTGAACTACCGCGCTCAAGTCATCGGTGCGCTGGGCAAGGCCGGCGTCGCCGACGATCGTCCACGCTGGAGGGCTCCAGGTAGTGTTGCTAGCTGTGCGCGGCCGTGACGAAATGTCGTGGGTGTCAGAAGCAAACGTCAGAGGATTGGCGGCAGCCTGGCCGTGAATGACGAGGTCCACCGGGCCCGAGCTGGTCTCATCAGCCGTGAACTGGAGATAAGCGCCGCTGATCAGCGCCCCCGCAGGCACCGAGACACCGACGAGTCGGATCCCGATGACTTGGGCGGTGGTCTCCTGGATCAGCTCGAGATCGCTGCTCGTGCGGCCCACACTTCCGCTGGTGTCCTCCTCGGCATCATCGGAGCCGGAGGCGACCTGCACCTCGAGCACCGTTGGCACGGCGGCGACCGCTGGTGCCATCAAAACCGGCAGCAAGCTTGCTACCAGTGCAAGAGTCAACACCGCGACGGCCGACCGCCTACGACGAGTCATACGCTGGCTACTTCTTGTGGTCGCGGTGTCACAGAGGGCTACCTACTCTCGCTCTTCGTGCTCTGGTCAGACGAAAACACCATCAGGGAGGACCCACGAGCAAGGTTAAGCAAGTGCTCAACTCAGGCGCAAACGCCCCATTTGTGTCGGTGCGGGTGGAGCTGGCACTCTCACGGTTGACTCGTGCTTCTGCGGACGACTGTCTCGAGGACGGTTTGGGCAGGCGTGTGGCTTGGCTCCCGAGGCGGACTTGGACTCCACGTCGAAATGACCAAGCTGAACAACTCAGTGGAGTTGATGGGAATCGAACCCACGACATCCTGCTTGCAAAGCGGAAGCGAACCGTCCGTGGGTGTCCGTCGACGTGCGCACACGACTGGAACCACGAGGGTGTCTGTCCGTGGGCGTCCGTCGCTGTCCGTCTGCGTGTGTACCGGTTGGCTCCCCAGTTGGCTCCCAGCGGAACGTGCCTGCCGGGAGGGCGGACTCCGGTCCGCCAGCGAGTCAACCGAAGGGGTGGGGCGGGTTGGTGGCGAGGACGCTGTCGATGAAGTCGTCGACGATGTCGTTGGCCGGTCCTGGGTTGTTCGTTGGCACGTGGCCCGTGCCCGACAGAAGGTGGAACTCGTGGGGCGAGTTCGCCTGGTCGGCGATGGCTTGGGCGAGTGTGCTGTAGACGTAGCCGCAGTTGCTGAGCCCTGCTGCGGTCGCCTCGGGGACCGGTGGGAGCTGGCCAGCGCAGAACGGGTCGACCTCGCCGCCGAAGAACAACCCCGGCACCGAACGGAAGTCGTTGTCGACGATCTGCGCCTCGGGATACAGGCGGAGACTTTCGTTCACGAAGTCGCCGACCTTCTCCTGCAGCCCTTCCACTGTCCAGGTTGACATCAGTGGATACTGGTCTTGGACGAGAAAGGCGTCGTAGATTGGGAAGAAGTTCGGTGTGGCGACGCCCGAGTCCGCCACGATGCCGGTGAGGGGGTTGCCTGCTTGGCCGTAGGTGCTGGCGAGTGCCCACACGCCGGGCGATCCGGCGCTGGTGCCGTGGGCCCAGACGTGGGTGGTGGGGTAGTTGGCGGCGGTGTAGTCGATTGCGGCCATCGTGGCCTGGAGGCCGTTGACCTCAGCGTTGGGGTTGGTCGGATGGTTGGGGTAGGGCGTGCCCTGCCCGGAATAGAGATCGTGGTCACACATCGACACGACGAGCACGCGGTATCCCTCGTCGATGCGCCGTTTGACGGTCTGGTCCTCGGGCTGGCCGTTGCCGTCGAGGATGCGCACGAGGAGGGTGTTCTGGAGGTCATCGTTCGATTCCTCGTGGTTCCACGTGTCCTGCGTCTGACCCTTGGTCGATTGGTAGGTGCCCAGCTCGTCCCAGTAACCGTTACCTCCGCCGTGGAGGTAGACCCATAGGGGTGCTTCGCCGTCGGGGTTGGCGGTCGGGTTGACGACGAGGAACGTGTAGTTGCCTGACAGACCGCATTCGTAGATGTTGTTGCGGTAGAAGTCGGTCTCAAATGTTTGGCCGAAG
>JAJCXX010000044.1 GCA_029263195.1 Acidimicrobiales bacterium
GTGTCGCGGACGTCGACTTTCCGGCGTCCGCTTCGTCGTTTTGGCGGGGCAGACGACCGCCACCACCACGGAGGTTTCGTGCTCACGAGGAGTGCAAGCAAATAGCTGGTCCAGCCGACGAGCCGAGGATCAATGACAGGATCCGCGCCAGAGAGGTCCGACTCGTCGGAGCCGATGGCGAACAAATTGGCATCAAGCCCATACAGGAGGCTCTCAACATCGCGAGAGCATCCAATCTTGATCTCGTCGAAGTCGCTGATCGGGCAGACCCACCGGTTTGTCGGATCATGGACTACGGCAAGTACAAGTACGAGGCAGCTCAACGGGCCAAGGAGTCAAGGAAGAAATCGTCCAACATCTCCGTAAAGGAGATGAAGTACAGGCCCAAGATCGGGCCCGGCGACTTCGACACCAAGACTCGCAAGGTCGAGGAGTTTCTCGGCGACGGACACAAGGTCAAGGTCACGATCATGTTCCGGGGTCGAGAGATGCAGCATCCGGAATTGGGTCGAAAGATTCTCAACCGGGTGTCCGAGACTGTGGAACATGTCGGAAAGGTCGAATTCCATCCCCGTCAGGATGGACGCAACATGGTGATGGTGCTGGCGCCCGACAAGCAGGCCAAGGCCCGTCACGAAAAGGCCCAGCAGAAAGCCGAAGCCGAAGCAGCCGAAGCCGAGGCAGCAGTTGAAGCAGAAGCAGCCGAAGCCGAGGCAGCAGTTGAGGCCGAGGCAGCAGTTGAGGCAGAGGCCGCGGCCGAGCCCGAGGCAGCAGTTGAGGCCCCAGCAGCAGCTCCTGTAGACATCCCAACTGATCAGACAGTTCCAGAAACCGAAGCCTGAGACAAACGAATCCGGCATCCACGAGGTGCCGTGATCATGAGGTCAAGTCATGCCCAAGATGAAATCACACAAAGGCGCGGCCAAGCGTTTCCGCCGCACCGGCACCGGCAAACTCCGCCGTCGTCAAGCCAACAAGAACCACATCCTCGAGAAGAAGAGCCCGAAGCGAATCCGTCAGCTCAGGGGCGACGCTCCTGTCGCCAAGGCCGACGAGCGCAAGCTGCGCGATCTCGGTATCTGATTATCTTCTCGCGGGACCGCACCGAAGACACGACTGCAATAGAGAACTGAGCAAGGAGAAATACGATGGCGAGAGTAAAGCGCGCCGTTCACTCGAAGAAGCGCCGCAGGGTCATCCTGGAACGTGCCAAGGGCCACTACGGCAACCGGTCGCGTTCCTGGAAATCGGCCAACGAATCGGTCATGCATGCCGGCAACTACGCCTTCCGCGATCGGCGAGCCCGCAAGGGAGAGTTCCGGAAGCTGTGGATCCAGCGCATCAACGCGGCTTGCCGTGTCAACGGCACCAGCTACAGCCGGTTCATCGCCGGGCTGAAGGCCGCCGAGGTCGAGGTCGATCGGAAGATCCTGTCCGACTTGGCCATCACCGATCCGGCGTCGTTCACTGCTTTGGTCGAGGTCGCCAACGGCGCCCTCGCGGAAGCTTCGGCCTCCTGATCGAGCCTTGACGGCAGATCGTTCTCGCATGGGTCGTCACCTCGGTGAGGGCGACGTGCTGGGATCGAAGAATCCAAGAATTGTCGAACTACGCCGCCTGATCGGGCGGCGTAGTTCGCGTTCGGCCGAAGTCGTGCTCGAGGGGCCACGCACCGTCGGCGAGGCGATCGATTCCGGGATCATGCCGATGACGGTGCTGATTCCCGACGATCGGGCTGATGAGGCGTCGGTTGTGGCGGTTGTCGACCGACTCGACGCCGCCGTTGAGTTGCTCGTGTTGAGAGGCAACATTTTCGACAGGCTGGCCCCTTCGGTGACACCGCAGCCAATGTTGGCCATCGTGGCCCGCCCCATGGCGGAGATCCCGGCGACTCTGGGGCCCGACGATGTGGTGCTTGTCTTGGTGGATGTCAGCGATCCCGGCAACGTCGGAACGCTCATCAGGGTTGCCGACGCCATCGCTGCGACTTGCCTGGTGACGGTGGGTGGCGCCGACCCCTGGGGTCAGAAGGCTGTGAGGTCGTCGACCGGGTCTGTGATGCGGGTCCCGACGGTGACCGGTGTGCCGGCCCATGATGCGTTGGCGCTCCTTCGTAGCGCTGGGGCCCGGATCGTGGCCACCGACGTGACGAAGGGGGTGCCGCACGACTCAGGTGTGTTCGCCGGACCGGTGGCGATCGTGCTCGGATCTGAGGCTCATGGGCTCAGCCGAGATCTCGATTCGCTGGTTGACACGTGGGTCAACATCGACATGCCGGGTCGGGCCGAATCGCTCAATGTGGCGATGGCCGGAACCCTCCTCGCATTCGAGGCTCGACGAACCAGCTGACCATCGACCCGAACTGTCTGACCGAGCCGGATTCGGCCTTCATGCCTCGGTCTTCATGCCCCGCTTCTCACGCCGCCTTCGACTCGGGCGACGCTCGGTCTCTCGGTCCAATTGTCCAGCCGCCGTTCGGGCGGCGGATGAGCCGCATGCCTCGATCGTGGATGTTGTGATGGCAGCGGCTGCAGACGAGCACGAGATTGGTGATGTCGGTGAGTCCGCCCCGATTCCATGGGTCGATGTGGTGGGCTTCGCATCGGTTGGGATCGGCCCCGCACCCGATGCAGCCGCCATCGCGGGCGATCAGCCCTTTCCACTGGGCCGTGCTGGCGGTTCGATGGGTCCGACCGATCCAGATCGGTTTCCCCGGCCCGTCGAAGATCACTCCCGAGATGTCGGAGATGCAGGCCAGCCGCTCGAGAACGCTCTGGGGTAGCGGCGTCCCATCGGTGAGATCGGCTCGACCTTCGGGCTGGTCGGTACGCATGCGATTCAGATCGACAATGCTGAGCATCTGATGGCGCACGTGAGTGGCGGTCGCTGTGTCGGACCCCTGTTGGGTGATGAGGTTGGTGAACGCCTCGGCCATTCGCTGCTCGGGACTGCGCCAGCCGGGATCTGTCGGCCGCATGTCGCGTCCGCCGTCGGCCCGCCAGAGGCGGTCGTATTCCGCGTCGAGAACTGACTCGAGTTCCTTTGCCGCGACCGGATCGATCCGAGCCAGCCAGACCCGCATGCCGTCGTCGTCGACCCACCGCTTGACCGACCGCAGCTTCTGCTGCCGGGCGTGGCGCCTAGCGATGTCGACTTCCTCTTGCTGGCCGGTGACCCATTCCCTGGCGTGTCTGGCAAAGAGATCGGCCGATTCGCGGGACGCCATGGGCGCCAACTCGGTATCGACCAGCGCCGGGTCGACCCGTCGAGCAGCATCGGCGATCACATTGGCGTGCTCGGCACTTATCCGACCCGCGGCCAGCGACTCGGCTGTCGCCGGCAGCTCGGACATGCGCTTGGCCGTGGAAGCGACCCGTGAGGCCGCTCGGCTCGACACTCGACCGACGCTACGCAGAACCTCCGCGGCATTGAGACCTTGATCTCGCAGGGCCTCGATGGCGACCACAACACGATGCTCGTAGGCATCGAGCGCCGACCGGGCCTCGGCGATGTGTTCGATCTCGGCGACGAGACCGTGGCGCGTGGCATCGGCTGGCTGTCGTTGCCGAAGGTGCGGAGCCAGTGATGTGAGCACGACTACATACTAGCGAACATATGTTCGCATTACAATCCGAAATGGTAGATTTCCCAAGGAATATCGATCAGTCGGATGGCACCAGCGCTACCAGTTCGTCGCGCCGGTCAGCGAACTCCGGGCAGATGCCTTCGAGCGAGGCGTCAATGAGAATGGCCGACAGTTCCTCATCGCCGAGATTGAACACCCCCCGCCTCCCCAGCGGTTCGGCTGCGCCAGGTACGACCGAGCCTCGATTGCTGCGAGTAGGACCGATGTGTCTCATGTATCGGCAGAGATCTCGGCCCACGGCGTCGGCACGCATCCCCAGCGCCGCATGGGTCCGACTATCGATCGCTCCCGTTCGGTCACCGGCGGGAAGGGCCGCACGAAAGCCATCGGATCGGGATTGCTCCAGTTCGCGAGCATCAGCCTGATCGAGGAGTTCGCCCGAGGACCCCAGGCATCCGGTGGCCAAACCTCAATACGTCGCATTGAGGTCCAAGCGTGCGGTTCGATGCCGCCATCTGTAGTCGTAGTCGACCAGCATCGAGTCGAAGCTCATGCCGCCTCCCGGCTCCCAGAATCCGCAATACTCCCATTCGAACCAGACCCGAACTTTGGTGCCGGCACCTTCGTTCGGCCTGAAGGGCTGGAGGCTGCCAGCGTCGCCAGTGAAACCCGTAAATGCGAGTGCAGGCTGGGCCTCTGCGCCGACCGGTTGGAGCATCGACACGCCATTGGCGTGGGGACGCACGCCTGTGATCACGAGGTCGGTGTCGGACGAAAAGAGACACAGGAAGACCCCGACCCGTCCTTGGTCCTGGTAGGTCATGCGGTATTCGGTCTCCCCGGCGGCATGGAGGGTCTCAACCTGGCCAGCGCGCGCCCCGGAACAACTGTTGCTGATGTCGGGTACCGCGGTGAACCAACTCCAGGCGACGAGCGATCCGATCGCGAGGGTGCCAGCGGTGAAGATCTGGGCGGTGAGGACGCCTCGGCGTTGGCCGATGAATCGCTGCCACTTGCGGAACCGGGTAGAGATCTGAGCATTGGCTCGCATCTCCGAGGAGTAGCTCTTGGGCGAGCCGACGGCATCGAGTAGTTGGTCGAAGGTTTCCGCGGCAGGCCGCTCGGCGAGGTGATCGGTGGCCTGGTCGAGCAACTCACGGCGACGCATGGCCGGCACGTCGCGGAGCTGGCGGCGCACTTCGGTCACGTAGGTCTGCTCGTGTTCGCCCAGCGAGGATCTCATCGGGTCTCCTCGTGCG
>JAJCXX010000045.1 GCA_029263195.1 Acidimicrobiales bacterium
CCGGCGGCCGCCAACACAACATCGGCGGCAAGCACTATCGAATCGTTGACGAACATGTCGATCGCCACCACGTTCGGAACCTTCTCGAGAGCAGCGGTCGCCAAAGACCTGCTCACGAAATCGTTGAGCGGATCGGATCCGAGAAGTATCAGCAGGTCGATGTCGCCGGCCGCCGCCGCCGAAAGCGCTCCGGCAGTGTCGAGTCCGGGCGACGAAGGTGTCGACGGCCAAGTTTCGTCGAACCGCGATGCGCCTGACTGAAGAGTGGTCCGGCCCGGAAGAAGTCCGGGGGCGAGCCCGGCGTCGAGAGCGCCGTGGATGTTGCCTCGACGCAGTGCCGAAAGGAACGAGACATCGGCCAGAGCCGATAGCTCCCTCGCGGCGTCGGCGACCCGGTCGGCCGATTCGGCGAGCGACGCCCGACCGAGAACAACGGTGACCGGTCCGTTCACCGCAACAGCAGCTGCTGCGATTCGGTCGGCCGACACTCCCGCGGCCGATACCGACGGACCGCCATTCACCGCCGCAACAACGGCCTTCGCCAGCTGGCCGACCTCACCCGGTCGGGGATGAAGGCTGTGGGCGGCGACACCGCTGAGACCGGTGGACCTAGGGGTCAGCTCGATGAGAGTGGCGCCATCGCGGACGATTGCGTGACGGAGGCGGAGATAGAGCGACCCGATCTCTTCTTTGGGGTCGGGGCCGCACAAGATGATCGTTCCGCCCGGCGTGCACGCGCGATCGATGGTGGCACGAGGCAGACCAAGAACAACCTCCGGGTCGAGGCCGTCGCCGAGCTGGGCATCGACGTTGTCGGTGCCGATCACGCCCTTGGCGAGCTTGGCCCACGCGTACTGCGATTCGTTGGTGAGGCGAGCACCACCCACCACCGCCACACGCTGGGGATCGGTGTCGCTGATCAGAGACACCACTTTCTCGAGAGAGCCAGCCCAGCCGGTGGGTACCAGGTGATCGCCGGCTCGGGTGAGCGGGGCGGTGAGTCGATCGTCGGAGTTGAGCGCCTCGAATGCGAAGCGTTCCTTGTCGGAGAGCCAGCCCCAGTTGACCGGATCGGCATCGATGCCGAGCAACCGGATCACGGAATCGCGCGATGACTGGACTGCGATTCGGGCGCCGGCCGAATCGACCCACGCAGTGGAGACTGTCTCCTCGAGATCCCAGGGACGAGCCTTGAAGCGGTAGGGCTTGGCGGTCAGCGCACCAACCGGGCAGATCTGCACGGTGTTGCCGGAGAAGTAGGAGGCGAAGGGCTCGTCGGGAAAGGTGTTGACGTGGGTGTTGTTGCCACGATCCATGAAATGGATGAGCTTGTCGCCGGCCACCGTGTCGGCGAAACGGGTGCACCGGTCACAGAGAATGCAGCGTTCGCGATCGAGGAACACATTGTCGTTGACCGCTATCGGCTTCTCGTAGTGGCGCTTCTCCTCGATGAACCTGGACTCGCCGGGTCCGTACGACATCGTCTGGTCCTGCAACGGGCACTCGCCGCCCTTGTCGCAGACCGGGCAATCGAGGGGATGGTTGATCAGGAGAAATTCCAGAACCCCGCTCTGGGCTTTCTGGGCCAGAGCCGAGTTGGTGTTGACCGTCATGCCGTCGGAACACGGCAGCATGCACGACGGCTGCAGAGCCGGGCCACGGCCGGCGTCGACCTCCACCAGGCACATCCGGCACATGCCGACCGACTCCATACGCGAGTGGTAGCAGAACCGCGGAATGTAGGCGCCGGCTCGCTCGCAGGCCTCGATCAACAATTCACCGGGCTCGGCCTCGAAGACCTCACCGTCGATGGTGACCGAAAGTGTGGTCTTGGCCTCGGTGTCGGTCACAACTCCACCTCCACCGAACCGGCGCTCACGGGTATGGAATCGCGCTTGGTGATCTTCGCTTCGTATTCGTGACGGAACCGACGGATCGTGGAAGTGATCGGCGCCACCGAAGAAGGACCGAGCGGACAGATGGTGGTCTGCCGTGGCGGGAACGGCACCGCCTCGAGATCCTCATCGGGGTGAGAAGCAACCGGGTAGGGACCGGGACTGATGTTGTCGGCAACATCGAGTAGCAGGTCGATATCGCTGGGTCGGCCCTCGCCGTCGAATATCCGCTGGAGGATTCGCTCCTCCCACGTGGTTCCCTCACGACAGGGCGTGCACTTTCCGCAGGATTCCCTCGCATAGAAACGCACCAACCTGAGCGCCGCCTTCACGGCGTCGGTGGTCTCGTCCATGACCATGATCGCTCCGGAACCCAACATCGATCCGGCGGCCCCGACCGGCCGGGCCTCCAGCGGGAGATCCAGATGCTCCGGGAAGAACCACGGAGCCGAACCGCCGCCGGGAACGAACATCTTCAGTTCGTGACCCTCGCGGATGCCTTGACAGAAATTGTCGCCGTAGAGCAGATCACGAAACGTGGTGATGCCTTGCTCGACCTCGTAGACACCGGGCCGTCTCACATGGCCAGAGACTGCGAACATACGAGTGCCGGGGGAACTCTCGGACCCGTAGGTCTTGTATTGCTCGGCACTGTTGGTCATCAACCACGGCACGTTGGCCATCGTCTCGATGTTGTTGACGATCGTGGGCTGACCGTAGAGGCCGATGGCGGCCGGGAAGAACGGCGGCTTCAGTCGGGGACGACCGCGGTTTCCCTCGAGACTCTCGATGAGCGCGGTTTCCTCACCCACGATGTAGGCGCCGGCGCCCCAACTCATAGTGATGTCGACCGAGAAGTCTGATCCGAGAATGTTGCGGCCGACGTATCCGGCGGCGTAGGCGTCGTTGAGGGCCTGGGCGATTCGTTCCTGAGCCAACGCCATCTCACCGCGCACGTAGAGGAAGCACTGGCTCAGTCCGAGGGCGTAACAGGTGATGAGGCTGCCTTCGATCACCTGGTGGGGATCGCGCTCCATGAGGAGGCGATCCTTGTAGGTGCCGGGCTCGCTCTCGTCGCCGTTGACCACGAGGTAGTACGGGTACTTGCCGGGCGGCAGGAAACCCCACTTGATTCCGGCCGGGAATCCGGCTCCGCCGCGACCCAACAACGTGGCGTCGCGAACCTCGCTGTGGACTTCGGCCGGCGTGCGTCCGAGTGCGGAGCGAAGGCCGTCGTACCCCCCGGTGGCTTCGAAACGCTGAAGCGTGTAGGAGTCTTCGAACGGAAACCGCCGCGTAACGATCTTCGGGCCGTCGTTGTCGACGTACCCGGGGGCGTGGGGAACGTAGGCGTGAGTGGGCATCAGCTCTGCTCCGCTACTTCGTTGCGGGCCATCCACACAGGAATCTCGCGGGCATCATCGGGTGCCACGATGCCGGCACCACGATCAGCCGGGATTCTCTGGCGCACCAGTGAGAGCGTGCCGTGTTCGGGGATGTCGGAAGCTGAACCGCTGCGAATGTCGTCGATGAGTTGGTCGAAGTCGTCGACGCTGACCCGCAATCGGTATCGGTAGTTGACCTGCAGGGCCGGAGCCTCGGTGCAGGCCGCCACACATTCGACGTCCTCGAGAGTGAACAGTCCGTCGGCGGTGGTGCCGCCCACCTTGACTCCCAGCTTTCGTTCGGCGTGCTCCAGGAGATCCTCGGCTCCGAGCAACTGGCAGGCCAGGTTGGAACAGATGTTGATCACATATCGCCCGACCGGGTGGAACTTGAACATCTCGTAGAAGGTGCCGGTGCCCCTGACCTCGGCCGGTGTGGTGCCGGTGAGTTCGGCGATATGGAGCATGGCATCGTCGGTGACCCAGCCGTTTTGTTCCTGAGTCAGGTGCAGCAAGGGGATGAGGGCCGACTTGGGGAGCGGATAGCGGGAGATGATCTCCTTCGCGACCAACTCGTTGTCGGTGCTGAATCTACTCATCGATCGACCTCCCCCATGATCGGGTCGACCGAGGAGATGATGGCCACGCCATCGGCGATCAAGCCATCTCTCATCATGTGCGGCATGGTCTGGAGATTGACGAAACTGGGTGCCCTCACGTGCATTCGGTAGGGGTGCGACGATCCGTCGCTCACCATGTAGACACCCAACTCCCCTCGCGGTGATTCGACGGCCGCATAGACCTCACCGGCAGGAACCTTGTAGCCCTCGGTGAATATCTTGAAGTGATGGATGAGGGCCTCCATCGATTCGTCGATGCGGGCCCGAGGCGGCGGAGTGACTTTCTTGTCCTGGACTCGGTAGTCGCCCGAGGGCATGGCTTCGAGAATCTGACCGATGATGCGCACCGACTCTCGGATCTCGTTGAGCCGGATCGCGTAGCGGTCGTAGCAGTCGCCGTAGGTGCCGACAATGACATCGAACTCGACCTGGTCGTAGGCGAGGTAGGGCTCGTCGCGACGAAGGTCGGAGGGGACTCCAGCCGACCGCAATACCGGCCCGGTTGCCGACAGGGCAATGGCTTCTTCGGCCGACATGGCCCCGACGCCCTGAAGCCGACCTCGCCAGATGGGCTGGCCGGTCATGAGAGTGTCGTACTCCTTGAGTCGGGGGGGAATCATCTCGAGTAGACGGGCGATGTCGTATTCCCAGCCGTCGGGCAGATCGGCGGCCACGCCGCCCGGACGGATGTAGTTGTGGTTCATCCGCAGCCCCGTGACCTTCTCGAGGAATCGGAGCACCTCTTCTCGTTCGCGCCACCCGTAGATCATCATGCCAACCGCACCAAGATCCATACCGTTGGTGGCCATGAACAAGAAGTGCGAGCCAAGCCGATTGAGCTCGCACATCAGCATGCGAATCCAGGTGGCCCGCTCGGGGATCTCGATCTCGAGCAACGTCTCGGTGGCGAGCGAGAACGCCAACTCGGTGAACAACGGCGATGCGTAATCCATGCGGGTGACGTTGGTGGATCCCTGCATGTAGGAGAGCTGCTCACCCTGCTTCTCCATACCTGTGTGGAGATAGCCAATCACCGGCTTCGAACGTAGAACGGTCTCGCCCTCCATCTCGAGCATGAGTCGGAGCACACCGTGAGTCGATGGATGCGAGGGACCCATGTTGAGCAGGACCCGCTGATCGTCGGCGTGGAGATGAGGATCGTTTCCCACCTCAGCTGCTTCGGCTTCCGACATTCGCAGAACCGCGCTGTCGTCGCCTCGGCGACGAACCCGCTCGGTGGGATCGACGACCGGTTCGTCGGAGGTGTCGGTTGATTCGGTGACGCTCATCGGGTTGCGCCTTGATCCTTGAACTGGACCGGGATTCGCCCGACCGCATAGTCCTTGCGAAGGGGGTGACCGACCCAATCGTCGGGCATGAGAATGCGGCACAGATCGGGATGGTCGACGAAGGTGATGCCGAACATGTCGAACACCTCACGTTCGGGAGTCTCGCTGCCAGGCCAGAGGTCGAACAGGGTCGGCACGGTCGGATCGTCGACCGGAACCTGGACTCTCAATCGAATCCGTTCGCGGGTGACGATGTTGGACAACAGAGCCACCACCTCGAACCGTTGGGGCTCCACCCCATCGGGGAGGTCGCGCCGGCCTTGGTAGTCGAGATAGTCGACCGCGGTGACATCGGTCAGATGGTCGAAACCGTCGTTGAGGGCCGCTTCGGCGACCTCGAGCCAAGTATCGCGGCTCGGATGCACGACGGCTTGACCCCGGGAGTCGGTGAGGGGCGCGTCATAGCGAAGAGGAGCTGATGGTGTGGGATCGTCTTCGGTCTCGGTCGAATCATCGGACTCGGCGTTCACTGGGCACCGCGGATCAACAGAGGGGCCGACTGGCCGTCGCGCTGCTCGATGGTCAACCCGGCTCCGCCCCCGTTGTCGGAGCGGCGCTGCAGAAGTTCGCCGGTGTTGATCTTGTCGTGGAGCGTGAAGATCGCGTGGAGCAGGGTTTCTGGGCCCGGTGGGCAACCCGGCGCGTAGACGTCGACCGGCACGATCTCATCGACACCTTGGACGATCGCGTAGTTGTTGAACATTCCCCCCGAGGAAGCGCAGACGCCCATCGAGATGACCCACTTCGGTTCCATCATCTGGTCGTAGACCTGACGAAGTACCGGCGCCATCTTTTGTGAGACTCGTCCGGCCACGATCATCAGGTCGGCCTGACGCGGGGAGGCACGAAACACCTCCATGCCGTAGCGCGACATGTCGTAGTGAGCAGCACCGGTGGCCATCATCTCGATGGCGCAACAGGCCAGACCGAAAGTAGCCGGCCAGAGACTTCGGGTACGGGCCCATTGAACGAGGCTCTCGACTTGGCCGGTGACGAAATTGTGTTCGAGTCCTTCGAGCCCGTTGTCCTTGACATTTTCGACTAGGCCCATCAGGCAGCCTCCTCGTCGCCCTCGTGGCCCTCGTCATCCTCGTCGCCGGCATCGGCCATCGGCCTGTCCTCGAGTCCGACTCTGCGGATCGTCGAGGTGCTGGTGCGTTCCGCCGACACCGCTCCGGTGGGTCTGACCACCTGCTTGAGCGGACCCCACTCGAGGGCGCCGTTGCCAATGAGATAGACGAACGACTCGAACACGGCGAACGAGAAGATCAACAGGGCCCCGAGTCCGAACAGACCGAGACCGTGATGGGCAACCGCCCACGGGTAGAAAAAGATGATCTCAATATCGAAAACGATGAAGATCATCGCGACCAGGAAGAACCTGACAGGAAATCGTTCCGGTAGGTCGCGTTGAGGCACGATGCCGCACTCGTAGGCGTCGAGCTTGGGCGGGGTCGGGTTTCGCGGCGCAAGCACCCCCGACAACACCAAGCTGACCGCCGAAAACAAGGTGGCGATCACGAGCAACGCCAGCAGCGGTAGATACTGGCTCAGCATTTGCTACGTCGTTTCTGTTTCGAACTCAGCTCGTCTACGCATTGCTTCCTTGTCTCTCTCGTGGAGCATGTAGACCAAGGCAAGGAACATCAGACCGGAACCGATTGCGACGAGCGCCGGTAGGACCCTCAGATTGCCGAGGTCGCGGACCATCACGACGGAGATTATCGGCTGAGATGTGTCGGCCATAGCCCGGGGAGGTGCTTCTCCCGGAATAGTGACCAAAGACTCGGGTGTGACGCGCTGAACCTGAATGATTCCGTAGCGAGTCGGGTGGGTGATGGTGATCGCGGACTTGAACTGGGTGTAGATCCGGTCCCATCGATTGGGGTCGTCGGGAAGGCCTTCCTTACCGCCGACGGTGTAGGCGTTGAGAATCCTGAAATCACCGGTGCTACCGAAATCAAAATCACTGCTCTCGGTGAGGAAGGCCCCGGCCGAGGTCTGCTCCTCACCCGACTCGGCCGTGGTGAGCAGTCGCCATCCACCGAAGGCATCGGCGTCTTCGTCGATCAGCTCGGGGGCGATCGCGCCAAGCTCCGAAAGTGTCGTGGCCTCATGAGCAGCTTGGGTCTGCTCGACAATCAGATCGATTTCGGAATCGCTCATTCCGACCAGGTCACCGGGTGGCAGCGACTCACGAGTCACCGGACCGAACTCGGCGATGGCCACTGCGTTGTCGGAGTCGATCACCAGATCGTAGGCACTGGGCAGAGCCTCACTTCTCAACACATTGGCTTTGTCGAGGGCCGCCAGATCGAGGTCGCCCTGGTCGACCGAAGCAACGATCTCGACCTGCTGCCAGGTCGGCGGATCGCCCTTGTAGCCGATGCCGTACATCCACCACACGATGCCGAGGATGGTCATCCATCCGAAGAAGGCCGAAAGGGTGATGAGCGTGCCGAGACGGGTTCCGGAGTTGGTGCTGAGCAGAATCCACACCGAGCCGATGAGGACAACCACACCGGTGAGTACGGCCATGAAGCCGCGCATCTGTGGGTCCCAGGCAAGTCCAGCGATGACGTTCAACATCTGCATCAGAGGTTCCTCTCGAACGCAACGATGGCGTTGATCTGCTCGGACGTCAGGAGGCCCGGATAGGTGACTCCAAGGTCGTCGTCGGTACGGGGTCCGAAACCGGGCATCTGACCGTTACCGCCAGAACCACCCTTGCCGTAGGGCTGACCGATCGACTGTCCATTGGTAACGAATTCGGCGTGTTGGGTGGCCGACTCGAACTCGTCGAGTGTGGTGCCGTTGGTGAGATTCGGACCGAAGAATCCACCGCCCTGGACGTAGTCGGTGAGCAGCGGAGTTTCGGTTCCATTGTCGGCGATGGTGCGTGGTGCGGTCGCGTCGTAGGACCATCCGAATGTGTGGCAGCGGGCACAGCTGTAGGTGCCCGACGCCGCCTCGTTGGCGAACAGGATTTCGCCGTAGTCGAGGTAGATCTGGCTGTCGGGAACGAGACCCGGCTGAGCAAGCAACTCGAGGGCGGCGCTGTCGACCTCGGCCTGAACCGCAGCCTTGTCGGCTTCGGAAGCGGCGGCATCGACGCGAGCTACCAAGGCAGGGTCGTTGCTGAGGGCGATCTGCTCGGCCCGGGCAATCGCCGAGTCCTTCGAACCGAGCCATTGATCGATCGCCGCTTCCAACTGGTCGGCTCCGGCCGCGTTGGCGGCGTTCAAGGCTTCGCCGTCCTCGGCTTCACGAATGGCGATCGCCCAATCGGCGCTGCTTTCGGCGATCAGCTTCTTGGCGACACCGTCGCGGACTCCCTGGGAGACCTCGGCACGGATGGCCGCTTCGCCGATCTGGATTCTGCGCATGTAGAAGATCGCCGTCTCCAGCTCCTGCTCCGAGAGCGGGCCACCGCCCGGAGCGCCCCATGCCGGCATCACACCGTTGCGCCCGAAGTTGAGAACGTGAAGAACTTCGTCTTCGCTGAGACGTGACAGCACCGTGTTGAGAGCCGGGGCTTTCCATGTGACCTGCGCCAGGAATTCACCTTCGGAGTTGAGCAACGACTTGGAGATACTGCCGCCCGTACCGTCGGGGCCGTGACAACTGACGCAGCTGGCGCCGGTGGTGTAGAGCTCACCGCCTCGATCGGCGAAGACACGATCGGTGTCGGCGATCAGTCCATCGTGTCGGCCGGGCTCTCCGAGCCAGTAAATGGGAAGGGACACGGACACAACCGTGAGCAGCACCAAGCCGGCCGCCAAGCTGCGGTCGAGGTGACGTCCTTCCAACTCCTCGTCGGACAGATGAGGCGCGCGGTTGGCAGCCAGTTCGATTTCTGAACCAACCTCAGCCTTGGCTCCTCGAATGTTGAAGTAGAGGTAGAGGAGCCCACCGGCGAAGACGATCGCCAGTATGACGAAGCCTATGGTTCGTTGTGTAGTTGCTGCGATTAGCATGCGCGATCAGTGATTCTCGTGGGTCTCGGGGATGACTTTCGGGACTATCCGTGCGATTCGCTCGAGCCGATGCAATGAGGCCCCTCGGCCTCTTGTCCGGTCGTGTTGGTGCCGATGGGCGGTCCTTGAATGATTGTGCCGGTATCGACGGTGAGCGATCCGTCGGGACTGACACTCATGGTGAAGCGGTCCATTCCGCGGGGAGCCGGACCACCCTTCTTCTCGCCTACCTGGTTGTATTGCGAGCCGTGGCAGGGGCATTCGAACCACTGGGACGTTCCACATTCCGGCACGCGGCAGCCAAGGTGCGGACACTTCTGGTAGAGAGCGACGACGCCTCCGTCGAGACCGAGGTCGCGTCCGGCCAGCATTCCCGACAGCTCACCGGGCGAGTAGGTGACAGCCGCCTTTTCGATGGCGGCGTTGGGATACTCGGTGAGCCACATGCGGCCTTCGGCCTTGTAGAGGAAACCATTGCCGGCCCGGATCTCCGCCAGCAGCGACGAAATCAAGCCGACTTGGATCTTCGAACCGAACCCACCTGCTACCTGGGGCCAAAGGAAGGCGACGCTGGCCGCTCCGAATCCCGAGATTCCGAGTCCGAACATCAACACGATGCTGCGATTGAAGAATTGCCGACGAGTGACCCCAAGAGTCTCGGGGTCAGCCGGAACGAAGGGCGCCGGGGGCGATCCCTTCGCGGCCAGAACGAGCTCGCGGGAAGCGTTTCTACGCTCGAGCGCCACGGCCTTCTCGACCTGTTTACCGGTGAGCTCGGATTCTTCCCCGAGGTTGGAGCTGGTGATGTCGCGGTTCTTGGTTTCGCGGGAGAGCACTCCGACGGCACCTTCGGTCTGTCGGCTGCGCACGACAGCGAATAGGGAGATTGCGGCCAGAGCCACCCCGGCGACTACTACGACGACGATCATGGTCTACCTCCGATGGTCATCTTCATTGTGGTGTCACCTACGGGGCGAACGAGAGCGGGTTGGTCGGTCGGCATCAGAGTTCGAAGAACAGGCCGGCTTGCCACGGGAACACGAAGTTGAATCCCGGGCCTCGGAAGAACGAACCAATGATCACCAGAACCGCCCAGAACATCATGTGAATGGTCATGAGAGAGATGGCGAACTTTCGGTCTTCGGGTTTGTGAGACGGGTTCTTGTCCATGTATGGAGCAAGCATCAGGAGGAAGATGCCCATCCCTGGAATGGTCACCCCGGCGACCATCGGATGGAACATCGTGAGGAGTTCCTGCAATCCGAGGAAGTACCAAGGGGCCTTCGAAGGGTTGGGCGTCTTGTTGAAATTGGCCAACTCGAGCAGTGGAGCGTTGACGAAGACGGAGAAGATCACGGTGAACGCCGTGATGAACAAGGCCGCCACGAACTCGATCACCAGCAGATGAGGCCAAGTGTGGACCTTGTCGACCGGCTTGGCCTTGACGTCTTGAATCGAACCCGACTTGACGACGGTGAGAAGTCTCTGGGTGTGGCCGTCAGGTCCCGACACCAGCGGCGGTCCGTCGGGGGCAACGGGTGGAGCTCCCGCGGGGGCGGCGGTGGCCACGGCCGAACCGCCGGACTCTTCTCCACCACCGGCCGCCTTGGCCTTGGCGGCCTTCGAGCGTTCGAGAAGGTGGGCAGGAATCTTCGAAGCGGCCTCCGACTCTTGGGCGGCAGGCTCCTCGGCCGCTGGGGTTTCCGCGGCCTTGGCACGTGCGGCCTCGGCCCGCTTGCGAAGGTGCTCTGGAATCTCGGTCATCTACAGATCTCCTCAAACACCAGGCCTAGAGCGGTCCCGAGATTCCGCCGTCCTTGCGAACCCGCCAGAAGTGAATCGCCATGAAAATGACGATCACGAACGGGAGCATCAGGACGTGGAGCACGTACCAGCGAAGCAACGTATCAGTACCGATTTCCGTGCCGCCGAGCAACACGAATCGAACTTGGGATCCGAACACCGGCGTGAACCCCATCATGTTGGTGCCGACGGTCACCGCCCACAGGGCCAACTGATCCCAGGGCAGCAGATAACCGGTGAAGGAGAGAAGCAGCGTGAGGGTGAGAAGCACTACACCGATGACCCAGTTGAACTCACGCGGCGGCTTGTAGGCACCGTGGTAGAAGACCCGAGCCATGTGGAGAAAGACGGTGAGCACCATCAGGTGAGCCGCCCATCTGTGCATGTTTCGTACCAACAGGCCAAAGGTCACCGACGTCTGGAGCGTCTGAATGTCGGTCCATGCCGCGGCCGCGGTCGGGCGGTAGAAGAACATCAGGAAGATTCCTGTGACCGTGAGCAGAATGAACAAGAAGAAGCTCAACCCGCCGAGACACAGCGTGTAGCTCACCTTCACCGCGTGGCGCTTCACCTTCACCGGGTGGAGGTGATACAGCACGCTGTTCATGATCACGTAGGAGCGATTCCTCGGGCTGTCTGTGTAGCCCTTCCGGAAAATCGAACCCGGGCGGAAGATCGAACTCCATGCCTGAGATCCCTGAATCGAGTCGCCAAGCTGCGACATCTGATCCTGGACCCGCTGGGGCATCGGTTTCTTCACTTCGTCATCGATTTCGGTGGCCATAAACCGACCATTCCTCCTGCATGCTCTCGACCTCAGCCGAGACGCATTCCGTATCCGTAGCCATGAGCATTGCTTCGTTGGTGAGCATCCCCGTCAGCCGACGGATCGCCGACTTTACCCAGAATGATCACACCTGTCGGACAACGATCGACACACAATGCGCAGCGAGTGCAGACATCGTCGTCGATCATGAAAATTACGTGGTCGTTGGGATCGTCTCCCGGAAGCTCGGTGCCGACAGCTTCATCGATCACATCGGGACGCACCATGAAGATGCACTTCCAAGGACAGATGTCGACGCAGCCCTCGCACATGATGCACTCGGATTGGTCGATATGGATGAACTGCTTCGGCTTGACCGCCTTGGAGAGCCAGGCAGCATCGACTTCTTGCAGCACATAGTCGTCGCGAAACACCGGCATCGCCGGGTTGGCATCGGTCTTTGTCACGCCTCGACGCCCTCCTTGACGAGGGGACGTCCGAAGTGTGAACGAGCAGGCGGCTTCTC
>JAJCXX010000046.1 GCA_029263195.1 Acidimicrobiales bacterium
TGGCGTTCCACGGCCTTGATGTCGCGACGGCAGGGAACAGGAACTCCGGGACGAGGGCGTCCTGGAACGTCCGGTCGAGAAGCCCGTCCTGCATGATTCCCTGCAGGGCTGCAGGAAGCGTGGAGCGGATGTCGTGGCGGCTGAGAGCGAACCACGGACGGTGGATGGTTTGGAGATTGCGCATCAGTGGTCCTCCGTATGGATTTCGATGCTGGCAAGGGTGGGGTGAGCCGCCGATATGGCCTCGAGACCGAGGATGCAGGCGTTGGTTACCGCCGTGACAGCCGCGCAAACGCGTCCGGATTCGGCGTGGTATTCGTGTCCCTCGACGTTGATCGAGGTATGCCCGCCCTCCTGGTCGAGGTGGACGGTGATTGAGATCACGACCGAGGCCGAAGACCGTGGGCTTCCAGCCCTTTCGCGAAGTCGGTCTGGGATGCGGTCGAGAAATCTGATTTGGGCGGATCGACCTTCGGTCCTCCATCGGGATCTCCGGGTGGAGGGGGAGGTGGCGTGCCGACGAGGTGCGGCGATGCCTCGGCGAGGGCCTTGACCAACTCGTCTGCGTTGGTCGGCGCACCGCTGTCGTCGAATGTGAGCTTGGACCGGTCGATCAGGGCGTAGGCCTGCGCCGGGTCGATGAACTTCGCTTCGCGGGCAACACCCATGACGGCGTCGGCTCGTTGGCGTTCGGTAAGCGTGGCAGCCGACTTGTCGCGTTCTGCCTCCGCGGCGTCGGCTCTGGCGGTCGCCTTCTCGAGTTCGGTCTGGTTGGCTGCCTCGATCTCGTCGAACTTCTCGGCCTTGGCCTTGAGGTCGTCGAACCCGACGTACTTCTCACGCTCACGAGCGAGGCGGTCCTGAACGATCCGATCGACCTGGCTCTGATCGAACGAGCGCGGCGGGTCTGAAGGGTCCGGCGGTGTCGGTGGCGCTGGCGGTGCCGGCGGTGGTGCGGGTGGGTCCGGTGGTGCCGGAGGGTCCTGGTGTCGGTCAAGAGAGAGCCAGGTTCGGTCTGTTCGCATAGCTGGTGTTCCTCCGTTGGGAGTTGCCGGCGGTTGGGCGCCCGCCGTCGGCGCTAGAGAGTCGTGTTGTTGTGGGCCGCATCGGCGAGCGTCGGGCCGAGTTCTCCGTGATCGATCGTCACGACATCTGGCAGCACTGGCCGGCCGTCGCTGTCGACCGTGATGTGCGACAGCTTCGTGCGGTCGGTGCTGCCGTCGACCTCGGCGTAGAGGGCGTCGAGGCGTTGACGGTTGATCACTCTCCCCGGGTCCGAATCGCCGATGATGGGTTCCACCGTGCAGTCACAACCGGGATGTAGAGGCAGGAGCTGGCCGCGGCCGTAACGCTGGGTTGTGGCCACTGCGCAGAATCCGCACGACTCGAGTCCTGTGAGAACTCGTCGGTATCCGACGATTCGTTGATCACCGGAGATCCGCTGGTTGGCCGCGCCGCGGGCAGCGAGTTGTACATCGGTGCGGACCGCCATGGCGATCCGGTGTCGGGCCCCGTCGGTAAGAGCGGCCCATTCCTTGTGCTCTCCGAGGCCTTGCCACATCTGAATGAACGGCCGTTGGTACACGACCGATGGTTCGGTTCCCCGGCGCGCTGCCGCTCCGATGAGTCGGTTGGTGTCGAGGCCGACTGGCTGTTCACCGAGCCGGGTCGACAGGTAGGCGTCGGTCAACGCCACAGCTTGAGTCTGGGATGCGGCCACGACCGGGGTGACCATGTCGACGAACCGGTCGGCATCGACTTGGTTCCATGCTCCGAGACGATCCCAGGCAATCACGGCCGCGGCGGCGGTTCGGCGCCGCAGCCGGAAAAGCGATGTCTGATAGGCGAGCAGAAACCGGTCCACTACTCGAGGTCCGGAGAGTCGATGGCGGGACCGGCAAGCAGAGCTTCGAGGTCGTCATCGGCGGTGAGCCCGAGGAGCTGCTCCTTGGCGATCATCGCTTCGAATCTTGAGATCTGCTGAGGGGTGTAGCCGGCGTCCTCCCAGAGCTGCGCCAACGGAACGCCAAGCGACTTGAGCTTCATCAGAGCGTCGATGTGCTCGGACTCTGAACGTGATTCTGGATCGGACCAAATCGTCTCTGCCTCGACCACTTCGGCCTTCTCGGAATCACCCGAAGCCGCAAACGCAAGCCTCATGACCTCTTCCCACGACTCACCGAACGGCCGTTGCTTGCGGCGAACCTTGGCGACCAGGCCCGTCTCTGCGGACTTGATCGACTCGCCGGAGGGGAACTCGCCGCGCAGGTAGAAGTAGTGCGGCGGGGTGCGGGACTGAGATGCGATGTGCTGGATGCCCATCTCGATCGTCTTCACGAACCCGCCCAGGTCCGCCTGTCTGAACTGGCCGAACTGGCCCTTCTCGTCTTCGTTGATGAACAGCTTGTTGAGATAGTCGGAGATCTTGGGTTCGAGAACCTCGCCGGTCTCGGGGTCTGATTCGAGCTGGTAACCAGTGGCCCAACGTCCGGGCATTGCCCCGAGCTCGGATGCGACAACCATGTCGGCGATCATCTTGTTGACGAGGTTCTGGACAGGGATGACGTTGCGGATCTCTGACACGCCTGCTTTGAGCATCCGGGGCCGGTTGACCAGCGGAACGATCGGCACCACCTTGACAGGATTGGGTAGCGGCCACTTCTCGCCTTCGACCTCTCGGCGTTGCCAGTTCGACGCGAGTGTTGGTCCGAACTCTCGTCGCGCCACCCGCATCGACGCCGCTGGTGTCGATGCCTCGGCGGCCGAGGCCCGCAACGCTGACTGTTTGAATTTCCAGATCGTGTCGTTGAGGTAGATGGTCGAGAAGTGATCGCCCGTCCATTCGTCGGTCCACATCTTGAGCGCTGCAAGCCGCCGCATCGGGTTGGCTGAATCGGTCGCGACGAACACCTGGGTCGGATGTTCGACTGTGATCGTGGCGATGCCGGACTCTGTCGTCGAGGGCCACACCATCACTGCGGACTCGCCGGCGATCAGAGCTTCGGTGTGCGCGAGATGCGACTGCGCATCGAGTTGGTTGGTCTGCCAGATGCGGGCAGCCATCTCGTCGGCGTCGGGGCTGTCTCCGAATCGAAACCCGGTGATGTTGAGCCGTTCCTCGGCGGCGTCAACGACGAGCTCGCACCAGTTGTCGGCGAATTCGTCGAACAGGCCACCGAATATCTTCTTGAACCGTTCCGACTGGAAGGTGAGCTTGTGGCGGCCTTCGTAGTAGTCATCGGTGGTCTTGATGGCACGATTCCGTGCCCTGAGTTTCTGCTCGAGCTGCTGGAGCCAACGCCGAGCAGTTGATTCGTCACTTGGCACTGAGCACCTCTTTCAGAAACTCGCCGTGCGGCGGCGCTTGACCTCGAGGGCGCCGGCGGTGATGGCGTCGAGACGGGCCTCCCAGGACAGGCAGCCCGCCATGGCGAGGTCGATCTTGAGTGGTGATCCGGGTCTGTTCTTGCTGATCGTGAACAGCGGTCGGCCCTTGTCGTCTTTGACCCGTGACTTTCGGCGACGGGCGTTGCCGATGTGGGCGGCGAAGGTGATGTTGCCGTCGTGGGTGAGAGACGCCTCTTTCATGGCTTGGCGCCACGAGCGAAGAGCGAACACCATCGCTCGTTCACGGTGTGTCCACCACGACACGACGGTCTTCT
>JAJCXX010000047.1 GCA_029263195.1 Acidimicrobiales bacterium
TCTGACAACAGGTTTCGGTGGCGATAGCGACAGGGTCACACCCGTTCCCATTCCGAACACGGAAGTTAAGCCTGCCAGCGCCGATGGTACTTGGGCGGTCACGCCCTGGGAGAGTAGGACGCCGCCGGATTTCTCAACGAAGGGCCCCGCATCTGCGGGGCCCTTCGACGTTTTGGCCCAAGGCAGACGTGATCTCAGGGGGACACCGAAGGCGGCCGGGCTAGAATCGGGAACTGTGTCCGAGGAGAGATCGAGTCGAGGTGGATCCGGTGGACGACGCGACGGCGATTCACGCCCGAAGCGCGGTCGGCCCGATCCCAACGAGGGATTGGCCGGACCAGCCAAATGGGGACGCGTGGCTCGACGTGGCGCCGGCGGTCTGAATGAACCACGCCCGGTGCCGTTTGACGACGGTCGTTCCGATGGAAAGCCCGGTCGTGGTGAGAAGGATTCCCGCCGAGGCGCCGAGGCCGAGTCTCCCGATGGTTCCGGCAGGACAATACCTCCGACGCCCGAGCGCAATCTCCCCGACGGCGACGATCTTCGTCGTTCCGCCGACAAGGCGGTGAAGAGGTCGCGTCGGGCAACCGTGCGTGAGCGCAAGCCGCTGCCGGGTCGGCCGGTCGCGGTTGTTGCGCCCGAGGTCAGCCTTCGGCGAATGGTTGGCGACCAGCGAGCCCGTCGGCTCTCTCGCCGGCTGAAGGACGCCGGAAAGGCATTCGAATCGGAGCGCTTCGATGAGTGTCGGAAGGTTCTCATCCCGATGGTCAAGGAGGCGCCGACCCTCCCGGAGAGCCGGGAGCTTCTCGGTCTCTCGATGTACCGAATGGGGCGCTGGAAGGAAGCGGTCACTCAGCTTGAGTCGTTCCGTGAACTGAGTGGGTCAACCGAGCAACACCCGGTCCTGGCCGATTGCCACCGCGCCCTGGGCCACTGGGCCGACGTGGAGGAACTGTGGATCGAACTCGGTGAGACATCGCCCAGTTCGGCGCTGATGAACGAGGGCCGTATCGTGTTGGCCGGAGCACGAGCCGATCAAGGAGACGTACCCGGAGCGATCCGGGTGCTCGAGGACGGCTGGCGGCTCCCGAAGAAGCCCCGTCCGCATCACCTTCGGCGGGCCTACGCCCTGGCTGATCTCTACGAACGGGTCGGCCGCAATCCGAGGGCGCGCCAGTTGTTCACATGGATTGCCAACCACGATCCGGATCTCGCCGACGTGACGGCCCGAGTTCGTTCACTGAACTGATCACTGGCTGAATCAGCCGACGGTGTCGTACCCCGTCGGTACGGTCCTCAACGACTTCCCCCCTGACCTGCACTCGATCAGTCGAGCAGAAGAGGGAGTCAATTGTGAACGAGTTAGAGAAGAATGTGTCCGGACTGAACATGGCGATCATTCGCGGATCGCTTTCGAGTCCGCCGCGTCGCCGGAGTCTTCCATCGGGTTCGGAGATGGTGAGCTATGAGATCACCGCAACCGATTCCGACGGCAATCGCCGATCAGTTCCGGTCGTCTGGATCGACCCTTCGCGACCGCCCGGTCTCGAATCGGGCGATGAAGTCGTGGCGGTCGGGTGCGTCCGCCGACGCTTTTTTCGAGCCGGCGGCTCCACCCAGAGTCGAACCGAGGTAGAGGCGAGCCTGGTGGTAAGGGCCGGCTCACCTCGGGCGGTGAAGGCGGTGCAGGTTTGTATCGATCGTGCGTCCGAATTGAACCGGCCCTGATGGCGACTTATGGGGCTTGGGATGAGTACGGTAGGCGGCGTCGGCGAGAGGCCGGCCCGACCTCCCCCAGGAGTTACCTACCGTGGACATCGAAAGCCTGCTCGGCGATTCGGCCGAGTCATTGCTGGGACATGAGAGCACCACCATCCCTCGAGGGGCGCTGACCCTTCCCGGGCCGGATTTCATAGATCGCACCTTCCTCCAGAGCGACCGCTCCCCGCAGGTTCTTCGCAACCTCCAGGCGTTGTTTTCGAATGGGCGTCTCGGCGATTCCGGGTATGTGTCGATTCTTCCGGTTGATCAGGGAGTCGAGCACTCGGCTGGAGCATCGTTCGCGCCCAATCCCGAATATTTCGACCCGCTGCGAATCGTTGAGTTGGCGATGGAGGGCGGCTGCAACGCGGTCGCCTCCACATTCGGGGTCTTGGCGATGGCGTCGCGTCGCTACGCCCACAAGATTCCGTTCATCGTCAAGATCAACCACAACGAACTGGTGACCTACCCCGAGACGTTCGACCAGATCATGTTTGGCAGCGTCGATCAGGCGCTCGACCTCGGCGCGGCCGGTGTCGGAGCCACCATCTACTTCGGTTCCGAAGAGAGCAACCGCCAGATTCAAGAGGTAGCGCAGGCGTTCGCCCGAGCTCACGAACTCGGCATGTTCACCGTTCTCTGGTGCTACCTCCGCAACCCGGGGTTCAAGGCCGACGGCACCGACTACCACGCAGCTGCCGACCTCACTGGTCAGGCCAACCACCTGGGTGTCACGCTCGAGGCCGACATCATCAAGCAGAAGCTGCCGACCAACAACGGCGGCTATCGAGCGGTCGGATTCGGCAAGACCCACGATCTCGTCTACGACGAACTCAGCTCCGACCACCCGATCGATCTCTGCCGATATCAGGTAGCCAATTGCTACATGGGCAGGATCGGCCTCATCAACAGTGGCGGCGCCTCATCGGGAGCAACCGACCTGGCCGAAGCGGTCACCACGGCGGTGGTCAACAAGCGGGCGGGTGGCACTGGCCTCATCAGTGGACGGAAGGCATTTCAGCGTCCGATGGCCGAAGGAGTCGAGCTCCTGAACGCCATTCAGGATGTCTATCTCGACCCGTCGATCACGGTCGCCTGAGCAGGCCCACCGGTCCAGGAGAAGGCCACCGAGTCGTGTCGGCCCCGACCAACAAACAGATCGAACTGGGACCTTTGGCAGGATTGATGCCTGCATGTCCCCAAGGACTGCTGTGGCGCGGTTATCGTGACCCGGCCAAACGACGCAGATTACGTCGGACAAGGAGATTCTCGTGACAGACACCGACGAGCGGACGTCAGAGATTCAGGAAGTCGAACGCATCATCGTTCGATTCGCCGGCGATTCCGGTGACGGTATGCAGCTGGCCGGCGACCGGTTCACCGCGGCAAGCGCCATGTTCGGGAACGACTTGGCGACCCTGCCCGAGTACCCCGCTGAAATCCGGGCCCCTGCTGGCACCCTCGCGGGCGTATCGGCGTTCCAGGTGCACATCGCCGACCACGACATCAGCACCCCGGGCGACTCTCCCAGCGTGCTCGTTGCGATGAACCCGGCGGCACTGATGGGCGAGCTCCCCAAGCTCGAAGAACACGGCACGATCATCATCAACACCGACGCGTTCGATGAGCGGAATCTCCAGAAGGCCGGCTACGAATCCAACCCTCTCGAAGATGATTCTCTGGCCGGCTACTCGGTGATATCGGCAGCGATGACCGACATGACCAAAGAGGCCTGCAAGGAGCTCGGGGTCAAGCCGCGCGACGCCGAACGATCGAAGAACTTCTTCGCTCTCGGGATGGTCTCATGGCTCTACTCGCGGCCTACCGACCCCACGGTCGACTGGATCCAGAGCAAGTTCAAGGGCAAGGATCTAGTGATCGCGGCCAACGAGGCAGCGTTTCGCGCCGGCAATGTCTTCGCCGAGAACGCCGACCTCTGGGCGAGTCGTCGGATCGTTCGGCCGGCGGTTCTGCCGGCTGGCACGTACACCAATATCAATGGCAATACGGCTCTGTCCTGGGGACTTCTTGCGGCATCGAAGCAGGCCGGACTGCCGCTGTTTCTCGGTTCATATCCCATCACCCCGGCGAGCGACATACTCCACGAACTGGCGAAACACCGAAACTTCGGTGTCCGAACCTTCCAGGCCGAGGACGAGATAGCGGCGGTGGGAGCGGCGCTCGGAGCGTCCTACGGCGGCCACATTGGCTTGACCACCACCAGCGGTCCCGGTTTGGCACTCAAGTCCGAGACGATCGGTCTGGCGGTGAGCCTCGAAATACCGTTGGTGATCGTCGACGTCCAGCGAGGCGGACCGTCAACGGGCCTGCCCACCAAGACAGAGGCATCCGACCTGCTGATGGCTTTCTACGGTCGGCACGGAGAGGCCCCGCTTCCGGTTGTCTGCGCCAACACGCCGGCCGACTGCTTCTTCGCTGCCATCGAGGCCACCAGAATCGCCGTCGAGTACCGCACGCCGGTCATCTTGTTGTCCGATGGGTATCTGGGCAACGGCACCGAGCCTTGGAAGCTCCCCAACGTTGACGATCTGCCCGAGATCCATGTCGAGTTCCTGGAGGGCCCCAACCACGTCAACGAAGATGGTGAAGAGGAGTTCCTTCCCTACCTGCGTGACGACACCCTCTCGCGGCCCTGGATCCTTCCGGGCACAACCGGACTCGCCCATCGAGTTGGTGGCATCGAGAAGGACATCACCGGCAACATCAGCTACGACCCTGCCAACCATGAATACATGGTGCGAACCAGGGCGGCCCACATTGCCAAGATCGCCGATTCGATCCCGGAGATCGAGCCGAAGGGAGATGCCGACGGCGACATCGTGGTCGTCGGTTGGGGCTCCACCTACGGGCCGATCACCGCTGCAGTTGGCCGAATGCGCCGCAAGGGGGCCAAGGTGGCCCACATACATCTGAGACATCTAAATCCGTTCCCGCCCAATCTGGGCGAACTCCTGAAGTCGTTCGACCAGGTGATCGTTCCGGAGATGAACCTCGGCCAATTGGCTCGCCTGATCCGGGCCGACTTCCTGGTCGACGCCAAGTCGATCTCCAAGATCACGGGACAACCGTTCACGCCCGCTGAACTCGTCGAGAGGATCGAGGAGGCCGTCAATGACTGATGTCGAATTGACCACCAAGAAGGATTGGGTGAGCGACCAAGAGGTCCGCTGGTGCCCGGGATGTGGCGACTACGGCATCCTCACCGCAATCCAGATGTTGTTGCCCGAGTTCGGCAACCGTCGAGAAGACACCGTCTTCATTTCCGGTATCGGTTGCGCCGCCCGGTTCCCGTACTACATGAACACCTACGGGATCCACAGCATCCACGGCCGGTCGCCCGCGATCGCCAGTGGTCTGGCTCTGGCCCGTCGTGATCTCGATGTGTGGGTCGTCGGAGGAGACGGCGACATGCTCTCGATCGGTGGCAATCACTTGATTCACGCTCTGAGACGCAACATCAATCTCACGATCCTGCTGTTCAACAATCGGATCTACGGTCTGACCAAGGGCCAGTATTCTCCAACCAGCGAAGAGGGCAAGGTCACCAAATCCTCTCCGATGGGCTCGATCGATCACCCCTTCAATCCCATCTCTTTGGCTCTGGGCGCCGAGGCGTCGTTCGTGGCCCGAACCCACGACCTCGACCGCAAGCACATGATGGAGATGATGCGCAAAGCCCACGAACACAAGGGTTCTGGTCTGGTCGAGATCTACCAGAACTGCAATGTGTTCAACAACGGTGCCTACAACGAAATCACCAAGCGGGACGCCCGCGCCGAGATGATCATCGAACTCCGCCACGGCGAGCCGGTTCGGTTCGGCGCTGAGGGCGAACACGGAGTGGTGATCGACCGCGGTGTGGCTTCGATCGTCGAGGTGGCCGATGTCGGTCTCGACGCGCTGGTCGTGCACAACGAGTCGGAGCCCGACCCATCGGTGGCGTTCGCGTTGTCGCGGCTGGCCCTCGACATGAGCTCACCCACACCAATGGGTGTGTTCCGTGAGGTCGAACGACCTGAGTACGGTCACGAACTCGACGGCCAGGTCGCCAGGGCACGGGCCGAAAAGGGTGAGGGAGACCTCGAATCCGTGCTCCGCAGTCAACATACGTGGCAAGTCGACTGACCGCTTGGGCGCTCGACCTCGACGGGGTCATCTGGCGTGGTGACCAAACCGTTCCGGGCGCCCCGGAGGCGGTCGAGCGTTTGCGCCGCGCCGACGTCCCGATCGCGTTCGTCACCAACTCTGCTCTACGCACACCGGCCCAAGTGGCGAAGAAGTTGGCGCAACACGGAATCGACGACACCGAACATCTCGTGATCACGGCCGCCATGGCGGCCGCGACGCTGGTTGATCCCGGCGAACGGATACTGGCGGTGGGATCGGAGGGCCTTGTCGGCGCGCTCGATGATCGAGGTGTCGAGCTGGTGACATCGGGTCAGGCCGACGCGGTGGTGGTCGGTATCCGGACCGACTTCGATTACGACCACATGACCTTGGCAATGCGGGCGATCCGAGGTGGGGCTCGATTCATCGCGACCAACGACGATCCGACCTTCCCGGACGCCGACGGATTGCTTCCCGGCAATGGAGCGCTGGTGGCGTCGATCGCCACGGCAAGTGGCGTCGATCCGGTTGTGGCGGGCAAGCCCCACGATGCGATAGCGGCATTGGTTCGCGATCATCTCGGGTCGGTCGGGCTGATGGTCGGCGACCGGCCCGACACCGATGGGCTCTTCGCCCAATCGGTCGGATACGACTTCGGTTTGGTTCTGTCGGGCGTGGTGACAGCGGAGGATCTCCCGGTGGTCCCGGAGCCCGATTTGATTGCCGACGACCTGCTCTCGATGGTCGTCGCCAGCCTGGATGCGGCTGAAGGTGATAGCGGTGAGTCGTCGACGGGCTCTTGATCGTGAGCTCGTTCGTCGCGGTCTAGCGGCCGACGGTCGCGAGGCAGAGTCGCTGATAGAGCAGGGAAGAGTGACCGTTGGTGGCGCTCCGGCCACCAACGCGGGCCGTTTGGTTGGCTCGGGCGAGGCGGTGGTGGTGATGGCACCACCCTCACGATTCGTTTCACGAGGTGGCCTCAAGCTCGACGCGGCACTCGATCGGTTCGGTGTCGATCCCCACGGGTGGAGGGTCATCGATGTGGGGTCCTCCACCGGGGGATTCACCGATTGTGTCCTGCAGCGCGGCGCCGCCGAGGTGGTGGCGATCGATGTCGGGCGCAACCAGCTCCATGAACGCATTCGCGCTGATCCGCGGGTGGCTGTGCACGAGCGCACCAACGTCCGCGATGTCGACGTGGCTTCCATTGGAGGTCCCGGCGACCTGGTGGTGGCCGACTTGTCGTTCATCTCGCTTCGCACTGTCACTCGATCGTTGATTTTGCTGACCGGCACCGTGGGCCAGATGGTGTTGTTGGTGAAGCCTCAATTCGAGGCCAGCAAGGCCCAGGCCGACCGTGGGAGCGGCGTGATCACCGACCCGTCGGTGTGGTTGGAGACGATGGTTCGTGTTTGTTCATCACTCGAGGACGCTGGAGCGGCCATCATGGGGGCCATGGTTTCTCCGATCACAGGTGGTGAAGGCAACGTCGAGTTCCTGGTGCAGGCGCGGGTTGGCGTATCCACCGGCAACGACCCGGCGAAACACTGCGCAATGGCAGTTCGTGAAGCGGAGGAACTCTGATGGCATCGGTTGCGCTCATCGTCCATCTCGGCCGGGAGTCGGCTGCGGTCCATGCCCGTGAGCTCACCGCGTGGCTGGTCGATCAGGGTCATGAGGTGAGGATCCCGGACGACGATTCCGACATCACTGGGCTGGGGCAGTACTGCGTCGGCGACGCGGTCCTCTCGGACGACCTCGACCTGGTCGTGACTCTCGGCGGCGACGGCTCGATTCTGAGAGCGGTCGAGCTGACCGGTGCTTCCGAAGTGCCCATTCTCGGGGTCGACTTCGGACAATTGGGCTATCTCACCGAGGTGCGTCCCGACGATGCCCGATCGGCGGTCGAGAGGACCCTGGCCGGGGAGCACGACATCGAACGGCGGATGCTGGTTCAGACGACTGTCACAACCGCTGTCGATGGAAGACGTACGTCTCACTTGGCTCTCAATGAGGCCGTGATCGAGAGGTCGGCGGAAGCCAACACGATCAGGCTCGGGGTCGAGTTCGACGATGAGTTCTTTACCGTCTATGCGGCCGATGGCCTCATCGTGGCCACCCCCACCGGGAGTACGGCCTATGCGTTCTCCGTTCGTGGTCCGATAATCGCACCGATGCACCGGTCGCTTCTGCTGACGCCGGTGTCACCTCACATGCTGTTCGATCGTTCGTTGGTTCTGGCTCCCTCCACCAGCATTCGCCTGACCGTTGAGGGGCATCGCCCGGCTTCGGTGTCAGTGGACGGTCGTAGGATCGGCGTTCTAGCCGATGGTGACTCCGTCGAGTGCACTGAGGCTCCCTGTTCTGCCCACCTGGTTACCTTCGGGGCCCGTCGTTTTCATCGGGTGTTGAAGGCAAAGTTCGGACTCAATGACCGCTGAAATCATGATTGAAGAATCCCGATGCTGACCGAGCTGATGGTTCGCGACCTCGGGGTCATCGACGAGATTTCCCTCACCCTCGGCCAGGGGATGACCGTCGTCACTGGAGAGACCGGCGCCGGCAAGACGTTGGTGGTGGGGGCGATTGATCTCCTCACCGGCGGACGAGCCGACGCTTCGCTGGTGCGGCCGGGGGCCACAGAGGCCGAGATTCAGGGCCGGTTCGTATTGGGAGATTCCGAGATAGTCGTCCGACGGGTGATACCGCGCGACGGCCGCTCACGTGTCTACATCGACCGCCAATTGGCGACGGTGGCTGCACTGAGCGAGTTGGGTACCGATCTGATCGATCTGCACGGCCAACATGCCCACCAGTCGTTGCTGAAGCCGGCGGTGCAGCGGGCATCTCTGGATCTGTTCGGAAGCGTCGATACGTCGAGGCTCGAGGCCTTGCTCGACGATCTCCGGGCCACCGAGGCGGCTCTGGCCGAGCTCGGCGGCGACACTCGGGCCCGAAACCGAGAGATCGATCTTCTGCGCTACCAGATCAACGAAATCGAGACGGCATCGATCGACGACCCCGAGGAGGATCAGCGACTCGACGATGAGGAGAGCGTGCTGGGGGATGCCGCCGGTCATCTGGAAGCCGCCACGAAGATCGCCGAGCTGTTGGGTTCCGACGGTCCGGTCGGCGATGGCCTGGCGAGGGCCCTAGCGCAGCTTCAGGGGAGGTCTGCGCTGGTCGACCTGTCCGAGAGAGTTCATGGGCTGGCGGCAGAGCTGGCCGATGCTGCCGAGGCCGCTCGTCTCAGCGTCGATTCCATCGAGGAGAATCCCGAGAGGCTCGATGAGATCCGCGTGCGTCGTGCCCATCTGAAGGACATGCGGCGAAAATACGGCGATTCTCTCGCCGAGGTGATGACCTACGCCGCCGACACGAGTGAGCGTTTGGCCGAACTCGAGGCTCACGATCAGCGGGCCGCCGATCTCGACTCCCGGCGCGATGAGATAGTCAGCGACCTCGCCGAGGCTAGGTCGCTGGTCCGGACCGCCCGACTCGAGGCAGCTCCTCTGCTGGCCCTGGCCGTCGAATCCCACCTCCACGATCTGGCGATGTCGGGCGCGCAGCTCGAAATAGCGGTCGAGGGCGAGGCCGGAGAAGAAGTCACCTTCCGCCTGTCGGCCAACGCCGGACATCTGCCGCAGCCACTGGCCAAGGTCGCGTCTGGCGGCGAGTTGGCTCGAGCCATGCTCGCGCTGCGGCTGGTCCTCTCGGCCGGCCCTCCCACGTTGGTGTTCGACGAGGTCGATGCCGGAGTCGGCGGAGAGGCCGCCAACAAGGTGGGAGCGAGCTTGGCCGAGCTCACCTCCGATCACCAGATTCTGGTGGTCACGCATCTGGCCCAGGTCGCGGCGTTTGCCGATCACCACGCGGTCGTCACCAAGACCGAGTCCGAGGGCGTGTCCGTGAGCGCGGCCAGAATGCTCCGAGACGATGAACGTGTGGTCGAGCTCTCGAGAATGCTGTCGGGTTCCCCCGACTCGAGCGCAGCCCGAGATCACGCCCAGGAATTGCTGGACGTGGGCCGATCGGTGCGGGGACGCTGAGTTGTTGCTGAGCAGGCATTTCGAGACGTTCGCGCCACGTCGCCCTCTCGCGGGTACGGTGGCTTCCCGATGACGAAACATATCTTCGTGACCGGTGGTGTGGTCAGTGGCCTTGGCAAAGGACTGAGTGGATCCTCGCTCGGACGACTCCTGAAGGCCCGTGGCCTGAGGGTCATAATGCAGAAGCTCGACCCCTACCTCAACGTCGATCCGGGCACCATGAACCCCTTCGAACACGGCGAGGTGTTCGTCACCGACGATGGCGGCGAGACCGATCTCGACCTCGGCCACTACGAACGGTTCGTCGATGAGAATCTCACCCAGGACTCCAACGCCACCACCGGCTCGATCTACTCGGCGGTGATCGCGGCCGAACGCCGCGGCGACTATCTCGGCAAGACCGTGCAGGTGATTCCCCACATCACCAACGAGATCAAGCGTCGGATCAGTCGTTTGGTGAGCGACGATGTCGATGTCATCATCACCGAGGTCGGCGGCACCGTCGGCGATATCGAGATTCTTCCGTTCCTCGAGGCGATCCGACAGTTCCGGCTCGACATTGGTCGCGAAAACGTGTTCTACATCCACGTGACGTTGGTGCCATTCCTTGGTCCATCCGGCGAACAGAAGACCAAGCCGACGCAGCACTCGGTCACCGAATTACGCAGTCGCGGAATCCAGCCCGATGCGATCATCTGCCGGAGCGAGGCGCCGCTCTCATCGGATCTGAAGCGCAAGATCTCCAACCTGTGCGACGTTCCGATCAACGCCGTGGTCAACGCCGCCGATGCCAAGTCGCTCTACGAAATCCCACTGGTGCTTCACGAGGAGGGACTCGACCGGGTGGTTTGCGATGTTCTCGGGCTCGGCGATCATCCGGTCGACATCACCGAGTGGGAAGCCTTGGTGGCGAGAGTCGAAGCGGCCTCCACCCCAGTGCGAATCGGTCTGATCGGCAAATATGTCAGTCTTCCCGACGCCTACCTTTCGGTTGTCGAGTCGCTCAATCACGCCGGCATCCATCACGGGGCCGACATTCAGCTCGAATGGATTCAGGCCGAAGAGTTGGAGGGCATGCTGGCGGAGGGGCGTCTCCGCGACCTCGACGGAATCGTGATTCCGGGCGGCTTCGGCGAACGCGGAGTCGAGGGCAAGATCGCCGCCGCGGCTCATTCTCGTGAAGCGAACATCCCCTGTCTGGGTCTGTGCCTCGGTATGCAGGTGATGACCATCGAATTCGCTCGAAACGAACTCGGGCTCACCGGAGCCAACTCCTCCGAATTCGATCCGCGGAGCCCTCATCCGGTGATCGACCTGATGGAAAGTCAGCGAGATGTCACCGACATGGGTGGCACGATGCGGCTCGGCGCCTACTGGGCCAAGCTGAAGCCGGGTTCACAGGTGGCGCGTGCCTACGGCGAGGAGGTCGTTTCAGAGCGTCATCGGCATCGATATGAATTCAACCCGGCCTACCGAAGCCGGTTCGAGGACAGCGACCTGGTGTTGTCCGGCGAGTCTCCCGATGGCCGTCTGGTTGAGTTCATCGAACTGGACGGACACCCGTTCTGGGTCGGCACACAAGCCCATCCCGAGTTCAAGAGTCGGCCCGACCGTCCGGCCCCCTTGTTCCGGGAATTCGTCGCCAGTGCACTGCAACGAGCCGAAGGCCGCAACCCTCGCCTCGGGCTTGGTGAGATTGCGGAAGGCGAACTCACCAAACCAGCGGGTTCGTGAACAAATCCTCCGTTGCGAAGCCAAACGGCGAATTCAGCTTCGTCGCGGAGACCCAGATTCATCAGGGCCATGTGATCAGCGTGGTCGACGGCGAATTCCTGACTCCCGAGGGCGACACGATCCGACGCGACATAGTGCGGCATCCCGGTGCGGTGGCCGTGGTTCCCATTGAGGGCGACGATGTCGTTCTCGTCCGCCAGTACCGGGCCGCAGCCGATCGTGAGATCCTCGAGATTCCGGCCGGGAAGCGCGACGTGGAGGGTGAACCGCCCGAGGTCGCGGCGCTACGCGAATTGGAAGAGGAGGTCGGATTCACCACCGATCATCTTGTCGAGTTGTCGCGCTTCTTCAACTCGGTCGGCTTCAGCGACGAGTACTCCTACGTCTATCTCGCCACTGACCTGGTGCCGGTTGCCGCCAATCCTCAAGGACCCGAGGAGTCGCATATGACCATCGAGCGTCTGCATCTCGATGAGATCGAAAAAGCGGTGGCCGATGGTCGAATCGAGGATTCCAAGACCATCATCGGATTACTCGCGGCCTTGCGACACCTGGGTCGTTGAATGTCTGCGTCGGCGACATCGGACATCGATGGTCCGCCGCCCGAGGTAGACGACTTCCTGACCTGGTTGGCAGTCGAGAGGGGCCGATCGCCCAACACGATGAGCGCCTATCGCCGCGATCTGGCTCGCTGGAGCGTTCATCTGCGTCGCCGTCGACACGATGAGAATGATGCCGTCGCCGACGATGTGATCGCTTTCATTCACGTCCTCCAGGGTGAGGGGTTGGCCAAGTCGTCGATCACCCGCACGCTCGCCGCGGTTCGTGGACTGCACCGCTTCATGGTGGCAGAGGAGATGCGTCCCGACGATCCCACCGCCGATGTCGAGATGCCCAGGGTCCCTCGTGGTCTACCCAAGGCGCTGACCGTCGATCAGATCACCTCCCTGATCGAAGGGGTTGGTGGTGGCGCCCCCGCCGATCGACGCGACCGAGCGATTCTCGAGACGCTCTACGGCACGGGTGCTCGGATCTCGGAGTTGGTCGGGCTGTCTCTGGGCGATGTCGATCTCAACGACGGGCTGATGCGGGTCATGGGGAAGGGCTCGAGGGAGCGCATCGTCCCGATTGGTAGGTCGGCAGCGCAGGCGTTGGCGCACTGGTTCGATTCGGGTGGGCGTCCGCTGATGGAGCCCGAGCGATGGGCCAGGCGCGACGATGCCGAGGCGGTGTTTCTCAATCAGCGTGGCGGTCGTCTCAGTCGACAGGGCGTATGGGGAGTGGTCAGGCTCAGGGGCCGTGCTGTTGGGCTCGGGGATGAGCTGACCCCTCACGTGTTGCGACATTCCTGTGCAACCCACATGCTTGATCATGGCGCCGATATCCGCACGGTCCAGGAGTTGCTCGGCCATGTTTCCATCTCCACCACGCAGATCTATACGAGGGTGACCACCGAGCATCTGCTGGCTGTGTACCGATCGGCCCATCCACGAGCGACGGCAACGTGATGGGCACCAAACGGCATCTCGTGAAGCGGTTTTTCGGTTCGCTTCTGCCCGGCGGCCCTCGTGAGCGCAATCGTGCCTGGGTCGAGTCGGTGCTCAGCGAGTCGGAGTATCGCCTATGGGTGCGAATGTACGGCCCCGATCGTCGCCATTCGGTGTTGGTGGCACGAACTGTCGAAAGCCGCCTTGGGGATGAAGCCACGAAGCCGATTCTGGCGGCGGCACTCCTCCACGACATCGGAAAGCTCGACAGTGGGCTGCGCACGTGGGGCCGGGTCGTGGCGACGATGTCGGCCGCTGTGGCCGGCGCCGACACCGCGAGACTGTGGCAGAAGAGTCGCGGATTCACTCGAAGCGTCGGCCTCTACCTCCGTCACCCCGATCTCGGTGGCGACATGCTGGAGATGGCGGGCAGCGATCCCTTCGCCTCGACGTGGGCACGTGAGCATCATCTGCCGCCCGATGAGTGGACGATCGATCGCCGCCTCGCCGAGGTTCTTTGTGAGGTCGACGACGCGTGAAGCGTCGGTCGACTCAGCCCTCGAGGATCCCGATGTTGGCCTTGGCCCGAGAAATGGTCGCCGACGCGATCTCCCGGGCCTTGTCGGCCCCGACGGCGAGAAGCCTCGCGGTCTCAGCCGGGTCGGCCTCGAGTTCGGCGAAACGTTGCTGAATGGGTGTCAGCATTTCGATCACGGCCTCGGCCGTGTCGACCTTCAGACGGCCGTACTGCGTGTAGCCGGAGGCCAGCTCGTTCGGGTCGCCTCCGGTGGCAGCAGCGAATATCGACAAGAGATTGCTGACGCCGGGCTTTGAGTCGGGGTCGTAGCGAACCTCGTTGTCATTGTCGGTGACCGCACGCTTGAACTTCTTCTCGATGGCCGTCGGTTCGTCGAGCACGCCCACCGTTCCTTGAGGGGAATCGGCCGACTTCGACATCTTGTTGGTGGGGTGCTGAAGATCCATGACCCTCGCTCCTGCGGCAGGGATGACCGCTTCGGGAAGAACGAAGGTGGGTCCGTAGCGGGAGTTGAATCGCTCGGCGATATCGCGCGTGACCTCGATGTGCTGGCGCTGATCGTCGCCTACGGGAACCTCGTTCGTGTCGTAGAGGAGGATGTCGGCAGCCTGCAGCGCCGGATACGTGAAGAGTCCCGACGAGATGAACCTCTGTCTCTCGGACTTCTCCTTGAATTGTGTCATGCGACTCAGCTCGCCGAAGGAGACGTTGCACTCCATGAGCCATGCGCATTCGGTGTGTTCGCGGACATGGCTCTGGACAAAGAGGATGCAGAGTTCTGGATCGAGCCCCGATGCCAGCAGCAATTGCGAGAGGTGCAGCGTGGCGGACCTGACCTCGCCGGGGGTTTTCGGCATGGTGAGAGCATGGAGATCGACGACGCAGAACACGGCATCGGTCTCGTGTTGCATCCGCACCCAGTTGCGAACGGCCCCGAGGTGGTTGCCCAAGTGGAGTTCGCCGGTTGGCTGGATACCAGAGAAGACGCGGGTCATGAGGACGCAGCGTACGCCGACGGGCTCCGAGCGGTGTGAACCATTGTTTGGGAGCGTCGCGACAGCTGTTGGGCCGTCTAGGGTCACGCTATGCCTTACGAGGTTCACACTCCTGTGTTCGAGGGTCCGTTCGACCTTCTGCTGCACCTGATACTGCGCGAGCAGGTCGATCTCTACGAGGTGAAACTCTCCGACATCGTCGATGCCTACCTGTCCGAACTCGACCGGATGGAGCACTTCGATCTAGAGGTGGCAACGGAGTTTCTGCTCATAGCCGCCACCTTGGTCGAATTGAAGGTACGACGGCTTCTCCCCGAGGACCGCGAGGTCGACCTCGACGATGAGTTCGGTCTCTGGGAGGAGCGCGATCTCCTTCTCGCCCGACTGGTCGAATGCAAGACATTCAAGGACGCGGCGCTGGTGCTGAGGAAGCTGTCGGCCGAGGCGGCGAGGTCATACGCCCGCCGGGTCGGACCCAACGAAGACCGATTCATCGGATTGGCCCCCGACCTTCTCGATCGCGTGTCCCCCGACGACCTACGCGACGCCTATCTCGTGGCCATCGCCCCGAAGCCCGTGGTGAGAGTCGATCTCTCCCATTTGACCCCGTTGAAGGTCACGGTGGCCGAGGCAGTCGACGAAATGCTCGATGAGCTTCCCCGGGTGAGACGAATCACTTTCCGGGAACTCACAGCGGACCTGGTCGACCGCATCGAAGTGGTGGTCCGGTTTCTCGCGATCCTCGAACTGTTCAAGCAGGGGGCCGTCGATCTCGAACAGGGGCGATCGTTCGGCGAAATCAATGTGGTCTGGACCGGCGGTGCCGATCTGACCGTCGGTGAATTGGCCGTCGACGCCTACGAGGGCTGAGCTGTGGTTGCCGAACATGTCACGCCTGCGGTCGAAGCGATCCTGCTCGTAGCTGAAGACCCTCTTCCTGCCGAGCTGCTATCCAGACTGGTCGGAACCTCGGTGGCGGAAATCGAAGAGGTGTGCACGACCCTGGCTGCTGAGTACGAAGCCGATGGGCGTGGATTCGTGCTTTCGAACGTGGCCGGCGGCTACCGGTACCAGACCTCGGTCACTCAGGCGCCATATGTCGAGAGATACGTGCTGGAGGGACAGTCGTCGAGATTGTCGGCCGCCGCACTCGAGACCCTCGCGGTTGTTGCCTACAAGCAGCCGGTCTCGAGAAACCAGATCTCGGCGATACGAGGAGTCAATGTCGATGGGGTGATGCGAACCTTGCAACAGCGGGGCTATGTCGACGAAGTAGCCCGCGACCCGGGCCCGGGACAGGCCGTGCTGTATGGCACGACCCCCACGTTCCTCGAGAGGCTCGGTCTGGAGTCCATTGGTGATCTTCCGCCGCTGGGAGTGTTCTTCCCCGGCGTCGACGTCGTGGAGGCGCTCGAGCGCGGGTTGAGAGTGGTCGACGACGACGCCGACGAGAGTAACGGAATCGACGACGGGGGCACCACAGAGTGAGCGAAGATCAGATTCGCCTTCAGAAGGTCCTGGCTCGGCGTGGTTTCGGTAGCAGAAGAGTGTGCGACGACATGATCGCGGCCGGTCGGGTGACCGTCGACGGGGAGGTCGCGGTGCTCGGTCGACGGGTTGATCCGGAGACTTGCAATGTCGAGGTCGATGGAGCCCCGCTGGGGGTGAAGTCCGATCTGGTGCATTTCGTGCTCAACAAGCCGGCCGGAGTGATCACCACTGCATCTGATCCCGAAGGTCGTCCGACCGTGGTCGACATGGTGCCCCGTACGCCGCGGGTGTTTCCTGTCGGAAGGCTCGATGCCGACACGGAGGGGCTGTTGTTGCTGACCAACGACGGCGACTTGGCCCACCATCTGAC
This sequence comes from Acidimicrobiales bacterium, assembly GCA_029263195.1. Lineage (GTDB taxonomy): Bacteria > Actinomycetota > Acidimicrobiia > Acidimicrobiales > Aldehydirespiratoraceae > SZUA-87. The sequence continues at coordinate 16,554 of JAJCXX010000047.1, forward strand.
CCACCCTTCTCATGGTGTCGACAAGGAGTATCTCGTCGAGGTCGAAGGTGAGGTTTCGAGATCGGCGGTGAGGCAGCTACGGGACGGAGTCGAGTTGGACGACGGACTGACCGCTCCGGCACGGGTGACCGCGGTGGAGTCGAGCCTGTTGAAGATCGTGATTCACGAAGGCCGAAATCGTCAGGTTCGGAGAATGTGTGAGACCGTCGGTCACCCGGTCGTTCGACTGGTCCGTATCCGCATCGGTCCGCTTTCGGATCATCAGTTGGCCCCGGGTGAGTGGCGTGAATTGACCTCCGAAGAGGTGCGGGGTCTGGAAATCGCATCGGCGGCGAGCACCGACCGATAGCATCGGCGAGCGTGAACACGACCCCTCCAATCGCATCAATTGTCGGGGTGGGGCTGATTGGTGGATCCATCGGTATGGCGCTCCGTGAGGGTGGCTGGCGCGTCATCGGGGTGGAATCCGATCCGGTGCGGGCGGAGCGTGCTCTCGAGCTCGGGGTTGTCGACGAGATAGGCGACCACAGTCAGTGTGATCTGGCGGTCGTGGCGACGCCGGTGAGATCGATCCCTGAAGCGGTTCAACGATCGCTCGACGCTGGTGCGGTCGTCGTGACCGATGTGGGGGGCGTGAAGGCTCCGGTGGCTGCCGCGATCAGCGACCCTCGCTTCGTGCCGGGTCATCCAATGGCGGGGAGCGAACAAGACGGCGTCGATGGTGCGTCCCCCGACCTCTTTCGGGGAGCGCGTTGGGTTCTTACCCCGTCGCCGACCACTGCCGACGAGAACCTGAAGTACGTTCGCGACGTGGTCACCGGGTTTGGTGCTCAAGTGATGGTCATGGCTCCCGACAGACACGATTCGCTGGTTGCCGTGGTGTCACATGTTCCGCATCTCACGGCGGCCACCTTGATGCGTCTGGCCGATGGTCGGGCCACCGAACACCGAGCACTGTTGCGATTGGCCGCTGGTGGCTTCCGCGACATGACCCGGGTGGCGGCGGGTCATCCGGCCATATGGCCCGACATCTGTGCCGAGAACAGCGTGGCGATTGTCGACGTTCTCGATGAACTGGTGAGCGAACTCTCAGGTTTGCGTGAGGTGGTGTCCGACGGCGATCAGGCCCAACTGCTGGCTCACCTGACCGCGGCCCGAACCGCTAGGCGCAACTTGCCCACCACCGCTCCGATACCGGAGGACGTCTCGGAGATTCGGATCCCGGTTCGTGATCAGCAGGGAGAGATTGCGGCAATCGCGACCCTCGCGTCCGACCTCGATGTCAACATCTACGACTTGGAGATCGCCCATTCGAGTGAGGGTCCACGGGGTGTTGTCGTGATCCTGGTCGACACCGCCATGTCCGAGCGCATAGTCGGTGGTCTCATGGCCGTCGGATATCGGCCATCGGCCCGCCCTCTCGACTGATTGAGGCCATGAGAGACCCGCTGCCGATCGTTCCACTACCGAGGCCACCAGATACCACGGTGGCGATCCCGGGCTCCAAGAGCATCACCAACCGGGCCCTGGTGGCCGCATCACTGGCCGGTGGCACGTCCACCCTCGTCGGTGCGCTCGTTGCCGACGACACGGAGGCGATGGCGTCAGCCTTGAGAAGCCTTGGCGTCGGAGTCATCATCGATGCCGCGGTAGGGGAGATGACGGTGGACGGGTGTGGCGGCGAACTGTCGGCCACTGAGACCAATGTCGATGCTCGGCAGTCGGGTACAACCGGGCGCTTTCTGACTCCGCTCGCTGCTCTCGGGTCTGCGCCTGTGTTGATCGACGGCCATCCTCAACTCAGGTCCCGTCCCATGGAGGATCTGGTCGACGCTCTCGTGTCGCTCGGAGTCAGAGTCGAATCGATGGTCGAGTCGGGCCATTTGCCTCTTCGAGTGACGGGTCCGATGAGCGGTGAATCGGTTTCGCTGCCCGGCGACATATCCAGCCAGTTCGTTTCGGGTCTCATGCTGGCGGGCGCGGTCAAGGGGCTTCGGGTCGAACTGTCCACCGAGCCGGTGTCGCTCCCGTATATCGACATGACCGCGGCGGTAATGGAGTCCTTCGGTGCCACGGTTGAGCAGATCGATGCACGCACCCGACAGGTTGGGGGCGGTTATCGATCGCTCGATCGTTATCTGGTTGAACCCGACGCGTCGGCTGCGTCCTACTTCCTTGCCGCGGCTGCGATGGCCAAGGGTCGAGTTCGAGTCGATGGGCTCGGCGTGTCGTCGCTGCAGGGAGATCTCGGTTTCGTCGACGCGCTGCGGCGCATGGGAGCCGATGTGACGGTCGGAGCTGACTACACCGAGGTTGTCGGCCGCGAGCTTCATGGCATCGAGATCGACATGCGGCACATCTCGGACACGGCTCCGACGCTGGCGGCGGTGGCGGCGTTCGCCGAGGGCCCCACGACAGTGACGGGAATCGGATTCGTGCGGGGCAAGGAGAGCGACCGAATCGCCGGCCCGGTCGAGCAACTCCGCCGTTGCGGTGTGGACGCCGAGGTCAGAGACGACGGCTTCGTGGTCCGGCCAGCGGGAATGCCCCATGGAGCGACGATCGATACCTACGAGGACCACCGAATGGCGATGTCGTTTGCGTTGATCGGATTGATGGTCCCGGGCGTCGAGATCGGTGATCCCGGTTGTGTCGACAAGACTTTTCGCGGATACTTCGACGCGCTCGATCAGATGCGATGAGAGTTCGGAAGGATGGTTGCCCATGCGTGTGATTGCCATCGACGGTCCGGCAGGGTCGGGCAAATCGACCGTGGCACGCGCTTTGGCGAAGCGTCTCGGTCTCCAATACCTCGACACAGGAGCCATGTACCGGGCTGTCACGTTCGCGGTGTTGCGTTCGGGCGGAGACCCGGGCGACCCCGACGTCGCTTCGAGAATCGCACGCTCCATCGATCTGAGGGTTGGCCTCGATGAGGTGACCGTCGACGGGGTCGATGCCACTCTCGAGATTCGTGGCCCGGAGGTGACCCGCGCGGTCAGCGAAGTTGCGGCCAACCCGGCGGTTCGATCAGAGCTGGTGTCGCGGCAGCGTGAATGGGCTCGTGAGAGGGGTGGCGGGGTGCTCGAGGGTCGCGATATCGGCACCGTGGTGTTTCCGGACGCCGAGCTGAAGGTGTATCTCACGGCCGATCCCGCCGAGAGAGCCAGACGGAGGGCCAAGGAGGTCACCGACCTCGACTATGAGACGGTCGCCGCCGATCTGGCCCGCCGAGATGCTCTCGATTCCAACCGGTCGGCCGACCCGATGGTCGAGGCCGGCGATGCGGTGGTGCTCGACACCACCGGGCTTGGCATTGATGGAGTGGTGGCGCGGGTCGTGTCACTGCTGACCGACACCTCCGACGACACGAACGAGAACGCAGATGCCTGAGGAGCCCACCTACGGCTCTCAGAAGAGCGAGACGCTGTCGAGAAGTCGCCAGACGATTCTCGGCCGTGCGCTCTACCGCGTGTTCTGGGTGACGGTCTACATCCCGGTGAAGCTGTTGTTTCGACTTCGGGTCGAGGGACAGCACAATCTTCCTGACGGGCCGTTCATCTTGTCGGCGAGTCACCGCAGCTTCATCGACACGCCGATAGTCGGTGTGATGACTTCCAAGCGGCTCCGGTTCATGGGCAAGGAGAGCCTCTGGAATTCGCGTCCTTTGGGAGCTTTCCTGACGATCATGGGTGGATTTCCGGTGGAGCGTGACTCGGTCGACCGGACTGCTCTGCGGGCCGCGGCCGACGTTCTCAAACTGGGGGAGCCCCTCGTGATGTTTCCCGAGGGCACCCGTCAGGAGGGACCCCGGCTGAGAAGGGAAGACCTCCACGACGGTCCGGCGTTTGTGGCTTCTCGTGTCGGGGTCCCGATAGTGCCGGTCGGCCTGGGTGGCACGACCAAGGCGTTGCCGCTTGGTTCGTCGGTACCCCGCCCGGCCAAGGTCGTGGTGGTCATCGGTGAGCCGATATTGCCGCCCGAGAAGGTCAACGGCCGAGTGCCGCGTCGGGCCGTCGCCGAATTGAGTGACCGTCTGTTCGAGGAACTGAGCGATCTATTCGTTGAGGCCAGGATTCTTGCCGGTGATGAGCAGCCGGCCGGTTCTCAGAATCCGTAGCGGGTGAACTCGATCACCGCTTCGATCTGGTGATCGTCGAGGCGTGTGCCGAACTCCGGCATCGCCGATCTCCCAACGAGAATGACGGCCTTCTGCTCTGAAGGGTCGGGGAAGCGTTCCGCTACGGATCCAGACAGTGCCGGTCCGGTGCCACCCAGTCCGTCGGACCCGTGGCAGATCTGACAGTGCTGGGCGTAGACCTCGGCGCCGTCGGCGATCAAGTGAGCATCGGGCGTGTCGGACTGTGACGTTCCACCGCGCAACGTGAACAACATGACCACAGCCGCGGCCGCGGCCACCCCGACCAGCCACCGCAACACGCCGATGATCCCACGGAGAGTCATGTCAGATCGACCAGGACACACTCGTGAAGTACCAGAGGGCACCCGACCACCAAGTGGTGACGAAGGCGCCGGCTAGCACGGCCCCGACCGTCGGCCTGATCCAGCGGCGCTCTTGATCGTGCCACGGCATGAGGGCAGTCGCAGCCCAGGCGCCGTAGACGGCACAGCCGGCAGCTGAATGCAACCCGACCCTGAGCGTGGGTGTCTGGTATCCGAGCGACCACACGCAGTGGAAGACCACCGGCAACGTGAGTGCGAAGGCGACGGTGCCGATCAGTTGGTGGACGTCGTTCTGCCGAGTCGATTGGGGGTGGGCCGTGAACAGAGTCCCCTGTGCTCGTATCGACATCACGCCCTGGACCAACAACAGGAGGAGTGCAGTGGTCGTGAGCCAGTTCTTCATTGTGATGGTCGATGTGAAACCGATCGTCGACAAGGCGCGGCCGGTTGGCTGATGAATGGAGGCGTAGAGCCCCAAACTCACTGCTGTCGAGAGTCCGACCAGTAGTGCAGTTCCGACGGGTTTGTCTGTTGTCGTGGAGGTCTCAGCCACCGCCGGCCTCTCCGGTGACGGCGTCTCGAGCGGAGCCCTGAGCGGCAAGCGACTTGAGAACGTCGCTGGCGCCGATGTTGCGATCGTCGAGTGTGACCTCTCCATCTGACTCGGCCGGAGTAGTGCTCGAGAGCATCTCGCGAAGGTCGCGGGGTGGAGGGAAGTACTCGTCTTCGGACGTGACGTGAATCTCGTCTACCCCGTTCTTGGGGTCGAGTCGCTGGATCACCTCCCGTACGAGATCCTCGGGGGCTGATGCCCCGGCGGTGACGCCGACTACACCGCTGAGGTCGTCGGGGAGTTCGTCGGCGCCGTTGACCCGGAACACACGCGGGCATCCCGCTTCCGATGCCAGAGAGGAAAGTGCTTTGGTGTTGGAGGAGTTTGCCGAACCGATCACCACCATCGCGTCGCATCGCGGAGCGATTTCCATAAGAGCGGACTGCCGGTTGGTAGTGGCGAAGCACAGGTCGGATCGCCCCGGCTCCCAGACCTCGGGAAACCGCTTCCGTGTGGCATCAAGGACGCCCGACCATTCCCGGTGCGACAGGGTGGTCTGGGCGAGTACCGCGACCGGCCCCTCGATGTCGGGTAGCCCATCGACCTCCTTGGGCGACTCCACCCGGTGGATCGCCCCGGGGGCAACGGCCATGGTTCCCACCGCTTCCTCGTGCCCTTCGTGTCCCACGTAGACGATCTGGTAGCCCTTGCCGGCCCGTGTCTTCACTTCGTGGTGGACCTTGGTCACCAGCGGGCACACCGCGTCGATGACACAACCGCCGCGCTCGCGGGCCTCGGCGACCACTTCCGGGGCCGAGCCGTGGGCCGACAACATGATGGGCATTCCCTCGGGGACCTCCGCTATGTCGTCGACGAACACGACACCGACATTCTCGAACCTCTGGACCACGATCTGATTGTGGACAATTTCGTGGTAGCAGTAGACGGGCGGTTCGAATGTTCGGACCATCCAAGCGAGCGCCTTGATGGCCATCTCCACGCCGGCGCAGAACCCTCGTGGGGCTGCCAGGAGGACGACATCGACACGTTGCTCGGAATCGTTCACGCAGTTGAGGGTAGCCACCCTTCACGGGGTGGAGGATCGCGGTGGCACTGTTACCATTTCGAGTCGGTGTGGCGCCGTCGCGTCAACCAAGATTCTAGGATTCGCTCAGGAGCATCCACGATGTCGAAGGTCTGCCAAGTCACAGGGAAGAAGCCCCATTTCGGTAAGCAGCTTTCTCATTCGCATCGCCGTTCGTCGCGTCGCTGGAATCCCAATGTGCAGCGCAAGCGCTTCTACTTGGATTCCGAGAAACGCTGGATCACTCTCAATGTCAGCACCAAGGGCATCAAAACGATCGACAAGCGTGGTATCGAGAGCATTGTCGCCGAGATGCGCCGTAACGGCCAGAAGATCTGAGGTCCTGCCATGTCAAGCGACAAGCGTCCGATCATCAAGCTTCGTTCCACGGCGGGCACCGGTTACACCTACGTGACCACCAAGAACAAGGCCAACACCCGCGAACGCATCGAGATCAAGAAATACGATCCGGTTGTTCGCAAGCACGTCACCTTCAAAGAAGAGCGCTGATCAAACTAGCCTTCGTTCGATGACAGCTTCCGATCGTCGCGATCAGCCGATCGCCATGTTCGATTCGGGGTTCGGGGGTCTGACCGTGGCCCGCGCGGTTATCGATCTGCTTCCGACGGAAAACCTGGTCTATTTCGGTGACACCGCCCGCTACCCGTACGGGTCCCGTGATCGCCGCGCGGTGCAGGAATACTCGGCTGAGATCACCAGATGGCTGATTGAGAAGCACCAGCCGAAGATGATTGTGGTTGCCTGCAATACGGCTTCGGCGGTCGCGCTGGACGAGCTTCGGTCGATGGTCGACGTGCCGGTGGTTGGCGTTCTCGAGCCGGGCCTGCGTTCTCTGTTGAAGGTCACGGCATCGGGACGGGTGGGGGTCATAGGCACGGTGGGGACGATCGCCAGTGGGGCCTATCGGATGGCCGCGGCTGAAATGGCCGGTGAGGTCGATCTAACCAGCCAGGCGTGCCCAGGGTTCGTGGAGTTCGTCGAACGGGGCGACACCGAGTCCGATCAGGTCAAGGTCCTGGCGCAGCGGCTACTGGCCCCGGTTCGCGACGCAAGGGTCGACAGCCTGCTTCTGGGCTGCACCCACTATCCGTTTCTTGCCCGTACCATCGGTGAGGTGATGGGGCGAGATGTGGTGTTGGTGTCGTCCGCTGACGAGACGGCATTCGAAGTGAAGAGGCTGCTCGATGAGTTCGGTACGACCCGCGGACCCTCGTCGGCTGGATCGCGTCGGTTCGTGTCGAGCGGTGACGCCGAATCGTTTGCGTCGCTCGGTGGGCGTTTGCTCGGTCCTGAGATGACCCACGTCGAGTCCCACTCCTGGGCCGCTCCGTGACGGCCGCTCTGCGGGTCACAGTCCTGGGGTCATCGGGGACCTACGCGTCGGTCGACAATCCGTGCACGGGCTTTCTCGTGAGAAGTCCAGGTGCCGCGGTGCTGTTGGACTGCGGTCCGGGAACCCTCGGCCCGCTTCAGAGCGAAATCGATCCTTCGGAGCTGACGGCCGTCGTCATGAGTCATTGCCATCCCGATCACTGGCTCGAGTTGCCGGTACTACGCAACGTGCTCACCTGGTTCTGCCCGGTGGATCGACTCCCCGTGTATGGCACTGCCCGCACCCGCGAAATGGACGCGTCGGTTCATGTGCCGAGCAACAACGCTCCTGATCCGATCGAATGGACGGTCATCGATTCCTCCTCGACACTTCGGCTCGGCGATCAGGATTGGCGTTTCAGTCGCACCGACCATTCGGTCGAGACACTCGCATCGCGGGTCGATGTCGACGGCCGATCCTTCGCGTTCAGTTCCGACACGGCAGCCGGTTGGTCGGTGGCCGAACTCGGCTCCGACATCGATTTGGCGATATGTGAGGCCAGCATGTTGAGCAGCCGTGAGAACGACGGTGTTCCTCATTCGAGTGCACGCCAGGCGGGCCTGTCGGCCCGCGAGGCCGGAGTTGGTCGTCTGGCGATCACCCATATTCCTCCGGGAAGTGACCGCCAGGCTCACCAGGCGGAGGCCATGGAGGCCTTCGGGGGCGAGGTTGCCCTGGCGGTGCCGGGAACAACGTTCGAAGTCTGAATTCCGCAAACCGAGTTACCCAATTTGGAGATCCATGACCTCACGATTCGACGGCCGCCGAGCCGATGAGTTGCGCCCGTTCAGTTTCCAGCGTGACTACACGACGATGGCCGCCGGATCGGTCCTGGCGGTGTTCGGCGACACCCGTGTTCTATGCACCGCCTCTCTCGAGGAGGGAACTCCGCGTTGGCTTCGAAACACCGGCAAGGGTTGGGTCACCGCCGAGTATTCGATGCTTCCGGGATCTTCTCCGGAGCGGGTCCGCCGCCGCACGTCGGGACGTAGCCAAGAGATCCAGCGGCTGATCGGTCGCTCTCTGAGAGCGATCATCGACCTAGAGGCGCTCGGCGAACGCCAGATCATTCTCGACTGCGATGTCCTGCAGGCCGATGGAGGAACCCGCACCGCTTCGATCTGCGGCGCCTACGTGGCGCTTCACGATGCGTGCAGCCGTCTTGTCCAGTCGGGGGAGTTGCCGGCCCATCCGATTGTCGACGATTGCTCGGCCGTGTCGGTGGGTATCGTCGGAGGCGAGGCGCTCTTGGATCTTCCCTACCCGGAAGACTCGACCGCCGAGGTCGACTTCAACGTGGTGATGACCGGCTCGGGAGAGTTCGTCGAGGTTCAGGGAACCGCTGAGGGCGCCGCGTTCAGCCGTGGCCAACTCGGTGAACTACTCGATCTCGCGGCCGGAGGAATCGAGACGATCACTTCGGCTCAGAGGGCCTTGCTCGCCGATTCCCCACCGGCGCGCCCCGCGAGCCGATGACTGACGGGCCTTTGCGCTTGGTGTGTGCGAGCGCCAATCCCGACAAGGTGACTGAGATTGCCGCCGTGCTCAACGGAATCGCGGTTCTCCTGCCCCGACCGGCCGGGCTCGCCGATGTGGTCGAGGATGCACCCGACCTCGCGGGAAACGCCCTGCTGAAGGCCCAGGCGGTCTCTGAGGCCTCTGGGGGCGCCGCAGTTGCCGACGACACCGGCCTGGAGGTTGATGCACTTGATGGGGCACCTGGTGTGTACTCGGCCCGTTTCGCCGGACCCAATGCCAGCTACTCCGACAACGTCGAACGCCTGTTGTCGGAACTTCGCGGCGTGCCTCCGCTCCTACGCACTGCGCGGTTTCGCACCGTAGCGGTGGTGGTGCGGCCCGATGGCTCGATGGTGAGTGCCGAGGGGGTGGTCGAGGGACACATCACGGCGGAGTGTCGCGGTGAGGGCGGTTTCGGTTACGACTGCGTGTTCGAGCCAGACAAATCAGGTGGGCTCACCTTCGCGGAGATGATCCCGGCCGACAAACACGCGATCAGCCATCGAGGCCGAGCCCTGCGTTCGCTGGCGGAGAAGCTGACGGTTGTCGGTGCGGACGGGGGGACTTGAACCCCCATGCCCTTTCGGGCACCAGGACCTAAACCTGGCGCGTATGCCAATTCCGCCACGTCCGCGGGCGTCGGGTCAGGCTAGCCACGCGAGACCTTGACGAAGCCGTATGGTCGGCCGGTGTGCGTTGTTGCCGGCCGACGGGGGGGTACCATTCGCACTATGACGATGATTCCGCCGACGAACGCGACCCAACTGAACGGCAACCCTCAGTTGGAGATATTCCACCGACTTCTTCAGGACCGAATCGTCGTCCTGGGCACTGCGGTCGACGATGAGATCGCCAACTACGTCACGGCTCAACTTCTGTTCCTCGAGGGACAGGACAGCGAGCGGCCGATCTGGCTCTACATCAACTCGCCGGGCGGGTCGGTCACCGCTGGCATGGCGATCTACGACACGATGCAGTTCATCGAACCCGAGGTCGGCACCATCTGCATGGGACTCGGCGCCTCGATGGGGCAGTTCCTGCTCTGCGCCGGAGCCCCTGGCAAGCGCTACGCCCTTCCTCATGCCCGAATCCTCATGCATCAGCCGCTGGGTGGCGTGCAGGGTCAGGCATCCGACATTGCGATCCAGGCCGAGCAAATGGCCCACACCAAGCAGACGCTGCAAGAGAGGATTGCCCACCACACCGGGCAGACCGTCGAGCAAATCGAGGCAGATTCCGATCGCGATCGCTGGTTCACAGCAGAGGAAGCGAAGGACTACGGAATCATCGACAGTGTGATCCACAAGCGTGGAGAGATGCGCTGATCACCTTGCCTGTTGAGCGAGGTTTCTGAATTCGGATATGGCGGCGGCCTTGCCCCGGGGATGACCGAACACAGCCGACCCGCTGACGAAGACGTTGGCTCCGGCGCGTGATGCCGCGGCGATGGTGTCGGCCCCGATGCCGCCGTCGACTTCGAGGTCGATTTCGTGGCCACCGTCGTCGATCATCGCCCTGATCTCGCTGACCTTCCGTTCGGTTTCCGAGATGTATGTCTGGCCACCGAATCCGGGATTGACGGTCATCACCAGTACGTGATCGAGCACGGACAACACGTGTTGTATCGCTGCGGCTGGAGTGTGCGGATTGAGAGCCACGCCGGATCTGGCGCCCAGGTCGCGTATACCCGCCAAGGAGCGATGGAGGTGAGGGCAGGCCTCGGCGTGAACCATCACCGTGGAGCATCCGGCCTCGACATATCGAGAGACGAGTTCGTCGGGATTGACGACCATCAGGTGCGCTTCGAATGGCAGCTCCGAGTGGGGGCGACAAGCTGCGATCACGTCGGGGCCGATGGTGAGGTTGGGTACGAAAACGCCGTCCATCACATCCCAGTGCAGCCGGTCGGCGCCGGCTTCACCGAGTGCGGCACACTCGGCGCCGAGCCGTGCGAAGTCCGATGCCAGTATCGATGGTGAGATCTCGATGTCTCGTGGCAACTTGACCTCCAGCCAACGCTTGTCAGCAACCTAGCGCTACCGGGACAGTGGCAGACGCCATATGAAGTCGCCGCAGATACCGTCAGGGTGTGGAACTACGTGTGACGGCTACGGCTCGAGATGGAGCAGGGGTGGCTCGGGGCCCCGATGGGCGGGTCGTGTTCATCGATGGTGCGCTCCCCGGGGAGACTGTTGTCGTTGAGTTGGTTCATGTCGACAGTCGTTGGTCGCGTGCGAAGGTGGTGCGGGTGGTCGAGGCCGCGGCCGATCGGGTGTCTGTCAGCTGCGCCCATCAACTCGAGGGGTGTGGCGGCTGCGACCTGCTGCACGTCGCCAAGTCGGCTCAACTCAGGCTGAAGACTTCGATGGTTGTGGATCAGCTGACGCGCGCCGGGATCGACGCGTCGGCACCGTCCCTGCGGTCACTCGACGGCGACAACGGGCGGACCACCGTGCGAGCGGCTGTTGTCGACGGAAGAGCCGGCTTCCGCATCAAGGCATCCCACGATGTGGTGATTCCCGACAGTTGCGACGCCGTGGATCCTCTCGCTGAAGAGATTCTGATTGATGGCCGGTTTCCCCATGCCGACGACGTCACGATTCGCGTCGGCGCCCGCACCGGAGACCGACTTGTAATCATCGGCGGATCCACCACAGACGTGGTGGTGCCCGACGATGTTCGCGTTGTTGCCGTCGACGAGCTGGCCAATGGTCGACGGGCGTGGATACACGAAGAGGCGGCGGGGCGCACTTGGCGGGTATCGGCCCGCTCCTTCTTCCAGAACCGCCCTGCTGGCGCCGACGCCCTCGTGGTCGAGGTGTCGGAGATGGCTGAATTACTCTGCCCCGACGGGCCAATGATCGACGCCTACGCCGGTGTCGGCCTGTTTGCCGGCACAGTCGGAAAGGGTCGTCAGGTCACCGCGGTCGAGCGCAGCCGAGACTCGGTGGCCGACGCCAAGATCAACCTCGCTGACGACGGGACCAAGGTGGTGAAGGTGGGTATCGAGAAATGGCGCCCTTCGTCTGCTTCGTTGATTGTCGCCGATCCTGCTCGTGAGGGCCTGGGACGTTCTGGAGTCAACACACTGGTGCGCTGCGAGCCGTCAGCGGTGATTCTCGTCAGCTGCGATCCGTCGTCGTTCGCCAAGGATGCCAAAAGGCTCGCCGACAAGGGTTTCCGTCTCGATCGGTGGAGTGTGGTCGACCTGTTCCCGCGTACCTCTCACGTCGAGACGGTCGCGGGGTTCGTTGCTGCCTGATCGGATTGTCAGCCGGGGGCGCCGTGGAGCATGGCCTGCGACAGCTCGGTGGCAACTTCGATATATGTCTCCTCGATCCTCACGACGCGATCAGCTACTCCTTTGTGAGGTTCCACGTAGAGGTCGTGCATCGGAGCGACGGTCTCGGCAAATTGTCTGCGAACATCGCCTGGAAGTCGGCCGCGCTCGGCCACGTCGCGTTTCAGGCGGCGTTCGAGCCTGATCTCCTCCGACACGTCGATGAAGACCAGAATGTCGACACGTTCCGCTATTTCGGGGAAGCACGCCAACAGGATTCCCTCGATCACGACCAGGTGGTGGGCCTCCACTCGTTCGGTGCGTTCGCTCCGAGTGTGGCTGGCGAAATCGTAGATCGGGACGTCGATGCCATGGCCCGACCTGAGTCGGTCGAGATGGGATACGAAGAGCTCGCTGTCGAGGGAGTCGGGATGGTCGTAGTTGCGTACGGATCGCTCCGCCATCGAAATATTGGACAGGTCGCGATAGTAGGAATCGAAGGAGACGACCGAAACCTGGTCTGTTCCGAGAGAATCCAGTAGATGATCGGTGAGTGTGGTCTTGCCCGAGCCCGAGCCCCCACATATTCCGCACACTTTGACTGTCACGGACCCGCACCTTAGCTCCCAGATGGTCGGCGTTCACTGCCGGTGATGCCATGATCGTCAAATGAATTCGTCGCTGATTCCGTCGAAACGAAGTGGGATTCCGCCGTTCCATGTGATGGAGGTGATGCGGGCCGCCGAGCAGAGAGTCGCGAGTGGAGGCTTGGTGCTGCATCTCGAAGTGGGGCAGCCGTCGTCGCCTGCGCCGAAGGGGGTGCTTGACGCGGCGCATCGAGCGATCGACACCGATGTTCTGGGTTACACGACAGCCATGGGAAGCATGGCCTTGCGTCGTCGGATAGCCGACCACTACCTCGACTGGTACGACCTGCGAGTCGATCCGGACCGGATTCTGATCACGATGGGGGCGTCGGGCGGGTTTGTGTTGTCGTTCCTCGCCGCTTTCGATGCGGGCGACCGCGTGGTAGTGCCCAGCCCGGGTTATCCGTGCTACCGAAACGCGCTGGCAGCTTTCGGTGTAGACGTGGTGGACCTGCCGGTTGATCACGCGACGCGGTTTCAACCATCACCGGAGCTTCTCGAACCGTTGCTGCCTTTCGACGGCCTCGTTCTCGCATCGCCCTCGAATCCGACGGGCACGATGTTGGGGGCCGACGAACTACTCCGGCTGGTCCGGTGGTGTGAGTCACACCAGGTACGTCTGGTTTGCGACGAGATCTATCACGGCATCACCTACGGGGCTCGGGCCCAGACGGTGTTGGCCTACGGCGACTCGGCCGTGGTGGTCAACAGTTTCTCGAAATACTTCTCGATGACCGGGTGGAGACTCGGGTGGGTGGTCGCTCCTCCGGATCTTGTGGTTCCGCTGGAGCGTCTGGCGCAGAACCTCACGATCGCGGCTCCGACCCTCTCCCAGATGGCCGCAGTTGCGGCCTTCGATTGTCATGAGGAGCTGGCGGCCAATGTTGCCCGATACGCGGTCAATCGACAACTGCTTGTCGAAGGCTTGGCTGGGGCCGGATTCACCGATCTCGCTCCGGCTGACGGGGCCTTCTATGTCTGGGCGCGATGCGATCATCTTGGGGCCGATAGCCAATCTTTGTGCGCACGATGGCTCAGTGAAATCGGAGTCGCTGCCACTCCGGGTGTCGATTTCGATCCGGGCCGCGGACTGTCCTATGTGAGGTTCTCCTTCGCCGGTTCCGAGGCCGACGTGGCAGAATCGGTGGTCAGATTGCGTGACTGGGTGAGGCAGAATGCCGGTTCCGGAATGGACCGAACCCGACCAGACGACACAGAAGAGGTGAGCCAGTGACTGAGTACACGAGGATCACGTTGGAACGCGACGGGTATGTCGCATGGCTGACGCTCAACCGTCCGGAGGTGCACAACGCGTTCGACACGACGATGCAGCAGGAGATCAGGTCGGTGTGGCGGTCGCTGCGTTCCGACGACGACGTCAGGGCGGTGGTGCTCATTGGTTCGGGCGACAAGTCGTTCTCGGTGGGGATCGATCGGAACCAGGATTTCAGCGCGCTGGATGATTCCGGCACGCTCTACGGGACATCCAACGACTTCATGTATGACGATCCGGGCGAGGATCTCGGTCCGAAGTCGTGCGACCTCTGGAAGCCTGTGATCTGCGCCGTCAATGGCATGGCCTGTGGGGGAGCTTTCTACCTGCTGTCGGAGGCCGACATTGTGATATCGGCCGAGCATGCGACATTCTTCGATCCCCATGTCACCTATGGCATGGCCGCGGTCTACGAGCCGATGAAGATGCTGCAGCGGATGCCTCTGGGCGAGGTCCTCAGGTTGTCGTTGTTGGGTGCCCATGAACACATGTCGGCTCAGACCGCTATGCGAATCGGGTTGGTGTCCGAGGTCTGTACTTCTGGCCAGCTTCGGCAGCGAGCGAAATGGATCGCTGACGCCGTTTCATCGCAACCGCCTCTGGCGGTTCAGGCGACATTGAGAGCGATCTGGGCGGCCAATGACCTGGGACGGCTCGAGGCGCTGTCGATGGCGCCGGCGATACTCGCCAACGGCTTCGATCGCGCCGGCATGGAGGCAGGCAATGCCGCATTCGCCGACGGGCTGAGAATCGACCCTCAGATTCGTTGACAGTGAACGGGCCAGGTCAGCCTGGTCGGTTCGTCTCGGAGGCTTCAGCTCTTGGTCTTGTCGTCGGTCGCCCAACGATCGAATGCTCGGCGGACAGCATCGTTGACAACGGTGCGGGACGGGTCGTCGGTGGAGGCCGCGCTCGCCGCCATTTCGTCGCTAGCCGGTTCGTGATCGGCGGTGTCGTCATCGGAGGGATCCGACTCGTCGCCGGAGTGGCTCTCATCGTCGGCGGCCTTGAACGAGTCGTCGATTTCGTCGCGGAGATCGATCGTGGCCGGCGATTCGGAGATGAGGCTCGACTCGATGGTGCCGAGCAGGCTTCGTAGCCGTTCGCGGGCCGCACCCTCTCGACTCTCGAGTTCGGCGAGCTGGAGGGTCTTGTAGACCCGAGCGCCCTCGATGGTCTGGGTCGCCTTTTCCTCGGCGTCGATGATCAACTTGTCGGCGCGTTGCTGGGCCTGGGCGATGATGGCGTTGGCTCCGTCCTCGGCATCCGATGCCGCCCTCTGAGCTTCGGCGAGCCGGTCGTCGGTGTCGGAGGTCTTGACTCTCTCGGCTTCGGCGGCCTTGGACTCGGCCTGTTCGATCAGGCGGTCGGCTCGCTGTATCGCGGTGGAGAGTGCCGAAGAGGCGCGTTCGCTGGCCGCGTCGGCGTCTCGCATGCGGTCGTCGGCGAGCCGGTGGCGGTGATCGGCGGCGTCGAGGAGCTTGTTGGCCTCGGCGAATCTTCCTTCGAGATGCTGCTCACGCTTCACCACCTTTGATTCCCGATCATCGAGATCGGCGCGCATGGCCTTGGCCTCTGCGGTCGAGGCGGCTAGGACCTTCTCAGCCGCAGTTTCAGCGGTGGTGAAGGTGTCGCGAAGTGCGGAAATGGCGCGATCGAAGGCGGCCTGTGCGCCTTCTTCGGGCTGGTCGCCCGAGGCTGCATCCTCTTCGATTCCTGCGGCTTGGTCTTCTGATTTCATCTGTTCGAGCCTTCATGTATCACTGAATGTGGGAGTTTGACCACAGAGAGCGCAGTCTAGAACACATCCTGGGTTGGTGTAAAGCGAGCCTTTTGTAATGGTGATCAGTTTCGGAGGGTTTCTCAGCTTTGCCGCGTCACGCGTGTGGTGCTCCAGGCCAAGTAGCCGATGTCGATGAGGGCAATGGCGATGACCAACATGAGCATGGTCTGACCCGTTCCGGTGAACGCCAGCTCCTGGCGACCCTCGATGATCGTCTCGGGCACGGTGGTCGTCGGGGCGGCGGATGTGGTTGTGGCGGCGGCGGAGGTTGTCGTGGCGGAGGCGGAGGTTGTCGTGGCGGCGACCGTTGTGGTGGTGGCGGCGACCGTGGTGGTGGTGGCGACCGTGGTCGATGTTGGTGCAGTGGTTGTTGTGGTGGTGGCTGCTGCCGTGGTGGTCGTGGGCGGTGCGGCGAGCCAGGTCACGCACACCTGTCCGACATCAACAGAATCGGGGGCAATGATCGGTGCGTGCACGATCCTGATTTCCGAGACTGTGAGCTGCTTGTCGACCGCGAAAACCTGGGTGCGAAACAGTGGGTCGTCGTCGGGAATGTCGTTGGTGGTCCCGATCTCGGTTGTCCCGATGAACGCTGTCACGCGCTCGCCTGGCTGTATCTCGATGCCGTTGTGCTGGGCGTCGCCGGTTTCGACCGACACCGATGTGACATAGACCGTGCCGAGGCTCATCGGTGCGGTCAGTTCTTCTGGAATGGCTCCTTTGAGCCAGATTTGCTGCTGGTCGAAATCGACACACGAGACGTTGGCGTCGGACTCGACCGCGACGGCGCCAGTGGCGGCTGCTCCGCTGAGAACTCCCGCGAGAAGAGTCCCGAGAGTCACGGCTGCCATTGTGGCGACGCGCCGTGGACGTATGGATATCGTTCGCATCAGACTCCCCAACCAAGCTTGACCAGGAGAGTACAGGCTCACGAAGAGTAATAAAAGACCAAATCGAAAACGCCCTGCGTGAGGGAACGGTTCGCCGCTGAACGTCGGATCGTCAGCCCGCTAGGCGTGCGCGTGCGGCCTTGGCCCGATCTAGGAAGATCTGAGGGATGGTGACACCGTTGACAACCACTCCTTCGCCGGCGGTTGCCGGAGCTTCGTCGGAGTCGCCAACCTCACCGGCAACCTCGGACGTCGATTCGGCCCGCGTTTCGGCCTCTCGGGCCTCGAGTTCGCGGGATGCCAGGAACTGGTCGTAGTCATTGGTTCGAACGAGTGCCGAGTGATCGATGTGTCCGACGCTGGTGCCGTCGGCAAACCTCACCCAGTACCTGAGCCAAGCGAATCCGTTGGCAACCGCGATCTTTCCGCCGTCGCCAGCCGGGTGCCCGACAATGTCGTCGACCAGTCGAATCTTCTCGCCCCGTCTCAGTGGGCGGGCTTGTAGTTCGGCGGTGCTCGACATGGGGGCACACCGTAGCGGCCATTCAAGCTCGTCGGGGGCTACGAGTGTCGACACGTCCGGCTCCATCGGCCACTCTTGTCAGGTGAGTTCGCACGATCACGACCACCCCAACAGTTCCGCGCGAGGAGCGCTGTTCGGGGCGACTGCCGCCAACACCGTGCTGCTCGTCGTGCAAGTTGTCGGTGCTCTCGCTTTTGGATCGCTGGCCCTGCTGGCCGACAGTGTCCATCAGGCTTCCGATGTTGCCTCGCTGTTGATGGCCGTGGGCGTAGCCGCGCTGGTTGCGAGGCCCAGTTCGAGACAGTTCACGTTCGGCTTCCGCAGAGCCGACGCGCTGGGGGGTCTGCTTCACGCTGTGCTGCTCATGGCAGGCGCCGTTCTCATCGTGGTCAGCGCCGTGGGTCGCTTCGGTGACGACGCCACTGTCGATGGTGCAGGCGTCGCGATACTTGCTTCGATCGGAGTGGTGGTGAACGCCGGCAGCGCCAAGTGGCTACATGGGTCGGGTGGCCGATCCCTCAACATGCAAGGAGCTGTTCTTCATCTCGTGGCCGACACGCTCGGTTCGGTCGTGGTGCTGGTGAGCGGCCTCTTGGTGGTCACCACCGATGCCGGATGGGTCGACCCGGCCGCCTCGCTCGTCGTGACGGTCTTGATAGCCGCCTCAGCGATTCGTCTCGGATCCGCGGCCTTGCGGGTTCTGCTCGACGGAGTGCCGCCGGGAGTCGACATGGAGGAGTTGAGAGAGGTTCTCCTGGGCGACGAACTGGTGAGCGATGCCCATCACCTTCACCTCCGGGCGCTCGACGGCGCCACTCTCAGCCTCACTGCTCATCTTCTGATCGAGACCGATCAGCTCCATGACGCCGAAATGGTCGTACGTCGGCTGAGCGATGCCCTGTCGAATGAGGGTATTGACCACGTGACTCTGCAGGCTGAGTGTCACCCGTGTGACGAGCCCGGCTGCTGAATCTCCCAAGTTGAGAGTGCCCGCTGTGTCCGATTAAGTGAACGTTCGCTAACATGCCAGAGTCGCCACGATCGAGGAGATCCGGACATGAGCACCCCAACCGCTGATGAGGTTCGCGCCGAGGTCGAAGCGTGGCTCGACGAGAACTGGGATCCCGGGCTCTCCGTGCGCGAGTGGTGGAGTCGGCTGCAGCCGACCGGATACTCGCATCCACTTCTCCCCGAGAATGCCGGCGGAAAGGGGTGGGGTCGAGATCTTGCATCAGCGGTGATGGTCGCCATGGCCGACCGCGAGGTGATGGGGCCACCGTCGTCCGGGCTCGGCTACATGCTGGCCGCACCCACAATCGCCACCCACGGCACCCAAGAACAGATCGATCGGTTCGTGCCCGAGATCCTCGACGGCACGGTCGGGTGGTGCCAATTGTTCTCCGAGCCCGGCGCCGGCTCCGACCTCGCGAGCCTCGGCACCAAGGCCGAGAAGGACGGCGACGAGTGGATCATCACCGGTCAGAAGGTGTGGACCTCTGGCGGCCAGGTGGCCGATCTAGGCATGCTCATCGCCCGCACCGACCCCGACGCTCCGAAGCACAAAGGCATCTCTTGGTTCGCTTTCGATATGGACCAGCCGGGTGTCTCGGTTCGGCCGCTCACCGAGATGACCGGTCGAGCCATGTTCAATGAGGTCTTCATCGACGAGGCAAGAGTCCCCGACTCCTACCTGATCGGCGGCCTCAACAACGGCTGGGCCGTCGCCAACACCACGCTCATGTTCGAGCGAGCGTCACTCGGATCGGCCGGCAAGCGTCCCAACACCGCTACTCCCGGCCCGAAGGGACATGCCCTCGATCGACCGGTGACCGACTTCATTGAGAAGCACGCCAGTGAAGGCGGTGTGCCGGGACTGGGCATCAAGCTGTGGCAGAGCCTGGTCGACATGGCGACGAAGTCCGGTCGGATCTCCGACCCGGTGCTGCGCCAGAATCTGATCGGCCTCTACAGCCTCATCGAGATCAACGGCTTCTCGATGCAGCGTGCCAAGGACCCCGGCCAGCGAACCGGCGCCGAGGGCAATATCGGCAAGCTCACGATGAGTGAACTGTTTCGTCAGTTCCGCGATGTCGGCATCGAAGTGATCGGCGCCGACGGAATGCTCCGAGGCGCCGACGATCAGTCCTCGGGGGGAATTGTGCCGGAGTTGGCGCTGTTCTCGCCCGGTCCTGCCATCTACGGCGGCACCGATGAGATCCAGCGCAACATCATCGGAGAGCGCGTCCTGGGACTACCCCGCGAGCCGGGCTACGACAAGAACATGCCGTTCAAGGATCTGCCCAGAAACACCTGACCGGTCGGGATTGGGGCACACTCTCGACGTGACCGGTTCGATTCTCGACATCACCGCAACTGGCCCGGATCTCGATCCGGCAATCCACGGAGCCAAGGCCTGCGGCCTTCAGGTGCTCATGCGGGCCGGATTGGATGTGCCGCCGGGATTCGTGATCAGCATTGAGGCCGCGACTCAGATGGAGCAGGGCGAAGATCCGACATCTCTGGGGCCTGCGCTGAGTCGGCTGGTCCAAGGGGTGGATGACCCGCGACTGGCGGTGCGATCGGGTGCCGCGGTCTCCTTGCCGGGTGCGCTCGAGACGATTCTCGGTGTGGCACCCGGTTCGATCAACGAAGCGGTGCGCTCGGTGGCGGCGTCCGCCGGCAGCAGTAGAGCAACCGCTATCGCGGCGGCATTGGGCCTCGATGCGGTGCCTCCAACTGCGGTTGTGGTTCAGGTCCAACTCGACCCCACGGTCGACGACTTGTCGGGAGCGGGAGCTGCTGCCAGCCGGGATCTCATCACCGGGTGGCGTCACGCCACCGGGTCTTTCGCCTGGGGTGTCAGCGGCGACCGTGTGATGGCGGGTGAGGTGCCGGTCGCACCGCTCGATGAGATCGATGGCCGCTGTCCCGCCGTACTGAGTCGGCTGAGGTCGGATCTAGCGTCTCTTGATCACGAGTCGGGTGGACCGGTCGAAGTCGAGTTCGTCATCGCATCAGGCAAATTGTGGTACTTGCAATTTCGCCAGCTTGCTGTTTCTGGAGTGGAGTCTTCCGCTGTCGTACCGTTCGGGGGGGCGATCATCGGACGCGGTCGCCCGGCCGCTGCCGGCTCTGCCACGGGTCGGTTGACGACCAGTGTCGACGAGGCCCTCGAAGCTATCGATCTTGGCCACAGCGTGGTCCTGGCTCTGGTTGAGGCCTCGCCGGCCGATGTCGAGGCAATGGTGGGATCGGCCGCGGTACTCACCGTGCTCGGGGGACCGGAGTGTCATGCCGCGGTGGTCGCTCGGTCGGCGGGTGTTCCCGCGGTCGTGTCGGTCGGCGGCCTCGGAGTCGGGTCCGACCACATCATGCTCGGTGGTCGGCGGTTCGATTCCGGCGCAGAGCTGATGGTCGACGGAACAACTGGCACAATCGTCTCGGCTACGGTCGCCCCATGACCCGACCATTCAGATTCAGCGTCCAAGCCACCGGTCTTCCCAGTGCCACCGATCTCATCGAGTCGGCCCGAAAAGCGGAAGATCTCGGTTACGCGGCCTTCGGTCTGCCTGACCATCTCGACAACCAGTACGCACCGATGATCGCCCTCGCTGCTGTCGCCGAAGCCACCTCCACCATCGAGTTGCAGCCGCTGGTATTGGCCAACGACTACCGGCATCCGGCGATTCTGGCCAAGGAGGCCGCCACCCTCGACGTGTTGTCGGGCGGAAGGTTCGTGATGGCGATTGGTGCGGGCTGGATGCGCACCGACTACGACCAAGCCGGGCTGGTATACGACCGACCGGGAGTACGCATCGCTCGTCTCGAGGAGTCGGTGAAGGTACTGAAGGGCCTGTTCACGGGAGACCCCTTCAGTTTCGAGGGTGAGCACTACCAGATCACTGAGATGTCGGGGGTTCCGCAGCCAATTCGAGATCCCCATCCCCCCTTTCTGATCGCGGGTGGAGGCCGAAAGATCCTCTCTCTGGCTGCTCGAGAGGGCGACATCGTCGGATTCAACCCGGGCCTCGCCGCCGGAGTGGTCGACGAGCGCATCGCTCCCACGGCCCACGCTGAGGCAACCGATCAGAAGCTGGCTTGGGTGCGCGAGGCCGCTGGCGATCGGCTCGACGACGTCGAACTCCAGACTTCGGTGTTCTTCGGCTCGATCACCGACGATGCCCGCGGAACTGCCGAGTTCATGGCGGCTTCGATAGGGGCCACAGCAGAACAGATGTTGGAGTCACCCCACGTTCTGTTGGGAACGGTCGATGAGTGCATCGAACGAGTTCAGTCCTGGCGTGAGCGTTGGGGCATTTCCTATGTGAGTTTCGGCAGCGACTTCACGGCTGAAATGGCGCCGGTCGTTGCCGCTCTGGCCGGCACCTGACCGCACGGATCACCACGAGCCGCCGCCACCCCCGCCGCCTCCGCCTCCGCCGCTGAAACCTCCACCGCTCCCGGAACTCGAGGGCTTGGTGTGGGCATGGCCGGCCGACCGGCTGAGTGACGAGCCGATGGCGACAAACATGAGATCGTTGCCCAGCCTCGTCTGCATCGATGGGTCGGCTCGATTGGCCGCGGCGACAGCGAGCGTCCACCTATCGGCCTCGTCGAGGGCCACGGCCCAAGCGGTGTACTCCCGCAACACGCCGAGCTCGGCGGCCTGTTCCACGTGGTGTGCCTCGGACTCGTGGAGGAACCGGCGAAAGGACTCGACTTGAAGCCACCGGGCCGATCCGTCGGGGCTGCGAATCAGTAGCTCCCATGAGTGAACCAGGACCCCGGCACCCACACCGCCCAACGCCGCACCAACGATCAACAATGTGAGCCAATCGTCGCCGTTCCGGTTGGAGAGTGCCGCCCCGATGGCGGTGACACCCAGGCCAAGGACAGCGCCGATCAGTCCCAGCACGCGAACGGTGTTCTGACGTCGGTGCCCGGTGCGGTCCCAATAGGAAGCGCCGCGTTTCCAGCGGGTGATGTCGCCCTTCATCAGCTGCCAGCCGGCAGCGAAGTACGAGTCGTAGTCGTCGAGACGAAGACGCTCGCGCCCGTGGAACATACGGCGCAGCACTGGCTCGGCGGTGGGATGAGCCGGGGAGTCGGTTCGGATCAGCGTGGCATCGTCCATGTCGCCTTCGATGGTGATCTCTCCGCGAATTGCCGACTCGAGAAGCCACGCCGCGAGATGGTGGTCCTTCACCGACTCGTCGACCAGAACGGCGCCCTCGACTGCACTCATTCCCCGAGGCGCCTCGAACTCGATGGTTGCCAGGTTGCCGAGCTTCGCTTCGTCGATCCGTTCGATGGCGGCGTTGGGGCTGTCGGGGCCGAACGCCGCCACGGCAGCGCCTCCCGCCCAGACTTGTTCGCGGCCGGCTCGCCGCACCAACACCACTGCTACTGCCGCCGCGATGGCAGCAGCTATGGCGGCTAACCATGCCGTCTTGAGGATGCCGGTGCCGGGATCCGCCGCGGGACCACTCGGCGGTGCGGGAAAGGAACCCAAGGCCGATCCGGCCACACCGAATACCGTGACGCCGCTACCTGAGTAGAGGCTGTCGATGCGCACCACGGCGCTGCCGCCCGTCTCGACGACGATGTCGCAGGGATCCTCAGACCAAGCAGCTCCCTGTCGACAGACCAGAGACCGGGCACCGGATCCGAGGTCGAGGTGGATCTCCACATCGTGGATTCCGACCGTCCACTCGTTGCCGACCGCGTCCCACGCGAACTGGTCTCCGTCTAGAACGGCATCTCGGCTCAGTGTGAAGCTGATCCGATAGCGGTGCCGACCCGAGATGGTCTGGTTGGGGTCGCCGATCTTGACTCGCGTGTCGGTCGGTCGCTGGATCACGTCGAACACGTCGGGAGCGGTGGGGGAAATCACCTCGATCCTCGAACCTGGGGCCAGATCCGGGATGTCGCGGAAGATCCCGTGTCGTTGCTGGGGGCCGAAGTCGTAGTCGATCACCTCGGTCACAGCCAACCCTCCGGGCTCGAGCCGAGCTGAGACCCACATGGAACCGATTCGTTCCGTGTCTCCGAACGCGGCTCCGAGCACCGACACTGCGACGACGGCCGCCACCACGACAACGGTGAGAAGAATCGAGATCCTGCGTTTTTTCAGGGCGTGCACGGAGCCGACGGTAGTTCGGCTGACGGACAGGTGGTGGACGTCCATCCGGTAGCGTCCCAACCCGTGAGCGGTCTCGACATCATCTTGCTTCTGGCCGGCCGTCTCCCGAGGTCTTTCTGATGTCCGAGTTTTCTCTCGAATTCGCTCGCTCGTTGCCCAAGGCCGAGCTCCACGTACACCTGGAGGGCAGCGTCGAACCGCTCACGATGCTCGCACTTGCCGAACGCCACGGCGTGCGACCACCGGCGCCGGACGAGGCCGGTATTCGGGAGTGGCTGCGATTCGACGGCTTCCCGAGCTTCCTCGAGCGCTATTTCTTCGTGTGTGATCTGCTGCGCGACGCCGAAGACTTCTCTCGCATAGCCCAGGCCTACCTACGGTCGGCCCACGATCAGGGTGCCGTTCACGTCGAGTTTCACGTGTCGTCGAGCTACCACATCATCGAACGATCGGCCGACTGGTCGGAAGTGTTGGGCGGAGTTGTCGATGGTTGCGAGCGTGCCATGCGAGACCTTGGGATCTCGGTACTCTTGCTGCCGGACATCTCACCCCATCTCGGGGCGGTAGCTGCTGAGCAGGCTCTCGATGTGGTGCTGGCCGAGTCACATCCGCTGGTGGTCGGTCTGGGGCTCGGCGGACCGGCCGACAACTGGCGAAGCGAAGATTTCGGTGCGGTGTTTCGGAGGGCTCGAGAGAGCGGGCTGCGCACCGTGAGTCACGCCGGCGAACACGGTGGGGCTTGGGAGGTGCGCCATGCCCTCGAGGAATTCGGCGCCGAACGCATCCAGCACGGCATCGGTGCGGTGGGTGATGCGGAAGTGTTGACGCAAGTTGTCGACTCCGGCGTCGCATGCGACGTGTGCCCGGGAAGCAACGTGGCGCTCGCCGCGGTCACCGACATGGAGAGTCACCCGCTGCCTGTGATGATCGATGCCGGAGTGGTGGTGACTCTGGGTTCCGACGATCCTCCCTTGTTTCAGACGACGTTGCTCGACGAGTACGAGAACGCGCGGCGTCTCTGCAATCTCGACGGTGAAGGCCTGGCGACTCTGGCTCGCAACTCGCTCACTGAGAGCTTCGCTGATGCCGGCCTGATTGGTGGTTGGCTGCATGCTCTCGACGAGGTCTCGGCGAATTGATGTATCGGTCCGCCGTATTTGGCCGGACAACATCGCTTGAATCGGCCAGACTGTGCCGATGAATCACCTGAGCACGACCGAGTTGGAATCCGGCCTCGACAAGATCCGGCGTTCGCCCGCCTCCGACGGGCCGCTCGAGATGATCGTGCGCCGCCCCGATATCGATGAGCGTGAGTCTCTGCAGGTAGGTGAATTGTCGTGTGAAGACGGACTGGTGGGCGACAATTGGAGGGTGCGGGGAAGTTCGCGAACAGATGACGGGAGTTCCCACCCCGACATGCAGATCACGATCATCAATTCTCGGCTACTTCAGTTGGTGGCTCCCGACTCCGATCAGAGGCTGCTCGTCGGAGACCAGTTGGCGGTCGATCTCGATCTCAGCGGCTCGAACCTGCCGGCCGGCACGCAACTCTCGATCGGTGAGGCTGTTCTCGAGGTCACCGATCAGCCCCACACGGGCTGCAAGAAGTTCAACGCTCGATTTGGGGTCGACGCGCTTCGGTTCGTGAATTCCGAGGTCGGTAGGGGCCTTCGCCTTCGGGGGATCAATGCCCGTGTGATCACTCCGGGGCGCATCGAAGTGGGGGAGCGAGTCACGAAGCTCTGACCGTTCGACTGGGCTGAGCGGTTGCGCGATCACTGTGTGAGCGTTTTTGAGAGTTATCCATAGGTTTCCCACAGGTAACCCGCCTTCAAATCCACAGGCTGATTTCGTACCATTGAGGTACGAAATCACGAGGTCGTGGTTCGATGCGTGTTCTGATCGAGGGATGCATAAGAGGGGAATCCGTTGAGGTCGTCTGGGACGACGGTGTGGTCTCGGGCGACATGGAACTAGTGAGACGAGCCCGACTCATGGGCCGGACTCGACGCCGACCGATTGATGAGGAGGATGTGGCCGGATTCATATCGGCGCTCGAGGCCGCCGCGGGGGGAAGGCTCGACGTGACGATCTGGCCCAGCGGCAGCCCCTTGGTGGGTCCGGACGCGGGTAGCGCGGGCACCAGAGAATAACACAATGCAATACTTGACTAAATGGGAACGTTGGGTCAGGATCTCATGCCATGGCCATCGAAACATCCCCCATTGTCCGCGCTAGCGTCTGTCGGTTCTCGGACATCTCCGTCGGTGAAATGAAGATGGCGAAGGTGGGCGACCACCGAGTCGTGGTGGCCCATACGGAATCCGGCATCCACGCCCTCGATAATGCCTGTCCTCACCAGGGCTACGGCTTGGTCACCGGCGACCTCCAGGGTGAGCTGATCACATGTCAGTGGCACAACTGGAAGTTTTGTGTGTCCGATGGCAGCGCGCTCGTGGGGGAGGAGGCGGTTCGGTCCCATCGGGTCGAGGTTGTAGACGACGAGGTCTGGGTGGAGGTCGCCACACCCACCCGGCAGGAACTGCGCAAGGAATTGTGGCCCAGCCTCGGCCGGGCCATCGACGCCGACTACCGCGGTCAGATTGCGAGGGACACCGCCCGCTTGTTGGAGATCGGCGTGGAACCGGCCGACATCGTGTGGCACGGCTTGAAGCTTGCTGCTCCCAAGGCCGACTACGGGGTGGGCCACGAAATGGCCTCGGCGGCCGATTGCCTGGCATCTGTCGACCTGTTCGACGGGCTCGACCGCACTCTTCCCATAGCTCATGCGCTCGCAGGTATCAGCGAGTCCACTCGGGGCCGTCCGGCCTACGTGGTGCCGCCGGGAGATCCGTCCGTCGACTTTCAGGAGGCCACCGAAAGTGAGGATGTCGACGGAGCGGTGGCTTCACTTCTGGGAGCTCTCGCCGAGGGTACCGATTCAGAAACCGTGCGTTCCTGGTTCATAGACGTCGTGTCGACCCACCATCTCAGCTATGGGCATGGCGCCATCTACGTGCAGAAGGCATTCGAACTCCTCGACCAAGTCGGGTGGGAGCGTGCCGAGGATCTGCTTCCCTACCTCGCCACCAGCCTGGTCTACGGCACACGGGAAGACACGCTGCCGTACATGGTCAAGGCCATCAACGCGATCGAATGTGTCGATCTCGAAGCCATGGCAGCGGCTGCCGATCGTGCGGACTCACGCTGGGACGGAGGGGCCGATCTGCGCGAGGTGCTGTTGTCATCGGAGGAGGCCCCGATCGAGGCTTGCGTCAACGCTGTTCTCGGCGGAGCGGGTGTCGCCGGTCTGCTCGACTCGGTCTCTCTCGCCGTGAGCGAAAGGCTGCTCCGATACGACTCCGCCTTCGAACTCGACCCTCGGTCCGAGTTCGGTTGGCTCGACATCAGCCATGGCCTCACCTACTCACGGGCGGCCCGGTGGGCCTGGGATCACATGCCATCGCCGTCAACGGCCCGTCTGGCATTGTTCGCCGCGTTCCTCTGTTTCGACACCGGGCGCCTGGAACGTCGAACAGGGGTCGCCGAGATGCCCTCGGCCGGTTCTCCCGACGGTGATCTCGTCGATGCCATCAAGCACGGTCGAGTCGACGATGCCGTGGCCATCGCCGCTACGGGCGAAATCGAGGAGGTGGGCCGCGTGCTGCGGATGGCGGCGCTCTCCGATGCGGCCGGTTCGTTCATCGTGTCGGCGCACCTTGTGAAAATGGCGACGGCGTCGTGGGAGGAGGCGGTCACCACGTCGTCGAGTCTTCCGCTCATGGCCACCGCCCGCCTGGCTGCATCGCCTCGACGGGAGCGCTTCGTCGAGAGAGCCGCAATCGAGGCCGTGCGGTTCGTAGGATCCGGGACACCTCCCCTCCGCTGACGCCACGCGAACAACTGCCGGCCCCGACCGATCGGAAACAAGATGACGAACGAGCTTCCGATAGCGGTCGTCACTGGCGCCGCCGGAGACATTGGCGTGGCGCTCTGCGAGCGGCTGGCCAACCGCGGCTACCAGCTCGTGGTGGTCGCCCGCGACGAAGTGTCGGCCGGATCAACATCGGAAATGTTTCCCGGGTCGATACCGGCGGCGTGCAACCACTCCGACCGGGATCAGGTGACAGCATTGTGCGAGCGGATCACGGGCGAGTGGGCCGACCGAGTGGAGGTCCTGGTGTGCAACGCCGGAGTGATAGTTCCCGGAGATCTGTCGGAAGTCACCCCCGAGGACATCGACCTGCATCTCGATGTGAACCTACGGGCGCCGGCTCATCTGATCGGGGCGGCAACTGAGGTCTTCGTGGCGAAGCGGCGTGGTCACGTTGTTGGGATCGCCTCTCTCGGCGGCGTGATGGCCATGCCCGGAAGCGCCATGTACTCGGCGTCGAAGTTCGGGCTCCGAGGTTTGTTGTGCGCGCTGAACACCGAGGTTCATGAAGCCAACGTGAAGGTGAGCGGCATCTACCCAGGGGCCATCGATACGAAGATGCTTCGCTACGAAGCCAGGAGTGGCGGTAGCGCACTCAACTTTCTCGGCAAGATCCACAAGGTCGACGAGGTGGCCGATGCCTTCGAGAAGGCGCTCGACACCGGTCGACTCGAGATCTATGTGCCCTACGGCGAGAGCCTGTCGGCCCGACTCGCGGCGGGCCTGCCATGGATGATCCGGCCCCTGACACCGATCCTGGACAGGATCGGAGAGCGGGGCCGACAGAGGTTTGTGGATCGTCTCGACTAGGCGGATCGCCGGGCGGCGTTCCCGGTCTGAAGATGAGCCCTTCGAGCCTTGCGATTCGGGCCGCCATTGTTGGCCTTGGTCGACTGCTGCGCCGAGTGCCTGGCCTTGGAACCGGCCTTCGACTTGGCCGAGGACTTCCGGGCCGGCTTGCGTGACTTGGGGCCACCGCTTCTGGTGCCGTCGCTCGTCTTCTTCGAGTTGCTGCGGGACTTGGGACGATCGTCGCGCCGTGATGACCGGCTCTTGCCTCCCGTTGCGCGGGTTCGAGGCCGACCTTCGGACCGCGAGCGCTGGGGACGGGGCCGGGCCGTGTCTGGCACGGGCTCGTGCCCGGCGACCAGCTCGGGGTTGGGCTTGAGTGCGAGCTGGCGAAGTCCGCCGGCATCGGGCTCGGTGAAGTCGACGTCGATTCCGACGTTGCGCTGCATCCTCCGAAGGTCCCGCATCTGATCGGACTGGGCCAGTGAGAGAACGATTCCGCTCTCACCGGCGCGTGCGGTGCGTCCGGAACGATGCACGTAGGCCTTGTGGTCCTCGGGCGGGTCGTAGTGGACGACGAGGGCCACACCGTCAACATGGATTCCGCGGGCGGCCACGTCGGTTGCCACGAGGGCCTGCACTCGACCCTTGGTGAAGTCGTTGAGAGCCCTCGAGCGCTGTCGCTGGCTGCGACCACCGTGGATCGTTTCGGCCTGCACGCCTTCGCGTCCGAGCTGCTTGGCAAGTCGGTCGGAGCCGTGACGGGTACGACAGAAGATGATGGCAGGCCACACGGCGTTGACAGCTTGGGAGGTGACGCCAGCGCGATCGGCCTTTGCCACCTTCCAGAACGCGTGATGTGCCGCGGTTATGTCGGGGGTCTCGTCACCGACTTCGTGGCGGGTCGGGTCGTTCTGGTAGTCGCGTGTGAGCCTGGCGACGTCGCCGTCGAGCGTGGCTGAGAACAGAACGGTCTGGCGTGATTCGGCGGTCAGGTCGAGAATTCGACGCACCGCGGGCATGAAGCCCATGTCGGCCATACGGTCGGCTTCGTCGAGCACGACGCGATCGACTGCCGAGAGATCGACGTGGCCCGAACTGATGAGATCTTCCAGACGACCGGGGCAGGCGACGAGGATCTCGACGCCCCGGCGCAGGGCTCTGATCTGACCTTCGTAGCCCACGCCTCCGTAGACGGAGTGGACGCGGACCGGACCTGCGAAGGTTCCGATCTCGAGAGTGATCTGCTCGGCGAGCTCGCGGGTGGGTGCGAGCACGAGAGCACGCGGGCGCTTCGGCTCGGCACGCTCGGTGCCGGCCACGAGGGGGATACCGAAGGCGAGGGTCTTGCCTGACCCTGTCGGGGCCCGGCCGCACACGTCGCGCCCCGACAGGGTGTCGGGGAGTGTGGCGGTCTGAATTTCGAACGGCTCGGTGATTCCTCGCTGCGCGAGTGCGCTGCAAATCGAGTCGGGTACGCCCAGCTGGGCGAATGTGGGGGACATCTTGCTCCTGGCGCGCCATGCAGCGCGCTGATATGGGTTCGGGACGCCGCGTTGTTACAACGCGGTCGGGATTCTCTTGGGGTGGTTCACGATGACCGGAAGAACCAACGCCCGTCTGCGAACCCACCGACTGGATGACCCAGCCGGAGCGACGTGAAGGGTAGCGGACGGCTAGCCCAGTTCCTCTTGCGGGTGCTGCGGGTCGGGCTTGACCGTGGGGCGAGGCTCCGATTCGGGGGTCGTCGGGTCGAGGAGCCAGCCGGCGATCATCAGTGCTCCGATCGACAGGACGACGGTGGGTGTCCAGCTGCCGGTGAGGTCGCGCGTGACCCCGCCCATCAGTGGTCCGAGTCCACCAGCCACACCGATGGCGGCACCCTGCATGCCCATGAGGAGACCGAGGTCGCCGTCGTCGAACTGGGTTCGGGCGTACATCGCCTGCAAGGGGACGCTTGCTCCCAGCCCCGCGCCTGCCAGCACGCCGTAGGCGAGGCCAGCGGGCACGTTGGCTATCAGCAGAAACGCCACTCCAATCGAACTGGTGACATAGGCGAGCCGGAGAAGCGGGCCGGTTCCGTGACGGCCGACGGCTCCGGTGAGGCCGACCCGGCCGAAGATCTGGCAGAACCCGCGGAATCCCCCGATGGCGCCCGCCGTCCCGAGCCCCATTCCGGCACCGGTGAGGACCGGAACTTGGTAGACGAGCACAGATGAGAATGACATGGCGGCCACTGCGTACACCGCCAGCATTCGCCGAACGGATCGCTCAGACATCGCCGAACGTATGGCATCCATCGGGCTGGACGATGGTCCGGTCCTGTTCTCGCTGGCACCACCGCGGGCGAACATCAGGGCAGAGACCGCACCGACAACCACGAGGCCCGATAGGACTCTGGCTGCGGTTCTCCAGTGCCAGACGGAGACCATCCATGCGGTGAACGGCAGATAGATCGGGCTGCACAGTGCCCCGATGACGGTGAGCACCGCGATTGCCCGGTCGGGGCGGTCGGGGCGGAGGCGGGCCGCTGCGGCAGTTGTCAGATGGTAGAAGCCGGTCGCTCCGGTGATCCCTGCGCCCACGGAGTAGAGCACTCCGAACAGGAGGACATTCCCGGCCCACGTTGCGGCCAGCATGAGGCCTCCGCCCGCGACTGCCTGCAGCGTGAAGGGAGCCACACCTCCGAACCGGTCGAGGAGTCGGCCGCCGAAGAAGGCCCCGACACCGGTCAGTACCTGTGCGGCTCCGTAGGTGAGTCCGAGCGATGTCGTGCTCCAGCCGACGTCATCGTGGATAGGGGCGATGAGCACTCCGAACCCGTAGAACCAGGACCCGAACGAGGTGATCGTCACCAGCCCGAGCGCGGCAACTCCAGCCCAGCCCGGCTTGGCTGCAGACGGTTCGGTCGTGGTGGTGGCAGAGGTCATTGGTGATGGGGCCGCCGTGAGGAGGGGACAGCGAAACAGGTACATATTGACATTCGTCGATATGTAGCTACGATGTCACACATATCGATAAGTATCGATGGATGGAGACTCTGTGGAACAGATACTCGACTTGGTCGGCCGCGTTGGAGGAGACGTGTTCACCACTGTTGTTCACACTTGGCCCTTCCTGGTCATTTCGATCGTGGCCGCCTCAGCAACCATGGTCTACATCGGAACCGAGCGCGTGTCGGTATTTCTGAGGAAGCGGCAAAGCGTGGCGGTCGGGGTGGCGGTGCTTGTGGCCACGCTCACGCCGTTCTGCTCGTGTGGCACAACCGCGGTCCTGCTGGGGATGATGGCCACGACCGCGCCATGGGCACCGCTCGTGGCGTTCGTCGTGGCGTCCCCGCTCACCAGTCCGTCCGAGCTGATCTTCTCGGCTGGACTGTTCGGATGGAAGTTCGCACTGGTCTTCTTCATCGGAACGATCTTCCTGGGCATCCTGGCGGGATGGTTCGCCGGTCTTCTCGACCGGCTCGGGTGGCTCGAAGGTCAGGCGCGAATGGAGGCCATCGAGACGGTCTGCACCGATCCAGACCCGTCGTGCGAGGCGCCGGCGTCGCCTGGTGACACCGCCCTACTGGTAGTGGCTGAGCAGCAGACACTCCGCCAGAGGCTCAGGCTGGCCGATCTCGGGCGTGAGATTCTCGTTGTTGGCCGACGCATCACAGTCTTCTTTCTTGCCTTCACCACCCTCAGCTATCTGCTGATCGAGGCGATACCCACCGCATGGATGACCGACTACGTCGGTGATGACTCGGCTATGGCCGTGCCCCTCGGTGCCCTTTTGGGCCTGCCGGCGTATCTCAACAGTGAGGCTTCGCTCCCAATGGTGGCCGGCCTGCGAGACGGTGGCATGGGTACCGGGGCGGCCATGGCGTTCATCGTCACCGGGGCGGGCACGAGCGTCGGTGCAATCACCGGACTTCTCGTGATAGCGCGAGCCCGTGTCGTGGCGATCGTGGTGGGGTCGCTCTTCGTGGGAGCGATAGCTCTTGGACTGGCTGCGCAGGTCATCGTCTGACCTGAGCGGATCGGACGGGCCGGCTAGCGGCTCAGTCTGAGACCACCTCGATGAGTGGCGCTCCACTCTTCCAGCGGGCCTTGATTCTCGTCACGTCGGTTGCGCTCGTGAACGTGATCTGGACGTGGGTTGGGCTGACGACGTGGACCGTCTCCGTGAAGCCCGCCGCGGGGGTGATCGAAATCACATCGACCAGTGTGGAGGTGAACGAGAACGTCGCCTGCCCTCCAACGGATACGCCGGTGAGGATTTCACCGCTGAACATTGTGGTTGCGGTGGCGATGACCGTGGTGGTTGGAACGGCGGTGGTAGGAGCGGCGGTGGTAGGAGCGGCGGTAGTTGGAACGGCGGTGGTTGTGGCGATGGCCGTGGTCGGGGTGGGAGCAGCCGTCGTGGCAGGGGCAGCGGTCGTCGCGGTGGGAATCTTGGTCGTTGTGGTGGTCGCCCCAGGAACCGAAGAGGTGGTGGCAGGAGCGGTGACAGCAACTTCGCCGGGTGGCACGGCCGTCGGCTCGGCGGCCGGGAGAACGGGCGACAAAGTGGTCGTCGATGGGGGGCTGGTTGAGGTCGCCGGGTCATCGTCGAAACGATCGGCGGCACGGATCGTGGTGGATGTGAAGAGAGGGGCCGTGGTGGTTGTGACCACTTCCACGACGACGTCGGCGCTCGACGATGTGGCTGGAATGGCTCCGACCCCCGACGCAACACTGATTGCGGTAATCGCGGTGACGGTGGCGGCCGTACCGGCCGTTGTGGCCACTGTGGACACCGATTGGGCGAGGCCGGGGAATTGGCTCAGCCACGCCACGGAACCGGCTGCCGCCCTGACTCGCCCGATTCCCACATTGAGAAACGCCCGAACCACCACAGGATCGAACTGCGTGCCGGCGCAGGCTGCCAGTTCGGCCCGGGCCTTCTCCGGCTCAATCGGCTTCTTGTAGGAACGAGCCGCCGTCATGACGTCGTAGGCGTCCGCCACCGCAACTATTCGGCCGGCAATCGAAATCTCCTCGCCGGCGAGGCCACTGGGGTAGCCCGTGCCGTCCCAACGTTCGTGGTGATCTGTCGCGGCACGCGTCCAGTCACCGAGCCATGGCACGAGTGGAGCGATCAGGTCGGCGGCCGCTGCTGGATGCTGCCTGATCTGATCCCACTCGGCATCGGTCGGCTTCGAGGGCTTGGTCAAAATGTCGGCTGGAACATCGAGCTTCCCGATGTCGTGCATGAGCGCAGCCCAGTGGAGCATCTGCCGATCGTGTTCCCCGAGGCCGAGTTCCTCTCCGATGAGATCGCTGTAGGCGCGGACTCGTTCGGAGTGACCTCGAGTGAGACGGTCGTGTTGGCCGACCTGCCCGACCAGCCCGATCAGCGTCTCGGCACCGGTAGCGACGTCGATGGCCTCCGGGTCTTCGCGTAGGGTCGTCAATCTGGATTCGAGCTGACGGGTGGTGCCGTTCCTGAGTGCCACGCCGAATCGGTGAGGGGCCTGATCGGGGAACACGGTCGAGAATCTGAACAATGCTGCGAGGGGCAGCAACCGGCGAGCCAGTCGATCGACGATTCTCATGACGACGAACGCGACCGCTATGGCGCCGGCGAACCAGACCACGCTGCCCGCGAGGTTCGATGGCCGCGACACCAGGCGTGTCACGGTGTGGAGAGCGATGACGCTCATGGCGATCGGGACGGACGCGACGAGAAACCTGATCAGAAGCGCGGCTTTGGGGCGCGCCACCCACCGGCCCGGATCACGATCGTCCGCCGATGAGCGCGCGGACGATCCGGTCGACCCCGTTGAGCGCGAGAGACTCGCCATTTCGTCTATATCGGCAGTTTCAGATAGGAATTGACCGTTCCGGGTTTGAGGGTGGTGACAACTATGGGCATCGAGGAATGGGACGTGAAGTCCAAATTCGACCTGCCGGTCGGTCGGGTCTGGCTGAATGCATCGCACCAGGGGCCGCTGCCGAATCGAGCGGCGGACGCCGTGGGCGAGATGGTGCGCTGGAAGCAGCAGCCCCACCACATGATGTCGTCGGCACCGTTCACCGAGGTTCCCGAATCTCTCCGATCAGAGCTGGCAGGGCTGCTCTCGGTGCCATCGGATGAGCTGGCGCTGGCCAACAGCTCTTCTTACGGGCTGCATCTGGTGGCGAACGGTCTCGACCTGACCACGGGCGATGAGGTCATCGTGGCCCGAAATGACTTTCCTTCCGACATTCTGCCCTGGACTCGTCTGGAGTCTCGGGGTGTGAACGTGAGACAACTCGAGCCGCAGGGGCAAGTTCTCACTGCCGAGGAGATCGCGCTCGAGATGACATCGCGAACCCGTGTCGTCTGCCTGACATGGGTGCATTCTCTGAGCGGCCATGTGATCGACCTGGATGCGATCGGTCAGCTCTGCCGGGATAACGACGTGTTGTTCGTGGTGAACGGATCACAAGGGGTGGGTGGCATCCCGATCAGCCCGAGCGAGCATCCGATCGATGTACTCACGAGTGTCGGATTCAAGTACCTGTGTGGCCCCTACGGCACTGGCTTCTGCTGGTTGTCGAGCCGTGCCATGGACCGTGTCGCCGCCAACAAGCTCTACTGGCTGAGTTCGCTCTCGGCCGACGATCTGGCCGCGGAGGTACTTGATCTCGATGCGATCCAGGAGCCGGCTGGTGCCCGGCGCCATGACGTGTTCGGTACTGCCAACTTCTTCAACTTCGCGGCTCTGAGTGAATCGGCGGCTCTCATTGCTGAAGCCGGTGTCCCACGAATTCATGCCCACAATTTGTCGCTGTCGACTCACCTGGCCTCCGGGGTCGACCCGGCCCGGTACGAAGTCCAGGATCGTGGCGACGAAAGGTGCTGGTCGGCAGTGCTGTTCCTGCGTCCTGTTGAGCGCAGCCTCGAAGACGCTGCCCGGGAGCTCGATGAGGCCGGGATAGATGTGGCGAGGCGTCGGGGCATGATTCGGGTGGCGCCACATTTCTACAACGGATCCGATGACATCGAACGAGCGATCGCCGCTCTCAACGGGAACTGAAGGATGGCATGATGCGAACGCGCGAGGTCATCGGCTCGGCGTTTGGTACCGAACGCCTGTATCTAACTACTCTCCGCTGGTGGGTGTCGTGGACGCCCGGCTGAGGGGTCCATCATGAAGTTCGGGATTTTCTATGAACATCAGCTTCCTCGGCCTTGGCGTGAGGGATCTGAGTTGCAGCTGTTTCAGGAGGCACTCGATCAGGTGGAGCTCGCCGACCGGTTGGGCATCGACTACGCGTGGGAGGTGGAGCATCACTTCCTCGATGAGTACTCCCACTCATCGGCGCCCGAAGTCTTCCTGGCGGCTTGCTCTCAGCGCACCTCGCATATCAGGCTGGGCCACGGGATCGTGCTGATGCTTCCCGGCTACAACCAGCCGGCACGCATTGCCGAGCGACTTGCCACCCTCGATCTGGTGTCCAATGGTCGGGTTGAGTGGGGTACCGGAGAGTCAGCGTCGAAGGCCGAACTCGAAGGGTTCAACATCGAATGGACCGGGGAGACCAAGCGCGAGATGTGGCGTGAGACCACCGAGCAGGTGGCCAACATGCTCGTTATGGACCCCTACCCGGGATTCGACGGCAAGTACTTCTCGATGCCCTGCCGAAATGTCGTTCCGAAGCCGGTTCAGCGTCCGCATCCTCCGTTGTGGCTGGCCTGCTCCAACCGCGACACCATCCATGAGGCGGCCCGTGCCGGCGTCGGAGCACTGACCTTTGCGTTCGTTGATCAGAGCGACGCCAAGAAGTGGGTCGAGGAGTACTACGACATCATCAAGACCGAGTGCGTGCCGATCGGACATTCCGTCAACGCCAATGTCGCGATGGTCACAGGCTTTTCCTGTCACGAAGATTCCGAGGAGGCCAAGCGACGGGGTATGGACGGGTTTCGCTTCTTTGCGTTCGCTCTCGGACATCACTACTTGTTCGGGCAGCACAAGCCGGGTCGAACCGACGTGTGGAGCGACTTCGAGAATGCCCGTGAGCTCATTCCGGAGGAGGGGGCCAACCGTGGGATCGGAACTCCCGACGAACTCAAGGATCATCTGCAGGGCTTTGCTGATGCCGGTGTCGACCAGGTCGTGTTCATCCAGCAGGGTGGCCGAAACCGCCACGACCACATCTGTGAGTCTCTGGAGCTCTTCGCCGAGAAGGTGATGCCGCACTTCAAAGGTGAAGAGGTCGAACGTGAGCGACGAAAGGCCGAGGAGTTGGCGCCCTATATCGAGGCGGCTCTGCAGCGCAAGCAGTACATGCCAGCGCCCTCCGACGATGAGATCCCCGACATATTTGCCTACGGGCGCGACATCGTTGAGCGTGAAGGGGTAGACGACCAAGCGCGAGGCGGATCGTTCACCAAGTCGAACTGATCTCCGAACCGATATGACATCGGCACCCGTCCGGTAGGTTCGGTGGCTTGGAGCCGGTTTGTTGCCTTCTTGTTGTGTGATTGTGGGGCATTGCTTCCAGACAGTGATTCGGTTGGCCCATGATTGCAGCGGCGGAGCGTTCCTAGACTTGTCGTGGGGTCCGAGCTGGGCCGCGATCGGGGATGTGGATCCCAGCAGGTAGAGAGGCGAGATTCTGATATGAGGTCCGATTGGATGAGGGTTCGGGGGGCAGCTTTCGCTGTCGCTGTGTCCGCGGCCGGCTTGGCCACGGTGTCGGTCCTGCCGTCGACGCCGGCTGGGGCGCTGCCAGCCGCGTGTGATCGCATTGCGTGGACGGGCGACGATGGTGTCACCCCTCAGGTATGGGTCGCCGACGACGGCGGCACCAACCGTGAGCTCATCTCAACTGTTTCCGATGGCCTCGATCCGATCGACAACAGATCGGTGTCCTGGTCGAGCAGCGGTTCTTCAATCGGCTGGTCCGGCAAGAATGGCCCGGCGATCGAGGACTACGACGTCTATGTGTCCGACTCATCGGGCTCGGCTCGGATACCGCTCACTTCGACCATCGCGGCAGACTTCCCGAAGCTCAACGGCTCGGCCGACTGGTCGCCCGACGACTCCAAGATCGTGTGGTCCGGCCACGATGGCTCCAACTTCGAGATCTTCGTGGCCGGCGCGACCGGAGCCAGCCGTCAGGACATTTCCTCTGTTGGGTCGGTTCCGGATCTCACTGTCAACAGAGACCCGCAGTGGTCGCCCGACGGGACCCAGATCGTGTGGTCCGGAAGAGACGGCACCGAGAAGATCTGGATCGCGAGCGCCGATGGTACTGGCCGCGTTCTCGTCTCGGGCGCCGATGCTGGTGCCCCGACGGTGAACCGATTCCCGAGCTGGTCCCCCGATGGAACCAAGATCGCTTGGTCGGGTCTTGATTCCGCCTCCGCTACCGAACAGATTTGGGTCGCCGATGTCGACGGCACCAACCGGATGCTTGTTTCCAATACCGGTGTCGGAACCAATCCGACCGCCAACAAGTTCCCTCGATGGTCTCCGGACGGAACCAGTCTCGCTTGGTCGGGTTACGACAGTGGCACGACCACTGAGCAGGTGTGGGTCGCCGATGCAGTAGGCACGAACCGGGTGCCCATCTCAACGGTGGATGCGGCTAGCGCTCCGATTTCAAATCAGCAACCCGACTGGTCTCCAGACGGTCTGCGGATTGCCTGGCAGGGGACTCGCGTCGAAATGAAGATCTGGGTTGCCAATGCCGATGGGACGGCTCGCACCGCGGTATCGGACGTCGCTGCCGACCCTGACCCCACGTCCAACCAGAGCCCGGTCTGGCGTCCCCGAGTCGGAGCAGTTGCGCTTTCGGCGCCTGTCGTTCCGTTGGTGGTCGGAACTTCGATCGACCTGACGGTCACCGCGACACCGGCCTGCTCTACCGCAGACGTCGAGATCCACGGACTCTCTCTGGACTGTCTCAGTTCGGTCTCCGTCACCGCAACTGCTGGAACGGTGAGCGCCTCGGGTGTCTGGTCGATCGACGTTCTCGATGGACCGGCCTCGGCAACGATCTCGGGCACCGTGTTGCCGTCCGGGGTCTGCACCGGAACAGTATCGGTAGCCGAATCCATGCCGGCTGAGACGGTCGCATCGTCCGTGATGATCGGTCGGGTCGGCCCGGATGCTTTACCCCCGTGCGATTTGTCGGCGACTCCGTTTGTTGATGTTGGTGTGTCGTTTGCGTTTGGCGATGTGGCGTGCATCTTCAACTTGGGGATCACGGTTGGAACCAGCGGTACTACCTATTCGCCTGCTGACTCGGTGACTCGTGAGCAGATGGCGGCTTTCCTGGCACGTCTGTGGCGCAAGGCCGGTGGTACCTGTGATTTGTCGGCGACTCCGTTTGTTGATGTTGGTGTGTCGTCGTTTGCGTTTGGCGATGTGGCGTGCATCTACAACTTGGGGATCACGGTTGGAACCAGCGGTACTACCTATTCGCCTGCTAGCTCGGTGACTCGTGAGCAG
>JAJCXX010000048.1 GCA_029263195.1 Acidimicrobiales bacterium
TCCTGTCATTGATCCTCGGCTCGTCGGCTGGACCAGCTATTTGCTTGCACTCCTCGTGAGCACGAAACCTCCGTGGTGGTGGCGGTCGTCTGCCCCGCCAAAACGACGAAGCGGACGCCGGAAAGTCGACGTCCGCGACACACAACTGTGTGCCGATTGGTCGACCCGGGCGCACGGTCCCGTGAGGGTTTGTGGCCGGGTGGGGGCGAAACCCCACTTTCCGCTGAATTGTCGGCGATAGCGTAGCAGGCTCAACAGTCGACCACGCCTTTGGACAACCCGCCGCCCTGCGACCCACCGTACGGCGAAGGACGATTCATCGACGTAGTCACACCCATTTCAAGCAAGTATTGACACCCATTTCAAGCAACCAGCGCAGACCTCCGGTGCATGAACCGGCAGAATAGGTCGGCGCAGAAACGAGGACCCGAATGAGCTCGCTGTGGACCCCAGATGGTGAACACGAAGTCTCACGTGATTCAACACCCGACCCGGCTGTCGAGGCCTCCGAGACCGCAGAGATCGACGATTCGCTCGACGAAGCGATCGCTTCCGTTCTGCCCGAGGGCATGACGCTTGGCGACCTCAGCCCCGAACAACGGGAACAAGCCGAGGAAATGGTCCGCGAGATGATCGCCACCCAGACTCGCCTGCTCGAGACCGAAGCCAGCTCGATCGTGGCCAACCACGCCATGGGGCTGTACGAGCTCGCAGCGCTTCATCTGTCTCAGCACGAGCCCGATCTGACCCAGGCTTCGGTCGCCATCGATTCGCTCGGTGCCATCGTCGAAGCCCTCGAAGGCCGACTCGGTGAGGCCGAGCCCACACTGCGCGACGCCCTCGCCCAGCTTCGACTCGGATTCGTCCAGATCCAATCGCAACAGCAAGACCCCGAGGCTGACTCTGACTCTGATGCTGACTCTGACTCTGGGGCTGACTCTGAAGGCTGAGAGACGCTCAGCTGACAACCAGGGCGGCGCCGGCCACCACCATCAACGCTCCGGCGACCAGACGGTTGTTGAGGTTGCGTCTCGATAGCGCCAGAACAAAGAGCACGGACGTCCCCCGCAAGGTGACCACCCGGGCTGACTCAGCGCGGGCGAACGCCAGCAGGACCAGCACGTACCCGGTCGACTGCATCAGACCGATGGAGATCCCCGAGCGCGTCGACGACCGGAGCCTGGCCACCGACTGACGATTGATGGCAACCATCAACGTCACCGCCACCACCGACGACGCTGCAAAGAAGCCGACGGCCCCGGTCTCGCGTACGCCCAACGAGTCGAGCATCGAATAAGCGGCAATGAACGCTCCTGTGATCAACGCCATCACCAGGGCATGACGTTGGCCGTCTCCCCAGGCCACGCCACCGATCACCACGAGTCCGATGGCCAATACCGCTGCGCCTACGAACACAAAAGTGGACGGGGTCTGGTCGAGCACCCAAATACCGACGATTCCGACGATCAACGGTGCCGAGCCGCGTGCCAGTGGATACATCGTGGCCAATTCACCCCGGCGGTATGCGGCCGACAGGAAGGTCAAATATCCGGCATGGGCAGTGCCGCTGAGGAGCACCAGACCGAGCGCCTCGGTGGGTGGGTCAGCGATGAGCCACGGGAACAGGATCACCACTCCAGTGGCGTAGGACACCGTGAGTTCGCTCAGTCGGTCGTCTCCGCCGCGAGCTCGGGCGTTCCAGACGGCGTGCATCAGCGCCGAAGCCAGCACCAGCGCGACCGCGACCGCCGACATCAGGCCGGCCTTATGTCACGAGCCTCCAGGCGACCGAGATGCCCCGATTCGAGAAGAAACGTCACGTCGGTGCCCGCGGCGATCGAGCGGGATCCGTCTGCGATCGACGAGCAGTGAAAGAACCAAGGGCCCAGGCCAGCCTCGGCATCAACGGCATCAACGGCATCAACGGCATCAACGGCATCAACGGCATCAACGGCATCAACGGCATCAACGGCATCAACGGCATCAACGGCATCAACGGCATCAACGGCATCAACGATCTTGCCGTAGCCCGCGGGATCGTCGAACTCAGACACTGTGCCGCGCCTGAGTCGGCCGACGAGTCGCCGGTTCACGGAACGATCTTGGCAATTGGCATCTCGATGATGCCGGTGGCGCCATGATCACGAAGTTCGGGGATCAAGATGTTGATATCGGTCTTGGCGACGACCGTCTCCACTGCGTATCCGGCGCCGTGGAAGAGTTCGTTGACCGTCGGCGCCTTGAGCGACGGAAGCAACTCGATCAGGCCATCGAGCTTGTCGACGGGAATGTTCATCTTGACCAGAACCTTGCCTCTGGCATCGAGAACGCCGCGCAGAAGCGTGTGGATCTGTCGCATGGCGTGAGCCTTGGTGGGATCAGCGAACGAGGTCGGATTGGCGATCAACTCGGTGAAGGAGGTGAGCAGCGTGTTGGTGATACGCAGACCGGCGGCGCGCAGGGCGTTGCCGGTCTCGGTGATGTCGACCACCGCATCAACGATGTCGGGGACCTTGGCTTCGGTGGCTCCGTAGCTCAGCCGGATGTCGGCGTCGACACCGATCTCGGCGAAGAACCGTTTGGTGATCTCGGGATACTCGCTGGAGATTCGAACCCCATCCGGCATGTCGGAGGCCGACTGCCATGGCGAATCCTCGGGCACTGCCAGCACAATATTGACCGGTTTGGCGGTGGCCTTGGAGTACTTGAGTTCTCCCAGAGACTCCACTTCGCTACCGGTCTCCTCGATCCAATCTCGTCCGGTGATTCCCAGATCGAACAGGCCGTCGGCGACGTAGCGCCCGATCTCCTGGGGGCGAAGTATCCGGACCGAACCGATTCGCGGATCGGCGATTTCGGCCTTGTAGGCAACCTGGGATGAACGCTCAACCGGCAGGTCGGCCGCTTCGAACAATTCCAGAGTCGCCTTTTCGAGCGAGCCTTTTGGCAGCACGAGCTTCAGCACGGGGCCACTTTCGTCAGATAGTCGAGGACACAGTAGATAGTCGAGGAGGCTATCGGGGGCGATCCGTAGCGGCCGTGACGGCCCGCATATCGATACGGAGATCGCCACCGAGTCGCCGCACGTCGGTGATCGCTCCTCGCCACACGTCGGCGATCGTGGGGGCACCGGGTCCGGTGAACAAGCCACGGGAGTCGCTGCCGCCGAAGATCGCCGGCGCGATGTAGAACACATACTGATCGACCAGTCCGGCCGAATGAAACGAGTGGGCGACTCCGGCTCCCCCCTCGACCATCAGCTGCACCACACCTTCGGATCCGAGATGATCGAGCAGTTCAGGGATGGGCCGTGTCCATTCGAGGCAGGGATGAACACGAGCGTCGATGGGTGCTTCACCCAGAATGATCCGTCGCGGATCACCGACCTCCTCCGCCGGCACCGACCCATCGGTGGGCCAATCCCGCACGGTGAGCGAAGGGTCGTCGGCCCGCACGGTTCCTGCCCCGACGAGAATGGCGTCGGATTCGGCGCGGAGACGATGAGAATCGATGCGGGCATCGGCTCCTGTGACCCATTGTGAAGATCCGTCCGGGGCCGCGGTTCGGCCATCAGCCGACGCCGCCAGCTTGAGCACGACCCACGGACGACCGGTCCGACGATGATGCATGTATGGCGCCAATTGGGCCACGATCGAATCTGACAACACACCCACGTCGACCTTGATACCGGCCTTTCTCAGCCGGGCAACACCGGTGGCGGCGACCTTCGGATCGGGGTCCTCCACCCCGACCACAACTCTGCTGACGCCGGCGTCGATGATCGCTTCGGTGCAGGGCCCGGTGCGACCGGTGTGATTGCAAGGTTCGAGTGTGGTGTAGAGCGTCGCTCCCTGGGTTGACCGGCCGGCTGCGACCAGCGCCACCCGTTCGGCGTGAAGCCCTCCGGGAGGGTTCGTCGCGCCCGTGGCCAACGATCCGTCGGCACCGACGACAACTGAACCCACCCAAGGATTGGGCGAGGTGCGGTGGCGCACCGCGGCAGCCGACTCGATCGCCAAGCCCATGAACCTCTCGTCCCGAGAATCCTGACCATGAGAATCCTGATCAGGAGAAGTCATGAAGGATCGCTGCCGGATTCAGCGGGAGATTCCGAGGGGTGGGGGTCGTAGTTGTCGACGAGCAATCGAACCGCATGGTCGAGCACATCGATCACGGCGTCGATCGTTTCGACGCAGCCCTTCGAGGACCCCGGAGTGTTGACGATCAGAGAGGTCCCACAAGTGCCGGCCGCCGCTCGGCTCAGTCGGCCCAGAGGGTTCACCAGACGCATGGCCTCGGCCAGCCCCGGGGCTTCCCGGTCGAGCACGGCAAGGGTCCCCTCCGGGGTGAGATCGCGCGGCCCAAACCCGGTGCCACCAGTGGTCACAACCAATCCGTGGAAGTCCGATGTCATTCGTCGCAGTTCCCGCGACACCGATTCGACACCGTCGGCCGTGGCCACCGACTCGACGATCTCCCAGCCGGCGTCGGCGAGGTGTTGCTCGAGCACGGCACCGGACCGGTTGTCACGTGTTCCGGCCACCACCCCATCGGACACGGTGAGGATCTTGGCCTTCAACGGCTGGGGCTGCCGCTCGACGTGGTGGTGATCGTGAGCCATGTCACCAACCTAGTGACTCACCAACCGCCAACGCACCAGTCCTACTCAGCCTCGTTGCCAGCTTGCCAGGCCCATGCCGTCGTGATCGTCGTCGGGCAGGAGCAGCGAGACACCATCGGAAACATCCCATGCCGGCTGAGAATGCGGCACCAGTTCGAATGACTGGAGTTCGTCGCGATCTGAGACCGTTCGAACCACGCCGGACGTCTCCTCAGCGGTGAGGGTGCACACGCTGTAGACGAGGA
This sequence comes from Acidimicrobiales bacterium, assembly GCA_029263195.1. GTDB lineage: Bacteria > Actinomycetota > Acidimicrobiia > Acidimicrobiales > Aldehydirespiratoraceae > SZUA-87. The sequence goes on from JAJCXX010000048.1 coordinate 4,867, forward strand.
ACCCCCCCGGCTTGACCAGCCCCGAGACCTCCGCAAGCAGTGCCACCTGCAATTCCACCAGGTTGTCGACATCTCCGGGCTGGATTCGCCATCGAGCATCGGCACGGCGTCGCAGCGCACCCAGACCGGAACAGGGGGCGTCCACCAACACGGCATCGAAGCTCTCTCGACGGAATGGCGGGAATCGGCCGTCGGCGACGACCGGGTGCAGATCGTCGAGGCCGAGAGTCGCTCGGTTGTCGGAGATGAGACCCACTCTGCTTCGGCGAATGTCGGCCGCGACCACTCGAGCCCCTCTGGCCGCCAGAGCCGTGGCCTTGCCTCCCGGCGCAGCGCAGAGGTCGAGCACCAACGCGCCTTCACGAATCGGTACGGCCTCGGCCACGAGCTGCGAGCTCTGGTCCTGTACGTAGCCGTCGTCGCGGCGGTGAACGAGGGCGGGCTTGTTCATGGTCCGCATGGCATTGTCGGCGGCCTCATCACCAAGATCCCGGCGAAGTCGGTCGACGATCCAGTCCGGGTAGCTCAGTGCGACGGCATCGCTGGGGTATTCGATCCCGGCGGCGGAGGCCGTGGCCACCTTCCGAAGAATGGCATTGACCAAGCCACGGAATCGTTTCGGGGCAGCCGACACGGTGGCCGACACCGCGGCATGGGCCGGAGTGCCGAGCTCGATGAGCTGATAGGCCCCGAGCCGGAGCGCGGCCTTCGCAGTCGGGGGCGGTTCCTGAACGAGGTAGCGCTCGACCACATGATCGAGCGCCCGACGTCGGCGGGTGGAGCCGTAGACCAACTCGGTGACGAATCCACGATCGCGTGAGTCGAGATCGGACTCCTCGAGCATCCGGGGCAGCACCACGTTGGCGAACGCCCCCTCGGTGTCGATTCTCACCAGCGCACTGATAGCCAACCGGCGCGGATCGTCCGTCATGCGCCAAACCGTTCATCGACCTGTGGGTGTGCGCCGTTGCTCCAAGCGGCCACGAGCTGGCGCCCCTTACCCTCGGGCTGCACTTCCAACAACTGGAGTGATCCGTGGCCAGTCGACACGATCATCCCGTCGAGCGCTCCCGGGTCACGTCGCTTCGGCACCGCGTCGTCGTCCCGAGAATCCTCCACGACCGATGCCGAGATGATCTTGAAGCGCCGGCCCCGCCAGGTGGTCCACGCTCCGCCCACTCGGATCAGGCGATTGACTTCCACGGCTGATCCGAGCCAGTCGATCTCGAGCTCCGAGGAGCGAATCTTCTCTGCATACACCGGCTCTCCAACTTGTGGCTCGGGGATACCGAACCCGGCGGCCAATGTGTCGATCAGCTGATCACAACCGATCTCAACGAGCCGGCCTCGCAGGGTCTCGAGGGTGTCGTCATCGGAGATCTCGGTTTCGTCTCGTCGATACACCGCGCCGGTGTCGAGTTCCGGTTCCACCGCCATCAGACACACGCCGGTGCGGGAGTCTCCGGCCATGATCGCCCGCTCGACCGGGGCCGCGCCTCGCCATCTTGGCAACAACGAGAAATGGATGTTGACCATCGCCAGCCGGTCGAGAAGAGCCGTGGGGATGATTCGACCGTAGGCGACGACAACCGCCAAATCGGCGTTGACTTCCGACGCATCGGTGACGGAATCGGAGACCCGAATCCCGAGATCGAGCGCCGCGGACTTCACCGGGCTGGGTTGCGGTGAACCCCGACGGCTCCGGCGAGCGTCAGGGCGCGTGATCACAAGTGGGATCTCATATTCCGCTTGGTGCAACGACAAGAGCGGCGCCACCGCCAGCTCGGGAGTGCCCATGTAGACGATCCGGCGCACCTCAGCCGGCGGTCTCAGGGTCACGAAGCTCTCAGGATCACAGCAGACGCAGCCCGTCGCGGGGCGACTCGCTCTGTTCGGCTCCGATTCGCAGGTCGCGAAGGGTCGCCAGCGCTTCCTTGCGGGTGTCGGCGTCGAGACGCTCGATCAGGAGTACACCAGCCAGGTGATCGAGTTCGTGTTGAAACATGCGTGCTTCGAACTCGTCGGCCTCGAAGGAGATCTCGTTGCCCTCGAGATCACGGCCGATGACATGGACCTGCTTGGGCCGAACGATGTCCCACGACAGTCCCGGCACCGACAAGCAGCCTTCTTCGAAGGTCCACTCCCCGTCAGACTCGACGATCTCGGGATTGATCATGGCGTTGGGACCAGTCCCGATGTCCCACACGAACAGCCTCTTCTGCACGCCGATCTGAGGGGCGGCCAAACCGATGCCAGGGGCGGCGTACATCGTGTCGATCATGTCGTCGACCATACGGATCAAGGCACCATCGATATCGGTGACATCGCGCGCCTGTTGGCGAAGAACCGGATCTCCGATTATGCGAATGTCGTATGTCGCCATGAACGAAGGATAGCTACCGCGCCGCTACCGTCGTCGGGGTGAATCAATCCGATCACGAGCGCGGTGGCGCTCACTACTTCGATCACGCGCCTGCCGTAGCGTCGGCACCACGGACCATCGACATTGCGCTGCCCGACCTGAGCTTGAGAATGACTTCCGACTCGGGGGTGTTCTCGGCCGACCACCTCGATGCCGGTACCAAACTGCTGCTGCTCGAGGCGCCGCCTCTCTCCGACACCGACCTGACCATTCTCGATGTCGGATGCGGTTGGGGCCCGATCGCCTGTGTGAGTGCCTCGCGGGCTCCAGCTTCGGAGGTGTGGGCCGTCGACGTGAACGACCGGGCCCGTGCTCTCACCGCAAAGAATGCTGAGGCATTGGGACTCTCTGATCGCGTCCATGTGTGTTCCCCCGACGACGTGCCCCCCGACCTTCGATTCGATCGCATCCTCTCCAACCCTCCGATTCGGATCGGCAAATCAGCCCTCCACGACCTTCTTTGCCGTTGGCTCGACCTGCTCGCCCCCACCGGTGTCGCTCATCTCGTGGTGCAGCGTCATCTCGGCAGCGACTCCCTGGCGAAATGGCTCGTTCAACGCGGCCACCGGGTCGACCGGATCACCAGCCGTACCGGATACCGAGTACTAGAAGTGGGACCAAGATGAGCCAGCTCGACGGCACCGGAATGAAGCGCCTTCACCGCGAATGGAGGCACCGCACCACCGGCCGTGTGGCTCTGATCCTCGATGGGGTCCAGAATCCGTTCAACATCGGTTCGATCATTCGCACCGCGGCGGCCGAACGAGTCGACCACCTCTGGATCGCAGGCGGAACCGCTCCCTCCCACGAAAAGGTCAACAAGACCGCATTGGGCACAGCCAGGTACCTCACGTGGACCGAAGTCGCCACCGGGCCTGATGCGGTGGCCGCAGCGTCGGCCGCCGGGTACCGCACGGTCGCCGTTGAACTCACCGCCACGGCCGTGCCCATCCACGACGTCGAGATGGGTACCGACGTCGCTCTCGTGATCGGTCACGAAGATCGCGGCGTCACCCCGGCCACGATCGCGGCCTGCGATGCCGTGGCGTTTATTCCTCAGCTCGGCAAGGTCGGCTCGCTCAACGTCGCCTCAGCAACCTCGATAGCGATCTACGAGGCCCGCCGACGGGCCTGGACACGATAGTTCAGCTCGGGGGCACCGCCGATCGGCAGGCCCTCACGATCGCGTCCTCGAGCCCTCCGGGATTTCCGGCGAATGCCAGGTTGCACTCGAGATAGTGGTCGGCTCCGTCGTGGAACATCGCCACAGACACGACAGTCTGATTGCCGGCGGTGATGGCCCGCAACACGTGGGCGTCGCCCTCATCGGACTCGACCAAGCCAAAAAGCAGATCGCCCGCGTCTTCGCGCGCTCGTGTGAAGGTCTCGAGTCGGCTCTCGATTGTCCGCCACTCATCCAGGGATCTCTCGACGCAGCCGTCGGGGCCGCACGCCCAGGCGATCGTCCACGAATCGACATTGCTCAGATCGGCGCCCGGAGGTTCAAAACGAAACTGGGTGTCGGCGCTCGCTACCCATCCTGCGGGGATGTCGACCACCACACCGTCGACGGTCGTCACCCGTTCCATGGAGGGGCCCTCGTCTCCACCGGAGATCACCAGCAACACTCCAACCGCCGCCGCTGCCAGGAGCCCGAACATGGGGACGAGACGCTTCACGGAAGTCATACTCGCAGCGGATCTACATCTATCCTCAGCCGACCCGCGGGACGAGGGGTGTCGGAAAGGGCATCGAGCAGGCTGTCGCGAATCGCGGCCCGCAACAGCCATCTACCGTCGAGAGGGCCCCGCACGGTCACCCCGTCGTGGCTGCCGAACAACTCGATGAAATCTGCGGCGCCGGCACCGCTAACGAGGGCCTCGGATCCGTAGGGCGGGAGTCCGATCTCTCGCCGGCGGTCTCGCTCGGCGGTGGCGACGATGGAAGGGTCGGACCGCACCGCGGCCCGAACCACGATGTGATCGGGCTGCCTGGTCTGCAGAACGACTCTCCCGCCGTCGGAATGGCCACCTACCAGCCTCGCGGCTCTGGCTATCAGCGCCAACGCCTGCTCCGCGGCGCGTTGGCGGGGCGCCAGCAACTCTTGATCGAGATCGAGGAATACGACGATGTCGGCTCGCTCGACTCGGTGCAGCACCGCCTCGGTTCCGATGACGACTCGACTCTCAGGGGGAAGATCGGACTCCGAGGTGATCTCGTCGACTTCCTCCCCCACCAATGCGGCCAACTCTTCTCTGGCTCGGGTCACTCCCATGCGCAGATTCCGTAGGGCGGTGGCGCCGCAGTGGGCACACACCACCGGACGAGATTCCGAGCCATCCGAGGTCTCCAGGACCGTGTCGACAAGCACCATCGGAGCGCGGCCGTCCTCGGTGCGTACCAACTCGCCACAGGACCCGCAGGCCAGCAGCCGAGAGCGACCCTTCCGGTTGAGCACGCATATGACACGTTGGTCGCCGCGGATTCGTTCGGATAGCCCCTCGGCGAAGGGACCACCGCGAGTCGGGTCCTCGTCGCGGCGATCGAGCACCTCGACCGTGGGCCAGCCGAGGCGCTCGGCCGCTCGGTCCGGTCGGAACAGCTTTCCCGCCCTGAGGGCCTCCAACGACGGTGTGGCTGATGTGAGCACGACCGGTGCTTCCTTCCTACGGGCCCGCTCGAGCGCAACATCGCGGGCGTGCCAGCTCGGAGTGCGTTCATTCTTGAGCGACTCGTCGTCTTCGTCGATAACCACGACCGCCGCGAGGTTGGGCATGGGCATCCAGGCCGCCGACCTGGTGCCGACCACCGTTGCACCCCCCGCGGCCAGCGGCCAGTCGTCGGGGGCCAGAGCGACCGAAATACCGGCGCGACGCAGCACGATCGCCAGCATTCTGGCTCGTGCATGGTCGGGCACGATGATCAGGGCATCGCCGAGGCGACAGGCCGCCAACGCCACCGGACTGACGTCATGGGAGGGGGGAACTCGCACTATGGCCGAGCCGACCCGGAACGCCTCGTCGAACACGTCGATCGGACCGCTCGGGGCCGGCCGGCGCGCTGGTGTCGTCGGAATTCCGGCGAGCATCCGAGGAGGTGACGCCGCGCGGAGAAACGCCACTTTCCGACCGGCCCAACGTCGGGCGGCCCAAATCGACAGATCGATCATCTCGGCACTGGGTCCGACTCCACTCAGCTTGGAGATCTCCGCCAGCTTCACCCCGGGAGGAGGTTCCACGTCGACGGCGGTGATCCAACCGGCCACGCGGCGACCGTGAAGCACCACTCGCACCATCGACCCGACACCAACCCGGTCGGCCAGACCATCAGATGACCAGGAATCGGGTATGAGATAATCAAACTCGCGGTCGATCGCCCCCACATCAGGCATCACCCGGACGACGCGTCCTGACTGACCCATGGGAGCCGGATCGGTGCGGCCGGACGCGTGGTCTCCGGAAATGAGGCTCTGCTGGTCGGCCTCGTTCAGAGTCCGAGGGCCGATTTCAAATCGTCGACTCGATCGAGGCGCTCCCAAGGGAACAGACCGTCGTCGGTGTGGCGACCGAAATGCCCGTAGGCGGCGGTGGCTTGGTATATCGGACGGCGGAGATCGAGGTCGAGCAGAATGGCTGCCGGCCGAAGGTCGAAGACATCGTCGACTGCTTTCTCGATGGATGCTCGATCGACCGTCTCGGAGCCGAACGTCTCGACGAAGACCGACACCGGGTGAGCCATACCGATCGCGTAGGCGACCTGTATCTCACAGCGACTTGCGGCACCGGACGCCACGACGTTCTTGGCGACCCAGCGGGTGGCGTAGGCGGCAGATCGGTCGACCTTCGACGGGTCCTTGCCGGAGAAGGCACCGCCGCCGTGACGGGCCATGCCGCCGTAGGTGTCGACGATGATCTTCCGGCCGGTGAGACCGGCGTCTCCGACCGGGCCGCCGATGACGAACCGACCGGTGGGGTTGACGTAGACGTCGTAGTCGTCGTCGGCGAACTCGGCGGGAATGACCGGCCGGATCACGTGTTCGATCAGATCGGGGCGGATCATGGTGTCGCGGTCGATGCCGTCGTTGTGTTGGGTGGAGACCAACACCGTCTTGAGTCGAACCGGCCGGTTTTCCTCGTATTCGAACGTCACCTGGGTCTTGGCGTCGGGGCGCAGGTAGGGAATCGTACCGGCCTTGCGAACCTCGGCGTGGCGTTCGGCCATGCGATGGGCGAGGTGAATCGGCAGCGGCATCAACACATCGGTTTCGTCGGACGCGTATCCGAACATCATCCCCTGATCACCAGCGCCCTGCCGGTTGAGCTGATCTTCCTCACCGGCAGTTCCCGAACGCACCTCTTCGGAGTCGTCGACTCCCTGGGAGATATCGGGTGACTGTTCGTCGATCGCTAGCATCACACCACAGGTGTTGCCGTCGTACCCGAACGACTCGCGGTCGTAGCCGATGTCACAAATCGTCTTGCGAACGGTGCCGGGGATATCGACGTAGGCCTCGGTGGTGATCTCACCCGCCACCATGGCAAGCCCGGTGGTGACCATGGTCTCGCAGGCCACCCGACTCATCGGGTCCTGAGCGAGCATGGCGTCGAGAATCGCGTCGGAAATCTGGTCGGCCATCTTGTCGGGATGTCCTTCAGAAACGCTTTCTGAGGTGAAGGTCCAACGGGTCACGTTTGCTCCTGATTGTCGGATTGGCGTTCGATGAGGCCAATCGCCGCATCGAGAACATAACGGGCAACGTCGCGCTTGTCGCACAGAGGGAGATGCTGCCTGGCGCCACCGGCTGTCAACACCACCACTTCGTTGGTCTCGTGCTCGAACCCGACGCCGGGCTTGGAAACATCGTTGGCGATGATCATGTCGAGATTCTTGCGGTCGAGCTTTCCAGCGGCGTTGCTCTCGAGTTCGTCGGTTTCTGCCGCGAACCCGATCAAGATCTGCCTTTCGGGCTTGACGGCGCCCAGCCCGGCAAGGATGTCGAGCGTGGGGACCAGCTCAATCTGAGGCACTCCACCACTCTTTTTCAACTTGTGGTCGACCGGCTCGGCCGGACGGAAGTCGGCGACTGCTGCTGCCATCACCACCACATCAGCTTTTGCGGCATGAACGCTGCAGGCCTGAGCCATCTCATCGGCGCTTGCAACATCAACCACGTCGACATCATCAGGAGCGGTTTCGGGTGAGGTCGTGATCAACACCACATCGGCCCCTCTCGAGCGGGCCTCGGCGGCGAACGCGTGGCCCTGGCGTCCCGACGATCGGTTGCCGATGTATCGGACGGCATCGATGGGCTCACGGGTACCCCCGGCGGTGACGAGAACCCTCCGGCCTGCGTAGTCGGCGGTGGAACCACCGGCGAGTGCTGCGCTGACGGCAGCGAGAATTCTCTCGGGAGCCGCCAGTCGACCCTCCCCCAGGTCGCCCCCGGCCAATCGACCGCTCTCCGGAGAAACAATGACAACTCCACGCTCGGCCAACACACTGAGGTTTTCCTGTACGGAGACCTGCTCCCACATCTCGGTGTGCATGGCGGGGCACACCACGATCGGTGCTCGGGTAGCAAGGAGCGTCGCGGTGAGGAGGTCACCGGAACGACCTGATCGGAGATCGGAGATAACCCGCGCCGTCGCCGGACACACCACGATCAGATCTGCCGATTGGCCCAATTCAGTGTGAGGTATGGACGATCCCGGATCGTCGAACAGCGACGTTCGCGCCCGTTCGCTTGCCAGAGCGGAGAACGTGGGTGGCCCGACCATCCGGCAGGCCGATTCAGTGAGCACCGGTATGACGTGTGCCCCGGCATCCACCAGCCGGCGACAGACCTCCACCGCCTTGTAGGCGGCTATGCCCCCGGTGACACCGAGGACCACCCGTCGGTCGGTGAGGTTGCGCATCGCGGCCAGCGAGAATTCTCGTTCAGGCGCTCTTGTCGGAGTCGGAACCCTCGGTTGCGTCCGGGGTCACCTCCGACGGTTCTTCTTCAATGGCGTCGGGGTCGACCTCGACTGCCAGGATCTTTCCGGCAGCAATCTCCTCGAATGCGATCGACAGAGGTCGAGACGCCGTGGAGGTGACCTGCGGCGGGATGCTCGCCCCTATGCCCTGCCCGAGTTGACCGACGTAGTCGGTGATCTCCCGGCTGCGTCGCGACGACAGGGCGACGAGTCGGAATTTCGAGCCGGCCCTCTCGAGGAGATCCTCGATGGGGGGGTTCATCATTGTGTCGTAGCCGTGTGCCATCACGTGCCTCTCAGTGGTGCTGACCAGCCGTGATCGGATACGGCCGGGTTGTCAGGCTAACAGCCCGTTGGCTGGCCGCGACGGCCCTCTATCAGAGCCTCGATCTCGATGACCGCTCGGTCGAGATCATCGTTGATGACAATTTCGCAGCCCAGCTCGTGAGCCAGCTCCACTTCCTCAGCGGCCTTCTCCAGCCGGGCCATCACCTTCTCATCGGGATCTCCGCGGCCCCGCAGCCGTTCCTCCTGATGGGCTCGGCTGGGTGCATCGACGAAGATCAGCAGCGCCTCGGGATACTGGTTGTTGATCTGGCGCGCTCCGTTGACGTCGATCTCGAACACGACATCGTGACCGGTCGGCGGATCAGGCACGGGTGTTCCCTGCATGTAGTCGAGGAAGTCGACCCATTCGAGAAAGCCGCCATCGGCCACTTGAGTCTGGAACAGTTCTCGATTGGTGAAGTGGTATGCCTCCATCGATTCACCGCCCCGGCGCGCCCGGGTAGTCCAGCTTCGCGACAACCACAGCCTCGGATCTCGGTCGAGCAAACGGGCAACGATCGTGCCCTTGCCCACTCCCCCGGGTCCCGAGATGACGACGATCAACCGCTGATCGAGATGGCCCACGGGACCTCAGCCGAACGCGGCCAAGAGCTTTTCGCGCTGCGAGTCGCCCAAGCCCCGGATTCGCCGATTGTGGGCGATGCCGACCTCTTCCATGGTGCGACGGGCCTTCACCTTGCCGACCCCGGGCAACGACTCGAGCACGGCCAGCACCTTGGTGCGCGCGATCAACTCGTTGTTCTCGGCTTCGCCTAGAAGCTCACGGAACGTGATCGAACCCATCTTCAGGCGTTGCTTCAGCTCGGCCCGGAATCTTCTAGCCTCGGCCGCTTTGACCAGTGCGGCGGCTCGTTGCTCGTCTGAAAGCTTGGGTGGACCACTCATGGGGCGACCCTACCCGAACAGAACTCAGCTCGCCGCTTCAACGGACTCGTGGATCTTCTGAGCGGCTGCTATCGGGTCCTTCGCCGCCGTGACCGTTCGGCCGATCACCAACAGGTCGGCTCCGCCGGTGATGGCGTCCTCCGGTGATGCCGCCTGGGCCTGATCGTCGACTCGATCGCCCAACATTCTGATTCCCGGGACGATCCGGAGTAGTCGCGGAGCGTAGTGGTAGGCCTCGCTCAGGTCGCTGGCCGAGCAAACGATTCCTGTGCATCCGGCCTCGGCCGCGAGCATCACTCGTTTCGGCATGATGTGTGATGGAGCATCGCCGTCGCTGGTGAGCACGGTGATGGCGAGAGAGTTCGGCTGTTCGAGTCCGGCGTTGTATGCCCCTTCGGAGAATCCCTGCACCCCGGCGGCCAGCATGTCGACACCGCCATGGGCGTGGAACGTGAGGTACTTCACGCCCAATGCGCCGAGAACACGCGACGCCTTGCCCACCGTGGTGGGGATGTCGTGGAGCTTGAGATCGAGAAAGATGTCGTACCCGAGATCGGAGATGGCCCCGATCGCTTCGGGTCCGGCGGCCGAATAAAGCTCCAGGCCGATCTTGGCGACCGAGAAGTAATCGCCGAGTTGCCGGCCGATTCGGATCGCCGCCACCAGATCATCGACATCGAGCGCCAAGGCCAATTTGTCGGACGTGTTGACGTCGACCTGTTCCTCGTTCTCTTGGCCCTCGTCGCCCTGCTTCTCGTCGTCTTGTTCAGCCATGTGCTTCTCCTATGAGATCTTCCAGACGCTTCACCCCGTGCCGCTCACACCACCGTCGTAGCTCACCCAGAATCCGTTGGGGGGCCCTCGGATCGGCGAATGTGGCGGTGCCGACCTCGACTGCAGATGCGCCAGCGAGGAGGAACTCTACGACATCAGCACCGGTCGAGGTGCCACCCACTCCCACAATCGCCAGTTCGGGGGCCGCCTCGTGTACGTCGTAGACGGCTCGGACTGCAACCGGATGGATTGCCGCACCCGACAGACCACCTCGACGGGCACCGAGTACGGGGGATCGGGTCTCAACGTCGATCGCCATCGCCAGCAGGGTGTTGACCAATACGACTGCCTCGGCCCCAGCTTCGGCCGCAGCGACCGCGATCTCGGCGATGTCGGCAACATTGGGGCTCAACTTCGCCCAGCGGGGACGACCACACGCCTCAGTCGCCGCAATCACCTCGGCCGTGGCCGACGGTGAGTGAGCAAACATTCGCCTGCGGTCCTCAAGATTGGGACAGCTCACGTTGATCTCCACGGCCACCACCTCAGCCGGGGCCCCGCTGAGCGCCTCGGCGGCGGCGCGATAGTCGTCGACGCAGCTTCCCCAGATGCTGGCAATCACAGTGGCGCCGGTGTCGAGGAGGGCTGGAAGTTCGTCTTGGAGCCACCGATCAATCCCCGGACCCTGCAATCCGACGCTGTTGATCATCCCTGAGGCCGTTGAATGGACCCGTGGCGCAGGGTTCCCGGCCCACGGCTCGGCCCGTAGCGACTTGATCACCACTGCCCCGAGCTCGGACAGATCCATGTAGTTGGCCAACTCGGCACCGTGGCCGACCGTCCCAGATGCTGTGAACACCGGCGCGGAGAACTCGAGCGAGCCAACCACCGTCGTCAGATCGGTCATAGGCCAACGCCCCCGAGAAGGCTCTGCTGACCGATCTCGATGCCCTCGTGGTATTCCTGAAGACTCCTCACCTCGAGAGTGTGCCCCATCCAGTCGCGAAGACCGTTGGCCGCGGCCAATCCGGCTGCAGCGGTGGTGAGCAACGGCACGTTGGCCAGCCCGGCCGCTCGCCGTATGTAGCGACCATCGGCCCGCGGTCCCCTTCCTCTCGGGGAATTGACGACGAGCTGCACATCTCCACGCTCGATCAACTCAACTGCATTGATCCCGATCGAATCATCGAGCTTGGCGACGTCGATGCCGACATCGATTCCGGCATCGCGCAGCGCTGCGGCGGTGCCCGAGGTGGCAACGATCGAGAATCCGAGCTCGCGGAACCCCCGGGCCGCCTTGACCCCGGTGGCCTTGTCGCGGTCGGCCAGCGACATGAAGACGGCTCCGGATTCGGGAAGCCGAGTTCCAGCCGAGAGCTCAGCCTTGACGAACGCGAGTCCCGGGGTGAGATCGATGCCCATCACCTCGCCGGTCGATCTCATTTCCGGGCCCAGAACGGCGTCGGCCTCGGGGAACCGGTTGAACGGCATCACCGCCTCCTTGACGGCCACGTGGTCGGAGACCACCGGACGGCAGAGCAGGCCTTCGGTGCGGAGTTCGGCGAGCGTCGCACCCAGCATCACCCTTGCTGCCACCTTTGCCAGCGGAACACCGGTGGCCTTGGCCACGAACGGCACCGTTCGAGACGCTCGCGGGTTGGCTTCGATCACGAATACTTGACTGGCCTTCACCGCGAATTGGACGTTGATCAGTCCGACGACCTCCAATGCCGCCGCTATCTGACGGGTGTAGTCCTCGATCACCGCCACGGTCTCGGTTCCGAGTTGCTGAGGCGGAATTGAGCAGGCCGAGTCGCCGCTGTGAACTCCAGCCTCCTCGACATGCTCCATCACCGCTCCGATGACCACGTCGCCGATGTGGTCGCGGATTGCGTCGACATCGACCTCGGTGGCGTCTTCCAAGAAACGGTCGACCAGAACCGGGCGTTCGGCCGACAGGCCTCCCTCTTTGCCCAGTGAACCGAATCTGGCCATTTCCGCCATGGCCCTGGTGAGATCGGAGTCGTCGTAGACGATTTCCATCGCCCGGCCGCCCAGCACATACGACGGACGCACCAGGGCCGGATAACCGATTCGGGCGGTGATCTCGAGAGCATCCTCGATTTCGACCGCGGTGCCGCCGGCCGGCTGGGGTATCTCGAGACGCGAACACAGAGAGTTCCAGAGGTTGCGGTCTTCAGCGAGGTCGATCGATGCCGCGGTCGTACCGAGGACCAGTTCCGGGGATAGTCGGTTCGCCAGCTTCAACGGAGTCTGACCGCCGAGCGAGACGATGACCCCGATCGGCTTCTCGGCTTCGATCACCGCCGTGACGTCCTCAAAGGTGATGGGTTCGAAGTAGAGACGATCCGAGGTGTCGTAGTCGGTGGACACCGTCTCCGGATTGCAATTGACCATCACCGTCTCATATCCGGCTTCGCGGAGAGCGAAGCTGGCATGCACACAGCAGTAGTCGAACTCGATGCCCTGACCGATCCGGTTGGGGCCCGACCCGAGAATGATCACACGGTCTCTGACCCCAGGAGTGACCTCGTCGGTGTCTTCGTAGGTCGAGTAGTGGTACGGCGTGGAGGCCTCGAACTCGGCCGCGCAGGTATCGACGGTCTTGAACGTGACCTCTACGCCGGCCGCGTCGCGGGCCGCACGGACCTCTCCCTCGGATACCTCCCAGATGTAGGCCAACTGAACATCTGAAAATCCGAGTTGTTTGGCTCGACGAATATCACGGCGCGACGCCGAACCAATGCTGAGCGTATGAAGATGAGCTCGCTCCTCGGTGATCATCGAGATCTGGTCGAGAAACCATGGATCGACTCTCGTCGTCTCATGGATCAGCTCGACGGAGATGCCTCGCCGCAGGAGTGCTTCGAGTTGGAACGGCCGGTCGGGGGTGGCGACCGCCGCCAGAGCCAACAGATCGCGGTCGGAGTGTGCATCGAAAGTTGACTCTCCCCGATCAGCGTTGAGACCGGCTCGACCCTGTTCCAGCGATCTCAGCGCCTTCTGCAGCGACTCTGGGAAGGTACGACCGATCGCCATCACCTCACCCACCGATTGCATCGACGTGCCGAGAATTCCACTCGTGCCAGGGAACTTCTCGAAGGCCCAACGAGGCACCTTGGTGACCACGTAGTCGATCGACGGCTCGAACGAGGCCGGGGTCTCGCGCGTGATGTCGTTGGGGATTTCGTCGAGCGTGTAGCCGACCGCGAGCTTGGCTGCGATCTTGGCGATCGGGAACCCCGTGGCCTTCGACGCCAGAGCCGACGAACGGCTGACCCGCGGGTTCATCTCGATGACGACCTGGCGACCGTCAGCGGGATCAACGGCGAACTGCACGTTGGAGCCGCCGGTCTCGACGCCGACCCTCCGAATACATGCGAACGCCGCGTCGCGCATGCTCTGGTACTCAACATCGGAGAGCGTCTGGGCCGGAGCGACGGTGATCGAGTCGCCGGTGTGGACTCCCATCGGGTCGAGATTCTCTATCGAGCAGATGACCACGCAATTGTCGGCGTGATCTCGCATCACCTCGAGCTCGAACTCCTTCCACCCCGCTATCGATTCCTCGATGAGGATCTCGCCGATGGGGCTGGCGTTCAGCCCTTCCGCGATGGCCCGCTCGAACTCCTTCGGCGTGGTGGCGATCGCGGTGCCACGTCCTCCGAGAATGTAGGCAGGGCGAATGATCACCGGCAGTCCGACCTCGGCGAGCACCGAATGGGACTCCGTCATCGAGCGAGCCGTGCCCGACCTCGCCACCTCGATCCCGATCTCCTGCATCGCCACCTTGAACTGTTCGCGGTTCTCGGCCGTGGCGATTGCTGCAGCGTCGGCTCCGATCAGTTCGACATCGTTGTCGGTGAGTACTCCGGCGTGCTCCAACTCCATCGCCAGGTTGAGACCGGTCTGGCCTCCCAGGGTGGGCAGGAGAGCATCGGGCTTCTCTTTCTCGATGATCTTCGTGAGCACACTCGCATCGAGTGGTTCGATGTAGGTGGCATCGGCGAAGTCTGGGTCGGTCATGATCGTGGCCGGATTCGAATTCGCCAGGATGACCCTGTACCCCTCCTCGCTCAGGGCTCGGCAGGCCTGAGTGCCGGAATAGTCGAACTCGCAGGCCTGACCGATCACGATCGGCCCGGAGCCGATGATGAGAATTGACTCGAGATCGGTTCGGCGCGGCATCAGGCGGCAACGTCTCGGTTGGCATCGATCAGTTCGGCGAACTGTCCGAACAGGTATCGGGAGTCGTGAGGACCGGGCCCGGCCTCCGGGTGGTACTGCACGCTGAACGCCGGAATATCGTCGGCCACCATGCCTTCCAGCACCCCGTCGTTGAGACAGACGTGGGTCTCGCTGACACCCGGAACAGAGCCACTCTCCACCGCGAAGTTGTGATTCTGACTGGTTATCTCGACCCGACCGGTGCGGTTGTCGCGCACGGGAACGTTTCCGCCGTGATGGCCGAACTTCATCTTGAACGTCCGGCCGCCCATCGCCAACGACAGGATCTGATGCCCGAGACAGATGCCGAATATCGGGACTCGGCCCAGCAGGGCGGCCAGTTCGGTAATGATTGGAACGGCCTGCGCCGGGTCGCCCGGGCCGTTGGACAAAAAGACGCCGTCGGGACGCAAGGCGAGCACGTCTGCAGCAGTGGTACCGGCCGGCACCACGATGACCGTGGCGATCTCCGCGAGATGGCGCAGCATCGCTGCCTTCACGCCGAAGTCGTAGGCGACGATCAGGCGCGGCCCGTCGCCGAACGTGTATGCCTCGGCCGTCGTGACCGAGCCGATCAGATCGATGCCTCCGGTTCCGGGGTCGTCGCAAGCTGCACTGAGCAGAGTCGGGCGGTCGGCGCTGCCGAAGGCCCCGACCATCGAGCCCGAGTCGCGGATATGTCGGGTCAGTCGCCGGGTGTCGATTCCACCGATGGCCGCGATCTGGTGGCGACGCAGGAACGAGTTGAGGTCGCCTTCGCTGCGCCAGTTGCTGTGGCGTCGGGCCAAGTCGCGGACTATGACACCCCGACAGTACGGACGACCGGATTCGTCGTCGGCGCTGGTCACGCCGTAGTTGCCGATGTGGGGATAGGTGAAGGTGATGATTTGACCCGCGTACGACGGATCAGTGATCACCTCCTGGTAGCCGGTGAGAACGGTGTTGAACACGACCTCGCCGACCGCCAGACCGTCGGACAACTCAGCCCCGAGACCTTCACCCTCGAATATCTCTCCGTCCGACATCACCAGTTGGTACTGGCGGATGATGGTCACCGCTGGGCGTCTCCATCGACAACCACGGGTTGCCCTCGCAGGATGGTGTGGCGGACCTTGCCTTTCACCTTCCGTCCCTCATATGGAGTGTTGGTGCTCCGGCTCGCCATGGCCTCTCCCGACACCACCCACTCCATTTCGGGATCGATCACGACGATGTTGGCCGCTCCCCCAACGGCTATCGGTCCACCATGAACGGGATCCAGCCCAGCGATGACAGCTGGACGCCAGGACATCAGGGCGAGAATGTCTTCGATCGGGAGGTCCAATTCGGTGTTGGCGAGAGCGAACGCGGTCTCGAGCCCGAGCATGCCCGGTGGGGCATCGGCGAAGGTCCGGTCCTTGTCGTGGGAGGTGTGGGGGGCATGATCGGTGGCGATCGCATCGATGGTTCCGTCGGCCAAACCCTGCTTGATCGCTTGCACATCAGCATCGGTGCGTAACGGCGGGTGAACCTTGAACACCGGATCGAACGATGCACAGCACTCATCCAGGAGCGTGAAGTGATGGGTTGTCGCTTCGGCGGTGATCGGAAGACCCGCGGCCTTGGCGGCCCTCACCATTGCGACGGAACCGGCCGTCGAAAGATGCTGGAAATGGATTCGCCCTCCGGTGAGGCGACTCATCGCAATGTCGCGCATCACCATGAGTTCCTCGGCCTCAGCGGGCTGCCCCGGGATGCCGAGACTGCTCGACACTCGGCCCTCGTGCATGAGACTTCCCTCGCTGAGCGCCTCGACCTCACAGTGCTGAGCGAGCACGATTGGACGCCCACCCGTGAGGTGGGACAGCGACCCGGCGTACTCGAGAGCGGTGCGCATCAGCCGGTCGTCCTGAACTCCGCTTCCGTCGTCGGTGAACAACCGGACTCCGGCCCGCACCATCTCGGCCATCGGAGCCAGCGCCTTGCCCCTGCGGCCGACCGTGATCGCGCCCGAAGTGCGCACGTCGCAGGCTGTATCTCGACCCAGTTCGAGTACCTCGGTGACCATTGGCGCGCAGTCGACGGTCGGGGTCGTGTTGGGCATGGCCAGCACTGCGGTGAATCCACCCAGCGCTGCGCCTCGTGCGCCGGACTCGATCGTTTCGGCTTCCTCGCGTCCGGGCTCACGAAGGTGGACGTGGAGGTCGACGAAGCCCGGAGCGACCACGCACCCGGAGGCATCGAGGGAGTCGTCGGCATCCAATCCCGGACCAACCGCCAACACGCTGCCGTCGGGACCGACGACCACATCGGAGCGGCGAGTACCGGTGGAGTCGATGATCGTGCCGCCGCGAATGGCCAGTGTGCGGCTCATGCTGCGGCAACTTTCTCGTCGACCAGGTCGAGTCCGGACCCGAGCAGGAGGAAGAGCACCGCCATCCTCACCGCCACCCCGCTGGTTACCTGTTCGTCCATCACCGCGTTGGGCAGGTCGGCCACCGTGCCGTCGATCTCGACGCCGCGGTTCATGGGACCCGGATGCATTATCAGGGCGTGCGGTGGAAGCCTGGAGGCTCGGCGATGATCGAGCCCCCACTCATTGTGGAACTCCCGAAGTGTCGGGACATAGGACTGTTCCTGACGCTCGAGTTGCATTCGCAGCAGGTAACAGATGTCGGTGTCCTCGATCACGGAGTCGAGATCGTGGGTGACCTCCACAGGCCAGCCGTCGAGATCGGCCGGAAGGAGCGTTCGCGGCGCCACGAGCGTCACTTCGGCTCCCATCTCGGTGAAGCCGTGGACGTTGGATCGCGCCACCCGTGAGTGCTTGATATCGCCAACGAGAGCCACCCGACGCCCGTCGAGGTCGCCGAGGTGACTTCGCGCTGTGTGCAGATCGAGAAGGGTCTGGGTGGGGTGCTGATTCCAGCCATCGCCCGCATTGATTACCGAGGCATCGACCCATTCGGATATGCGGTTTGGTGCCCCGGCATCTCTGTGGCGAACCACGACGCCGTCGATTCCCATGGCCTCGATGGTGGCGACGGTGTCGCGAAGCGACTCTCCCTTGCTCACCGACGAGGTGCTGACGCTGAAGTTCATGGTGTCGGCCGACAACCGCTTGGCCGCGGTCTCGAACGAGAGACGGGTGCGGGTTGAGTCCTCATAGAAGAGCCAGGCGATGGTCTTGCCCCTGAGCGCAGGCACTTTCGGGATCGGCCGCTCGCCGACCTCGGCGAAGGACTCTGTGAGGTTGAGGATCTGCTCGATGGCATCTCGGTCGAGATCAGCAATTGTGAGCAGGTGCTTGGTGTCGTTGGTCATGTCAGTTCTCCGAGGTCGACACCGTCGCCGTGCACGTCGACCATCTCGTCGCGCCGGGTCGGCAAGTTCTTGCCGATGTAGTCGGGCCGTATCGGAAGCTCACGGTGACCCCTATCGACCATCACGGCCAGTTGGACCGCGGCCGGCCGGCCGTAGGAGTGGATGGCATCGAGAGCCGCTCGCACTGTGCGGCCGGTGTAGAGCACATCGTCGACCAGCACTATCACCTTGCCGGTCGGGTCGACCGGAATGTCGGTGGCGGCCTCTGGCATCACGGGCCGTATCCCGAAGTCGTCGCGATGCATGGTGGCGTCGAGCGTGCCCACCGGAACGTCGGCCCCTTCGATCTCGCGGATGGCCTCGCCCAGCTGGTTGGCCAAGTCGACACCTCCGGTCTGCATCCCGATCAGCACAAGTTGATCCGAACCGGAGTTTCGTTCGAGTATCTCGTGAGCCATTCGCCGAAGCGCCCGGTCGACGTCGTCGGCCGACATGACCCGACTACGTGCCTTGAAGGCGCCTTCCGCTCGAGGCTCCGCTGAGCGCCTTTCGCGCTTTCCCATATCGTCTCTCTTTCGTCCGTATGGGCCTCGCTGAACCCATTTCACGGTCGAAAACGAAACGTATCACGACTCGATGAGTCTGCCGTTCCAATGCGGGCGATATTCGAAAGTATTCAGATCGTGGCGACGAACACGGCTGGCCGATCGTCCGAAGCAGGCCGGATTTCGATGAATCCGGCGTTGGCGGCGACGCTCCGGGATGCCTCGTTGGCGTCATCGATTTCGGCCATGAGAGCCCCGAATCCACCTTCATTGAGGAGCCAGGCCGTGGTCAATGCGACCGCCTCGGAGGCGACGCCTCGTCGGCGCTCGTCCTTGGCGACCCACCAGCCGATCAGCGCGGCCCGCCTGACCGGATCGATTCGAGAGATCCCGACCTCACCCATCACGCGGTCGTCGTGCGGGTCGCTTGCCACCAGATCCATGGCGAGTTGAGTCCTGGCGCGCAACTTCGCGCCTTCGATCCATCTTCGCGCCGCCTCGACCGACCGATCTCCAGGTGGGGTCGAACCAGCAGCGATGTCGGGGTTCGACCAGGCCTCGGCCAGGGCGGGCGCGTCGTCGACATTCCATGGGCGCACCATCACTGCGACGCCGATCAGATTCGGTGGAGAAAGGTTCAGCACCCGACCGCCCTCGACATCCATGAAGTGGCGACTCAGTCCCCGCGAGCCTCATCGGACACGGCTCGCAACAACCCATTGAGGAATTTCGGTGAATCCTCGCCGGAATACTGGGTGGCCAACTCGACAGCCTCCGACAGAATCACCCCGGTAGGGACGTCAGCTCTCTCGGTGAGCTCCCACGTGGCCATCGACGCTATGACCCGGTCGACCACGGCCATTCGGCCGATTCGCCAGCTCTTCAGGTTGCGTGAGATCAACGACTCGATGGATTCGCGAGCGGCATCGACACCGAGCGCCATGGCGATGGCGTAGTCGTCGAACTCGACGGTGCGACCGTCGAGAATCGACTCCACTGTCGAAGACGCCACGGCCGCCTCGTAGAGAACAGCGAGAGCCTCCTCGCGGGCCTCGCGGCGCCGACCGAGGCCGGGGACGGAATCGGTCACGCTCGGCTCAGGTAGGCACCGGTGCGGGTATCGACCTTCACCCGTTCGTTGGGATCGATGAACAGGGGGACCTGAACCACGAGGCCGGTCTCGAGGGTGGCCGGCTTGGTGCCGCCAGACACGCGATCGCCTTGGATACCGGGTTCGGTCTGGGAGATCGTCAGCTCGACCGCCGCGGGAAGATCCGTTCCGACGATCTCACTGCCGAACATCAACAACACGGCAGTGGAGTTCTCGATGACGTAGTTGACGGCGTCGCCGAGGGCCTCCGGAGCCACGTGAATCTGGTCGTAGGACTCGTTGTCCATGAACACGTAGTCGGAGCCGTCGCGGTAGAGAAACTGCATCTCACGCTTGTCGATCGTGGCCCGCTCGACCTTTTCGCCGGCGCGGAACGTGCGGTCGATCACGGCACCGGTACGCACGTTCTTGATGGTGGTTCGAACGAATGCATGGCCCTTTCCGGGCTTCACATGCTGAAAGTCGACCACCTGGAAGAGCCCGCCGTCGAGCTCGAGCGCCATACCGTTCTTCAGATCATTGGTGGTGATGATGGCCATTGGCGTCTCCGTGTTCAGACAAGTGGATTCTTCGGGAACCGGGTGAGAACCCGGGATCCGTCAGGGGTCACGACGACTGTGTCCTCGATCCGCACGCCACCGAGTTCGGCGACGTAGATACCTGGCTCAACCGTGAGTACGTGACCCGGCTGGAGGATACCGGTGTTGCCCTTCCTGACCGCCGGAAGTTCGTGGATGTCGAGGCCGACGCCATGGCCGGTGCCATGGCCGAAATGGTCGCCGTAGCCGGCGGCATCGATCACTCCTCGACAAGCTGAGTCGACCGTTCCGGCTTCGACCCCTGCGGCAAGGCTCTCGACGCCGGCGTGTTGGGCTTCGGCAACAACCTCGAGCAGCGTCGAGATTTCGTCGGTGGCGGGACCATCACCGACAACGAAGGTGCGGGTCATGTCGCTTCGATACCCGTCCACGACAGCCCCGCAATCGACCACGAGAAGGTCGCCGTCCTGCATGGTGCGGTCGCCGGGCGTGGCGTGGGGCAGGGCGGAGTTGGGGCCGGTGGCGACGATCGTGTCGAACGAAGGACCAGCCGATCCGCGGCGGCGCATGCCGGCGTCGATCGCCGCCGCGAGATCAAGCTCGCTGGTCCCGCGCTTGATCAACTCGACCGCTTCGGCCAACGCCTCATCGACAATTGAGGCTGCGGCTTCGATACGCGCCAGTTCGGCCGACGTCTTGACACTCCTCAGTTCGAGTACCAGCGCATCAGTTGCCACAACCTCGCCGTCGATGGCATCGACCCACGCTCGCTGTGCCGACCAGGTGATGGACGAGGCCTCGAGACCGACCTGAGCCGAGTCTCGAAGACGTTCCGCTCCGACTCCGAACGGACTCGGCGAGATCTCGACACCGGACCCGCACTCGGATTCCGACAGTTGAAGCGGAGCCTGACTCTGGTAACGCGAGTCGGTGATCAGCGTTGACCCGGCGGGGGTGATGATCAGCACTCCGGTGGACCCGGTGAATCCGGTGCACCATCTGATGTTGCTCCGATCGGTGACGATGAGGGAATCGCATCCCGCCGATCCGAGGAGATCCATCAATGAATCGATTCGGCCGGCAACCGACAGCGGAGGCAATCCGGAATCGGTCACGACAATTCGGCGGCCACTGCATCGATGGCGAGCACGTAGCCGTGACCACCGAAACCACTGATCGATCCGGTGGCAACCGGGGCCACCACCGAAGTTCGACGCCAGGGTTCACGGGAGTCGGGGTTTGACAGATGAAGCTCGACAACCACGCCGTCGAACGCGGCCAGGGCATCGTGGATGGCCCACGACGAGTGCGTGAACGCGCCGGGGTTGATCACGATCGCGGCCGCTACCCCGCGCGCGGAGTGGATCGCGTCGATGAGGTCGCCCTCACTGTTCGACTGCACATGTCTGAGCGAGAGTCCATGACTTTCTGCGGTGGCGGTGGCCGACGCCACGTGATCGGCGAGGGTGGCAGTTCCGTAGACCGATGGCTCACGGTCGCCGAGCAGGTTCAGGTTGGCGCCCGAAAGCAACAGTACCGATGGGATTGTTGTCATGGTCGTGTCTCCAGATTCATCGGACTCATCGGACTGTGCTCATGGCCTGCAGGAGCACGGCCCGGTCGATACCGACCACCGTCTCCACACCGAGCGGACCGTCGAGCACCATGGTGAGCCCGTCGATGGCCTTCTTGTCGTGGGCGAACAGGTTGAGGAGTTCTTCACTCTCGAGGGCCTCAGGCAAGGCGGAAGGCAAGCCGTAGGCCTCCAACACCTGTCGGTGCTCACCCACCCGTTGGACGTCGATGCGCCCGAGGAGTCGGGCTACTTCGGCGGCGTAGACCAATCCGATCGAGACTGCCTCTCCGTGGCGGAGGTCGTAGCCACCGACGATTTCGATGGCATGGGCGAGCGTGTGTCCGTAGTTCAGGACCGCTCGACTCCCAGTTTCGCGTTCGTCAGCGGCGACGACGTCGGCCTTGAGTTGCACGCACGCGGCAACCCGATCGCTGAGGTCGAGTTGATCGAGCGCCCCACCGCCGAGGAAGTGGTATTTCGCAACCTCGCCGGTGCCGCTCAGGAATTCGCGCGGCGGCAAAGTGTCGAGCGTGTCGGTGTCGCACAACACCGCCGACGGCTGCCAGAACGCCCCGACGAGGTTCTTCCCTTCGGGAAGATTCACGCCGGTCTTTCCCCCGATGGCCGCGTCGACCTGTGCGAGAAGCGTGGTTGGGACCGATACGAAACGAATCCCTCGGTGGTAGACCGCGGCAACGAAACCGGCCAGGTCGGTCACCACTCCCCCGCCGACCGCGACAATCACGTCGCCCCGGGTGCACCCCCATTCGGCCAGGCGTCGACACACCGACTCGACGGTGGCCATCGTCTTGGCGGCCTCACCGGGCGGCACGATCACCTCGAGCTGTTCGACCCCGGGATCGACCGCCCATGGGATGGACTCCTGGGTGATCACCGCCACGCGGCGAGCCTCGTCCGGGATGACCTCGGCCAGCATCCCGCGAACACCCTGACCAACGTGAACGTTGTAGCTACGATCCCCCAGCCCGACCTCGATTGTTTTCACAGAACACTCTCCCGCTCGAGATCCAGCAAGAGTCGATCAACCGTGGAGTCGCGACTGATGTCGGTCGTGTCGACGCGGATGTCGGAAACCTCTGAATACCAGGTCTCGCGTTCGGAGACCATGGCGTTCATGTTGGCGGCCACATCGCCATCGAGCAGAGGACGCCCTCTACCGTTCCTCACTCTTTTGAGCAGCGCCTCAACGCTTGCGTCGAGCCACACCACCAGCGATCTTCCGTCTGAGAGCAGCCGACGGTTGTCTTCGGAAACGACAATTCCGCCGCCCGTGGACACGACGGCGGGTGGACCGTCGAGAATCTCTTTCAACGAAGCGCTCTCCCTCGATCGAAAATCTGCTTCTCCGGCCTCGGCGAAGATTTCCGGTATGGAACGGCCGGCGCCGTGAACTACTGCCGCATCCGTGTCGCGATGGGGTCGCCTCAGGCGGGCCGCCAGGTCGCGACCGACCGTCGACTTCCCGGACCCCATGGGCCCCACGAGAATCACGTGACGTCTGTCCACGGTTCAGAGGGTACTTGTGGTGGACGGGCCGGATGCGGAGTTCTCGACTCCGCCGGGAGGCTTCGGCTCGCCAGTCTCGTTCAGACGCCGAGCAGTGTTCCGGAGAACAAGACCGACACCACCGCACCAGCAGCGAGCGCCGGGCCGAAGGGAATGCTCTGCGCGAGCAATCGCGTCGGCTGGCCACCAACCGCTTCGGGGTCGACCAGCACATCGGAGCGGGTCTTACGGGCGAGCGCCACGGCCACTCCGCCTCCTACACCCACGGCACAGCCGATCAGCAGAGCGATGAAGACGAGCCTCACCACCGGGGTCCAGCCCACGTAGGAGGTCCCGGCAACCCAGCCAAGGTGCATCCCCAGCAACAAGGAGAGCTTCACGTCGCCGAACCCCATTCCTCGGGGTGAGACCAGGTGGGCGATCAGCAGCAGCACAAAGTAGGCGAGTCCGCCGAGCAGGGCCCGACCAATGGCGACCGGGCGGTCAATTGCGAACGCCACTATCACCATCACAACCGCCGATACCGCAATAGCCGGGAACGTGATGAGGTCGGGGAGGCGGTAGACGTACAGGTCGATCACCGAGAGAGCCATGAGCGCGGTGACGAGCACCAGTGGTGGAATCACCACCCACTCGGCCCCGAACTGGAGCGTCACCAGCACGAACAGTGTTGCGGTCACGATTTCGACCAGCGGATAGGCCGGTGTGATTCGGTGTTCACAGTATCGACACCGACCCTTGTGGCTGATCCACGAGATCACCGGCACCACTTCACGCCACCGAAGGTCGTGGCTGCAGTACGGACACCTCGAACGGACGGTGATCGCGGTACGGTCCGGCACGCGGTCCACCAGCATGGTCACGAACCCGCCAACGATCAGTCCGACGGGAACCGCAGCTGCTGTGATCATCGCGTCCATCTTGGTCTCCTCAGGCCTCGGAGCCGATGGTCAGGAGTCGACCGATCCCAGGAATTTGAGCAGGAGGCCACGGTTGACGGTCTCGTCCTCGGCTTCCACCGCAGCGAGCGCGGCGTCGCGCTCGGCATCGGTGGTGGCCCGTGCCGCCTCGGCAACCGCCTTGGCTGCACGAGGGCTCAGGTTGGCAAGTTGCCGGGCCATTTCGGCCGGGTTGAGGGCCTCGTCATCGTTGCCGAAATCTGATTCTCTGGAGCCTGAGAACAGTCCACCAGAAGAATGCTCCTCATCGTGGTGACCGAATTCTGCGAGAGGATCACCGGCCGACAGAAGCGGGTCGAGTGCTGGATCGTCACCGAAGGATTCCGAGACTGGTTGACCATGGAACTCCTCCTCGAGTTCGACATCCGTTTCCGGTTCGGGCTCGTCAATGACGGCTTCGACACTGGATGGCTCCTCGGAGACCACTTCAACGGGGTTGGGCATGTCGGAGTCGAATTCATCGTCGACGCGGTCTTCCTCGACGGCGATCGGCTCGAATGTCTCAAAGGTCTCGAAGGTCTCGCTGCCGGTCTGCTCCTCGACGACTTCGACCAGACCGAGTTCGATCAGTTCCTTCACCAGGCGACACACGGCCACCTCGTGCATGTCAAGTTTCTGGCCGACCTCGGCCACTTGCCGGCCCGAGCCGACTGCAGCGATTCCGCTCCAGCGAGCCGAGTCGACCATGACATCAGGGCCATCGAGTTCGTTTCGAAGCCCGACCCATACATCGGTCGATGGCACCACGAGCTCGATTGTTCGCCATTCCTCGAGCATGGCCTCGGCCTTGCTCAATACCGTCTCCATCGGTTCAGTCGCACCCGCGGACTCTGCTACAAGGTCGTCCTCGAATGTGAACGAACCCTTCGCCAGCCTGAGCAGTCCGAAAAGGACCTCCGACGCCGAGGTCGCCGACCTGGGGTCACCCACGAGCTCGGCGTGAGCCACCGAGCCGGAGTCGATCCAGACACTGCCAGAACCCTCGCTGCTCGTGACCCTCAACCGGCCGGTCTTCACGGTTGACGCGAGAAGACGCAGAACGTCGGGTAGTGCGAATGTGTCGAGCGTGCCAGAGAGCGCCACGGTTACCTCCAGATGTAACAACACCTGCCCATCGGCACGACACCCGGCAGTTGTGAGCTGTTTACCGACAATGGCTAGACGTCGGCGGTTCAGCGCTTCTGGAGTTCGCTCAGCGCGGCGGATCTCATCGCATTGATCGGCGCTTCTGCTCCGGTCCAGAGGGTGAACGCCAGTGCGGCCTGACGGACCAACATCGACAGGCCGTTGTGCCCCACGACGCCTTGCTCTCGCAGCGCCGAGAGCCACGGGCTGGACGCCGGGTTGTAGATCAGATCCACCACGACCTGGCCCGATCGAATGAGTCCTGGATCACACGGCATCGCCGGATCGGTCCCCATCCCCACCGATGTCGCGTTGACCACGATGTCGGCGCCCGCAATCGAATCGAGCGTTGACACAGCCCCCACCGGACCGGCCAGGCTCGCCGCCAGTGTTGCCGAGTCGGCCGATCGGTTGATCACATTGACCTCCCGTGCGCCGGCCTGCGCCACAGCTCTGATCACCGCCCGGGCTGCGCCACCGGCTCCGATCACCACCACAGACCGGCCGGAGGGGGTGATACCCGTGTCGTCGAGAAGAGCATCAATGAATCCGGCACCATCGGTGTTCTCGGCCCTCAGCCGGCCGTCGCCCACATCGACGATGCAGTTGGCGGCACCAAGTGCCTCGACCGCGGGCGAGCGCTGGTCCACCGACGCGATGACGTCGGCCTTGTGAGGCATTGTGACCGACAGGCCCCGCATCTTCATCACTCTCATGGCATCCATCGCGGCTCCGCCGTCGCCGGCGGCCACCTCGAAGGCCAAGTAGATCCAGTCGAGCCCGAGCGCATCGAACGCAGCGTTGTGGATGGCAGGCGACAAGGAGTGAGCCACCGGATCGCCGATCACGGCAGCCACGCTGGTGGCACCGGTAGGAAATCGCTTAGAAGGCACTTGTGCTATCAGCCGCAGTAGCCGAGGTCGACACACACCTGAAGCGCCTCGGCCCGCTCGGAGTCGGTGGTGGCGAAGGTGTGGGCACCCGCTTGCCCGCCCTCATCGGTGAGCACGTAGTAGAACCAGTCGCCGGTGGACGGCTGCAACGCGGCCTCGAGCGACTTCTCTCCCGGGGCGGCAATCGGAGTGGGGGGCAGACCGACCACGGCTCGGGTGTTCCAAAGTGACTCGTTGTCGAGATCGCTCTGCAGCAACGGCACGGTGAATGGCTTGCCCACCGCGTAGTAGGTCGAGGCGTCGATACCGAGTTTCTCGTCGGCGAGCAGCCGGTTGTAGATCACACGAGCGATCTTCGGCCGGTCGGCCTCGATCTTGGCTTCCTCCTCGATCAGAGATGCCACGATCACGACCTGATAATCGGTGAGTCCGAGTTCGTCGATGACCGAGGCCCGGCCCGGATCATCGAGCAGAGATCCGTAGCGCTGATCGAAGGTGTTGCTCATGCGGTCGACGAACTTGCGCTCGTTGCCGCGATCGCTTTCCGGTATGTCGTACGTCGCCGGGAACAGGGTGCCCTCGAACCACAGCAGCCCAGGGACATCCGGATCCAGGTAGCGCGATACCAATGACTCGTCGCTGAACGCCGACTCGAGATCCTCACGGCTGAATCGGTCGTTCTCCGCAATCAATCGGTCGATTATCTCGGTGAGACGGAGGCCTTCAGGGATGGTGATATCGAAGACGATTTCGGGGATGGGTCCCTCGTCAAGCTTGTCGACCACCTCACGAAAGCTCATGTTGAGATTCAGCACGTAGTCGCCGGCATTGAAGGTTCGCTCGGCGTCGCATCCGAGAAATCCGGTGATGGTGATGCGGCCGTCGACGTCGCCCTCACATCTGAGCCAGTAACGAAACACCGTGCCATTGTTGATGATGTCGTTGGAGGCCAGAGAACTCGCCACGTCGTTGGTTGAAGCTCCGTTGGGGATGTTGAAGTCGATCTCCTCGCCGAGAGCGCCGGACCGTTCGATCTGATTGTCGATCCAGCCATAGATCTTTCCCCTGACCCACAAGGTGGCGAAGATCACCAGGACGATGAGGATCACGATTCGGAAGAACCCTCCCCAGCTGTTGCGGTAGCGCACCCAGTTGCGGTCGTTGACGTCGTATCTGGGGTCGACGAGGGGGTCGGCAGTCGGGTCGTCCTCGAAGACGTACTCGACTCCGTTGGCGTCGACCCCGGCGACGACCACTGCGCCGGGTGGCGCAATGTGGTCGGGCAAGGCGACCGACGATTCCGGATCGAGAGTCGAGATTCCCGGGTCGAGAGGAACCACCGGAGCGGAGTTCGAAACGGGCATGGCGACTCTGGTGGGCCGTCGTCGGGACGGACGACGAGGCGCAGGAAGGTCGGGGGCCTGCTCTGGGGTCGGCTCGGGTTGATCGGACAGGCTGAAATCTTCAGACTCGCCGCCTTCGCCGGTGATGAAATCCGAAAACGACCTCCACGATCTCGACTTCTCAGCCATCGGGCATCCCCGAATCGAGCCATGCCTGCAGGATCACCGAAGCCGCGACCTTGTCGATCACTCGGCGTCGGGCATCGGCTGGCATGTCCTGCTCCTTGAGGCTGCGTTCGGCAGTCACGGTCGTGAATCTCTCATCGTATGTAACAACCGGGACGGTGAGGGCGTCAGCCAGCGCCTTGCTTTCGGAAAGACAGAGTTTGGCGGCGGGCCCTATCGACCCGTCGAGGCTGTAGGGCAGGCCAACCACGACGATCTCGGCCTCCCACTCAGCCACCAGATCGACTATTGCCTGATGTTCGCGCCGCCTGTCGCCGACCCTCTTCACGACTTCGATAGGGGTGGCGACGGAGCCACCGCTGTCGCTGATGGCGACACCGATTCGCTTTGATCCCAGGTCGAGCCCCATGGCCCGCATATCAGGAGATCCCGGCCGCCGAGCGCGCTTGGTCGAGCGCCTCGTCGAGGGCTTCGACATCCTTGCCTCCGGCCACTGAAAGGTCGTCGGCGGGACGACCACCTCCACCGATTGTCGACTTGGCTTGCTCGATCAAAGCACCGGCTTTGAATTCGCTGTCGGGAGTCACCGCCGCGACCAGTGCTGCGCCACCCGAATCGAGCGCCGCTCCCAACACAACTGCCTTCACGTCGGCTTGGTCTCGTACGGAAACCGCCAGATCGCGCAGTCCGTCGCGGTCGATTCCATCGACCCGTGCGACCACAACTCCGTCGACGGCGGTCGCCGCAAGTTCGGGGGCTTGTCCCACCGCGAGTTGCTGTTTCAACTGAGCGACCTCGGCCCGAAGCGACTTCTGCTCCTCGAGGCGGCGTTCGATTCCTTCGACCACGTCGTCGGGGCCCACCCCCAACCGATCAGCGACCGATGCCAACTGTTCGCTGTTGGACCTGAACAATTCGAGGGCACTCAAGCCGGTGGTCGCCTCGACTCGACGGATGTTGGATCCGATCGAGCCCTCCGAAAGGATGCGGAACGGGCCGATTTCGCCGAGCGACGACACGTGGGTACCGCCGCAGAGCTCGACGGAGTTGCGCCCGGCCTCCATGACCCTCACCCGGTCGCCGTACTTGTCGCCGAAGAAGGCGATCGCACCGAGTTGTTCGGCTTCGGCCATGGTGGTCTCGAAATTCCGGCAGGTTTCGTTGCTGAGGACCTCGCCGTTGACGAGATCCTCGACCTGGTGAATCTGCTCGGTCGTCATCGCGTCGTAGTGGCTGAAGTCGAATCGGAGCCTCTCGGGTCCAACCCAGGAACCCTGTTGCTTGACGTGATCGCCGAGCACCGTTCGCAGGGCCCAGTGAAGAATGTGGGTAGCCGTGTGGTTGCGGCGGATGGCGGCACGCCGACTCGAGTCGATCGATGCGGTGGCCACCTGTCCGACGTCGATCGCTCCCGACAGGAGTTCGACATTGTGGGCGGTGAGGCCCGGCACGACGGCGTGTGTGTCGGTGACCGTGACTTCGCCGGTGTCGGTGGTGATCCGACCGGTGTCGCCAATCTGTCCGCCGCTTTCGGCATAGAACGGGGTGCGGTCGAGTACCAGCAGCCCGTCGGCGTGGTAGAGCACTCGCGCCTGAGATGAATCGTCGTCGCGACCCACGAACTCGGTGATCCCGAACTGATCGATCAACTCGACGAACAGGGCGGGGTCTATGCCTTCGGCCACCTGGCGCGCATCCTTGGCCCGGCGACGTTGTTCGGCCATGGCCTCTTCGAAACCCGCGACGTCGACTTCGACACCTCGTTCCCCGGTGATTTCCTGGGTGACTTCCAGCGGGAAGCCGTAGGTGTCGTGCAATTCGAATGCCACGTCGCCTGCGAGGTCCTGTCCCGGTTGAAGCTCGCCCAGACGCTGATCGAGGATTGCTTGGCCGGTGCGAAGCGTCTCGCGGAATCGAACCTCTTCTCGATCGACAACCCCCCGCACGAACTGGTGGTTTCTGACCAGGTCCGGGTAGTCGGGGCCCATCACCTCGACTACGGCGTCGACCATTCCGGCCATGACGGTCTGTTCGACACCGAGTAGGTAGGCGTGGCGAACTGCTCGCCGAAGAATCCGCCGGAGCGCATAGCCCCTGGCTTCGTTGGACGGGAAGACACCGTCGCTCACCAGCAAAGAGGTGCTTCTGGCGTGATCGGCGAGTATTCGCAGCGAGACATCGCTCTCGGCGTCGGCGCCGGGCCGTACTCCGGTGAGCTTCGCGGCGGCTGCCAGAAGGAGCGCCAACTCGTCGGTCTCCCAGACCGAATCGACGCCCTGCAACACCGACACGGTGCGTTCGAGTCCGAGGCCGGTGTCGATCGATGGCTTCGGAAGCGGCGACTGGGTGCCATTCTCGTGCTGTTCGAACTGCATGAACACGAGATTCCAGATTTCGATGTAGCGGTCCTCGCCACCGTGGGCGGGTCCGCCACTGGGCCCGAACTCCTCACCCTTGTCCCAGAAAATCTCGGAGCAGGGGCCGCACGGGCCGCTGTCGCCCATGCGCCAGTAGTTGTCCTCGTCGAGTCGCTGGATGCGATCGGCCGGAATCCCGACCTGGTCTCGCCAGATTTCCTCGGCATCGTCGTCGGAGAGGTGAACGGTGACCCACAACCGCTCGGGATCTAGTGCGAGGACCTCGGTGATGAACTCCCAGGCCCATGCGATCGCGTCGGTCTTGAAGTAGTCGCCGAAACTGAAATTCCCGAGCATTTCGAAGAATGTGAGATGGCGGGAGGTGCGACCGATCTCGTCGAGATCGTTGTGCTTTCCTCCGGCCCGGACACACTTTTGTACGGTGACGGCCCGGTTGAACGGAGGCACTTCCTCGCCGGTGAAATACGGCTTGAACGGCACCATCCCGGCCACCGTGAACAGCAATGTCGGATCGTGGGGTATCAGACTGGCTGATGGTTGATGGCTGTGGCCCCGCTCAACGAAGAAGTCGGTGAAGGCCCTGCGTACCTCGTTGGCTTTCATGAGGCTGGCAGCCTATCGGCGCAGGCGGTCGGGCCTCAGCCCCCGGGCCGTCCCGGCGTGGGTCGCCGAATGGCGTCCGGAGAACTCGTCGAGGAGTTCTCGTTCGACCTGGTGCATCACTGCCGCGCCCTCCCGGGCTGCATCGCGGAGGTCGACCACTATCTCACGGGTTCGGTCGGCTACGGCACGGCTTCGATCGGCTACATCAGATCGCACCTGCGCCGGTGCGTACCGCTCGACGGCGCGCTTGACTCGGCGCTGGACGTAGACCGATGTAGTGATTCCAAGCGAATAACCGACGCCGGTCCAGATGATTCTCTTCATCCTGTGCGTCCGAGTTCGGGAGCGGACGATCCGCTGGTCTCAATGACCTTCGATGATCGACCCCACTTGAGGCGACGGGTGGCCCGACCGGCGCCCGCCACCAAAGAGATCGTCTTTATGAGCGGCGGGGCCATTGCCTTGTAGGTGAGTCGAGAGGCATTGTCGACGGTGGTCGTGATGCTCTCGGCCCGATCGATGATGCCGTCGACCCGACGCAGCTCGTCGCCGGCCTTGGCAACGGTGAAACGCAGGTCGTCGACCATGGGAAGGGTCGATCCGCGGAGCTCTTCGACGGTGAGGCGGAGCTCTCGCAGGGTGCGCACCAGCGACTGTATGGCGACCACCATCACCGCCACCATCACCAACGAAACGGCGGTGACCACTATTGCTGCCAAATCGGACGCAGACATGGTGCCAGTCAAGCCGAACGAGTCGTCCGGAGTGGTGATGGTCTTCAGTCTCCCCTACCTGGCCAGGCGCTCTCCACATCGGCCTCGGCTCCGTGATCCGATGGCCGGTAGTAGACGTGTCCCTCCACCTCATCGGGCCTATGAGTCTGATCGGCCCAACCCTCAGGCAGGTCGTGGGGGTATCGATATCCGACCCCATGACCGAGCCCGGTCGCCGCCTTGTAGTGGGAGTCGCGAAGATGGGCGGGCACGTCACCCGTGCCGGCCGACCGGGCATCTTCGAGCGCGGCGCCCAGAGCAGTTGTGACCCGATTGGATTTGGGTGCGGTGGCGAGATGAATCACGGCTTGTGCGAGATTGAGCTGAGCTTCCGGCAACCCCACGAACTCGACCGCTCGAGCCGCGGCATCGGCGATCAGGAGCGACTGAGGATCGGCCATGCCGACATCTTCGGACGCCAGGATCACCAGTCGGCGGGCGATGAATCGAGCATCCTCGCCGGCCTCGAGCATTCGGGCCAGCCAATACAGACCGGCATCGGCGTCGGAGCCTCGGATGCTCTTGATGAATGCGCTCGCCACATTGAAATGGCCATCGCGTCCGTATCTGACCGCCTTGGAGTCGACGGCGCCCTCGGCGTCGGCCAACGTGACATGGGTCGGGGTGCCCCGGCGGGCCGCCAGAGCAACGGCCACCTCGGTGCTCGTGAGCGCATGGCGACCATCGCCGCCGCTGCGCGATGCCATGTGCGCAACGGCATCTTCGTCAGCCGAGGCTCCCTCCTCTTGGAGACCTCGGCGGATCAGCTCCGCTATGTGTTCGTCCTCGAGGGCACGGAGCCGGAACAGTGTTGACCTCGACATAAGAGGAGGGTTCACCTCGAAGTGAGGATTCTCTGTGGTGGCTCCGACCAACACCAGCAGGCCTTCTTCGACTGCCGGTAGGAGCGTGTCCTGTTGTGCCTTGTTGAACCGGTGGACCTCGTCGAGGAACAGGATCGTGCCCACGCCGCGCTCGCCGAGGCGATGACGGGCCTGGGCGATGATCTCTCGCACGTCCTTCACCGACGCGGTTACCGCCGAGAGCTCCTCGAACACCTTTTCGGTCTGCGACGCGATCAGTCGGGCGAGGGTCGTCTTGCCGGTTCCGGGGGGTCCCCAGAGAATCACCGAGGAGAGCCGGTCGGATTCGATGAGGGTTCGCAGCGGGCGCCCCGGGGCCAGCAGGTGGGGTTGACCGACTATGTCGTCGAGCCTCTGAGGTCTGAGACGCGCCGCCAATGGCGACCGACTCTGGAGTCGGACGTCGGCGGCCGCTGCGAAGAGATCGTCAGTCACGGATCGACCCTAGACCCTCTGGCAGCGGGGCCGCGACAGCGCGATTCAGGTGCTGCTGGGAAGGACCCGTAGCCCGAGTTCTTCGAGCTGCGTTGAATCGAGTGGACCCGGCGCGTTGGTCAGCGGATCGGCGCCGGATTGAGTTTTCGGGAACGCGATCACCTCACGAATGTTCTCCTCACCGGCGAGCAGAGCGGTGAGTCGATCGATTCCGAAGGCAAATCCGGCATGGGGCGGTGCTCCGTAGCGGAACGCGTCGAGAAGGAACCCGAACTTGGCCTGAGCCTCCTCGACCCCTATCCCCAGCAGTTCGAAGATGCGGGATTGGATGTCGGCGCGATGGATTCTCACGCTGCCCGATCCGAGTTCCCATCCGTTGAGCACGAGATCGTAGGACTGCGACCGCACCTCGAGCAGCG
Source organism: Acidimicrobiales bacterium (assembly GCA_029263195.1). Taxonomy (GTDB): domain Bacteria; phylum Actinomycetota; class Acidimicrobiia; order Acidimicrobiales; family Aldehydirespiratoraceae; genus SZUA-87. Next base: position 38,097 of record JAJCXX010000048.1, read on the forward strand.
CCTCGCCTCCGTCATCGAGGTGTTGCATGTCGTCGGGGTGCGGCATGGTGAAGGGGTGATGGGCGGGAACCGGGCTGCCGTCGTCGCCGATCGACTCGAACAAGGGGAAGTCGACGACCCACACGAACTTGAGGCCTCCCTCGCCCACCGGTAGGCGGCCCAGCGCCAGTCGCAGAAGGCCGAGAACTCGACGAACCATCGACCGCTTGTCGGCCACGAGGAAGACCATGTCGCCGGGCTCAGCGTCGAGAGCCGCTATTACGTCGGAGCCTTCCTGGGCCGATAGGAACTTGGCCACACCGGCATCGAGCTTGGTGCTGCCGTCGTCGTCGATCACCCGCATCCATGCCAGACCCTTGGCCCCCCAATGCTTGCAGTCGTCGACCAAACCGTCGACCTGGTTGCGTGACAGGCTCTCGGCCCCGCCTGAAAGGCAGATTCCCTTCACACACTCGGCCTGGAAGACACGTGCCTCGGTGTCGGAGAACACGGGGGTGAGCTCCACGAGTTCCATTCCGAACCGCATGTCGGGCTTGTCGTTGCCGAATCGCTCCATCGAGTCGAGCCACGAGATCTCGGGAATCTCGGCCGGTCGCTCGCCGGTGACCGCTTCGGACACATCGGCGACGGTTCTGGAGATGAACTCGAAGACGTCGTCCTGAGTGACGAAACTGGCCTCGGCATCGAGCTGCATGAACTCGAATTGCCGGTCGGCTCTGAGGTCTTCGTCGCGTAGACAGCGGGCAATCTGGTAGTAGCGATCGAAGCCGCCGACCATGCAGAGCTGTTTGAACAGCTGAGGACTCTGAGGCAGGGCGTAGAAGCTGCCGGGTTCCTTACGCGATGGAACCACGAAATCGCGCGCCCCTTCCGGCGTGGACGCAATCAGCATCGGGGTTTCGATCTCGGTGAATCCCTGAGCTTCCATGGCCGACCGGATCGTAGAGTTGACGAGGGCGCGGGTGCGAAGGTTTCGCTGCATGCGCGCCTTGCGGAGATCGACGTACCTGTGTCGGAGACGGATGGTCTCGTCGACCCCGGTGCGCTCATCCATCGGGAATGGAGGCGGCTCGGCCTTCGAGAGGATCTCGACCGACTTCACGTCGACCTCGACCTCGCCGGTGGAGAGATCCGGATTGACCGTGCCCTCGGGCCGGGGCCTGACCTCGCCGGTCATGGAGACGACGTACTCGCTACGGAGATCGCGTGACCCGTCCACAACGCACTGCAGTACTCCGGTGTGGTCGCGAAGGTCGACGAACGCAAGGTGTTCGCCGTGTTCGCGCCGACGATCGACCCATCCACAGACGGTAATCGTGCGACCGATGTCGGCAGCGCTGAGTTGGCCACACATATCGGTGCGCATGGCAGTTGAGAGATCCATCATCAGTCCTGTGTCGGGGAAGTCGGGTGCGGGTTCACACGCCGTTGTCTTGGAGAAGTCGCCTGATCTCACCGGCCAGAACGGCCAGGGGCACGCGGCGTTGGCCGGTGTCGCCGCGGAGGTCTCGCAGTGTCGCCTCGCCGCTGGCGATCTCGTCGTCGCCGATGATCACGGCGTAGGTTGCTCCGGACCGATCGGCGAGCTTCATCTGGGCTTTCATCGAGCGTCCACCGTAGGCCCTGTCGGCTCCCAGGCCGACCCCACGAAGGCTCTCGCAGATCGTCAGTGCCGAGGAGCCACCGGCAACATCGACAACGAACACATCGACCGGCGAGGGTGCCGCCTCGAACGACTGCTCGGCATTGCAGGCGAGAAGAATTCGGTCGACCCCCAGGGCGAATCCGATGCCCGGCGTGTCGGGGCCACCAAGTGCCTCCACCAGACCGTCGTAGCGTCCGCCGCCACCGACCGCATTTTGTGACGCTTCAAGGGCGTCGGCGGCGAACTCGAAGGTCGTGCGGGTGTAGTAGTCGAGCCCGCGGACGAGCCTCGGTGAGATTTCATACTCGATGCCCAGGGCTTCGAGGCCCGACCTCACCTGTTGGAAGTGGGCGGCCGACTCTTCACTCAGGAAGTCGACCATGAGGGGGGCCTCGTCGATGATCGTCTGGTCTTCGCGCCGCTTCGAGTCGAGCACCCGTAGAGGATTGCGTTCGAGAGTCACCTGGGACTGGGCCGACAATTCGGACCGACGGCTGTCGAGGTAGTCAGAGAGAGCCTTCAGATAGTCGGGCCGGCAGGCCGGGTCGCCCAAGCTGTTGAGTAGCAAACTCACCTTGGTCAGTCCGACCGCCTCGAAGAATCGCGAACCCAGCGCAATGACATCGACGTCGGCCTGGGGGTCGTCGGTGCCGAGCACCTCGACTCCGACCTGGGTGAACTGGCGATACCGTCCGGCTTGGGGTTGTTCGTATCGAAACTGGGGGCCGTCGTACCAGACCTTCCACGGTGGCACCGGCCGATGCTCGACATAGGCACGGCAGATGCTGGCCGTGAGTTCGGGGCGAAGTGCGAGGTGTTGAGGAGGATCACCCTTGTCGAAGAGGTCGAACATCTCTTTGGTGACGAGGTCGGTGGACTCCCCCACCCGCTTGAAGACCCCCATGTCCTCGAACATCGGTGACACGACCTCACCGAAGCCCCATTGCCCGGCCAGAACAGCGAACGCGTCGCTCAGGCTGCGACGCCGCGCCGACTCAGGCGGCAGGATGTCGCGGGTGCCCTTGGGGGCTCGGAATTTCGGTTCGGCCACGACGATTCAGGCTAGCGCCCGCTTGGGCCAGGCAGCTTCCAATTGGGTGCGTCAGGTCCCGCCGGGAACGACGCGGTAGGCGTCGTAGACCGACTCGATGGCCAGCAGCGACGACAGCACCGAATCGAGCTGGCTCACGTCGGCCAGTTCGAATTCGAATCGCATCTTCGCGATGCGATCGTCGCCAGTCTCGATCTCGGCGCTCAGGATGTCGAGAGCGTGATCGGTCAGCACACCCGAGACGTCGAGCAGCAACGACACGCGGTCGAGCGCACGCAGCTCGATGGTGGTGGCGAACTGGCCTTCGTGGTCGGCGTCCCACTCGACCTCGATGAGCCGGTCGGGCTGACCTTCGGACAATGCGGTGGCGTTGATGCAGTCGGCTCGGTGAACCGACACGCCGCGGCCTCGGGTGACGAACCCGACGATCTCGTCGGGGGGCACCGGTGAGCAACACCGCGACAGCCGAATCATGATGTCGTCGAGCCCCTCGACGTGCACCCCACCGGTGTGGTGCCCTTTGCGTCGGCTCCCCTGCCTCCGGCCGATGGTGGTGGGCAGACGATCAAGTTCGGTTTCGGTCGAGTTCTCCCGACTGACCTCACCGGCGATCCGATCGGCGACCGAACTGCAGGAGACGTGGCCCTCGCCGATTGCTGCATACAAGGAGTCGTCGTCGGCGTAATTGAGGTGTTCTCCCACCTCGCGAAGTACCGGCAGCTTGAGGATTCGTCTTGCCGGCAGCCCTTCCCGGCGAAGGGCCTGAATCAGCTCTTCGCGGCCGTGCTCGATCGCGTCTTCTCGGCGTTCACGGGAGTACCACTGCTTGATCTTGTTGGAGGCCCTTCGACTGGCGACGAACTTGAGCCAGTCGCGGCTGGGACCAGCACCCTCGACCTTTGAGGTGAAGACCTCCACGGAGTCACCCGAGGTGAGCCTGGTGCTCAGGGGAACCAGTTGGCCGTTGACCTTGGCACCGATGCAGGAGTGACCAACGTCGGTGTGAATGGCATAGGCGAAGTCGACCGAGGTCGCACCGACCGGCAGCTCTATGACCTTGCCCTTCGGGGTGAAGATGTAGACCTCTTCCTGGTCGAGATCGAACTTGAGGTTCGACATGAACTCGGAGGGGTCGGATGTTTCCTGTTGCCACTCGACGATCCGGTTGAGCCAAGCCATTTCTCCCTTGGGTTGGCCCTGCTTGTATTCCCAATGAGCGGCGACGCCGAACTCGGCCCGATTGTTCATCTCGCTGGTGCGGATCTGCACCTCCAGCGACTTGCCCTGTGGTCCGATCACCGTCGTGTGCAGCGACTGGTAGAGGTTGAACTTGGGCATCGCTATGTAGTCCTTGAATCGGCCCTGCACCGGCCGCCAGGTGGCATGGATCGAGCCCAGTGCGGCGTAGCAGTCACGCACCGAGTCGACGATCACCCTGACCCCCACCAGATCGAATATCTCTTCGAAGGAGCGGTCCTTGACCACCATCTTTTCGTAGATCGACCACAGATGTTTCGGGCGTCCCTGTATCTCTGCGACGATTCCGAGTTCGTCCAGACGCCCCTGCACGTCGCCCAGAACCTGCTCGAGATAGATGTCCCGTTCCGGGGCGCGCTGTTGGATCATCTGGTCGATCTCGGCATAGCGCCTCGGATACAGCGCCGCGAACGAGAGATCCTCGAGCTGCTGCTTCATGTCGGACATGCCGAGACGATGAGCGAGCGGGGCGTAGACATCGAGCGTCTCGCGAGCGACACGCTCCTGCTTGAACGTCGGCATTCCGGCGACGGTGCGGAGATTGTGGAGGCGGTCGGCCAGCTTGATGATCAGCACCCGAAGGTCCTGAGCAATGGCGACGATCATCTTTCTCATCGACGCGGCCTGCTGCTGCTCCTTGCTGTCGTAGCGGACCCGCTCGAGCTTGGTGACCCCATCGACGATGTCGGTGAGGTCCTGGCCGAACCGATCCTTGAGATCGTCGAGGCTCACTTCGGTGTCCTCGACCGAATCGTGGAGCAGCGCCCCGGCCACGGTGATGTCGTCGAGTCCCTGCCGGGCGATGATGGTGGCCACGGCCACCGGATGCCGGATGTAGGGCTCCCCCGATTTCCTGGTCTGACCCTGGTGGGCCTTGGCGGCGAGGGCGAATGCATCTTCGATGAGCGTGGTGTCGCTCTTGGGGTGTCGCTCGGTGTAAACCTCGATCAGTTCGGCGATCTCTGCCGCCGACGGCCGGTTGAGCGACCGACGCCATGGCAACACGCGGGTGACGGTCGCCATTCAGCTCTCCTCTCGAGGGTCTGGCGCCGAAACGGAGATCACAGAGTGAACGCGATGCCCTGAAAGGCGCTCTCGGCCTTCCAGAAACGACAACTCGATCAGAAACCCGAAGCCGAGCAGCTCGACACCCAGGGCCTGCACCAATTGGGAGGTGGCCAAGGCGGTGCCCCCGGTGGCGAGGACATCATCGATGATCACGACGTTGCTTCCGGGTGCCATCGATTCGGTGTGCATCTCGAGTGAATCGGTGCCGTACTCCAGGCCATAGGTTTGTGCGATGGTCGCCGACGGCAACTTGCCGGCCTTTCTCGCCGGCACGAATCCTGCGCCCAATGCGCGAGCCATCGGTGCGGCGAGAATGAAACCGCGGGCCTCGGTGCCCACGACGTAGTCGACCGACCGCCCCCGCCACGGGTCGGTCATGGCCTCGATCGCAGCGCTGAACGCATCTCGATCGGCGAGCAGCGGCGTGATGTCCTTGTAGACGATTCCCGGAGTCGGAAAATCGGGGACGTCGCGAATGAATCCTTCGATGCCAGTGACGGTGCGACGGGCGGATCCTTCGACCATGCCTGTCACGGTATCCGACTCAGCGCTTCTTCTTTTTCTTCTTGCGCGGCCTCGGAGGAGCGCCTCCGGGGCGAGCAACCGGCGTCGTTCGTGCCGGGCGCTTACGAGCCGGGCCCGATCCCACGGGAGCGGTCGTGACCGGGTTTCGGCCCGAGAGCATGGATCGATCTTCTTCGGTTACCACCCTGGTCGAGTCACTATGACCGCTACGGGCCTCCACACGTGAGCGAATGGCTCGATACTCGGTTTCACGTTCCTTCATCCGGGCGACCAATTGGGTGGCAACGAAGATCGACGAGTAGGAGCCGACGAAGATGCCGATGGCGAGAGCTATGGCGAATTCCCGAAGGGTGGGTGCACCGAAGAACACCGAGCCGATGAAGAGCATCGACATCACTGGAAGAACCGAGGTGATCGACGTGTTGATCGACCGCATCAACACCTGGTTGAGCGACAGATTCATCATCTCTGTGTAGGTGTAGCGCCCCGTGCCCGTGAGCCGGGCCGCGTTGTCGCGAACCTTGTCGTAGACCACGATCGTGTCGTAGAGCGAGTAGCCCATGATCGTGAGGAAGGCGATCACGGTGGCCGGAGTGACGTCGAACTGGAAGATGGCGTAGAAGCCCACCGAAATCATGATGTCGTGGACCACTGCCACCAGGGCGCCGACTGCCATCTTCCACTCGAGTCTGACCGAGATGTAGACCGCGACTATCAGGAAGAACCAAATCAGAGCGGTCTGCGCCTTGGCTGTGATTCGATCACCCCAGGAGGGGCCGACCGTGGTGACGCTCACATCGTTGGGTTCGACGCCCGCCAGATCAGCCAGGACCTGCTGAACTTCGGCAACGCTGTCGGGGTCCTCGATCGACGAACGCACTCTGATGGTGTCGCCACCAACGGTCTGCACGGTGGCAGAACCGGCGGATGTGCCGGTGACGGCCGACCGTGCATCAGAGACCGAAACACCCGGAGCATCGACCTCCCAGGAGGTGCCTCCGACGAACTCGATACTGAGGTTGAGTCCGCTGATCAACAGCGCAACGATGCTGACCAGCACCAACACCGCGGATGCGATGCTGGCTTGCTTCCAGAGTTTCGGGAAATCGAAGCGATTGTCGCCGCGGTAGAGATCGCGCCAGATGCTCATGATTTGACCTCCTCATAGGCGGGGATACCGAATCTGGACTGATGGTCGTAGAGACCGGTTCGTGCGGCCAGCAGTCGGATCATCGGCCCCATGAAGAAGTAGGTGGCCACGAGATCGAGGATGGTGGCGAGCCCGAGATAGAGCGCGAAGCCCTTCACCGAGCCAACCGTCAGGAAGTAGAGCACACCGGCCGCGATGAGGCTGGCGACATCGGCTTTGACGATCGTGGAGTAGGCAATCGGGAAGGCCCGATCGACCGCCGACCGGATGGTTCGCCCGCCTCTCACGTCTTCCTTCAGGTTTTCGAAATAGACCACGTTGGAGTCGACCGACAGCCCGACCGAGACGATCAGTCCGGTGACCCCGGCCAGCGTGAGCGCCAGACCTTGGGTTGAGCCGAGATAGGAGATGATCGTCCACAACATCGATCCGGACACGACCAGACTGAGAATCGCGACGATGCCCATGAGGCGGTAGTAGGCGACGAGGTAGATCGCCACCAGGACCAGACCAATGAGACCGGAGATGATTCCCGCCCGCAGGGCGTCGGACCCCAAGGTGGACGACACGACCCGGCTCTGCTGGGCTTCGAGTTCGAGAGGAAGGGCACCGAAGCGGAGAACCAACGCCAGATCCCGGGCGCTGGACTCGTCGAACGAACCGGAGATGGTGATGCCGCTCCGCTCGAAATTCGAGGTCTGAACGTTGGGGGCGCTCGCCACCTTTCCGTCTATTTCGATGGCGATCCGGCCGGTGGGGCATTCGATGGTGCGGTTGAAGCACTGGGTCGCGAGATTGTTGAAGTCGTCGATCCCAGGCGAACCCGATTTGAACGTGGGTGCCACAATCCAGCCTTGCGAACCGTTGAACTGAGCGGTGGCTGATTCCAAGGCGTCGCCGATGAGCCGCTTACCCGGCTCGGACACCTGATCGAGAATGAGGGGAGCCGGGCCGAGAGACAGCCGTTCGGTTCCACCATCAGGGGCCTCGAGGTCGAGCACCGACGACTCGGCCGCGGTGGCCTCAGGGGTGATTTCGCCTTCGATGACCCTCGATGAGTTTATTACCGGCCGAAAGCGAAGTTCGGCGGTCTGGCCCACCAACTCGAGGGCGCGTGCCTGATCGTCGACACCCGGGATCTGAACGAGAATCGTCTTTCCGTCACGGGTTATCTCGGGCTCGGCCACACCGAGGCCGTCGACGCGGCTGCGGATGATATCGACCGCTTCGTCGAGGGCTCCGGCATCGATGTCACCCGAGTCGACCGGCTCGAGCACCACCGATACGCCACCTTGCAGATCCAGGCCGAGCAATGGCTCGTTCCCGCCAACGAACGTGTAGACGATGCCTGCGATTGAGAGCAGGCTGATGCCCAACGCGTAGGTAAGTTGCCGACCCATCAGTCGGCCTCGTCAACGAGATTCGTTGAGTCGGCCTCGTCGTTGTCTTCATCTTCTTCGTCTTCTTCGCCGTCTTCGTACTCGTCAGGTTCTTCGACACGTTCGGCGATTGCCGACTTGGAGATCTTCAGTTCGATGTCGGGAGCCACCTCCAACCAGACAACGCCGCCTTCGACCTCGGCGATTGCTCCGAAGATTCCGGAGTTGGTCACCACGACGTCGCCTTCTGCCAGCGAGTTGAGCAGGGCTCGATGAGCCTTCATCTTTCGCTGCTGGGGAACGATCATGAACGCGTAGAGCGCGCCCATCAAGATTGCGAGAACAAGGAAGTTCATCAGTAACACTCGCCTTCGAAGCAATGGAACCAGAGCAGGCTATCCCCCAGTCACGGATACCCCATGTACCTCGGTCAAGACCAGATCTCGTTTACCTCCGCCCGAAACGAATCGAATTGGCCAGCCCTGATGGCGTCGGTCATGCGGTCCATGAATCTGAGCAACCATCCGACGTTGTGGAGAGTGATGACTCTCGCCGCGGTCGGTTCCTTCACGGCGAGAAGATGACGAAGGTAGCCACGCGACCAGCGAGAGGCCGGGCTGGCCTCCCAAGTGGGGTCGATCGGCTCGTTGCTCGCCGCGAATTCGGCTCTCCTGAGGTTGTAGCGGCCTTCGTCGGTGAGGATCGTGCCGTGGCGGGCCAGCCTGGTGGGCAACACACAATCGAACATGTCGACCCCACGGGCGACCGATTCGACGATCCCGATGGGATCCCCCAGCCCCATGAAATATCGGGGTTGATCGGCGGGCAGGATGCCCATGCAGGAATCGAGGCCATGGAGCATCGAGCTGCGGTCCTCACCTACCGAGAGACCTCCGACGGCGTAGCCATCGAACCCGAGTCCGACGATTTGCTCGGCGGACTCGGCTCGGAGCATCTCGTCGGTGCCTCCGTGCACGATCCCGAACTGGCACTGTCGGCTGGCAGCGTCGGGATGGTCAAGGAAGGCCTCACGGCCTTTGGCGGCCCAACGCGAGGTGAGGTCGACGGCACGCCGCACGACCGCCGTGTCGGCCACCGACGACGGGCAGACGTCGAGCACCATTTGGATGTCGGCGCCGATCAGGGCTTGCACCTCGACAGCCCTCTCGGGTGTGAGCACATGGGATGACCCGTCGTAGGTCGACTTGAACGTGGCTCCGGAGTCGTCGATGTCGGGCGACAGGGAGAAGATCTGGTAGCCACCGCTGTCGGTGAGCACGTGTCGGTGCCAATCGGCGAAACCGTGGATGCCGCCGAGTCCGGCGACGATCTCCGCGCCGGGGCGAAGCATCAGGTGGTAGGTGTTGGCCAGCACCACTTGGGCACCCAGCGTTTCGAGATCGGCACTGGTGAGATGCTTTACCGCCCCTCTCGTTCCGACCGGCATGAACACCGGGGTGGCGAACTCACCCCGCGGCGTCCGAACCAGGCCGCAACGAGCGCCACCGTCGCTAGCCGTCTCGGTGAACGTCGCCTTCACCTTGGGCCGTCTTCGTTCGGGGCTCCGGTTTCGACGATCAATTCCACGGATGTCGAGGCTAAAGCCACTGTCGGCGTCTCGTGGACCGTCACCGATTCCACCAACCAAGGGCGTGGTGTATAGCTTCGATGGGATGTCCAGCACCAGTGATGCCCCATCGGCCCTCTACCCCCGCACCCCGGTGGTGCATGGACGATGCGACGAACGCTTCGCCCCCGTACGCGACGCCTTTGCCGCCAACTTCGCGGCCGGTCTGGAACTCGGGGCCAGCGTCTGCGTCACCATCGACGGTGAACCGGTGGTCGACATCTGGGCCGGCGATGCCTCCCCAGGCGGTCCGGAATGGGCCGAGGACACCATCGTCAACGTCTACTCGACCACCAAGACCATGGCCGGCCTCTGCATGCTCATGTTGGCCGACCGTGGCCAACTCGACTGGGACACACCCGTGGCCGAATACTGGCCCGAGTTCGCAGCCAACGGGAAGGACGGCGTGCTGGTCCGTCAAGTGATGGGCCACACCTCGGGCTTGTCGGGATTCGAACAACAGATCACCGCCACGGATCTCTACGACTGGGAGAAGATCACGTCGTTGTTGGCGGCGCAAGCCCCGTGGTGGACACCGGGCGACGGATCGGGATACCACGCCGTGACGCTCGGTTTCCTGCAGGGCGAGATTCTGCGACGCATCACCGGCCGCACGATCGGCGAGTTCTTCCGCACCGAGGTGGCCGAACCGCTCGGGTCGGACTTCCACATCGGCCTCGATCCCTCCCACGACCATCGGGTGAGCAATCTGATTCCGCCTGCCGAGTCCGAGCTCGTGGACACCGTCGGCACCATGACCCCCGACTCGGTCGCCTTCCGCACCCTGACGAATCCGGTGATGACCGGCGCCGAGCCACAGACTGGCGAGTGGCGCCGCGCCGAGATCCCGGCAGCGGGCGGCATTGGGAACGCCCGTTCGGTGGCCCGCGTTCACGCTGCCATGGCCTGCGGGGGCACGCTCGATGGGCTCGACATCATCAGCCGTGAAGGCTTGGAGGCGATCTTCCAACGCCAGTCCGAGGGAATCGACCGCGTATTTGGCGAGCTGACCTCCTACGGCATGGGCTATGGGCTCCCCAACGAAGAGTTCCCTCTGCCCGGCGAGCACACCTTCTACTGGGGCGGATGGGGAGGATCAAAGGCCATCATCGACATGGACAACCGCATGTCGTTCGCCTATGTGATGAACCGGATGGACGCGTCGCTCATCGAGGACATGCGCGGACCCAGCATTCTCATGGCCGCCTATGGGGCCCTTCTCGCCGGTTGATCAGGCGTCGTCGAGAGTGACGATGACGGCCCGATCGTTGGCGTGACCACCCCGACGGATCAGTCGCTGGAACGAATGGACACCGTTGATGAGCGTGAGTTTGTAGCCGTACTTCTCGCGCACCTTGCTGTGAATCGAATCGAAGCCGGATCCTTCGACCACCTCGGCTGTTCCCGACTGGGGTGATGTTCCTTCCTTGATCCGACCGCGGGCATCGGAGGGCTGCATCTCGACTCGGTTGTTGTTGGCGAGGCGCTTGACCCTCCACGTCTCGGAGGAGGTGATGAATCCGATTCGACCGTCGCCGGCGTCGACCGGCCAGACCGGAGCCGGTTTGGGTGTCCCGTCCTTCTTGAAGGTGGTGAAGGCCATGTACGTTTCGTCAGCGAGTGTCATGGCCCGGGATCCTACGCGGCGCGCCTTCACCCTGGGCACTTGATGGATCTACTATTCAAGACATGACCACAGTTGACGAAATTGTCAAGCAACTGGCGGAGGTCACCGACGAGTTGTTGGCGTTGGAAGATGATGACTTCGCCGGGCGGTTCAGGCTCGAAACGCGGCGCGACGAACTCCGGGCCGAAGCCGAGGAGTTCCATCAGCGCAAGGACGAGGGCAGATCCACTGAGCAACTTCACACTGAGCTGTCAGCGAGGCGTGAGCAACTCCAGCAGATCAGCGAGGGATTCGTGAACCGAGCGATGCAGGCGTCCAGTGCCCATGGGCCGAGCGGCGGTGAGGAGCGGGCGTCCGCAGCCCTCAAGGGTCGCTCGATCAACGACGCCATGATGGGGGCTTCGGGAGCCGGTTCGATCCACGCCAGGATTGCCGAGATCGAACAGGAACTCGCCAAGCGCTGACCCAGACGCGAGGGGCTATCTCAGCCAGATCCGGGGATACCGTCGACGACCACCATGGATCCTTCGGTGTTGTCCGTTCGAAGACTGATGATTGCCTGATACGCGTCGGAGTTGTACCAAGCCATAGCGGCGTCGCGATCATCGAACCTCAACACGACGGTCGACTTCGCAGGATTTCCTTCGATGGCTGTGGAATCGTGTTCCGCCACCAAAACCTCCACGTTGTGGGGCTTTAGCGTTGGGCCGACCTGCGGCCCGTAGGCCTCGAGCCCTTCGGGATTCGTGATGTCGTACGTAGCTACGATGTATGCGCTCATTCGTCGAGACTACGCGACCAAATATGCGTAGCGCGATCACGACCCGGGCGGCGTCGTGCACCAGACCCGGTGACGACTTGTGTCGGTGACGTCGGGTCAGTCGACGGCGAGTGGCTCGCAGTATTCGTCGTCAATTCCGTTTGACCGGACGAACAGGCACGCGGTTTGTGGCCATCCGAAGTCGACGAAGGCCGGGAGCATGCCGGGGCACCCCTCGGTGGTGGGGGAGATGATGCCAATCTGCACGAACCCGTCGCCGGCCCCCCAGATGTTGACGTCGCACAAGTCGATCTCGGTCTCCGGCCAGACCAGGCGCCCGCCCAGGTCTTGCAAGTCAGCCTCTTCGAGAGGGCTGAAGGTCTTCACCATGTGGAAGATGTAGCTGCCAACGCTGTCGCCGTCGGGGGTGATGGTCCACTCGTCCTGCACGTCCTGTAGGGGGCCTCCGTCGCCCTCGCCCGCATAGTCGATCGCCAGGACGGGGTCCTCATCCCCAAAGAAGATGAAGCTGACGCGCCCAATGATCGAGAGCACGACAACGCCGCCGACCACTATGACCCATGGTCTCCGCCACCACGCCGCGGCTGCCACGTCGGTGAGGTGTTGTTCCGCCGACCAAAGCACCCCGATGAGCACCACCACCGTCGACGCGATGATCAACCAGCTGCCAACCAATCTGTTTCCCGAGTACCCGCCGTGGGACCAGACCGGGTCGCCGTCAACAAAGTCGTTGAGCGTAAACAGCAAAGCCACGACGGCCATCAGTCCGGTGGCGACGAGCGTCCCCATCCCGAACCGCAGGAAGTGCCATGTAGCGACGCCAAGCAGAATCAGACTCAGTCCAAGCGAAAGGTAAACAAACGCGGCCCACACGGACCAAAGGTCCCCGTAAGTGTTCCGGTCAGCGGCGGAAATGGCGAACAGCATTCGACCGGCCACCAGCCCAACACCACCAGCGACGATGACCAGTGCCGCGACACGCCGTTTCCCCATGACAAATGGCGAGAGAGAGCGCTTCATGGCGATCGCCTTTCGCGGAGGTGAAGAGATCTGCATATGTCCATCCTCACGATTCGTGACGGTCCGCACAATCCGGGGTTTCCCCTATTGCGGGCTAGGGCGCCCCAGGTCTTCGGTGCCATTGTCGATCGGGGCGGCGAAGTGTGTGGTCCGGGGCGGGCGGATCGAAGCGACAAGCGGGTTTTGTGATCAGTGACTCGGGCCCGTTGCGGATTTCTCGACTGTGGTTGGTGGCGTATTGGTTGAGATCTGGGTCGGCCAATTCACGATGGAGGAACGCGAGGGTGTGAGCGACCTGAGACCTATTGTGCGTGGGATGACCTTCGAACCGGACCTGAGCACCAGTGTGGCGCTCGTGGCGGGCGCCACCCGAGGGGCCGGTCGAGGGATCGCGGTAGAGCTTGGAGCAGCCGGGGCCACGGTCTACGTGACCGGTCGAACGACCGAGACGTCGACGTCACCGATGCAACGCCCCGAGACCATCGAAGAAACCGCACGCCGCGTCGATGCCGCGGGTGGTGTCGGGATTCCGATCCAGGTCGATCACAGCCAATCCGACCAAGTCCGCGAGCTCGCCAAGACGATTGACGCGCAGCACGGTCGGCTCGATGTCGTGGTCAACGACATCTGGGGAGCCGACGACCGGGTCGAGTGGGACGGACCCTTCTGGGCCCATGATCTCGACATTGGACTCGGAGTGCTTCGACAAGCAATCGACACTCACATCATCACGAGCTGGCACACTGCGCCTCTGCTCACACGGCACCCCGGAGGTCTCGTCGTGGAGGTGACCGACGGTGTGTCAAGCAGGTATCGCGGGGCGTTGTTCTATGACCTCGTCAAGTCGACCGTGATCAGGCTCGCCGTGGGCCAAGCGGAGGACTTTCGCCCCCACGATGTCGCCGTGATCGCGATGAGTCCCGGATTCCTTCGGTCTGAGGCGATGCTCGACCGTTTCGGCGTCACGGAGGGGAACTGGGAGGCGGCGGTTGAACAAGATGCGAACTTCGCGTACTCCGAAACGCCGCACTACCTCGGACGAGCCGTGGCAGCAATCGCCGCGGACCCCGACAAGATGCGCCTCACTGGTCGGGCGACCGCTACCTGGGAACTGTTCGGCCGTTACGAATTCACAGATCTCGACGGCACGCAACCCAATTGGGGGCACCACATGCGAACCTCACTAAACCTCGAGCCGTAACGGCTGGCCGACCCGAACTCCCCCGCCGGGCGGCCGCGATCGGTCAGCTGGGTGAACTTCTCTGATCCAACCGCCAGGATTCGGTCGTCTTCACCGCGGCGTCGAGCTGACTGCGTATTTCCTCGTTGGGGGCCCCGCTTTTGACCATGACAGCCGTTCCAATGATGAAACTCAGCATGAGGGACGTGTACGTCACGATGTTCTCGGCTTCGATCTCACCGTTGTCGGCTGCTCGGGTGAACGCCATTGAAAGACCATCGCGCATCTGCGAGCGAAACCGGATACCTATGTCGGCGACACCTTGGTCTCGGGTGCCCATCTCGGTTCCGGTGTTGATGGCAAGGCAACCGCGGTGCTCACCCATGTCGTTGACCTCGGACCACAGGTACTCGAAGAGCATCTTGACGTCGTCGAGACCCTGGGTCCCGTTGCCGACTACTTGGCTCATCATTCCTGCACGGGCGTCGACGTAGCGACTCAGCGCCATCTCGAACAGCTCATCCTTTGAGCCGAAGCTGCTGTACAGGCTTGATTTGTTGAGGCCAGTGGCGGCGACGATGTCGGCCAGCGATGTTGCCTCATAGCCCTTCTCCCAGAAGAGCTGCACCAGCGCGTCGAGCACCGCGTCGTCGTCGAATTTGCGTGGTCGACCGCGGCTCGGCGCCTCATTGACGGAGGCGATCTCGGTGCTCATGGATCTGACAGTAACAGATCCCAATTCTTTTTGGAACAGTCGGTAAGAAATCTCTTGACACTTCTGAACCGGTCGGTCCATAGTGTGCAGCACTGTTACTGGACCAATCGGTTCGAAAAATGTTTTCCCAGGAGGGCGAGCGAATGTCAACCACACTCGAAGTACAAGAGGTGAGCGTGAAGCGAGATCCTCGGCGTTGGTTCGTGCTCGCCGTGATGTCGGTCGGAACACTCATCGTGTTTCTCGACACCACCGTCATGAACACGGCACTGCCCAACATCTCTACGGAACTCAGGGCCTCGACCTCGAATCTCCAGTGGGTGCTCGACAGCTATGTATTGGTTCTTGCCGGGCTCTTGATGCTCGGAGGATCGATTGGCGATCGCTACGGACGCCGCCGGTGGATGACCGTGGGGCTGCTGCTCTTCGGGGCGGGCTCGGTCTTTGGAGCGCTCGCATCGAACATCGAGCAACTCATCGTCGCTCGCGGGGTGCAAGGCCTTGGCGCCGCCTTGGTGCTGCCAGCGACACTTTCGATCCTGACCAATGTGTTCGAACGTGACGAGCGCCCGAAGGCCATCGCTATCTGGACCGCTGTCGGCGGCCTTGGCATCGGTCTCGGTCCTGCGGTCGGCGGTTACCTGGTCGATCGTTGGGACTGGTCGGCGGCCTTCTGGATCCACGTTCCGGTCATCGCCGCGGCGCTGATCGGCCAGATTTTCGTCCCTGAGTCACGAGATCCTCGCAACATCGGCCTCGATCTCAAGGGCGCCTTCGCTGCGACGTTCGGCATCACGGCTCTGGTCTTCGGAATAATTCAGGGCAGCGAAGCCGGCTGGACATCGGTGGAGATCGTCGGATCCTTCGCCCTTGCTGCCGTGCTGCTGACTGCCTTCGCCCAGATCGAGCGCACGGCGGAGTATCCGATGCTTCCCCTGCACTTCTTCAAGCAGAGGGACTTCACCGGTGCGGTGTTGGTGCTCGGCCTGGCCTTCTTCTCCGCGATCGTCGTGTTCTTCTTCCTCGTGCAGTACTTCCAGCTGATTCAAGGCCGCTCACCCTTCGAGACCGGACTGATGATTCTGCCGAATGCAGGCGCCATCGTGCTAGCAGCCGGGGTCGCACAGTGGGCACTACCCAAGTTCGGACCCCGCTCGATCGTAAGCATCGGCGTCTCGATCATGGTTCTTGGTGTCGTCCTGTTCACAACTGTCGATGCGGGCACATCTGCCCTGACATCGATCAGCTACATCATGGTGTTCGGATTCGGCTTCGGGCTTGCTTCCCAGCCACTGACCGACACCGTGATGGCAGCCGTGCCAGTCGAGGATGCGGGCATCGGCTCGGCGGTCAACGACGTCAGTCGCGAACTCGGATCAGCGCTCGGCATCGCCATCTTGGGTTCAATCGTGTCGAGCTTCTATCGGAGCAACGTCAGGTCGGAGTTGGATGGCCAGGTGCCCGACGAGCTGATCGAGGTGGCCGGTGAAGGGCTCGGTGTTCTGGGGGTCGCCTCCCAACAACTCGAGCCTGACGTGGCGGCGACGCTTGTGGCTGGGGCCAACACCGCCTTCATCGATGCGATGACCTCGGGCTTCTGGTTGTCTGCCGGCTTCCTCAGCCTCGGCGTGTTGACATCGCTGGTCCTGCTCCCGAGGCGCAGCCGTGAAACACAGGTCGTCCGGGTTGAGTCCCCGACAATCAACGTGCCCGACGACTTCGAACCTGATTTCGTGATGATCCCCGGCACAAAGATCGAACGAGACCCGATCAGCGTCTAGACAACTCGCCACCCGTGGTGGTTTGCTCAGGCACCGATGAGCGTCAGCAGCATGACCGTCGGCTCGGTGGCAATGAGCGAGTGGGGGGCGCCCGGTGCCATGTGCAGCCATGACCCGGGTCCCAGGTCGAGCTGCTCGTCATCGACGGTGAAGCGAAGCCGTCCAGAAACGACTTGGACCACGGCGGCCTGGCTCGCCTGGTGCTCGGTCAGCTGCTCGTCTGCGTCGAAGGCGAACACGGTGACGTTCAACCCGTCTCCCCGGTGGACGACCTTGGAGACGACCGCACCAGGCTGGACGCTCACTTCGCTTGCGGGATCGGTGATCAATGTGTGGGGCACATCAGTCGTTGACGTTGTCGACCAAGAATGAGATCCGCACAAGAGCGCCCCACTCGTCCAGGTTGTCGCCCCGGAGGCCAATCGAGACGACGTCAAGGGCTTTGACGTCTCGGAGGTTTCGTCCGGCCTCGGCGAGTGCGTTCTTGACGGCTGCGTCGGAACTCTCGCTTGACCGGCCGACAACTTCGATCACCTTCGTAATACTCATCGTGTGCTCCCGTCGAACGATTCAGGTCTTCGTCGCCATGATGTCACGAGACCATGGAACAAGCGAGGGCAACACTGTGGCTACCGACGGCGAGGTACTGACCTGGAGTTGTTCCGAACGCGGCGCGAAATGCAGCGATGAAGGCGCTGGGCTCCTTGTACCCGCTCAGCGTCGCGGCGGTAGCAACAGTGTGTCCCTGTCCTAGCGCGACGACGCCGTGCTGGAGACGGAGTTGGGTCCGCCACTGACCGAACGTGGTACCCGTTTCTGCAACAAAGAGCCGTTGGAGGGTTCGCTCATGGGCGCCGACCGACTGGCCGAACTCGCGGAGGGTTCGGCGATCGGCGGGATCGCGGTCGAGCGCGTCCGCGACGGCGCTCGTGCGGGGGTCTCGGAGCTGAGGGAGGCGCAGCGGTAGAGCAGACGCAGCCTCTTCGAGCTGATCAACGATCACCGCTTCGAGTCGCGCCCTAGTTGCTCCTTCGGGCGCACGGAGGTGGATGTGGCTGATCAGCTCCCGCAGCAGAGGGCTCACAGAGACGACGTCAACGTCGCTTCGTCCCGCAAGAGTGGTGGTGGGTTGGAAATAGAGGGCCGCCATTTCGCTGTCGGCTTTGGCGGTGATGGAGTGCGATGTGCCTGCTGGCACCCAAAGGGCACGCAGCGGCGGCACCACCCAGCGAGATGAGCTCGTGTCGACGCTGAGGAGGCCATGGTTGGCATGGACGAGTTGATGCTCGTGGTGGCTGTGCTCGGGCTCGACGTCGCCCGAGTGGTACCGGAAGATGCCTGATCGAATCAGTGCTTGTCTGTCTGGAGGCATGCAAAGTCAATCTAGCGCTAACAGGACAGACGCTTGTCCCATCAGAATGAACCCATGGCCGATGACATCGAGGCGCCAGACCGCGCCACGCTCAGAATGTTCTTGCACTCTGGGCTTGTCTGGCAGCTTTGCTGGTCCAGCTATTGGACGCTGTTCTTCTTGCGGGTGGTCGTCGACGTGGGACTGGATCCACTCCAGTTGCTCCTTCTGGGAACGACCAAGGAGATCACGATCCTGCTCGTCGAGATCCCGACCGGAGTGGTCGCCGACATCCGAAGCCGACGGCTGTCGGTCATTCTCAGCTTTGTCATCTGCGGAATGGCGGTTGTGGGAGCAGGTCTCGCCGACAGCTTCGGGCTGCTCGTTGCCACGCAGGCGTTGTGGGCCTTCGGCTCCACCTTTCGGAGCGGAGCCGAGACCGCCTGGTTCACCGACGAGGTCGGCTCGCTCGCGACCGTCGACGCCGTGTTGCCCCGCCGAGGACGCTACGAGGCCGTCGGGTCGATCGTTGGGGTCGCGGCCACCGCGGTGCTCGCCGCGGCCGCGGGCCTGTCGGTCGCTTTGGTGGCTGTTGGCATCGTGCTTGTCGTGTGGGGGTTGGTGCTCAGAGTTCGGATGCCCGAAACCGGCTTCATCCGACACGAAATCTCAGCACGTGAGCGGTTCGGTCAGTTGTTCCGCGAAGGCCTGCACGCTTCGCGGCGTCCGGGACTTCGCGTTCTGCTCGTGGTCACGGTCGCGACCGGGTTTGCCAGCGAAGCCGTTGACCGGCTCTCGGTCGCTCGATTGGACCAGGTGGGACTACAGGAATCGATCGACCCCGCCCTCTTGGTCGGTGGCGCCACAGTCGCTCAGTCCTTGGGTGTCATCGTCCTGTTGGCCGTCTACGGGCGGCGACTGGCCGGACCTCGACTGGTGATGGCGATGCAGATGCTCAATGCGGTGACGGCGCTCGGTGTTGTGGTCCTGGCCCGAAGCGGCCTTCTTGCAGTCGCACTCGTTGGGATGGTCACGGCGGGAACCGCCCGAAGTGTCGCTCGAACGGTCACGGTGGGTTGGACCAATCACTTCACTGTCCGGGCGAACCGAGCCACCGTTCACTCCTTTGTCGGCCAAGCCCAGTCCCTGGGCGAGATCGCAGGGGGCATCGTTCTCGGCGTAGTGGCGAGACAGATCGGTATCGGTGCAGCGCTGACGACATCGGCGATCATCTACCTGCTGGCATCGGGCTGGACCAGTCGTGGTCGACATCGTTGGGCCTCGCCAACACAACCAAACGCGCTTCCATAGCCTCAGCGCAGGCGATGGATCACCACCAGTCGTCGATCGCCTCGTAGACCTCGGGGTGGTGGGCCAGCGCGTTGTGGGTCACCCCGGGGAACGTTCGCGATGTGGCCCCTGGGAAGAGCTCACCGTCCGGCGAGCATCCGGACGCACTCGGCGAGGTGACGAATGCGTCACCGATTACCCGCGCCACCGGGTGCTCGGGGTCGGCGGTGACCGAGCCTGCGATCACGAAATGATCGGCGCGGCGGAGGCGCTGTGGTCGGTGGGAAGGTGTGCGATGGAGCGCGCCGGGGACCCGCTCGAGCCAGTCCTCGTCGAGAATCGCGCCGAAGCGAAGGTCCTTGATGCCTGCACTGCGCTGGTCGAGTCCGAGCCCCACGAGCCGGGTGGCGGGCACGGGCAGAGCCCAAAGTGCCGCACTGGCCGAGTTGACCAGCGCCTCGAGCCCGGCGCCGGTGTTCGGCACCCCAATCAGCACGACCCGGCGCACCTTGCTGGTCCAGGGGCGCCCGATCGGGAGCCGTCGACCGAGCGGCCACACTCGGCGCGCGTAGTGGCAGGCCGATCGGATGACGAGCCCGCCCATGCTGTGACCAATCAGGTTGACCTCCTGCACCCGCACCGGCCACGCCGACACGAGGCGGTTGAGCAGGTGGGCGAGCTCGCGGCCATTGGTGGAGATGCGACGGCCGGTGTTGTAGCGCAGCGACAGTACGGTCACGCCGTGATCGGCGGCGAGGAGCGTGCCGTAGGTGGTCGACGGGCTGTTTGGGAATCGCCAGATCGATTCGTTCGACATCAGTCCGTGGACGAGCACACTGATCCGCGGGCCGACGTTCGAGACGGCGGCCAGGGCTTCGGGCAGGGTGTGCCGGTCGAGTGGCAGCCGCGTGTCGCCGGCCCGGATCGTCATGGGTGTGGCGAAGCGGGAGTCGCGGTCGTCGAGTGTGTCACCGAACAAGCCGTTGGCGATCGCCACGACATCATCGCGCCGACCAGGCAGGGTCGCCAGCAGTCGGACCACGGTTCCGGCACCGGACGAGCAGTCGGGACGCTCATCGGACGACTCGACCGGGGGCACGAGCGGGATCGTATCCGACCCCGGTATCGGCCCAACGGCGGAGTATCGGAATCAGGGTCGGTTTCTGTCCGGCCAGAGCCCGATCTCCGATCACTGGATCAGTCTCCCACGAGCGTGGTGCGCTCCATGGACCCGGCCTTGGGAGATGGTTCCATGCCGCGTCAAGATGATCCCTGAGACATCGAGGAGGGCGACATGGCGGTCGGACAGGACTCGGACGACAAGCGGCTCGGACATCGCACAGCTCGCTCTCCCGGTGTCGGCGTGCTGGCTGCGCTCGAGGGGGCCGCGCTCATCGTGTGGCACCTGGTCGCCACCCCGTTCATCGGGCGGAGGCGGCTGCGGTGGGGCACAGTGGGAGCAGAGGCAACTGATTCGCTTCCGGGCGACGAGTTCGTACCAGAACCCAAGTGGTCGTACACCCTGGGAATCGCCGTCGATGCATCACCGGAGGATGTATGGCCCTGGATCGCCCAACTCGGGCAGGGCCGCGGCAGTTTCTACACCTATCAGACGCTTGAGAACCTGTTCGGTTGCAGGATCACCAACACAACAGGAATTCGCCTCGACTACCAGCATCCGGCGGTTGGCGACGACATCTACCTGCATCCGACCGCACCGCCGATGCGAATAGAGATCGTCGACCCTCCCAACGCCCTAGTGCTTTTCGGGTCACCCGCCGGTATCGGTACCGAGGAGAGCTGGGGATTGTCAACCTGGCAGTTTGCCGTCAACCCCGGCCAGGATGGCGGCACCCGGCTACTGACCAGAGGCCGCTATGACTACACCCCGGACTGGAAGAGCCGCCTCGCGTTTGGACGCTTCCCGATCGAGGTGATCACTTTCGTCATGAGCCGCAAGATGATGCTCGAGATCAAGAGACTGGCAGAGCGCGACGTCTAGCCACGATCTCGGGCAACACGGCGAAGAAAGAAGACTGACATGGATGTCACAGCAACAACGTGGATCGTGGCGATCGGCGGATCCGGCGGCGTTCTTCGCGTTCAATCAAGGCCTCGCGTGGGCCGATCCATTCTTCTGGGCACCGCTGCAATTCGCGGGCGGCATCGGCATGCTGCTCGGTCATAGCTGGGGTTTCTGCTTGCTCTGATGGCCTCGGTGCCGTTCTGGTACAGCGCGATTTTGATCTTCGTCTGGGACCGCGACATGGGTGTTCGGCGCAACACCGTCCATTACTGGATAGTCATATTGGGCATGTTCCCCGCCTACGGCATCATCGAAGGCATCCACTGCTTCACCACACTCCTCGAATAGCACCCCGAAGGAAGCAACACGTCATGGGCATGGACCTGTGGTTGAAGGCCCGGCACCTATACCTCGACCCGGCGACCAGTTCGTAGCCGGGCAGTCAGCGCTGTCGTGCTGAAAGAAGCATGGCGTCGCCGAAGGAGAGGAAGCGGTAGCCCTCGTCGAGGGCCGTCTCATAGAGCTCGCGCCAACGGGGGCCGATGAACGCATCCACGAGGCACAGCAGCGTCGACCGAGGCAGGTGGAAGTTGGTGAGCAGGACGTCGACGATCTGCCACTCGTAGGGCCGGCGAATGAACAGGCTGCTGCGACCCTCGAGTTCTCCTGTCGTGGCCCATGTCTCGAGGGCCCGTACTGAGGTGGTGCCGACCGCGACCACCCGGTCGGCCGATCTGATCACCTCGGCTGCGGCTTCGGGAACCAGGTATCGCTCCGTGTGGATCACATGGTCGTCGAGCCGGTCGACCTGCACCGGCCTGAACGTGTCGAGCCCCACCGCCAACTCCACTGTCACCACCTGAATACCAGCAGTCTTCAACCGGTCGAGCACGTCGTTCGTGAGATGTAGCCCGGCGGTGGGCGCGGCGGCCGACAACGGACGATCAGCGAACACGGTCTGGTAGCGCTCGGGGTCATCGAGCGTGGCCTGGATGTAGGGAGGCAAAGGGGCGCTGCCAACCTCAGCCAACACTTCGAGCAGGGAACGATCACCAGGGTCGAGTTCGACGATGCGGCGGCCCTCACCGAGGTCGTCGTCGATGACCACATCAAGTCCGAGGGTCCGGACCTCGGTGCCTGGAGGCAGCTTCCGCGAGGGCCGAACCAAAGCCTCCCACCTGCGATCCTCAAGCTCCTCCAACAGGAGCACCTCGACGGCACCTCCGGTCGAACGCTTGAGCCTCAATCGTGCCGGCAGAACGCGGGTGTCGTTGACAACCACGACGTCGCCCGGCTGGAGCAGATCGGGAAGATCCGCCACCGTGTGATTCCGAACCGAGTCGCCACGATCGACCAACAGCCTCGCTGAATCGCGTTGGTCGAGCGGATGCTGGGCGATCGACTCAGTAGGAAGCTCGTAGTCGATGTCGTCAGGGCTCTGAGGTGGCGACGTTTCCGGCATGGCCCCGTGAGGCTACGTGCCACACGAAGGCACCCGGCTAGTCGGTGAGACTCAGCCGAATAGACCGTTTTGAGAACCGGCGACCGAGGGGGCCGGCGGAGTGAGACCCAGGTGTTCGTAGGCCGATGGGGTGGCCACTCTTCCGCGCGGTGTGCGCATGAGCATCCCCTGCTGGATCAGGTATGGCTCATAGACATCCTCGACGGTCTCGGTGGGTTCGCTCACGCTGATGGCGAGAGTCGACAATCCGACCGGCCCACCCCCGAATCGACCGCAGATCGCTTCGAGTACCGCCCGCGAAGCCTTGTCGAGGCCCCGCTCGTCGACTCCGAAGAACAACAGGCCATCGGCCGCCACCTCGGCATCGATGCTGGAATCGCGTTCGACCTCGGCAAAATCGCGCACCTGCCGTAACAGTCGATTGGCGATGCGCGGTGTGCCTCGGGCTCGTCGGGCGATCTCCCACGCTCCATCGGTGCTGATCTCGACTCCGAGAATCTTGGCGGCCCGCAACACAATCGACTGCAGATCGTCGACCTCGTAGTAGTCGAGCCTGGCCACCAGTCCAAAGCGATCGCGTAGCGGACCGGTGATCAACCCGGTGCGGGTGGTGGCCCCGACAAGAGTGAAGCTGGAGAGTTCGAGGGGAATCGAACGGGCAGCCGGACCCTTCCCCAGCACGATGTCGATTCTGAAATCCTCCATCGCCGGGTAGAGCACCTCCTCGACCGCTCGCGGCAGGCGATGGATCTCGTCGATGAACAGAACGTCGCCTTCCTCGATCTTGGAGAGGATCGAGGCCAGATCTCCGGCGCGTTCCAGGGCCGGTCCGGACGTGACCTGAATGTGGGCGCCCATTTCGGCGGCCACGATGTTGGCGAGGGTGGTCTTGCCAAGCCCGGGCGGCCCGGCGAACAGCATGTGGTCGGTGGGTTCCCGGCGGTTGCGGGCGGCACCGAGCAACACCCCGAGGTGACCCTTCAGCTCAGACTGGCCGACGAATTCGCTCAGTGTGCGAGGCCGCAGACCGGGCACATCGACCTCGTCGATCGGCTCCTCGCTGGGCGACAGAATCTCTTCACGCATGATCAGTGAACTCCCGACGCCAGACGACGAAGGGCGTCTTTCAGCAATTCGCTCACGTCGCCCTCGGACGGGAGATCAACCAGCACGGCATGGATTTCGTCGGGGGCGTAGCCGAGTCCCTCGAGAGCGCTTCTCAAATCGGTGCGGGCGCTGGCGGCGACCACCGCCTCACCATCGTCGGTGAGCACCACCACAGGCGTATCGGGGAGATCGAGGCGGGACTTCAGCTCCATCACCAGTCGGGCCGCGGTCTTCTTGCCGACCCCGGGCACCAGACAGAGCGCCGCGATGTCGTCGTCGGCCACGGCACGCCTCAGAGCGTCGGGTCCGTGGACCGACAGGATCGCCAGACCGAGGGATGGACCGACGCCATGGGCCGAGATCAGGCTTTCGAAAATCCGGCGTTCGTCGATGGTGGCGAATCCGTAGAGAGTCTGACTGTCTTCGCGAACCGAGAGGTGAGTATGGATGAACACCTCCTGATCGGGCTCGCCGAGACTCACCGAGGTGGATGGCGTGACCGACACGCGGTAGCCGACCCCTCCGACTTCTATCAGCAGCTCGCCATCATGGCCACGGTCGAGAAGGCGACCCCTGAGAGATCCGATCACCTGACACCTCCACTGATCCCGGCCGAGGGATGAACCCGCGAGGAGCCGGACCGCTGCTGAGCCAGATGACAAAGAGCAATGGCAACCGCATCGGCGGTATCGGCGGGACGCAACGGCTCGCTCAAACCGAGCAAGGTCTGCACCATCTGACCCACCTGTTGCTTGTCGGCCCCGCCCCAACCGGCGACGGATTGTTTGATCTCGTTGGGTGAGTACTCGGCGACATCGCATCCGGCGGCGGCCGCCTCGGCCATCACAATCCCACTGACCATCCCGACGGTCATGGCGGTGCTGACGTTGTGCTGAAAGAACACCCTCTCGATCGCCACCACCTCGGGACGCAACTCGACGATCAGCTCTCTCACCTCACGCTGAAGTTCGGCGAGCCGTTGGGGCCGCTCGATCGCCGGGTCGGTGCGGATCACACCGGCGGACACAGCACGCGGCCGACGACCACTTTCGACGCATCCGTAGCCGCAGCGCGACAAGCCGGGATCAATACCTAGAACGAACACATGTACGACTGTAGTACCGACCTCCGTCAACGCGGCGGACGCCGAGCTGTCCTCTCTGTGCGTCGCCCACGTGGCAGTGTGGCGGGATGTCGCCGAAGCGAAAGATCCTGTTGGGAGCGTTCGGCGCATCGGCGGTCGTGTTCGTCGTCCTGTCGCTCAAGCTCTTTCGCTATCCGTCGACCCACGTACCCGACCACGCCGACGCGGTGGTCATGCTCGCCGGAGGGGGCGACCGGGTCGACAGGGCCGTCGAGTTGGGTGTCGATCAGGGCGTGGCCGACACCGTGGTGTTCTCCGCGGTATGGATCGCCGACGGCGGATTCTGGGCCGCCCGACCGTGCAATGTGTCGGGTCGGGAACGCATGGGCGACATCACGGCGATCTGCTTCGAGCCCGACCCGGGCACGACCAGAGGCGAGGTTCGCGAGATCGCAAGAATGGCGAGGGACAACGACTGGAAGTCGATCGTGGTTGTGGCCTCAACCGATCAGATCACCCGAGCCCGACTTTTGCTCAGCCGATGCTGGGACGGCGAGGCCCACTTCGTCGGCGTCGACCACAATCAACCGTTCATCGTTCGGGCCGTCTACGAATGGGGGGCGCTCGCCAAGGCACTCACCACCAACCGGAGCTGCTAGTTCCTCCAGCCGCAGCCAGTTTTGCCGATGATCACCTCGTGACCTCCAATCTTTCACTGCCCGCCGCCGTGTCGCTCCGAGCCGTCGGAAAGTCCTTCGGGGACACTCCGGCCCTGCGCGACCTCGACCTGAATGCCCCCGCCGGGAAGATCACCGTGCTGCTTGGACCGAACGGGGCCGGGAAGACGACCGCCGTGCGGGTGATGACCGGGGCGATGTCCCTCGATCAGGGATCGGTCAGGACTCTCGGACACGACCCTGAGCGTCATGGAGAGTCGATTCGGTCGGCCTGTGGCGTCGTCTCGGCCAAGCCCGCTCTCTACGACCGTCTGAGCGGCACCGACAACCTTGAGTACTCGGCCCGCCTTCACGGACTGACTGGTTCGGCGATGAGCACGAGCATCGCCATGGCCGCCGGCCGTTTCGGAATCGACCACGCCCTCCACAGTCAGGTCGGTGGCTACTCCACCGGCATGAAGACGAGATTGGCGCTGGCTCGGTCGGTCCTGCACGATCCGCGGCTCCTTCTCTTCGACGAGCCGACATCAGGACTCGATCCGGAGTCGGCCCAGGCGGTTCTGGCGCTCATTCGGGAGATGACCGACGAAGGCCGCACCGTTGTCATGTGTACCCATCACCTGGTCGAGGCCGAAGGGCTCGCCGACCACGTCGTCGTTCTCGACGACGGCACCGACCTTGTGGCGGGGGACCCAGCATCGCTGGTGCGTGAGTATTGGCCCGACGATCTGGTCGACCTCTCGATCGTCTCCACACCGTCCCCACTCGCTGACCTCAGCTTCATAAGTGGAGTGCGCAACGTGCATCCGACCGCTGAGGGAGCACAAGTCGTCGTCGATGACCACTCAGTGATCCCCGACATCGTCGAAGCATTGGTCAAAGCCGGCGCGCGGATCGGCCGCGTCACTCCTCGCGAGCCGACCCTCGAGGAGCTGTACTTCGCGGTGCGCCGAACCGCACGCGATCTCGGAGAGGGCCGCATGTCGGTGGAGGTGTCACGGTGAACTGGCAACGCACCATCACCATCGCCCGCACCGATCTCAGACAGCTGGTGCTCGCCAAGGACTTCTGGCTACCCATGACCATCCTGGGCTCGATCTTCTTCGTGATCGTCCCCACCATCTTGTTGCTCGGGATCTCCTCACTTGGCGATGTGGGCGCGGTTCAGCAGATGTCGGAAACTCTGTCGCTTCTACCCGAGAGAGTGCAGGAGCAGATCCGAGGAGACACACCCCAGGGTCGAACCTCCTATGCCCTGGCCGTCTACCTCTTCGCGCCGATGGCCGTTGTGGTGCCACTCACGATCTCAACTGCCGTCGGCGCAGCAACTCTGGTCGGCGAGCGCGAACGAGGCACCGGAGAGTTCCTGGCCCACTCCCCCGCTTCGACCCGAGAGATCTACCTGGGCAAGCTTCTCGCCAGCCTGGCGCCGGGCTACGTCACCACCATGGTCGGCTTCGGCGCTTACTCCCTGATTGTGAACCTGATCGTCGGTCCCCAGGTGGGCGGCTGGTTCTTCCCCACCGCTCAATGGTGGCTGTTGATGTTGTGGGTCCTGCCGGGCTTCCTTTTGATCGGACTCTCTCTGGTGTTGCGCATGTCGGGCAAGGTCCGCTCGACCGCCGCCGCCCAGCAAGCATCCGGGCTGATCACGTTGCCTCTGATTGCAATCGCCTACGCCCAAGCGTCGGGCGCTCTATACGGCTCGGCCAAGACCACGATCTTGATCGGCGCTGCGACCTGGGCCATCGGGCTCTACTCGACCGCCCGCGGCATGGGATCGGTGAAGCGTCAACGCCTGTTGGGCGTAGCCGACGGCATCTAGGCGCTCGACAACACCGACGGCGAGCTACTCGGCGGCCGACTCCATGAGTTCGTCGCTGATGTCGAAGTTGCCGTGAACGTCCTGCACATCGTCGAGATCGTCGAGCAGTTCCATGAGCTTGATCACACGCTTGGCGGTGCCGGGATCGGTGACCTCCACGGTGGACGACGGCAACATGGTGAGATCGGCTGAGTCGAAGGCAATACCGGCGGCGTCGATGGCATCGCGAACCGAGTTGAAGTCGGTTGGGGCGGTGGTCACCTGCCAGACATCGCCGTCGGCGACGATGTCGTCTGCTCCGGCATCGAGCGCGGTGAGCATCAACTCATCCTCGTCGATCGACAGCGGCACGAGCACCACACCCTTGCGGTCGAACTGCCATGCCACCGCTCCGGGTTCGGCCAACGAGCCGCCGTTCTTCGAGAGCGTGTTGCGAACATCGCCTCCGGTTCGATTGCGATTGTCGGTCAGGCACTCGATGTAGAGGGCGACACCACCCGGTGCGTACCCCTCGTAGGTGACGGTCTCGTAGTTGACGCCTTCGAGTTCGCCGGTGCCGCGCTTGACCGCCCTTTCGATCGTGTCGAGTGGAACCGAGGCGTCGCGTGCCTTCTGAAACATGGTTCGGAGGGTGGCGTTGGCGTCGAGATCTCCACCGCCGGTGCGAGCGGCCACCTCCACCTGTTTGATCAGCTTGGCGAAGAGCTTGCCGCGCTTGGCGTCGGCCGCACCCTTCTTGTGTTTGATCGTTGCCCACTTGGAATGACCAGACACCGTCGGTTCCTCTCAGATTGCCCAGGTTGCGAATATTGAATATCAGTAACCAGCACTGTCGACGAATCGGCGGTGGATTCGATCGTCGCCGGACAGTTCGGGGTGAAATGCGGCCACCATCACTTGGCCCTGACGACACAGTACGGGGTTGTCGTCGACCTTGGCGAGAATCTCCACTTGTTCACCGGCCCGCTCCACCACCGGGGCGCGAATGAACACGGCATGGAAGGGGTCGTCGAAGCCGGCGACATCGATGTCGGTCTCGAAACTGTCGAGCTGCGTGCCGTAGCCGTTTCGTCTGACCTCGAGATCGATCACGCCAAGAGCATGCTGATCGGATCGACCGTCGAGGATCTTGCTCGACAGGAGAATGAGACCAGCGCAGGTTCCCAACACCGGGAGGCCTCCCGACAGCTTCGATCGGAGTGGCTCGATGAGCTCGCCTCGTTCGAGGAGCATCGACATCGTGGTCGACTCTCCACCAGGAAGGATCAGCGCGTCGACTCTCTCGAGCTGTGCGGCGGTGCGCACTTCGACGGTGGCGACACCGAGCCAGTCGAGAATCCTGACGTGGGCGGCGAACGCCCCCTGCAGGGCGAGGACGCCTACGGTCGGGGTCACCAACCCCGATCGGCCAGTTTCGTTTCGAGCTCGGCGATCTCGAGGCCTTTCATGGCCGACCCGAGTCCGGTGCTGACCTTGGCGATGATCGAAGCGTCCTGGAAGTGAGTGGCAGCCTCGACGATGGCGGTCGCCATCTTGGCCGGTTCGGAACTCTTGAAGATTCCCGACCCGACAAACACGGATTGTGCTCCGAGCTGCATGACCAACGAAGCGTCGGACGGCGTGGCGATTCCGCCGGCGCAGAACATCGGAACCGGAAGCGCGCCGGTGTCGTGGATCTCCTGCACGAGAGGCAGGGGCGCTTGGAGTCGCTTGGCCCAATCGAACAGTTCGGCGGAGTCGGCGGTGGTGATCTTGGCGATGTCGCCGAGAATCGACCGCAAGTGGCGAACCGCCTCAACGATGTTTCCGGTACCGGCCTCACCCTTCGAGCGGATCAAGCAGGCGCCCTCGCTGATGCGGCGAAGGGCCTCTCCGAGATTGGTTGCACCGCACACGAAGGGCGTCTCGAACGCCCACTTGTCGATGTGGTGGGCTTCATCGGCCGGGGTCAGTACCTCGGACTCGTCGATGTAGTCGACACCGAGCGACTGGAGTACCTGGGCTTCGGCGAAGTGACCAATGCGGGCCTTGGCCATGACCGGGATGCTCACCGCGGCCTGGATACCCGAAATCATCTCGGGATCGGACATGCGGGCCACGCCACCGTCGCGACGGATGTCGGCGGGCACTCGCTCGAGCGCCATCACTGCCGCGGCTCCTGCGTCCTCGGCGATTCGGGCCTGGTCGGGGTCGACCACGTCCATGATCACACCGCCCTTGAGCATTTCGGCCAGTCCTCGCTTGACGAGGGTGGTGCCGGTTTGGTGACCCGTGTCTTGTGCCATATCGGTAATCCTAGAGGTGTATTCGCCCTACGACGTAGCCGTTTTCCGGGCGTCCAAAAGTAGATCTGCAGCAGCGGTCGAGTCGAGCACCTCTATCTCGGCCGTGGCAAATCGGGAGCCCTCCCCAGCAGCTAGCAGAACCCATGTCGAACCGGGCGCCAGCGGTATCACCGCGCCGTCATCATCGACGAACTTCCACTCGGGATTCTCGCTGGATCTCTCCCAGGTTCCCTCGATCACGCGACCACGAGTGAATACCTGGACCGGGCCGGAGCCGATCGATATCGCCTGAGGGGACGCTGCGTCGGCCTCTGACGTGCTGTAGAGGATCTGTGCCACAACGACGTTGGCGGGGGCCACCTCCACCTCGACACCGGCAACAACAGACGTCTGGAGCGTGCCGTCCTGGATGCGAATCCAACCTCCGAGCGAGGGATCCCAGAGGTGTGTGGACTCACGACCGAACGTCGTGGGGTATCGAACCTGAACCCCGCCCACTTCCGCACCGATCGAGCCGGCAAGTTGTCCGTAGGTGAACAACGACGACGGAGACCCCGCCCCGTCGGAGGGCAGATCGGCAAGGGTCGCGTAGAGGTTGTCGGGCGCATCACGCTCGGTCGACCGGAAGTAGGGGTCTTCGGTCCGCAGTAGCCCAACGTCGACAAACAACCCGGCGTCGCGGGCCGCTCGGAGTTGCTGGAGCACAATCGTGTTGCCGCCCGAGTAGCCGAACATCGGCGTCGACATACCGGCCATCAGGTCGATATCGCTTGATCGCCCCGAACGGATCGGTCCCACGATCTCGGGAAGATTCGACTGGAAGACAGCCAAGAAGCGGGTCTTGAGTCCCTCCACCAGCTCCTCGAATACGGCGTCGGCCTCGATCAGGCCGGTCTGCGGTCGCGACTTTCCGTCGTTGTTGCCAATCTTCAGCACTATCGCGGGGGCACCGACTCTGTCGTCGGCGATCGGTGCACCCGTCAAGGCCCCGACCGGACCCGTGAACGGGGCTTCGGTGCTGGTGGCCACGGCGCCAGAGGTCGCCGTGGTCACTGTGGTCGAGGTCGAGGTGGTTGTGGTCGCCGTCTCGTCGTCGCCTCCGCTACAACTCGACGCGAGTACGAGCGCGGCCACCACGGCGACGGCCCAACGGCCGCCGGAATGAAGATCCATCACAATTCCTGAAGGGTGTCGATTCGCTGTTCGAGCGGTGGCCGGGCGCCGTCGTTGCGGGAACCCGGACCAAACAACCAGAGATGATTGGTGGTCGACACATCGGGAACTCCCCCAACGGCCTTCGCCTTGGCCATCACCGATGCCAGAGCCGGTGGGTATCGCGTGAGTCGCGCCCCTTCTAGGTCGGCGACGACCACGACATCGGCGTCGGTGTAGCGCGAGATGTAGCGCCTCGCGAAGGGTCCTCCACCGAGAAGCCGGCCAGCCGCGGTGAGAAGGGTCGCCGTTTCGAGCTCCGGCCCCAACAGGCAAAGAGCCCTTGCCACCACTGCCTCCAGCTCAAGCCGACTCAAGTCGTTGAGTGCCCCGACTGTGATCACCAGCTCGGCATCACCTGCACCTCGGCCCACCACCGCGACGTCGGGTGAATACAGCTCCGCAACACTCACCCGCGGTGCGACGAACCCGTTGGACAGGCAAAGTCCCTCGACCACGCTGTCGAGGCCGGACCGTTCGGAGTCGGCAATCTCCCGGGAGCGAAGCTCCCGCAGTGCGAAGGCCAGCGCCTTCTGGCGCGCCAACACGAATATCAGGACTCCGACCAGCAGTCCGATCGGAATGGCTATCCACACCGGCAGTACCAGGAGCACAAGCAACGCCACCACGATTGCGATGATCGCGGTCGGAGGCCCGATGATGATGGTTGGTGCTGTAGAAGTCATCGACTGATTCTGCGGGGTCAGAACTCGACCGACACGTTGCCACGTGACTCGTCGTCTGCTTCGAAGTATTCCCTCTCCGAGAAGCCCATGGGACCGGCCATGACCACGCCGGGAAACGTCTGGATCGAGTTGTTGTATTTCAGAACAGTGTCGTTGTAGAGCTGACGGGCGTAGGCGATCCGCCCCTCGGTGGCAGTGAGCTCTTCCTGCAGGTCGCGGAAGTTTTCGTTGGCCTTGAGCTCGGGGTATGCCTCCGACAAGGCGAATATCTGTCGAAGTGCTCCCGTGAGCATGTTCTCGCTCTGGGCCTGAGCCGCCGGACCCTCAGCAGTGGTGGCGGCGTTCCGAGCAGAAATGACCGCTTCCAGAGTCTCTCGCTCGTGACTGGCGTAGCCCTTGACGGTCTCGACCAGGTTGGGGATGAGATCCCAGCGCCGTTTGAGCTGCACATCGATCTGCGCCCAGGCGTTCTCGATTCGGTTCCGAAGCCGAACCATCTTGTTGTAGATGCCAACGACGAAGATGATCAGCACGACGACAATGGCGAGCACTATTAGGGCGATAATCATTGGTTCCTCCGACGCAACGGGGCTTCAACGTCGCGGCCAGCCAAGGCTAGCGCCCCGACGAGCGGAGGCCCGCCCTGGCGTCGACCAATCGCCGGTATCGCTCGAGATACAACTCGGCCAGTCGGTTCATCGAGAAACTCTCGGCTCTTTCACGCCCCGAGGCGATGAACCGATCGCGTTCTTGAGCCGACGTGAGGAGGCGACGCAGCGCCATCGCCAGTGACTCGTGATCGCCAGGAGAAGCCAGCACGGCGTCGCGACCGCTCCGTGCAACGTTTGAATAGCCCGGAATGTCGCTGGCGACCACCGGAGTCGAGGCCGCCATGGCTTCGAGCAGGACGATTCCGAAAGATTCGCCGCGCAACGACGGCGCGCAGAACACGTCGGCCCCACGAAGTCTCGCCGTCTTCTCCGACTCACTGATCGTGCCCAGCCATTCGATGCGCGAATCCCCGGCGAATCTGACCTTCAATGCGTCGGTCTCAGGACCCTCACCGGCGATCCACAGCCGGACTCCTGCTGGAAGCAACGACATGGCTTCGAGCAACACGTCGAGTCCCTTGCGGGGTTCGTGACGCCCGAGAAAGAGGATGGTTGGTCCGTCGCCCTCGATCACCGGCCCTTCGGCGTATCTCCGAAGCTCGACTCCGTTGAACAAGATGTCGTACTCGCCTCCGAGGGCTTCACTCGCCATCTTGCTGGCGTCCTCGGAAACGGCAACCTGGTCGTCGAGTCGCCGGGCCAGGAACCTCACCGCTCGGGGCATGAGGTCGTAGGCCAGCGATCCGCCGGCGGCGTGGAAGGTGCCGATCATGGGAGCCGGTCGGGTCAGCAGAGCTGTCGTCGTGGCGCCCGGGGCAAGCGGTTCGTGGAGGTGGATGACATCGAAGTCTTCGTCGCGCATGGCCCGGATGGTGCGAAGCTGGCATGCCGGATCGGGAGCGACCGGAGCCATCGAACCGTTCGCGGCCGTCGGAAGACTAAG
This sequence comes from Acidimicrobiales bacterium, assembly GCA_029263195.1. GTDB lineage: Bacteria > Actinomycetota > Acidimicrobiia > Acidimicrobiales > Aldehydirespiratoraceae > SZUA-87. Next base: position 71,462 of record JAJCXX010000048.1, read on the forward strand.
ACCGAGAGGCGTGACTCCAGCGTCGGGTGGCGGACCGTCGCACGGGGCGAGCACCCGAACGGCGTGACCCTTGCGCCGGAGGGCGCGAGCCAATCCGAGCACCTGCATCTGCACCCCGCCGGGGATCGTCAGGCTGTAGGGGCAGATGATACCGATACGCATCAGTCGAGGTCCCTCAGATGGTCGGGCAGCTCCATGCCGAGCAGACGATAATCGCTGGGCCAGTTCGGACTCATCATGTGCCACTGCTCCGGAGCCCGACGAATGAGGATCTCGAACTCATTGGCCAAATCCTGCGTGATACGAGCCACGTCGTCTCTGAGCCGACCCTGTCTCTCGACATTGATCGGTGGCCGAACCTCTCCGAACCGCGTGCCGTCGCGCCAGTAGACGGCGGTCGGAAGAATCGGCGATCCGGTCCGCAGTGCCAGCATTGCCGGGCCTCCCGGGAGAGTTGTCTTCTCTCCAAAGAACTCGACCACCACACCATTGCCGACGATGTCGCGGTCGGCCGGCAGGCACAGAACCTCACCGCTGTTGAGCGCCCGGACCGATTCCCTACCCGCCTCGGGCCCGACCGCCACGATCCTCATTCCGAGAGATTCGCGGAGTCCCTGAAACCACTCGAACAACTCCGGCGGATCGAGCGGCTCGGCGATCGCCGTGAGTCGGTGCTTCAGGGTGCTCACCACCCAGAATCCGGCCCACTCCCAGGTGCCGAGGTGCGGGAGAGCGAGGATCGGACCCTGCCCGGCAGCCACGGCCTTCTCGATCTCCTCAACTCCCGAGTAGGCGAAACCGTGATCGATCTCTTCCGGCGACATGTCCGGGAGACGGAAACTCTCCAGGTAGTACTTCGCGTACCACTCGAACACATCGGACACTCGCCGACGACGCTCCGTGGGCTCCATGGTTCGACCCAGAACCCGCTCGAGGTTGTGGGCGACCAGACGACGCTTTTCGCCCGATGTGCTCGCCAATGTGGCGATCGTTCTCGCCCCGACACCGGTGACTCCGCCCGGTAGTCGACGCGCCAGATATGACCCCGCCCGGTAGGCGGAGACGGAAGCCACCGTCGATCAGCTGCTTCGAATCGCTCGGCGTTCGCGCATGCGCTGACGCCACAACGACTCAGAGGTCGTGCGTCGCGGTCGACGTCGCTGACGACTCCGCGGTACGGGCCGGCCGGCCGAAGCCTGCTTCCAGACCTTCACGAAACGTTGGATGGCCGTGATGGCGGTGAGAGCCAACATCACCCAGAGAACCCCGATGAGGATCTCGTTGAACAGCAGACCGAAAGCCAGCACGATGAAGCGTTCGGCGCGCTCCATGATTCCGCCCTTGGCATCGAAGCCCAAAGACTCGGCCTTGGCACGCTGGTAGGAGATGAACATCGCTGTGGCCATGATCGCCACCGGAAGCATCGAGATTCGACCGGGACGGTTGCTGGCCAGATACCAGGCAACACCGCCGAACAGCAGAGCATCGGTGAACCGGTCGGAGACCGAATCGAAGAATGCTCCTCGGGTCGAGCCGGTGCCGGAAGCTCGTGCCACTGCGCCGTCGAGAGCATCGGGGATACCGGTGAGCACCAAGAAAAGGAACCCGACCCGGAGATAGCCGGCGCCAATCGTGTAGGACGCGATTCCGGCCATCACGATGCCGATGACCGTGATCACGTCGGCGGAAATACCGGCGCGCCGCAGGCTGTGCCCGATGGGCGTCAGACCCTTGTCTACCGTCGTGCGCCAGTTGCCGTCGAACATTCACCAACTCCCATCGGAAATTCCGGGCATCAGGGTACCAGCCGCAGCGACACCCCGATCCGCACCGCCACTGATCGTTCCGGACGCGGGTATCTGTCAGTCCTCGAACGAGGCCCAGTCCTCTGGGTTGTCCTCCACGAACTGGTCGATGATCTCGCCATCGATCCCGTCGACGAGGACCAGCCCTCGGCGAGTGGGTGAAGGTTCGTTTGAGTAGAGAAGAATGCGCCAGGTCGGTCGGCTTCGAAGACCACGCCACCCGAGCTGGGCCGAGGCGTGACCAACCGGGAATCCGACACTGCGGCCGGCTGCCCCCAGGGCGTGTTGCTCATCGAACGAGAGGTCCCAGCCGCCCTGCCAGTGGTAGGCCCCGATCACGATCAGGGCTATTCCCGCGATGAGCACGCCGCGATTGACGAGTATCGCGTCGGATCCGATGAGGGCCCACAACGCGATGCAACCGGCACCGATCAGCACGTAGAGCACCGCCGGGATTCGCCTGCGGCTGTTGTTGGGGAACAGGTAGGTGGCCGTGAGCATCGACGGGTCGAGTTCGGCTGGCAGCGAATCACGAACTTCGTCGTCTGAGGTCATTGCATCGAGGCTATTGGCGAAGAGCCGTCGAGCCGACCTCGCTCAGCCGGACCATGACTCGACGATCCGCTGCCACGAATCCCGGAGGGCTTCCGGCATCACCCGCACATCGGCCACCGCCGTCATGAAGTTGGTGTCGCCCTCCCATCGAGGCAGCACATGGACATGGAGATGGTCGGGAACTCCGGCTCCGGCGCCTCGACCCAGGTTGACCCCGATGTTGATGCCAGCGGGGGAATACGCCGCCTTGATCGCCCGGGTCGCCGCGCGCACACCTTCCCAGAGTTCGCGATGCTCGATATCGGTGAGGTCCTCGAGTTCGGCAACGCCGCGTTTCGGCAGCACCATCAGATGCCCCGAGGTGTAGGGGTAGGCGTTGAGCAGCGCGAAACAAGTCTCGCCCCGCCAGACGATGTGGGTCTGGTCATCGGGCATCCCAGAATCCAGGATTGCCTCGAACAGGGTCGTTCCGTCCGGCCGGGCCGGGCCGGAACTGTCGCCTTGGATGTAGGGCATTCTCCATCCCGCCCAAATATGTTCGACCATTTGGTGCTCCCTTCGGGATCAGGCGCGCGCCTCGACTTCAGCGGCAAGTCGGTCGATCAGTTCGGCGACCGCGACATCGCGTTCGGGTGTCGACTCGCCGCGCTTGTTGACCCCGACGGTGCCGTGTGCGAGATCGTCGTCTCCGACCACCAGAACGTAGGGGATCTTCTCGACCTTGGCACTCCTCACTCGCTTTCCGAGAGGTTCACCAGTTGGCACGACCCCCACGCGGTAGCCCGCGTCCCGCAGCCGGGAGCCCACCTCGTGGGCGTAGTCGACGTGGGTGTCGGCGACCGGAAGAACCCGAACCTGTTGGGGGGCGAGCCAGGTCGGGAACGCTCCGGCGTAGTGCTCGAGAAGCACCCCGAAGAATCGCTCCACCGATCCGAAGAGTGCCCGGTGGATCATCACGGGCTGTTGGCGGGTGCCGTCGTTGGACACATATTCGAGTTCGAAACGATCGGGCAGATTGAAGTCGAGTTGGATGGTCGACAGTTGCCAGGCCCGGCCAATCGCGTCCTTCACGTCGACGTCGATCTTCGGGCCATAGAAGGCGCCACCACCTTCGTCGACCACATAGTCGAGGCCGGATCGGTCGAGCGCCGAGCGGAGTCCCTCGGTGGCCGAGTCCCACAATGCGTCCTCGCCCACCGACTTCTCGGGGGGCCGGGTCGACAGCTTCGCCTGGAATTCGTCGAAACCGAATGCGCGGAGCACATCGAGCACGAAACTCAGGAGCGACGCCAACTCGTCGGCGATGTCCTCCCGCGTGCAGAAGATGTGGCTGTCGTCCTGGGTGAAGCCGCGGCTGCGCAGCAGACCGTGGACCGCTCCCGACAGCTCATAGCGGTATACCGCCCCGAGTTCGAACAACCGGATCGGAAGATCGCGATAGCTGCGCTGACTCGACTTGTAGATCATCACGTGGAACGGACAGTTCATTGGCTTCGGGTAGTAGGAAACCCCGTCCAATTCCATGGGCGGATACATCGAATCGGCGTAGAAATCGAGATGCCCGGATGTCTCCCAGAGAACCGATTTGGCGAGGTGGGGGGAGAACACGAACTCGTAGCCGCCGTGCTCATGACGTTCGCGGGAGTAGTCCTCCATGACCTTGCGGACCAGCGCCCCCTTGGGATGCCAGACCGCCAGACCAGGACCCAACTCCTCGGGCCACGACAACAGGTCGAGTTCCTGGGCGAGGCGTCGATGATCGCGCCGTTCGGCTTCGACCAGACGATTGAGGTGAGACTTGAGATCCTTCTTCGACGCCCAAGCCGTGCCGTAGATTCGTTGCAGCATCGGACGCGAAACGTCGCCGCGCCAGTAGGCACCGGCCACTGATTGCAGCTTGAAGTGACCGAGACGGCCCGTGGACGGAACGTGAGGGCCCGTGCACATGTCGCGGAACGTGCCATCGACTTCGATGTCGCCATTCGCGTAGTAGCTGATCGTGTCGGCAGCGCCCACCTCGCCGACGTCGTCGGCCGCGGATACTCCTCCTCGGACCCGCTCGATGATCTCGAGCTTGAACAGGTCGTTGCTGAAGAATTCTACGGCCTTCTCCATCTCCAATTCGTGGCGCACGAATGGCTGATCGGCCGCGATGATCTCACGCATCTTCGCCTCGACCGTCTCGAGGTCGTCGTCGCTGATCGTTGCTCCGTCGGGAAGTTCGACGTCGTAGTAGAAGCCGTGTTCGATCGGTGGCCCGATCGCTAGTTGGGTGCCCGGGAACACCTCGACCAGTGCCTGAGCCAGCACGTGTGCAGTCGAGTGACGGATCGTGTGAAGGCCCCGATCGGAAATCGGGGTGACGATCTCCACGGTCGCTCCATCGGGGAGCGGGAAACCGAGATCACGTTCCTCCCCGTCGACTACCGCTATGAGCGCGGCCGAGGCCAAGCCAGGACCGATGGCCGCCGAAAGGTCAGCGGAAGTGGAACCGACCGCTAGTTGACGCTCGGAACCGTCTGGGAGTTGTACCGAAACTGAATCTGACATACCGCGTCGAGGCTATCCGCACATCGGCGATCGCCCCGGTGATTAGCCCGCCACCGGCCGCAGGACATCGGCGGACGATCTCCGGAGCGGCATCTCCGGGTCGACAGCCGTCGGAATGGCGGTTGGTGCGGTGTCGGAGTGTCCCTTGGTGGCGTAGTCGTTGACGTAGTCCTGGCCGCTGAGAGAACGAATCTCGAACATCAACTGGTCGGTCATCTGGCGCAGACGCATCCGGGTGTCGGAGAGATGTTCCGATTGAGCGGGATGAATCGGAGTCCCGAATCTGATCTCTGCGGGAAGGAACGGCCGGGGGTAACGGGTGTCGGGGGGTTGTATTCGTCGGGTCCCGAGGATTCCGACGGGAACAAGCGGCGCCCCGGTTCGTACCGAGAGCCTGGCCGCGCCGGTGTGCCCCTTGTGGAGCAGCCCATCGCGCGACCGTGTGCCCTCCGGGTAGATCCCGAACAGGTCGCCATTGTCGAGCAGGCCGGCTGCGGTGTCGAGGGCCCGCTGCGCCGAATCGCCGCCCCTGCGATCGATGGGAATCATGCCCAGAGCCGGGAACAACTTGCGGGTCTTCCAATCGTCGAGATACTCGGCCTTGCCGACGAAACTGATTCGCCTCGGAAGAACAGCGGGCAGGAAGAACGAGTCGATCACCGATGTGTGGTTGGGGGCGAGTATGGCCGGCCCATTGTCGGGGAGATTCTCGATCCCCACGATGTTTATCCGCCAGCACACCTTGAACGCAGGACGCATCACCGACAACACGACATCTTGGAACTGCCTCGCTTGTCTTGGCACATTGTCTCCCATCGGCGATTCCATCATGGCGCACCAGGATCCATAACGCAGCTCCGGTTCGTTAACACAGTGTGACAATCACCGAGTCGGGGTCAGATCGATGCCGAGAAGATCGGCCGCGGCACTCACATCGACGTCGGCCTGCGCCGCCTCGTCGATCAGAGCCATCGCAGCGGGCACATCAAGATCGTCGTCGAGGCGCTCTCTCACATGATCGAGCAGTGCGGTCGCGTCGGGCTGCCGGGGATCGCGGGCCGTGTCGCTCCCTCGATTCGATCTCCAGAGTTCGAGCTGTTGTTCAGCCGACGCCAACAACGAATCGCTCCACTGCCACGGCATCCGGTAGTGGTGACCCGACAGAGCCAATCGGATCACCATGGGCTCGACTCGGTCGGCGAGTTCGTGAACGAAGACCAGATTTCCCAGCGACTTCGACATCTTGTGGCCGTCGAGGTGAACCATCGCATGATGAATCCAGTAACGAACGAAAGGCTGCCCACTGATCGCCTCACACTGAGCCTTCACACACTCGTGGTGCGGATAGAGCAGATCGACCCCTCCACCATGGATATCGATCACGGGTCCGAGTTCGCGGGTGGCGAGAGCGCTGCATTCGACGTGCCACCCAGGTCGACCCGTTCCCCATCTCGACTCCCAATGTGGCTCACCGACGCGCGAGGGTCGCCAGAGGACGAAATCGAGTGGATTGCGCTTGTCGGGATCATCGGGCTGCTCGCCCCACTCGCCCGACAACGTCTTCATGCGTTCGAATCCGAGCCGAGAGAGCCCCCCGAAATCCGAGACCGACATGGTGTCGAAGTAGACGGACCCGTTTACCTCATAAGCCGAGCCGGCTCGGATCGTCTCGTCGATCATTCCGCGGATCTCCGGAATCGCCCCGGTGGCACGCGGCTCGGACCACGGCGCCAGTGTGTTGAGGTTCGCCATGTCGGAATCGAAACGTTCCTTCTCTCCGAACGCCAGATCGAGATAGTGGATTCCTCGGCGCCGCGCCGCCTCGAGGATGCTGTCGTCGACGTCGGTGATGTTGCGTACGTATCTGACCTCGTGTCCGAGGTCACGTAGCCGACGCTGCAGCACGTCGTAGGCGATGTATGTGGCGGCATGCCCCAGGTGAGTCGCGTCGTAGGGGGTGATGCCGCACACGTACATGCTCACGCGATCTTCGGCCACAAACGGAACCGCCTCACCACGGGCCGTGTCGTAAATATGCATCCCCACCAATGAGACGCTAGGCCGCCCCGACGACACTCCGCACACCGGCAATCACGCCACAATGACAACACCAGCGGGCGGGACGCCGTATCGTCGGGCGGACCACGCTGGCTCCGGCCGGCGCGGGTCGATCATCGACCCGGCGAATGGAGGAACAGTGGGGCTGCTCGACGGCAAACGAATGGTGATCACGGGCGTGCTCACCGATGCTTCGCTCGCGTACGGAATCGCTGAGCTGGCGCAGAACGAGGGAGCCGAGGTGATCCTCACCGGTGCGGGCCGCGGCATGCGCCTCACGGAGCGCACCTCACGCAAACTCCCGTCGCCGGCCGAGGTCTTCGAATTCGACGTCACCCGACCCGACCATGCTGACGCTCTCCGTGATCGATTGGCCGAGAAATGGGGCACCGTCGACGGGGCCTTGCATGCGGTCGGCTTCGCGCCCGAAGCATGCCTCGGCGAAGACTTGATGGGCGCCACCTGGGAAGACGTAAAGGTGGCTGTGGAGATCTCGGCCTTCTCGCTCAAGCTGCTCGCCGACGCTGTCGCACCGCTCATGACCGACGGCGGCTCCATCGTCGGTCTCGATTTCGATGCGACCGTTGCTTGGCCGGCCTACAACTGGATGGGGGTGGCCAAGGCCGCTCTTGAGTCCACCAGCCGATATCTCGCCCGCGAACTCGGTCCCTCCGGCGTGCGCTGCAACCTCATCGCAGCGGGTCCGATCAAGACAGTTGCCGCCAGGTCGATCCCGGGATTCTCCAAGTTCGAGGACGCTTGGGACGACCGTGCTCCGCTCGGATGGGACGTTCGGGACTCCTCGGCCGTGGCCCGCTCGACCGTTGCATTGCTGTCCGACTGGTTTCCGGCCACTACCGGTTCCATAATCCATGTCGACGGCGGCTTCCACTTCGTCGGAGCCTGAACCACTCGAGCTGGGTCGCCGCGACCACTTGAGGAGACTCCATGACCACCTTCGGATTGTTGATCTTCCCGGACGTCGAAGAGCTCGACTTTGTGGGCCCTTGGGAGGTCTTCACGGCATCGTCGATGCTCAACGGCATCGAGGGGCGCCCCGCCGACACGGTGATCACCATCGCCGAGCATTTCGACCCGGTGCGATGTGCCAAGGGTTTGCGGGTCCTTCCCGACCACACGATCGACGATCACCCCGACCTCGATCTGTTGTTGGTGCCGGGAGGACAGGGCACCCGATCCGAGCAACACAACCAACGATTGTTGTCGTGGATCTCCTCGGTCAGCGCCAACTGCACTTGGGTGACCAGCGTCTGCACCGGTGCGCTGCTGCTCTACGCGGCCGGCCCTGGGCAGGGCAAGCGCATGGCCACACATTGGGGCTTCGCCGACACGCTCGCCGAGCACGACGACATCGAGGTCGTGAACGACTTCCGATGGGTTCGCGACGGCAACGTGGTGTCGAGCCAGGGGGTCTCGGCGGGAATCGACATGGCCCTCTGGCTGGTCGGGCAGATCGAATCTCCAACTCAGGCCCGTGCCGTGCAGCGCTGGATCCAGTACGAGCCGGCCCCTCCGTATCAGGCCGAAGTCTGATTGTCGGGGCGGTCGGTCTCGTCGCGAATGGAACCGACCAACGATTCGAGCACATCCTCGAGCGTGACCATCCCGAGAAGCGGACCGCCCTCCACCTTCACCAATGCCATGTGTCGCCGCATTCGACGCATCGACCTCATCAGATCACGCACCGAATGATCGGGCGACACGATGAGCATCCGACGAATCAACTCGAGTGGAACCGGTTCGGGCCGCGCCTCCGGTGGGAGTCGAAGCAGGTCCTTGGAGTGAAGAAACCCGAGGATGTCGTCCGGACCGGTGCCCTGCACGGGTAGCCGGCTGTGACCCGAGACTGCGACCACCGCCTCGACCTCGGCGATCGGCATCGATCTGGCCACGGAGACAATCTCCTCCATGGGAACCATGATCGTCCCGGCGGTGCGGGCCCGGAAGTCGAGAGCACCGGTAAGGAGGTCGTGCTCGACCACCTCGAGCACGCCGTCCTCGTGAGCCCCGGCTATGAGGGTGTGGAATTCGTTGACCGTAAGAGCGGTGTTGAGTTCATCGACAGGTTCACGGCCGAGTGCCCTCACCACGACGTTGGACAGGGCGTTCAACAACCAGATGATCGGACGGAAGATCGAGACGTAGAAGCGGTGGATCGGAGAGAGGATCCGGGCCGCGCGCTCCGGACCACTGATCGAGATGTTCTTCGGCACCATCTCACCGAGCACCATGTGGACGGTCACGACGATTGAGAGCGACACGACGAAGCCGATCGTGTGCAACAGTCCGGTGGGAATATCGACCACGCTCTCGACCAGCGATTCGATGAGGTCTGACACGACCGGTTCGGCCACGAAGCCGAGTCCGAGCGAAGCCATGGTGATTCCCAATTGGGCTCCGGCCAACTGAGCCTGAAGATCCCGGATGGCGCTGAGGGCGGCCGAGGCCCCGGCAGCGTCGTTGTCGGCCAATGGTTCGAGCCGCGTGGCTCGGCTGCCTATCAACGCGAACTCCACCGCCACGAAGAAGGCGTTGACGGCCACCAGAACTACTGAGAGCAGCAACAACCAGACGGTCATGAGTCCGTCTCCCTCGGTTGGACCATTCGCACCGTGGCGATTCGCAGCCGGTCCATCGCGACGACCTCGATGCGCCAGCCTCCGACCTCGCACATCTCGCCGGGTTCGGGGATGTGTCCCAATCGGTCGAGGATCAAGCCGGCCACCGTCTCAAAGTCTCCGTCGGGCATCTCGAAGCCGACCGCGTCGAGAATCTCGTCGTGGTGAAGCGATGCCGGAACGATCGTGGAGCCTCTGGACTCGACCCGCGTCAGGCTGGTCGGTGCTTCGTCGTGCTCGTCGTCGATCTCACCGACGATCTCCTCGAGGATGTCCTCGAGGGTGATGATGCCAGCAGTACCGCCGTGCTCATCGATAACCACAGCTAGCTGACCACCACGTTCGCGGAGTTCCACGAGCAGCTCGTCGAGATCCTTGGTCTCGGGGACGGCAAGAACGTCGGCCATCACCTGTTCGACGGTCGTTTCGGCCCGCCGGCCGATCTCCACGGCGTGAACCGACTTCACGTGAACGACCCCGACGATCGTGTCGAGGTCACCCGCCGTCACAGGGAACCGCGAGTGGCCGGTCTTCACCGCTACGCGGGCCAGCTCATCGACGGACGCACCACAGCTCACGGACTCGATCTCGACTCGGGGGACCATGGCATCGTCGGCGGATTTGTCGGCGAGCCGGATCGACCGGGTCAGCAGCTGAACCTCGCCCGCGTCGAGGGTTCCTTCCTCACCGGAGGACTTGATGATCTGTTCGAGTTCCTCGCGGTCGGGGGTCGACTCGATTTCAGAGGCCGGTTCGAACCCGAGACGACGCGTGACGGCCCCGGCCAGCCCATCGAGGAAAGCAACCACCGGGCCGGCGAAGGCCGCGTAGATCACGGTCGGTCTCGAAAGCGCCTTGGCCGATACCAAGGGGCTACTGGTGGCGAGCGACTTCGGGACCAACTCGCCGAACACCATCTGGAGAACCGTTGCGATCACGAACGCCAGCACGAACGAGACTCCGTCGCTGGACGATCCCAACGCACCGTTCAAGGCCGGCTTGATCAACTCTCCAACGGCCGGCTCGGCGAGGAATCCCAGAACCAGCGAAGTGATGGTGATCCCGAGTTGAGCGCCAGAAAGATGGAAGGAGAGCTGCTCGAGCAGCTTCAGGACCCGACGTGCTCCACGGTCTCCCGAGCCGGCGCGTTCCTCGACCCGCGTGCGGTCGACCGCCACCAACGCGAATTCGGCAGCGACGAACCAGGCATTGGCCCCAACCAGTGCAGCAACGGCCAGAAGCCGGAGAGCGGTGTCTATCGGTCCTCCTCGATCCGTGAGGTACGCGAATGTAGCCGTAGCTTGTAACGATGCCTGCGGCAGCCGCCGATGATCCCGCCGACAACACCTATCACCAGAGCCGCTACGCGCGGCCGCGAGCGGCCATCGATTCCGATCGGGACCTCGGCTGGATGCGGCGGGTCTGGCCCATTGTTCGGTCGCACCGGTCGGTCTTCTCGGCGGCGATACTCGCCGGATTCATTGCCACGGCTCTCTCGGTGGCCGTACCCATCACGGTAGGCAGAGGGATCGACGCGATCGATGCCGGTGACTCTGTCGCCCCATTCGTCATCGCCCTCGCGGTGTTCGCCGTGGCTCGTTTCGGTCTGGGCTACATGTTTCGATTCGGCTTGTTCAGGGCGGCCCACAACATCGAGAGCGATCTCCGCAATCTGGTCTTCGAGCGCCTCACCGAGTTGTCGTTCACGTACTGGGATCGCACCCAGAGCGGCCAGGTGATCTCCAGAGCCAATACGGACGTTCGATCAATTCAGTTGCTCTTCGCCTTCGGACCGATGATCGCCATGCAGTTCGTTCTGCTGACGTGGGCGGTCATCGCCATGGTCATCATCGACCTTCCGCTCACGCTCGTAGCGGTCACTCCGCTGCCGTTCGTGTACCTCGTCGGGGTTCGCCTGCGATCGCAACTCTTCCCTTTGTCTTGGGTGGTGCAGGCCCGCCAGGCCGATGTGGCCACGATCGTCGACGAGAACATCCAGGGTGCTCGAGTGGTGAAGGCGTTCTCTCAAGAACAGAACCAGGTCCAACACTTGGCTCGATCGGCCCGGAGCCTGAGGTGGGCGGGCACCGAACTGGCCGACGCCCGAGCGAGGAATGCTCCCCTCATGGAGGCATTGCCGCGGCTGGGCCTGGCGTTCGTGTTGTTGTACGGGGGCACCCGCGCCGTCGACGGCAGCATCCAGATCGGTGAGCTGGTCACGTTCAGCACCTTCGTTCTCATGCTCGCCACACCTTTCCGCCTGGTCGGATTCATTCTTGTCCAGTGGCAGCGGGCCGCGGCAGCCGCGGTGCGAATCTTCGAAATCCTCGATGAGGTACCCGAGATCGTCGACCCGTCCGACCCGACTCCCCTATCCGCCCCCGACGGGCGCATCGTGTTCGACTCGGTGAAGTTCTCCTACGCGACCGGCGACGGTGCGCACATTCTGAACGATCTGTCGTTCGAGATCGAGGCCGGAGAGACCGTCGCCATCGTGGGCCGAACCGGAAGCGGAAAGTCGACGATCGCGCGCCTGTTGGCTCGGTTCTACGATGTCGACGAAGGTCGGATCGAGATCGACGGACTCGATGTCAGAGAGCTGTCGCTGAGCGACCTTCGCCAAGAGGTCACCATCGCCGCCGACGACCCCTTCCTCTTCGCCACGACCATTCGCGACAACATCGCCTTCGCCCGTCCTGATTCAAGCGACGCGACCGTGGCGTCGGCCATTGCCGACGCGGCAGCCGACTCTTTCGTGGCCGATCTGCCGCTCGGGATCCAGACCCAGGTCGGCGAGCGAGGTCTCACCCTGTCCGGCGGGCAGCGTCAACGATTGGCTCTGGCCAGAACCCTTCTGGCCGACCCGAGCGTGATGGTGCTCGACGACGCCACGAGCGCGGTCGATGTCGGAGTCGAACAGAGAATCCATACCGCATTGAAGATCCGCCGAACCCGCCGAACCACCATTCTCATCGCTCACCGGCTCTCCACCATCGCACTGGCCGACCGCGTGTTGCTGATCGACGGCGGTCGCGTGGTCGCCGGCGGCCACCACCACGAGCTGCTTCGCAGTGAGCCGCTGTACGCCGCGATCCTCGCCGACGCCGATCACGAATCCTCGGCATCCGACCACGGCGAAGGGGCGACCTGATGTTCGCCGTTGGAGGCAGTGGAGGATTTGGTGGCGGCCCGACCACCGTCCAGTCGAGCGCCGCGGCCGGACTACCCCACGCCGAGGTCCCCGGGGATCTCCGCAGGAGGGTCGAGAAGGCACTTCGCGACGAGCCGGCGCACGTGGTTGATCCGGTCCCGTGGAGTCACAGCACCTGGGATCGTCGCCCGTTCACGTTGAAACGCTTCCTGTGGCCCCACCGCGGTCGCCTCGCCGCCGCGATCGCGCTCGTCATGGTCGAGACCATCGCCTTGCAGCTCGGCCCGATCCTCACCCAGATCGGGATCGACCGAGGCGTGCGCGTCGGCGACAAGGGAGTGCTGGTTGCGGCTGCCGTGGCCTACGTCGTAGCCGTGGCCGTATCGACTCTGCTCGGAGCGATCCGGGTGGCGTTCACCGGCCGCTTGGGTGAGCGCCTCAACGAGGCGCTACGCATCCGAGTCTTCGGCCACATGCAACGCCAGGGAGTCGACTACTACACCGAAGAGAAGGCCGGAGTACTACTCACTCGGATGACCTCCGACATCGAGGCTCTCTCGGTGCTGTTCCAGGACGGCATCGTCAGTCTCTTGGTACAGGCGTTCACGCTCGCCGTCATCACGACCGCGATGTTCTTCTACGACCCTCTCCTGGCCCTCATCACGCTCGGGGTGGCGGTGCCGCCGACCCTCGCGGTGTCTCTCTGGTTCAGAAGGGCATCATCGGCCGCCTACCTACGCGTGCGTGACCGCATCGCCGATCTGCTGTCTCATCTGCAGGAATCTCTGGCCGGCGTTCGAGTGATCGTCGCCCACAATCGCCGGGCCGTGAACGTCGCCGAGCACCGCGACGTGGTCGGCGATCATCGCGATGCCAACGTCGCCACTTCCCGGCTCAACTCCATCTACGCCCCGTCGACCGAGATGGTCGGTATCACCAGCCAAGCGGTGCTGCTCGGGGTGGGCGGGATGATGGTGTCGAACGGGCGGATCACCATTGGTGAGCTCGCAGCGTTCATTCTGTTCCTGACCTCCTTCTTCGCTCCCATCCAGACGCTTGTGCAGCTCTACAACTCCTATCAGCAGGGCGGGGCCGCGGTGGTGAAGCTCCGGAATCTGCTCTCGACCGAGCCCTCGGTTGTGGAATCGCCCGATGCTGTCGAACTTCCGCCGATCGAAGGGACGATCGAGTTTCGAGATGTCACCTTCGGCTACGCCGCCGATTCGCCGGTGCTGAAAGGGATCTCACTTCGAATTGCTCCCGGAGAGTCGATCGCGTTCGTCGGCGAGACCGGTGCCGGGAAGTCGACTATCGCCAAATTGATCACCAGGTTCTACGAACCGCAAGCCGGAACGATCACCGTCGACGGTCACGACCTTCGTGATGTCACGCTCACGAGTCTGCGATCCCAATTGGGCGTCGTACCCCAGGAGCCTTTCCTGTTCGCCGGTGTCGTACGCGACAACGTGGCGTTTGCGCGGCCCGAGGCCTCCGACGACGAACTGCGCGAGGCAATGGCGGCCGTGGGGATAGCCGAACTGGTCGAGCGTCTCGGAGGCCTCGATGCTGTGGTCCACGAGCGCGGTACGTCGTTGTCGGCCGGCGAACGCCAACTCCTGGCGCTGGCGAGAGCATTCGTGGCACGACCGCGAATTCTGATTCTCGACGAGGCCACCAGCAACCTCGATCTGCGATCGGAAGCCACCGTCGAGCACGCCCTCGATGCCCTTCTCGGAGGTCGAACCGCGGTGATCATCGCCCATCGTTTGGCCACCGCCCGCAAGGCCGATCGAATCGCGGTCGTCCACGACGGCGAGATCGTGGAGTTGGGCAGCCACAGTGAGTTGGTGGCCGAATCCGGACGTTACGCGGCCATGTATCAGACATGGATCGAGCACGGAGGCATGGCGGAATGAACGTGGATCTACTCACTCTCTTGATAGCGATGCTCGTGATAACACTCTCTTCAACGGTTCAGGGATCGGTCGGTTTCGGCGCCAACCTCCTGGCTGCTCCCGTACTCGCATTCATCGACACCGACCTCGTTCCCGGACCTATCTTCCTGGCGAGCATCTCGCTTTCTGTGGCAACTGTCATGCGCGAACGCGATCATGTCGATGTGTCGTTTGTTGGTTGGGCGATCTCTGGTCGAGTTCCAGGCGTTGTCGCGGGAGCGGTCGTGCTGAGCATGGTGTCCGACACGTCGCTGCAGATGTTGGTCGGCTTCACGATCCTCGTGGCGATCGTTCTGTCGTCGGGCGTCATCGTGATTCCGGAATCGAGACTCGTGTTCGCCCTGGCCGGAGCCACCTCAGGTTTCGGGGCCACCACCGCTTCGATCGGCGGACCTCCGGTGGCGTTGTCGATGCAGCACCGGAGCGGCCCTCAGATGAGGTCGACAATGGCGACATACTTCCTCATCGGGGCACCGATCACACTGCCGGCGATGGCGGCTGCTGGCCGCCTCGGGAGCGCCGAGATCCTCACCGGACTCGCGCTCATGCCGGCTTCTCTGGTCGGATTCGTGTTGTCCGGGCCGATCCGACCCCACGTCGACGCGGGACGGCTCCGTCCGATCGTGCTCACCGTCTCGACGGTGTCGGCCGTGGCGCTACTCCTCAGGGTTGCGCTGTGACGCCCACCTTGGCTGGGATCCTCCGGTGAGCGCTTCCGTTCTGGAATTGGCCGGCATTCATCTCCGTATCGACGGCTCAGAGATTCTCCGTGGCGTCGATTGGACCGTCAATCCGGACGAGCGTTGGGTGATTCTCGGCCCCAACGGTTCGGGCAAGACCACGCTGGTGCAGATCGCCTCGCTCTGGCTTCACCCGTCGTCGGGCGAGGTGACGGTGCTCGGCCAGGTCCTCGGCCGTACTGATGTGCGTCAGTTGCGTAGAAGGATCGGGTTCGCCAGCGCGGCCATGGCCGACAGGCTCCGAGGCGAACTCATGGTGAGCGATGTGGTGATGACAGCCGGCAACGCCGCTCTGGAGCCGTGGTGGCATCAGTACGACCTCACCGACGCCAACCGCGCCGACGAAGCATTGGATCGGGTGGGTGTGTTGCGCTTGGCGGCCCGGCGATTCGGAACCCTCTCGTCGGGGGAACGCCAGCGGGTGCTGCTGGCTCGGGCGCTGTCGATCGATCCAGGAGTGGTGCTTCTCGACGAGCCCACCGCCGGTCTCGATCTCGCCGGCCGCGAGCAACTCGTGTCGGCACTCAGTGATCTGGCATCGGATCCCTCGGTTGCCCCGATTGTGTTGGTGACGCACCACGTCGAGGAGATCCCGACCGGGTTCACCCACGTCTTGTTGATGCGCGACGGACAAGCTCTCGCACAGGGACGCTTGGACGACGTGCTCACCAGCGAGAACCTGTCGGAGTGCTTCGGAGTGTCGCTCAGTCTCGAGAAGCGCCGGGGCCGCTGGGTGGCGTGGGCGAACTGATCGCCAGCACCACTCCTTCTTCCACGATCAGATCCACCGGCTCTGAGATCACGAGATTCGAAACTCCTCGGGCCGAGAACGGTTGGAGGTCGTCTCCATCGAGCGCCCACTTGAGTCCGCTGCTCGAGATGCCGGCCGCAACGCCGCCGACCGCCACTATCGACAGCGCGTCGCCGACGTGCAGTGGAAGCTCGCGACGGCCTCGCACCACCCAGACCAGCGACCGTCCCACCGAGGCCGACACCAGCACCGATCGCCACCGTGGCGACGCCAGCACCGCGAGATTCGCCAACGCGTGGTCGACCCTGCCTCCGGAGCCCACCATCAGGTGGATGGCCGTCGGACTCTCGGCGATCGCCAACGACATCGCCAGCTCGAGATCTGTTTCGTCCTTGTCGACCCGATGGCGGTCGATCCGAAGTCCTCGCGTCTCGGCCGCGGCCAGCAGTGCCGGATCGACCGAGTCCATGTCGCCGACGACGACATCTACTTCGAGACCGAGGGCCTCAGCCAGGTCGAGCCCGCTGTCGGCCGCTATCACCATGTCGTGTGGTGGAATCTCGGCGACCATCGGCCCGTCGCTGGCCGCCACCACCAGAACTGTGTCGATCCGGACCATTGGGCACCCTACACACCAGAAATGTCAGCCGACGGGAGCGCAGCTACCTTCCGCCAGCGGCACCGCGGAGACGTCGCCAAGCCGGTCGAAGGCCACGACGATCGTGGTGTCGGTCTCGATCTCGGCGGCCACCACCATGCCAAACAGGTTTCCGTCGCCGTCTATCGCCGGGCCTCCGGAGAAGCCGAGTCCCGAGCGGGATGCCACACCGATCGTGTTACCGATCACCCGACCGGCGACTTGCGGGGCGAGGTCGACCCGGGCGCCAACGCCTATGACTCTGACACCGCCGCCGGGATATCCGACGATCGTGACCGGGTCGCCGACATCAGGGAGAGTGGATGCGCGGGGCGCCGAGGTGGAGGGCGTGGGGATGGCGATGATCGCGATGTCGCGATCATCGGCGAATCGCCCGAGCACCTCACCGGTTCCGGTCGTTGATCCCATGTCGACTCGAACGAGCTTGGCATCACCGACCACGTGAGCGGCAGTCATGACCAGGCCGTCGGCTACGACGAATCCCGATCCCGTGGATCGGGCTCCGCAGGCGGTGGCCGACACCCTCACGACCGAGACATTGGATGTCGGGGCAGGGTTGAGGTCACCTGTTCGCTGTATCGCCTCTCCAGCGACCTGTGTGGCGATGTCGGGATTGAGGTTCGCCGAAGGCTCCGACGCGTTGACCGACCATGCCGTGGTGGATCCGACCAGGGTCGCGAGCAGCACGACCAGCAACCCGACCGCCCAGCGCGACGACCGCATACGGCACACTACGTGTCGTCCTGTATCTCCAATACCACTCACCGTGGTCAGAGTAGTGCCCGATGCCCGTCAATGACAGGGCCCGACACGATCGCGGTCCGGAGACGGCGGATGACTCAGGGGAAGTATGGAACCGGGTCAGTGGCTACGCCGCCAACCCGAACCTCGAAGTGGAGATGAGGTCCCGACGACCAACCGGTGCTTCCGACGAGACCAATGGTCTGCCCACCCACGACCGCGTCGCCGACACTGACCATCAACTGCGACTGATGGGCGTAGAGGGTGGTGAAGCCACCGCCGTGGGAGATGACCACGGCGTTGCCGTAGCCGTTCATCCACCGAGCGCTGATCACCACGCCGTCGGCTGCCGCCGCTATCGCGTCTCCGGTGTCGCCGTCGAGGTCGAGCCCGTAGTGAAAGCGAATGCTGCCGAATATCGGATGGGTGCGCGCACCGAAGGGGCTCATGATCGCTCCCGGTACCGGCCGGTGGGTGATCAAGAAGTCGCCATCGGGCGACGGCGGCTGAGTCGAGGACGTGGATTCAGGCACGGATGTGGTGGTCGACCCGGTCTCGGTCGCGGCCTCCTCAGCCGCTCGTGCCGCCTCCTCAGCAGCCTCCTCGGCCGCCTGTCGGGCCGCCTCCTCAGCGGCCTTTCGCTCGGCCTCGGCCTCAGCTTCGATGCGGCGTATCTCGTCGCCGATATCGAAATTGGCCTGTTCTAGATCGGCAGCTTCGCTCTCCCAGTCGTCGATTCGTTTCTGGACCTCCGTCCTTAGATCTTCCTGCTCGACTCTGGCGGCACCGATTTCAGTCAGGCGCGCGGCTAGAGAGGCTCGGCGAGTCTCGGCCTCGGCCGCCGAGGCCAGCGCTGCTTTGCTTGCGCTGAGTTTCTTCGACTCTGTGGCTCTGAGCTCATCGACGAGTTGGAGGGTGTTGCCCGCTATGTCGTCGAGGAACGAACGCCGGATCGCCTCTTCCATCAGGTCGCTGTTGTTGAGCTGAGACATCGCCGTGGACGAGGGTCGGACATATGCGTCGATGGCGCTCTCGCGAAGCCGGGCCTTCAACTCGACGAGTCCGAGATCGAACGACTCGGCCTCGGTCTGATACTTGGCCGCCAGAGCCTCGGCGTCGGCGATGGCACGCTCAGCGGCAGAGATCTTCGACTCCTGAAGCGCGATCTGAGCGTCGAGGTCGGCTATGGCGTCGAGCAGTTCTTGATCCTGGGCACTGAGAGTGTCGAGCTGGGCGGCGGCATCTGCGGCGTCGCGCCGGTTGCCCTCGCGTTCGGATCTGAGGTCGTCGACGGTGCCTTCGGCCAGAGCCGGAGCGACCAGTCCGAATATGACCGCGACGATCAAAATGACTGAGATGCGGACGTTTCGGGAGGCCTGACGGGGAATCATCTCTCGAAATCGTAACAGAAATGACATGAAACAGGCCTCGCCTCATCGAATAGGTTTGCCGCCCATGGCGCTCATTGACTATCGGATCGAATCCTTCACCAATGAAGGCATCACCCACGACGTCCACCGCCGCGGCGAGGGACCGTGCGTCCTGGTTGCCGCGGAGGTCCCGGGCATCACCCCCAAGGTCACGGCGTTCGCCGACCGACTGATCGAACTCGGCATGTCGGTCGCTATGCCGTCGATGTTCGGCACTCCCGGAGTTGAGGGAACCAACGCTCGGGCCATGCGTGTGATTGCCAGATCCTGTGTGAGCAGGGAGTTTCATTGCCTCGCCACCAGCGACACAGCGCCGGCCACCACCTGGCTGCGAGCGCTGTCGAAAAAGCTGCACTCCGAACACGGTGGTGCCGGCATCGGGTTCGTGGGCATGTGCTTCACCGGCGGGTTCGGCCTGGCGATGATGCTCGACGACGCCGTGATTGCGCCGGTGCTCAGTCAGCCGTCACAGCCCTTCCCGATCGGAGCAGGTCGCAAAGCCTCGGTGGGCCTCAACGACGACGAGCTGTCGTCGATCGCAAGGAGGGCCGAACAGGGATGTGCGGTTCTCGGGTTGCGATTCACCAACGACTCATTCGTGCCGGGAGAGCGCTTCGAGACGCTTCGTCGCGTGCTCGGCGAGAACTTCATCGGGGTCGAGATAACCAGCCCGGACCCTGAGTTCGAGATCCCCTCGGATGCTCACAGCGTGCTCACCGAGCATCTCGTCGATGAGCCCGGACATCCCACCAAGGATGCTCTCGATCAGGTTCTCGAGTTTCTCAGCAGTCGCCTGATCGACGTCTGAGCGACTCGTCTAGAACGCTCCCAGCAAGATGATCAAACCCACCACGGTGTAGGTGATCATCACCCCGAGCATCGGGTACTGCGACTTCATGGCCATGTCGCGCTCGTAGCGACCGATGGCGCGGTCGTGGGCCGAGGCGACAGCCAGCACATGTCCGACGGCTATCGATGTGGTCTGAACCCACGCGATCACACCCGTCGAGACCAGGGCCCAATTGATGGCGTAGCCCTTGGTGCCGAAGAGATCCCACCCTCGGCCGAACGGATCGCTCACCTGGATGATTATCCGTTGACCATCGAGCAGCAGCAGACTGAAGTAGTGGGCCGCGGCATAGGCGACCATGATCGTGACCAACGATGGCCCGAACAGATCGCTCAGTTCGAGCTCGGAGTCGCCGGTGACGTTCGACATCATTCGCACCGCCCCGAGGAACGCCAGAGCGACCAGGCCGATGATCGCTGCCAATCCCAAAGTGTTGATGATCGTGAGGGTCCATCCGGTGCTGTCTCCCGCGACCTTCCCCCAGGTGACGCTTCTGGTGAAACCGTCGAACGTCGTGGATCCGAGCACCACCAGAATGAACCCGACCGTGCCCGGAACGACCTTCAGCGTCGATACCCCGCTGAACGGAACCCTGATCCGGAAATGACCGGAGTCGTCTCTGAACAGTGGCGCTATCGAAGAGATGATCGAGAACAGCAGCGCGAACCCGTCGGCGCGGCGAACGAAACTCCGTCCATTGACAGCCGCGCCACCGAGGACCCCTACCGAATACAACGTGAGGAAGATGGCGATCGAACGAGGTGATGACGAGCTGTGATAGGTCAGCTCCAACCAGAGGAACGAGGCGATGGCAACCGAGGCCGGCCAGACCGATCCGTCCGGGTCGGTGGCCGGAGACAGAGGGGTCGAGGTGATTCGAGATCTCAGCCGGGCCGCGCCATCGGCGATCGTGGTCAAGGGATTGAACGCCGACCAGATATCGCCAACGACAGCCGACAAGAGCTGCAGTCCGACCCAGAATGTGATGTAGAGCGCATCTCCGGAAATGTTGACCGCTGGGTTCTCATTGCCCCACCAGGCCGCCACCAGCACCACACCGAACAGCACCAGCCCCACCAGCTTGGTGACCACGAGCAGGGCTCCGGCGCCCACGGGCAGATCGGGCAACCGTCGACCAACTGCGGCCTTCTCGAGCTTCGGACGCGTCCAGAACGCCCCCAGCATCACGAATGAGCTGGCGACGGCGAAACCTGCCGCCCATGTCATCTGCCACGCCGGCAGCGGCAGGTCGGCACGTCCACCGATTCCATGGGCCGCGGCGGGGCTCGCAGTGAACAAGACCGTTGTTGCTGCGAGCGCGACCGCGGTCAGACCCGATGCAACCCCCCGGCCGGACTTCACGACACGGTCAGCTTGGCAAGCAGGCGACCGGAATCCTCGAGCTCGAGTTCGAATACACCAGGAATCAGAGCATCGAATGTGATTTCGCCGACCACATCGACGAACAGGTCGTAACCGTGGATGTGGACTCTGTCGGTCGATTCGCCCGAGATCGACACAACGATCGAGTCGCCTCGCCCCGACGAAATGTCCTGCACGCCACCGGTCGGTGCGCCATCGACGATCTCGATGGACACCGCGACCGTAGAGCCGCCCCCCGGATCGACCGATCCTCCCCCGCATGCCGACACCAGGACCATCACGATCAACACCAGCACCGGTGTCCTGGAATCTTGGCGGATCACGTCGACATCACCTTCCTGTGCCGAGCCGGTCAGACCGGCTCTTGGCTCACGTCGCGATACGACGGATTGGCGACGGCAATCCTAGCCAGAGTGGTGGCCCACAGAACGCTCACGAGGTCAGTCCGGTGGTTCGACCCTCGGAGTGAAGACAGCGCGCAGGTCCTCCAATCCCGCCGGCAGTTCGATCGGCGGATCAGGCAGCTGGCTGACGCCTCGCTCTTTCAGAAGATCGAGGTACGACTGCTCATCGTCGCTCCACGATCTGGGGTCGCCCATCATCACTTCGTAGAGTTCCACCCCGTCTGGTCCGGCCTCGAACGGCCCGAAGGTGGCTCCCACCGGCAGTTCGACATGGGAGCCGACTCCCAACTCGACTCCACCACAACGCAAGGACCCTGCGAGCACGGTGAGAACGTGGGGGCTGTAGTGCCCGTGGCGGCGGACGATCATGCCAGGGTCCCATTGCGCGAACAGACCGAGGTAGAGCGGATCGATGGAAAACGCCACCCACTTCTCGCGAACCTCAGAAACGGATCCGTCGGCGTTGCGCTGTCTCCGAACCGCTATCCAAGGAATCTCGGTCGAGTCGACCCCGCTGAATGAGGCGGACCCGGCCGGCTCGACCTGAGGTGAACTCATGTTTCGTTGGCTGTGAGCAGCGCGACGAAAGGGTCGGCCCCGCAGAGGGCCGACCCTTCCATCACGAATTCTGGATCACTCGCCGCCGGCAAGAAGGGTGACGTCGATCGGACTCCAACCGTTGCCGACCACATCGACACCCTTGGCGTCGAGGAGGGCAATCGCCGCGGTGGCGTACTGGTTGTCGAACGCACCGGCAGTAGGTGCCGCGCTCAGCACGCCTTCGGTGGTGGCTACATCGACCGTCTGATCCCAGAGGGCCTGGTCGATCAATGCCGCACCGGCCGGTGATGGCCAGATCAGGTTGTTGATCTCATTGAGCTGCCAGGTCATGTGCGACTTGCCGAGTACCGGGCTGTTGGCCAGGACAACATCGACACATCCGTCGATGTTGTCGCGGCAATACGCCCAACCCTCGACAGAGCCAGCGATGAACCGCGTGGTCTGGTCGGCGTAGGCGGCGTCTCCCAGACGTCCTCCGTCGGCCCAGATGGCGTCCTGGAGCATGGCCGTGCCGACGTCGTTCCAATCGATGATCGAAAGGTCGGACGGCTGGAACAGTTCGCCGGTATCGGGGTTGACCGTCTCCAACACCTGGGCGTACTCGTTGTAGATCATCGCCTGAGCGGCATCGATCTCGCCGCTGATCATCGCCAGCATGTCGAAGCTCTGCTGAACGATCTCGTTGTCTACACCTGGTTCGACTCCGTTACGACGCAATCCGGCGAGCATCTCGAATTCGTTGCCGAATCCCCAGCTGCCCACCTTCTTGCCGGCAAGGTCGGCGGGACCACTGAATCCCATCTCGGCGAAGGACACCTGCAGGGTGCCACTGCGCTGGAATACCTGACCCACGTCAACGATGTCGACGCCTTCCTCACGGCTCACCAACGCCTTGGGAACCCATGAGACCGCATAGTCGACCACGCCGGTCGCCAGTTGCTGCTGAGGAACGATGTCGACACCACCCTCGACGATCGTGACATTGAGGCAGAAATCCTCGTAGAAGCCCTTGTCGACGGCCGCGTAGTAGCCGGCGAACTGCGACTGGGTGACCCACTGCAACTGCAGACTCACGTCGTCGATCGTCTCGCACGAGCCGGAATCTCCACCGCCGCCGTCGCTGGCGCCGTCGTCGTCGTCTCCGCACGCTGCCGCCAGCAAGCTGAACGCCAGCAACGCCGCAATGAGCGATGTCCATTTCCTTCTCATATATTTCCCTCCATATTGGTCGATCTGTCCTTCTTCATCCCGGCTACCCACTTGGTCAGGCTCTGGCCGGGTCGCCCTGCTTCCAGGGCATCGAAATCTTCTCCACCACAGCGGAGAAGGCAAACAACGCTAGGCCGATGGCGCTGGCCACCACAATTGCAGCCCAAGCATTGGCATACCGGGAGAAACTAGCGTTTTGAGTGATGAACGGTCCGAGCCGGTTCTGGGGGCCCCCGAAGTACTCCGCGACGATCGCAGCTATGACACTCAGCGGAGCGGCCAGGCGAAGCGAGGTCAGAAAGAACGGCAGCGCGTTGGGGATGCGCACCTTGCGCAGAACCGTGTTCTCGCTCGCAGCCAGTGACCGCATCAACTCGATCTGATTCGACTCGACCTCGCTGAGACCCGTGCCGGTGTTGATGAACACCGGGAAGAACACGACGATGATCACCACCGCCGCATTGCTCCTGAAATCGGTGATCCCGAACCAGGCATTGAAGATCGGAGCCAGAGCGATGATCGGGGTGGCGTTGAGAGCCACCGCCAATGGTGTCACCGATCCGCGAAGCCAACTGAACCGACTCACCACCAGTGCCAGGAGCGCTCCCGCCACCACGCCGAACAGAAGGCCGGCGACCGCGGTCTTGCCGGTCTCCCAACCAGCGGTGCGCAGCGGCGTCCATTCATCACCCAGGGCCGATGCGATCGAAGTTGGCTTCGGTAGGAGGAACTCCCTCACCTTGAGGAGTCTGACCAGGCCCTCCCAGAGCGACATGATGATCACGCCGACCACGATCGGCGGCCACAGTGGTTCGAGCCGAGATCTCACTGCTGGGCCTCAACCGAGCGCAACGCCTCGCGAATCTCGGTGGTCTTACGAAAGAACCCTTCGGATTCGCGGGTGTCCTCATCGCGAGTTTCGGTTTCCCGATCGCCGAGCACGACATCGATTATCGAATGGATCCGGCCGGGTCGGGGCGACAACACGACAACCCGGTCCGACAGAAACGCCGCTTCGGGAATCGAGTGGGTCACGAACACGACGGTGGATCTGAGCTGCCGGTAGATACTCAACAGCTCGACCTGCATGTGTTCGCGGGTCATCTCGTCGAGGGCGCCGAAAGGCTCGTCCATCAATAGCAGCTTCGGCTGGAACGACAGGGCTCGAGCGATCGCCACTCGCTGCTGCATGCCTCCCGAGAGCTGCCATGGGTAGTGATCGCCGAAGTCGGGCAGCTTCACGAGATCGAGCATCTCGGCCGATCTCTCCCGACGCCGACTCTTGGACCAGCCGGCCAACTCGAGCGGAAGCTCGATGTTGGCACTGACCTTTCGCCAATCGAAGAGGCCGGCCTTCTGGAAGGCCATGCCGTAGTCGCGGTCGGCGCGGGCCTGAGCGGCCGGTTTTCCGAACACTTCGACCGTGCCCTCGGAGGGCACTATCAGATCGCCGATGAGGCGCAGCATGGTCGACTTGCCGCAACCGGAGGGACCGATCAGCGACACGAACTCGCCCGGCTCCACCGACAGATCGACGTCGGTGAGCGCCGTCACCGCGCTGTCGGAACGACTGTTGAACGTCTTACCGAGCCCAGAGGCGACTATTGCCTGTTCGGTCATGGCTACGCCCCCGCCGCGGAAGAGACGTTGGCTGGGAGGTGATCCTGATTGCGGTCCACGAAACTCTCCACTGCTGAGACGAGTACGAATACGAACAATCCGAGAAGGGCCGATGCCAAGACCGCCGCGTAGAGCTTCTCGGGACCGGTCGAGTAGATAGTGGCGAAGTTGAGTACTGCCCTGCCGAGCCCCCCCTTCACCCCCGAGGAGATCTCTCCCACGATGGCTCCCACCACCGACAAAGTGGCCGCGAGTTTGAACGCGGGGAACAAATACGGCCGGGCTGCCGGAACCCGTAGCTTCCAGAGGGTCTGGCTCCAGGGCGCGGCGTAGGAACGCATCAACTCCACGTCGGCCTTGGCGGGCGACTGCAGGCCCTGAAGCGCATTGACCGCGACCGGAAAGAACGTGAGGTAGGTGGCGATCACCGAGACCGCCTGAGAGTCCGAGAGAATCGAGCTACGGCCCCAGGTGACGATGATCGGGGCCAGAGCGATAAGCGGAACCGTCTGGGAGATGTTGATCCAGGGCATCAATCCCCGCTCCGCAAACGAGAAGCGGAGCATGACCACAGCAAGGGCCAGTCCCACCACCGTGCCGATGACGAAGCCGAGAGCGGCCTCATTGAAGGTGAACCTCGCCGACTCGAACAAGAAACTGGCGAGGGTCTGATCGCGTCCGCGCTGAACCGGGTCCCAGAGCGCCTCCCAGATGGTCCCGGTGTGGGGCATCACGAGGTCGTTGGTCCGAACCGGCAATCCGAATCCGGTACCGGGCCAGTGATCGTCGGTGCGACCACCCATCCACTTGTAGGACTCCCAGAGCACCACGACCGCGGCCAGCGCCAAGACGGTGGCTACCAACCGGCGCGCCATGCCAGTGACCGATGCCAGAGTTTGAGCCGATACCCGGCCGCCCACCGAATCTGTCATCGAAGGGCCGGGATGATCCGTTGCCCGTAGGCGTTGAGCGTCTCGTCCTTCTGGTCGTGCATCAGATAGATCGCGAACTGATCGACTCCGAGATCACGCAGCTTCTCCAGTTTGGCGATGTGTGCGGCTTCGTCGCCGAGGATGCAGAAGCGGTCGATGATCTCGTCCGGCACGAAATCGGTGTGAGAGTGGCCAGCCTTGCCGTGGCCGCTGTAGTCGTAACCGTCACGGCCTCTGATGTAGTCGGTGAGCGCCGCCGGAACCGAATCGCTCTCGTCGCCATAGCGGGCCACCAGGTCTGCAACGTGGTTGCCGACCATGCCACCGAACCAACGGCACTGATCACGCTGGTGTTCGAGATCGTCGCCCACGTAGGCGGGAGCAGCAACACACATGTAGAGGTCGTCGGGGTTGCGCCCGGCGTCGGCGGCAGCGCTACGCACTGCCCCGATCATCCACTCGGCAAGCTGCAGATCGGCCAACTGGAGAATGAAGCCGTCGGCCTGCTCACCACAGAGCTTCAGCGCCTTGGGGCCGTAACCGGCCATGAGGATCGGGAGTTTCGAGCCCTGGCTCCACGGCAATTGCTGGGTAGTCCCGTTGTAGTCGACCTCTTCGCCCTCGGCCAGGCCCTTGATGACGGTCATCGACTCGCTGAGTGTGGCCAGCTTGGTGGGCGCATGGCCGAGCACTCGCATGGCCGAATCGCCGCGGCCGATACCGCACACCGTGCGATTGCCGAACATGTCGTTGAGAGTGGCGTAGTGCGATGCGGTGACCGTCCAGTTGCGGGTGCCGGGGTTGGTCACCATTGGACCCACGATCATGCGGTTGGTGGCCGACAGCATCTGGCTGTAGATGACGTAGGGCTCCTGCCACAAGATGTGACTGTCGAAAGTCCAGCCGTGGCTGAACCCGAGAGTCTCGGCCTTGGCGGCGAGATCCACCACCCGCCATGCCGGCGGATCGGTCTGTAGAACTACTCCGAAGTCCATCTGTCCCCCCTTGTTTCGTGTCTGGTCTGATCAGTGATTCTGCGGAAACCCGAGATCGACCGAGCTATCGGCCGGATCGGGCCAGCGCGATGTGATCACCTTTGGCCTCGTGTAGAAGCGGAAGCCCTCAGGACCGTAGATTGCCGTGTCGCCGAACAGCGAGTCCTTCCAACCTCCGAACGAGTGGTATCCGACTGGAACCGGCACCGGCACGTTGATGCCCACCATTCCGGCATCGGCATCCTCTTGGAATTGCCGGGCCGCGCCGCCGTCGCGGGTGAAAATGGCGGTGCCGTTGCCCCACCGGTTGGCCGAGATCAAGTCGACCGCTTCTTGGTAGGTGTCGGCTCTGACCACACAGAGAACCGGTCCGAAGATCTCGTCGCGGTAGACCGTCATGTCGGTAGTGACATTGTCGATGAGCGTCGTTCCAATGAAGAAGCCGTCGCCCTCGAATTCGCTGTCGCGACCATCGACCACGACAGTGGCCCCCTCGTCGGCTCCGATCCCGATGTAGCCAGCCACTTTGTCGCGGTGTTCGCGGGTGACGAGCGGACCCATCTCGGACGCCGGATCGGTGCCGGATCCAATGCTGAGCTTGTCCATGCGCACTCGAACGGCATCGACGAGTTCGTCGCCGACCCCGCCGACGGCAACGGCCACCGAGATCGCCATGCAGCGTTCTCCGGCGGACCCGTAGGCGGCCGAGACCGCGGCGTCGGCTGCCATGTCGAGATCGGCGTCGGGCAGGACCAGCATGTGGTTCTTGGCTCCGGCGAGGGCTTGGACCCGTTTGCCGTTGGCCGTTGCCGTCTGGTGTACGTATTTGGCGATGGGAGTCGACCCTACGAAGCTCACCGCCTTGACGTCGGGGTGCTCGAGGAGACGGTCGACCGCGACCTTGTCGCCGTGAACGACGTTGAGCACGCCCGGAGGAAAGCCTGCTTCCTGGAAGAGCTCGGCGATGAACATCGGCGCCGATGGATCCTTCTCGGACGGCTTCAACACGAACGTGTTTCCGCACGCCACGGCGTTGGGGATCATCCAGAGCGGCACCATGGCCGGAAAGTTGAACGGGGTGATTCCGGCCACCACACCCAGAGGGCGATGCACCGTGTAGACGTCGACGCCCGTCGAGGCATTCTCGTTGTAGCCACCCTTGAGGTGTTCGGCGAGCCCACACGCGTATTCGATGTTCTCGATGGCGCGGGCCACCTCTCCCATCGAATCGCTGATGACCTTGCCATGCTCGGCGGTGAGCCTTTGTGCGACCTCTTTGGAATTGCTGTCGACCAGTTCGCGGAACCGGAACATCATGCGGGTGCGCTTGGCGACGCTGAGGTGCTTCCATTCCTCGAAGGCCTTCTGGGCCGAGGCGACAGCCGCATCGACCTCGCCGACGTCGGCCAGATCGAGTTCACCCGTCTGCTCCCCGGTGGCCGGGTTGTAGACCGGCGAGGTTCGACCGCTGGCGCCAACCATCGGCTGGCCATCGACGAGATGATTAATCCTTTGCACTGAGACTCCGTTCAGATCGGATCTTGATTCAGATTCGGGTATTGATTCAGATGAGGTACTGCGAGAGGCCGCGGCGGAGATACTTACCGTCGCCGGGGCTTCCGTGGTAGGCGTCGTTCTCGATGATCATGCGTCCCCTGGACATCACCGAGTGGACATGGCCCGTGACGTCGATGCCCTCATAAGCCGACATGTCGATGTTCATGTGGTGGTTGTCGACACTGATCGTCCACTCGCGGTTGGGATCATAGAGAACGATGTCGGCGTCGGATCCAGGCTGGATGGTGCCCTTCTGGGGGTAGAGACCGAACATGCGAGCCGGCGTGGTGGAACACAGCTCAACCCACCTCGGCAGCGAGATCTCGCCGGTGGACACGCCCTGATAGATCATGTCCATTCGGTGTTCGACCCCGCCGATCCCGTTGGGAATCGCCCTGAAATCGTCCCGGCCGAGTTCCTTCTGGTCCTTCATGCAGAACGGGCAGTGGTCGGTGGCGACGAGGCTCAGGTCGTTGGTTCGCAGGCCCTTCCAAAGATCCTCTTGATGGTGTTCGTGCTTGGTACGCAGAGGGGTCGAGCACACGTAGGCGGCGCCTTCGAAGTCGGGCTTGCCGAGGTGATCCTCGACGTTGAAGTACAGGTACTGAGGGCAGGTCTCCGCAAACACATTGGCGCCATTGTTGCGGGCGATGGCCACCTGTTCGAGGGCCTCGCTCGCCGAGAGGTGAACGATGTAGAGGGGCGCGGCACCGACCTTGGCGAGTTGGATCGCCCGATGGGTGGCCTCGCTCTCGAACTCGGCCCGGCGCACCAGGCCGTGGTTGATGGGTGCGGTTTCGCCACGCTCGACGGCTTGTTCGGCGAGAACGTCGATGGCCAATCCGTTTTCGGCGTGCATCATGATGAGCGCACCGTTGCCGGCGGCCTGCTGCATGGCCCGCAGGATCTGCCCGTCGTCGGAGAGGAACACTCCCGGATAAGCCATGAACAACTTGAAGCTGGTGATGCCTTCGTCGACCAGCGAGTCCATGTCCTTCAGAGACTGGTCGTCGACGCCTCCGATGATCTGGTGCATGCCGTAGTCGATGGCGCACTTGCCTTCGGCCTTCCCCATCCAGAGGTCGAGGCACTCCCGAACGCTCTCGCCCGCCGGTTGCACCGCAAAGTCGATGATCGTGGTGGTGCCGCCCCACGCCGCAGCACGGGTGCCCGACTCGAAGTCGTCGGAGGCGACGGTGCCTCCAAAGGGCAGCTCCATGTGGGTGTGCCCGTCGATTCCACCGGGGATCACGTAGAGCCCGGCCGCGTCGATGACCCGAGCGGCACCACTCTCAGCCGAGGCTGCCAGTTCGGATCCTGGCTGAAGCACCGCGACGATGGTCTCGCCGTCGATCAGCACATCTGCCGGGTCGGCGCCGGTGGCGCTGATCACCGTTCCGTTCTTGATGAGAATCGTCATGGTCGTTCCCTTTCGTTGAATCGCTACTGGTCGGAGGCCTCGATGGCACCGATAATGGCACTAACTCCTTCGTCGATCTCGCCCGAGCTCACATTCAGCATCGGGGTGATGCGAAGAACGTTGTTGTAGAGCCCGCCCTTGCCGACCAGGAGACCCCGGCGCCGGCAGCCCTCGAGCAACTCTCCGGCCCTCGCCGCGTCGGGAGTGATCGAGCCAGGTTCGACTATTTCGATGGCTTGCATGAGGCCGGCTCCGCGGAGCTCGGCAATCCACGGCATGCGCTCGACAACCGGCCGCAGTGCCGCGTCGAGTCGCTGACCCATTGTTCGGGCGTTGCCTTGGAGGTCGTTTTTGAGGACGTAGTCGAGCGTAGCCAATCCACCGGCGGCCGACAGCGGGTTGCCTCCGAAGGTCGAGAATGAGTGGACCTTTATCGTGTCCATGATCTGGGCGCTTGCGACCACGCCCGCAAGGGTGATCCCGTTGCCCACTCCCTTGGCGAAGGTCAACATGTCGGGGACGATGTCGTGGGCTTGGTAGCCCCAGAAATGGTCGCCGGTTCGACCCCAACCGGTCTGCACTTCATCGCTGATGAAGAGAATCCCGTGATTGGACAGCGTCTTGCTGATGGCCCCGAAGAATCCGGGCGGCGGGGTGGCGAACCCTCCGACACCTTGGATCGGCTCGGCGATCAGGCAGGCCACATCGCCGGCGGTCATCATGTCGATGACCTGCTGCAGGTCGTCGGTGCAGGCTTGGGTGAAGTCGTCGTCGTCGAGGTCCCGGAACGGGCTCCGTAGCCGGTAGCCGCCCTGCACGAAGTTGACCGAGAGTCCCGACAGGCTGGTGGACGACCACGAGCTGTGGGACGTGATGGCCTGCGCTGTGAACGACCGCCCGTGGTAGCTGTTGCGCATCGCCAACACCTGGTTGGATTTCCGGTAGGAGGTGGCGAGCAGGATGGCAGTGTCGTTGGCTTCGCTGCCCGATGTCGTGAAGAACACTCGTGCGTCGGGGATCCCGGAGACCGAGGCGATGCGTTCGGCCAGTTCGATCATCGGCTCCGACAAATAGAGCGTGGAGGTGTGCATCACCTTGGCGGCCTGAGCTTGTACCGCAGCGGTCACCTGCGGGTTGCTGTGGCCGACCATGGTGGTGAGCACCCCACCGAAGAAGTCGAGGTAACGGTTGCCTTCCACATCGAAGACGTAGCCGCCCTCACCGCGGTCGATGGAGATCGGCTCGGAGTAGAGCGGGCTGACGAACGACGGAAGAACAGCCCGGTATCGGGCGAGAAGCTCGGCGTTGGTCGTCACCTCAGGCCTCGGTGATCGAGTCGTACATGTCGGGCCGACGATCGCGGTAGAAGGCCCATTGGTCGCGGGTTTCGGTGATCAGGTCGAGGTCGAGGTCGCGTACGACCAACTCGGCATCAGTGTCTGACGCGGTCTCGCCGACGAACTGGCCTCGCGGGTTTGCGAAGTAGGACGTGCCGTAGAAGTCGTTGTCGCCGAGGTCCTCGATGCCCACGCGGTTGATTGCTCCCACGAAGTACATGTTGGCGGCAGCCGACGCGGTCTGTTCGAGCTGCCAGAGGTAGGCCGAGAGTCCTCGGCTGGTGGCCGACGGGTTGAAGACGATTTCGGCACCGTGAAGGCCGAACATTCTCCAGCCCTCGGGGAAGTGACGGTCGTAGCAGATGTTGACCGCGACCTTGCCCACTGCTGTATCGAAAACCGGATAGCCGAGGTTGCCGGGACGAAAGTAGAACTTCTCCCAGAATCCCTTGACCTGGGGGATGTGGAGCTTGCGGTACTTGCCGAGATAGGTGCCGTCGGCGTCGATAACCGCGGCGGTGTTGTAGAGGATGCCCGGCTGTTCTTGTTCGTACATCGGGAGCACCAGAACGATGCCGTACTTGGCTGCCAATTCCTGGAAGCGCTTGGTGGTCGGACCGTCAGGGATGGCCTCGGCGTAGGAATAGAACTGGGCGTCCTGGACCTGGCAAAAATACGGTCCGTAGAACAGCTCCTGGAAGCACATGACCTGGGTGCCCTGCTCGGCAGCTTCGGCCAGGCGCTGCTCGTGGAGTTCGATCATGGACTCCTTGTCGCCGGTCCACTCGGTCTGCAGTATTGCGGCCTTGACAATCCTGGACATTCAGCCCCCTCTTCATTTCGCATCGCCCGGAATGGACGCCGCGAACCTATGTGACGAGAGCCATTATCGACCCACTGGTTGATGGACACAAGACCGGCTTTGTTATATACAAAGAATTCGTGATCGATCTGATCAAAGGCAGCACAGAGGTACCGACGGCGTCTGGAATCGCCATGGCGGTCGGGGGTCTCGTCAGCGCCGGACGGATCGAGTCGGGCGCGCAACTCCCGACCATTCGTTCGCTCGCCGCTCACCTCGGAGTGAGTCCCAACACCGTGTCGGAGGCCTGGCGAATTCTGCGGGTCCATGCCGTCATAACCACCGATCGCCGCCGAGGCACCACGGTGAGGTCGACTCGAGGCAACCTCGACGGCCGGTACTGGCGGGTCCCTGTTACATCCGGGACATTCGAACTCGATCTGAGCGCCGGCACGCCCGACCCGCTCCTGCTGCCCGACCTCGGTGCCACCCTCGCCCGGGTCCATGTCGACCTGCCCGTGACGTCGTACCTCGACGAACCGGTCGTGGCCGAACTCGAGGCTGAGCTGCGGCTCAGATGGCCATTCCAGCCCGAGGCCCTCACCATCGTCGACGGCGCCCAGGACGGACTCGATCGCGTGGTCAGTGCTCTGGTCCGACTGGGCGACAAGGTCCTGATCGAGGATCCGACGTTCCCGCCGATCATCGACATGCTCGAGATGGCCGGGGCGGACGTGATCGGTATTCCGGTCGATGAGAACGGAATCGACCCCGATGGCATCGCTCAACACCTCGACGACGACCCCGTTGCTCTGTTCATCCAGCCCCGAGCCCACAATCCGACCGGATCGTGTCTCAGCGCCCAACGCGCCCGGGCCATCGCCGAACTGCTGGCCGCCCGCCCGATCACCATCGTGGAGGACGACCACTCGGGATCCGTGTCGGGAGCAGCAAAGGTGAGCGTCGGCACGCACCTACCGAGGCAGGTAATCCGTATTCGGAGCTTCTCGAAGAGCCACGGCCCGGATCTCCGAATCGCTGCGGTGGCCGGAGCAGCGCAACCGATCCGCACGATTGTCAACCGCCGCCGGCTCGGGCCGGCCTGGACCAGTCGACTGATTCAACATCTTCTGCTCGACATGCTCACCGACCCGTCATCCCAAGCTCGGGTCGAACTGGCCAGGGACGAATACACCCGCAGGCGTGCCGCGCTGAGCCGGAGCCTGGAAGACCACGGAATCTCCCCGAGCCGAGGGACCGGACTCAATCTCTGGGTGCCCGTCGACAACGATCAGGCCGCGGTCTGGTCGCTCGCCGCCCACCGCGTCGGAGTGGCCCCGGGCGAGCCTTTCACCGTGTCCGGTGCCGGGCAGGCCCACATTCGCGTCACCACCGGCGTGCTCGCCGATCGTTTCGACGAGGTGGCCGAGCTCATCGCAACGGCGGCTGGCCCGCCCAGGGGTGGAGCCACCTGACCCCCGCTCGGGCTAGCGTCCGGGTGTTCTGTTCAGGAGGCACGATGACCAAGAACATCGACAAGATCGCCGACCGCATACGCAACGACCTCGCGTCGGGAGAGCAGCTTCTCGCCGCAGTGAAGGTCACGCCACGCGGGTCGATCGAGCAGGGGATCCTGGGAGCAGCCGGAGCGGTATCACTCGGTGCCGCAGGGGCGATCTTGGGATCGAAACTCGGCGAGACGACCGCCGACGCCGGCACCGATGAACGCGAGGCGGCCGGCATCGACCTTGGTCAGAGCTCCCAGGTGCTGGCCGGACTGACCAACCAGCGGCTGCTGATGTGGAAGCTCTCCGCGCTCGGTGGAAAGCCAAAGGAACTGTTGGCCTCGATCGATGTTGGCGATCTGGCGGGCATGACCATGGGCGAGTCGAAACTGTTCGGCCAGACCATGCCCGAGATTGTGTGCACCACGTCGTCGGGTGCCGAGTTCGGATTGAGGGTGGCGAAAGTTCACCGCTCTCAAGCAATGGAATTGCTGGCGGCCGCCGGATTCTGAGCCGCGGTGGCGATCAGGCGATGCCCGCGGCCTTCAGAGCCCTTTCAGTTAGGACTCTCGCCAAGTGGCCGCGGTATTCCGCGTCGCCGTTGAGGTCGGACGGCGGGCTGGCATTGTCGGCCGCCAGTGCGGCGGCGTCGACCGCCGAAGCGCCCGCGGCCACAGCCTGCTCGACCGCAGTTGCACGCATCGGAGTCGACCCCATGTTGACCAGGCTCACTCCCTTGGCGTTTTCGGCCACGGCAACACCGACAATTGCCCAGTCCTGGGCTCGCCGGTTGAACTTCTGGTAGTTCCAACCACCGCCACTGACCGGTAACCGGATCTCGGTGAGCATCTCGTCGTCGGCGAGAACCGACTCCAGAAAGCCCGTGAAGAAGTCGGCTGCGGCGATCTCCCGCTCGCCTCCGGGGCCACGGGCCACGAGGGTCGCGCCGAGGGCGAGTACGGCCGCCGGAAGGTCCGACGCGGGGTCGGCATGGGCGAGTGACCCTCCAAGGGTGCCGCGGTGACGCACCGCCGGATCGCCGACCATCGAAGCCACGTGGGCCAGCATCGGGCAGGCATCGGCGAGTTCGGCGGAGTGCTCGAGTTCGCTGTGGCGGGTGAGAGCACCGACGCGCACCGTGCCGTCGGCGACGCTGATGCCGCGCAGATCGCCGTTGAGATTGCCGACATCGACCACGACGCCCGGCGTGACCAGGCGGTATCTCATCAGGGGGATGAGGCTGTGACCTCCGGCCATCAACTTGGCGTCGTCGCCGTGCTCGGCCAGCGCAGCCAGCGCTTCTTCAACCGAACCAGCTCTCACATAGTCGAATGCTGCGGGGATCATGACGCACCTCCTCTGGCGGCCTCGATGGCTCGTCGGACCCTCATCGGAGTCGCCGGCATGTCGATGTCGGTGATGCCGTGGGGCCTGAGAGCATCGACCACGGCATTGATGACCGCTGCAGCCGATCCAATGGTGCCGGCCTCGCCGACCCCCTTCACACCGAGCGGGTTGGTGGTGCTCGGTGTGCACGTGAAATCAGTGGTGATCGACGGCATCTCTGCCGCGGACGGCACGAGATAGTCCATCAGGGACGGGTTGGCGATGTTGGCCTGATCGTCGTAGACGGCAACTTCGTAGAGCGCCTGCGCGGCGCCCTGGACCACACCGCCGTGCACCTGACCCTCGACGATCAGGGGATTGACCTGGTTGCCACAATCGTCGACCGCGAAATATCCAATCAGGTCGACGCCTCCGGTGTCCTCATCGATCTCGACCACTGCCACGTGGGTTCCGAACGGGAAGGCGAAGTTGGGCGGATCGAAGCTCACCTGCTCCTGCAGATTGGGTTCGAGTCCGTCGGGAAGGTCGTGGGCCGCGAACGCCACGAAACCGAGTTCCTGGATGTGCACCGACTTGGATGGCGTGCCCGCCACCGAGAACGATCCCGCTTCGAACTCGACGTCTTCGGGTGCGGCTTCGAATTGGTGGGCTGCGATTAATCGGGCCTTTTCGATCACCTTCTCGGCGGCCATCGAAATGGCCACACCACCCACGGCCAGCGATCGCGAGCCGTAGGTGTCGAGTCCGAGTGGGCTGATCGCGGTGTCGGAATGAAGAACGGTGACATCGTGAGGCGAAATACCCATCTTGGTGGCGATGATCTGAGACCAACTTGTCTCGTGACCCTGCCCGTGGGGGGTCGAGCCCGACACCACCTCGACCTTGCCGGTCGGGAGAAGGCGGACGGTGGCATGTTCCCAGCCACCGGCTGCGTACTTCAGGCCACCGAGCGCTCGGCTCGGAGCCAGACCGCAGATCTCGACGTAGGTGCACATCCCTATGCCGAGTTGCTTGACCTCGCCGGCATCACGGCGACGCTGCTGCTCGGCCCGCAGACCGGCCACATCGGCCATGTCCAGTGCACGATCGAGCGTCGGCAGGTAGTGACCGGAGTCGAAGAAGATTCCGGCAGGGTTCTCCCACATCTCGAACGGCTCACCGCCGTTGATGTAGTTGCGACGACGGATCTCCTCCGGACTTATCCCCACTTCGTAGGAGAGCATGTCCATGGCCCGCTCAATGGCATAGCTGGCTTCGGGTCGACCCGCTCCGCGGTAGGCATCGGTGGGAGTGCGGTTGGTGAACCATCCCTCACACGTGAAGCTGAACTTCGGTGTCTCGTACACGCCGTGGTAGAGGAACGACCCCAGCAGCGGCACTCCGGGCGTGATGAGCATCATGTAGGCGCCCATGTCGGCGTCGAGCTTCACGCGGATGGCAGTTAGGCGGCCATCGGAGTCGGATGCGAGTTCGATGTGCTGCGTCTGACCACGGCCCTGGTGGGTCGACCCGGCGGCTTCCGTACGGGATTCCGTCCAGCGAACGGGCCGTCCCAGCCGGTTGGCCAACGAAATGGCGAGAATTTCATCGGGGTTGATGTTGAGCTTGGCGCCGAAACCGCCCCCGACCGCCGGAGCGACGACCCTGATCTTCTGCTCAGGAATACCCGTGGTCGCAGCGGCCATCACCTTGAGGATGTGGGGTACCTGGCTGGCGGAGTAGAGCGTGACGTCGCCGCCCATCGGCGAGGGCAGAGCCAGCACTCCCCGCGGCTCCATGGCTGCCGGTATCAGCCGCTGTTGCTCGAATCGGCACACGACCGAGTGAGCGGCCGCGTCGAACGCGGCCTGGGTGCCTTCAGGATCTTCATCGATCGCCCACGTGTAGGCCTTGTTGGTGCCGAGGTCGGTGTGGGCATGTTCAGTGTCGGCCACCGCTTGGTCGATTGACGCGACCGCCGCCAGCGATTCGTATTCGACGATGACGTGCTCGACCGCGTCGGCGGCGGCATAGCGACTGTCGGCCAGCACCACTGCGACGATTTCACCGACGTGGTGAACCGTCTCCGGTGCGACCGGCCAGTGGGGCGGGTTGGCCATGTCGTCGGTGACCGGCCAAGCGCAGGGCAGGGGCGCCACCCAGAGTTCCATGGCGGCGAGTTCGGCCCCCGTGTGGACAGCTTCGACGCCAGGCATGTCTTGTGCGGCCGAGACATCGATCGAGACGATTCTGGCGTGGGCTGCGGTTGAGCGCACCATCCCCATCCACAGTTCTCCCGGAGAGTGGATGTCGTCGACAAACTTGGCTTCGCCCGTGACCAAGGCACCGTCTTCCTTGCGAAGCATTCGGGAGCCGATTCCGGCGGTGTCGTCGGTGATGGTCATCACGCCTCCTTACCGGCCGCGCTGAGCACAGCCTTTACGATGTTGTGGTAGCCGGTGCAGCGACAGAGGTTGCCTTCGAGGCCGACTCTGACGCCGGGTTCGTCGAGGTCGGGGTATTCCTCCAGCAGGGAGACCGAAGCGAGGATCATGCCGGGGGTGCAGTATCCGCATTGCAAACCGTGGCATTCGTGGAAGGCCTGCTGCATGGGGTGCAGCCCGTCGCCGTCGGTGGTGTCGGCGAGGCCTTCGATGGTAGTGATGTCGCACCCTTCGGCCTGCACAGCGAGCATCGTGCATGACTTGGCCGACTGTCCGTCGACGAGAATGGTGCAAGCGCCGCAACTGCTCGAATCGCATCCGATATTGGTTCCGGTGAGCCCTATTTCGTCTCTCAGTGCGTGAACGAGAAGGGTTCGGGGCTCGACCTCGAGATCGTGAGATCGGCCGTTGACCGACAATCGAATTCGGACCGCGTTGGCTGGCATGGTGCCTCCTGGCTGAGGGTCTATCCCGATACTTGCGCGCGAAACGACTCGTGTCGAGCGTCACAAACCGACGATGTCGCGAAGCAAACGCTGTGGGGTCGAATTCGGGGTCGGCGGGGGCGATACAGGCCCTTGTGACGAACTACTCTCCCTGGTGAGATAGCAACGACGCATAGTGGAAGAACCCCGGCACGAACCTGATGTGGTTCGCGCACAGATGCCAGGAGGACGTACGCCATGACCGGAAGCGAATCAGGACCCACCGAGGGAGGATCCCCCGGCATTTCTGTTCTCGACACCGACGACTGCGTGGCCCTGTTGCGGTCGACCCCTGTCGGACGTATCGCGTTCGTTCACGACGACCGGCTCACGGTGCTCCCCGTCACCTTCGCGTGGAGCGACGATGCCATCGTGTTCCGCACTCTCGACGGCGAGAAGCTGCAGGCAGCCGACCAATTCCAAGACGTCGCCTTCGAGGTCGACGAGTGGGATGTCCGCTCCCACACCGGCTGGAGCGTGCTGGTGCGCGGCGTCGCTGAGCACATCGAGGATTGGGCCGAGATCGAGCAGCTCGAGCAGACCGAACTCGTGCCATGGGCCCGCGAGGAGTGGCGCCGGATGTGGGTGAAGGTCGTTCCAGGTGAGATCACCGGCCGGAGGATTCCATGACGGACACCAGCCGACGCTGGGTCACGATCGACGGGAACGAAGCGGCGGCGTCGATCGCCTATCGCGTGTCCGAGGTTGCTTCGATCTACCCGATCACCCCCGCATCTCCCATGGGCGAGCTCGCCGACACCTGGTCGGCCCGCCGGATGCCGAACATCTGGGGCACCGTCCCCGATGTGATCGAAATGCAGAGCGAGGCCGGGGCGGCCGGGGCGGTCCACGGCTCGCTTCAGGCCGGAGCCCTGACCACGACGTTCACGGCATCTCAGGGTCTGCTGCTGATGATTCCCGACATGTTCAAGATCGCCGGCGAGCTCACCCCGGCTGTCTTTCACGTCGCGGCTCGCTCCATCGCCACACACGCCTTGTCGATCTTCGGTGACCACAGCGACGTCATGACCGTGCGGGGCACCGGCTGGGCCATGCTCGCCAGCAGTTCCGTGCAAGAAGCCCACGACATGGCGATGATCTCCCATGCCGCCACGCTGCGGAGCCGAGTGCCGTTCGTCCACTTCTTCGACGGCTTCCGGACATCACACGAGGTCAACACGATCGAGTTACTCGGCGACGACGATCTTCGGACGTTGCTGCCGCTCGATGAGGTCATCGCCCATCGCAACCGTCGACTCGACTCCAACAACCCGGTGTTGCGGGGAACCGCCCAGAACCCCGACGTGTTTTTCCAAGCTCGCGAGGCATGCAATCCCTTCCACGATTCGGTTCCCGACATCGTCACGGCCGAGATGGATCGATTCGCCGATCTGGTCGGTCGCCGGTATCACCTGGTCGACTACGAGGGGGCCGACGACGCCGACACAGTTGTGATCCAGATGGGTTCGGGCATCGGTGCGACGGCCGAGGCCGCCCGACGCCTCAACTCCGAGGGCCGAAAGGTCGGTGTCCTCACGG
The DNA here is from genome assembly GCA_029263195.1 of Acidimicrobiales bacterium. Taxonomy (GTDB): domain Bacteria; phylum Actinomycetota; class Acidimicrobiia; order Acidimicrobiales; family Aldehydirespiratoraceae; genus SZUA-87. The sequence goes on from JAJCXX010000048.1 coordinate 110,864, forward strand.
TGAGGCTCTACCGGCCCTTCCCCACCGACGCCATGATCGCGGCGCTGCCATCGACCGTCCGCAACGTGGTGGTGCTCGACCGAACCAAGGAACCCGGATCGGTTGGCGAGCCCCTCTTCACCGATGTCGCCACCGCCATTCTCGAAGCGAGCCAGAGCAACACCGTCACTTGGGCCGGCACCCCTCCGAGAGTGATCGGGGGCCGCTACGGATTGTCGTCCAAGGAGTACACGCCGGCGATGGCCAAGTCGATCTTCGACGAGGCCGAGGCCGAAGACCCGAAGCGCCGGTTCACGGTGGGCATCTACGACGACGTGTCACACCTGAGCTTGGCATGGGATCCCGAATGGGTGGCCGAACCTGACACCGGGGTCAAGGCTGTGTTCTACGGACTGGGTAGCGACGGGACGGTGGGCGCCAACAAGAACACCGTGAAGATCGTCGGCAACGACACCGAACTCAACGCCCAGGGCTACTTCGTATACGACTCGCGCAAGGCCGGCTCAACGACGGTGTCGCATCTGCGGTTCCGCCCCGAACCAATCGATTCGGCTTACTTGGTTTCCGAGGCCGGATTTGTCGGGGTTCATCAGTTCGGTTTCATCGAGCGTCTCGAGGTGCTCGACCTCGCCGCGCCCGGTGCCACGGTGCTGGTCAATTCTCCCTACGGAGCCGACGACGTCTGGGATCGACTGCCGGTCGAGGCTCAACAGCGGGTGATCGATCTGGGTCTCGATCTCTGGGTTGTCGATGCCGAATCGATAGCGACCGAAGCCGGACTCGGAAAGCGGGTCAACACCGTCCTGCAGACGTGTTTCTTCGCCCTCACCGATCTGATGGAGACCGACGTCGCGGTGGCCGCCATCAAGGCCGCCATCGATTCGACCTACGCCAAGCTCGGCACCACCGTGCTCGAACGCAATCACGCCGCGGTCGATCTGGCGGTGGCAGGGCTTCAACATGTCGAGGTCCCCGACTCGGTGACCACCGAGATCTGTCGTGAACCGCCCGTTCCCGACCACGCGACTGATTTCGTGAAGCGGGTCACCGCTCGACTACTGGCCGGCGAGGGCGATCTTCTACCGGTGTCGGCGTTCACCGCCGATGGCACGTTCCCCACTGCCACCACGCAGTACGAACGCCGGTCGATCGCCCGAGAGATTCCCATCTTCGATCCCGACATCTGCACTGAATGCGCAAAGTGCGCGATCGTCTGCCCTCACGCCGCCATACGCATCAAGGCCTTCCCGGCCGAGCAGCTGAAGGGTTCGCCTCCGTCGTTCAGGTGGCGGTCGTTCCGATCGAAGGAACTCACCGATCATGTGATGACCGTGCAGGTGGCTCCCGACGACTGCACCGGATGCGGAATCTGTGTGGATGTCTGCCCGGCCCGCTCCAAGGAAAGGGTCAGCCACAAGGCCATCAATATGGAGGCGAAGAGCGACCATCTCGATCCGGAGCGCCTCAACTGGGAGTTTTTCGGAGACATCGAGGAGCCCGACCGTCGGGTGGTCCGAACCGAGACGGTGAAGGGTTCGCAGTTGATGCAACCGCTGTTCGAGTTCTCGGGGGCCTGCTCTGGTTGCGGCGAGACTCCCTATCTCAAGTTGCTCACCCAGCTCTACGGCGATCGGATCATCGTGGCCAACGCCACCGGCTGCTCGTCGATCTACGGCGGAAACCTGCCAACGACCCCGTGGGCAGTCGACGACAACGGGCGGGGGCCGGCGTGGTCCAACTCGCTGTTCGAGGACAACGCCGAGTTCGGGCTGGGGATTCGGATCGCGACCGATCAGCTCACTGAGGAGGCCCGCAGACTGATCGCCAAGCACTCCTCAATGCTCGGAGACGAGCTGGTGACCGCGATCCTCGCGACAGACCAGTCCGACACGGTCGGGATCTCCCGCCAGCGGAAGCTGGTCAAGAAGCTGTCGGCCATGCTTGCCGACAGCACCGAGCCGGATCTCCGACGTCTCGACTCGATCACCGATTCGCTTGTCGAGCAGGGGGTCTGGATCGTCGGCGGCGACGGCTGGGCCTACGACATCGGCTTCTCCGGTATCGATCACGCTCTGGCGTCGGGTCGCAACATCAACATTTTGGTGCTCGACACCCAGGTGTATTCCAACACTGGGGGCCAAGCGTCCAAGGCCACTCCTCGTGCGGCGGTCGCCAAGTTCGCAGCATCGGGCAAGTCGACTCCGAAGAAGGACCTCGGGCAGATCGCCATGTCCTACGAGGACGTCTATGTGGCTCAGGTCGCGATGGGGGCCAATCAGACACAGGTCGTGAAGGCCTTCACCGAGGCCGCCTCGTTCTCGGGGCCCTCGATAATCCTCGCCTAC
>JAJCXX010000049.1 GCA_029263195.1 Acidimicrobiales bacterium
TTCGCATGGAACGACAATCCGGCCCTCTGGTTCGTCGGTTTCGTCACGGCGATCCTCACGGCCTTCTACATGAGTCGTGAAGTGTTCCTGACCTTCTACGGGCGCTATCGCTACGGCGATGTTCGCGACGTTGAGGTCGAGGCAATGTGGACCGACCGGGTGTCGACAGCCGAGGCCGCCGTGGCTGAGGCCGAGACCGGCATCGCCACCGCCGACGAGGCCGTCGCCAAAGCGGCGGAGCGGCTCGGCAAGGCCGTGGAGAAGCTCGAGCAGCGCCGAAGTGAACTTGGTGAGGTCGAATCCGGCGACGACAAGGCTCTCGAGAAGGCCACCAAGAATATGGCCAAGGCCGAAGACGGAGTCTCGAAATCGCAGGGCACGGTCGATGAGAGCAACACTGCGGCCGAGCACGCCCGAGCGGCCGTGATCACCGCCCAATCCGAGGTCGAGCAAGTTGTCGCGGCCTCCGAGGCCGAAGGGGTCAGTGTCGGCGTGGCGCTGTTTGAAGAGCCCGAACAGACTCTCGCCGAGGAAGATCTACCGGACGCCGTGAGGGCACGACGCGAGTATCACCCTCACGAGTCGCCCTGGCTCATGACCTTGCCGCTCGTGGTGTTGGCTTCTCTTGCCGCGGTGGCGGGGCTGCTCAACCTGCCGTTCTCGTCGGGCACTCGTCGTCTCGAGACCTGGCTGGAGCCTTCTCTGTTCGAGAACGAGACGGTCTCCACCGTCTCGGCCGGCGGAAAGTGGCTCTTGGCCGGCGTCGCAGTGGCGGGTGCGGCCGTGGGCCTCTACGCCGCGGTCGCCATCTACCTGCAGGGTCGCGCCGACCCCGCGAAGGTCGAACGCCCGATATTCGCCAGAGCTTGGCGATACGACGAGTCGGTGTCGGCGTTCATGGGCGGCCCCGGACGTCGCGGCTTTGATCTGGTCACCTGGTTCGACGGCGCGGCGATCGACGGTGCCGTCAACGGTGTCGGGCGTCTGGTCAGAAGCGGAGGCGGGAAGCTTCGTCGACTTCAATCGGGCTTCGTTCGCTCCTACGCGGCGATGGTCGCGATCGGGGCAGTAGCCCTTGTCGGGTGGTTCCTCGTGAGGGCAGGCCTGTGATGAATTCTCTTCTACTCGCCGAGATATCCAGGCCCGACTTCCCGGTTCTCACTGCGATCGTGGTGCTGCCGATGATCGGGGCGGTTCTGCTTTCACTGTTGCCCCGGAGTCGGCCCGACCTCGTCAAGCAGGTTGCCATTCTGATTTCGACAACGGTTGGCGCCATGTCGGTATGGGTCCTGGTCCAGTTCGAGACGGGTGCGGCTGCGGCCGAGTTCCAGTTCGCCGACCATCAGACGTGGATCTCGAGCCTGGGAATCTCCTGGTCGCTCGGGGTCGACGGGATCTCGCTGTTCTTGGTCGTGCTCACCGGCGTGCTGTTCCCGATAGCGATGATCGCGGTCGACGAGAAGCACGACCTCAAGTCGTACTACGCCTGGATTCTCGTTCTCGAGACCGGGTGCATGGGTGCGTTCCTGGCGCTTGACCTGTTCGCGTTCTTCGTGGCGTTCGAGATCGTGCTGATCCCGATGTACTTCCTGATCGCCAAGTGGGGTCACGGAGATCGGGCCTACGCCGCCACCAAGTTCTTCATCTACACGATGGTCGGCTCGGCGCTGATGTTCGTCGGCATTGTCGCACTGGTGTTCCTCAATTCGTCGGCAACAGGCGGACCGCTCACCTTCGATCTGCAGACTCTCGCCAACAACCAGGCGCTCTCGACCACGACCGCCCGATGGATCTTCCTTTCATTCGCATTGGCGTTCGCGGTGAAGGTTCCCCTGTTCCCCGTACACACCTGGTTGCCGGACGCCCACACCAACGCCCCCACGGCCGGATCGGTGATTCTGGCCGGTGTCATGCTGAAGCTCGGCACCTACGGATTCTTGCGTTTCGGCATCTACTTGTTCCCCGAAGCCGCCGTCTACTTCGCTCCGATGCTGATCACCCTTGGTGTGATCGGGATCATCTACGGCGCGATCGTGGCGACGATGCAACGCGACCTGAAACGCCTCGTCGCCTACTCGTCGATTGCCCACCTCGGCTTCATTCTCATCGGAGCCTTTGCCCTCAACACCCAGGGCCTCGAGGGCAGTCTCCTGCAGATGGTCAACCACGGCCTATCGACGGGAGCACTCTTCCTCTTGGTCGGCATGATCTACGAGCGCCGCCACACCCGGGAGATCGACCAGCTCGGTGGCCTGCAGAAGCCGGCACCGATGCTCGCGGCAGCGTTCATGATTGTGATGTTGTCGTCGGTGGGGCTACCCGGCCTCAACGGGTTCGTAGGTGAGTTCCTGATTCTTCTCGGCTCGTTCGCGGCTCACCGCTGGTGGGCGGTGGTTGCCGCCACTGGTGTGATCCTGGCCGCGGTGTATCTGTTGTGGGCCTATCAACGGGTCTTCCATGGTCCGGCCGAGGGCGACAACGCCACGATGCCTGATCTCACTGCCAAAGAGGGACTGGTGTTGTTGTCGCTGATCTCGATGATCGTGTTCCTCGGCGTCTACCCCAAGCCGGTTCTCGACCGGATGGAACCGGCGGTTGATGCGCTGATCAGCCACGTCGAGACCAACGTTCCGAGGTTCAACGAACCCGAAGCCGAGCATCTCGAACCGGTGCATCTCGAGGACCTGATCACCGAGCATGAAGAGACTTCCAGTGAAGGGAGCCACGACTGATGTTTGCCCAACTTGATGTCGTGCCGGTCGAATCTCCCGAGGTGATCTGGGCCGGACTCATTCCGATCATCGCCCTGGCCGGGGGCGCCATGCTTCTCGTGATGTTCCGGTCGGTGGTGAAGCACCTGCCGGCTGGCTACGAGTCGCCTGCCACCACCGCAATCGGCCCGGTCACGGTGGCTGTCGCATACGTCCTCGGCGGCATTGCCGGCCATGACCTTCCGTTCGACGGCGTCCGCGCCGATATCGGAGATGGCTGGTTCTATCTCGGATTCGCGCTGGTTCTGGCGGTTTCTGCTCTGTTCGTCTGGACCCTCGACATCGGGCTCGATGCCGCTTTCACCCTGGGGGTGAGCGTCGTTGCGCTGACCGCCACGTGGATGCTGTGGATCGACCGCACCACCGTCGACGGCGCGTTCAACTCGATTGGCGATCAAATCGGGGTCGATGGCTTCTCGCTCGTGTTCACCGGCATCATGGCTGTGGCGGTGGGTCTCACCGCTCTTCTGCTCGACGACTACATCGATCGGGAGGGAGTCGGCGGAGTCGAGATGTATGTGTTGTTGATGCTGTCGGCCGCGGGTGGCGTGGTCATGGCCAGCGCCAACGACCTCATCGTCTTGTTCCTCGGTCTGGAGACGTTGTCGATCGCGGTCTACGTGCTAGCGGCCATCCACACTCGGCGAATCGAGTCCCAGGAGGCCGGCCTCAAGTATTTCGTTCTCGGAGGGTTCTCCTCGGCCTTCCTTCTCTACGGAATCGCGTTCGTCTACGGCGCTACCGGTTCCACCAACCTCATAGCCATCCGCGATTTCCTCGACACCAACACCTTGCTCGACGACGCCATGCTCCTAGCCGGTTTCGGCCTGCTGCTGGTCGGGCTCGGGTTCAAGGTGGCGGCGGTGCCGTTCCATTCCTGGACGCCCGACGTGTATCAAGGGTCACCGACACCGGTCGTGGGCTACATGGCCTCCGCGGTGAAGGCCGCCGGTTTCGCGGCGATCGTCCGGGTGTTCGTGGTGACTTTCGGGGCCTATCGGCTCGAGTGGCAGCCGGCTGTCTATGTTCTGGCGATCCTGACTCTTGGTCTGGGTTCGATCCTGGCGGTCGTACAGCGCGACACGAAGCGCATGCTGGCCTACTCGTCGATCAGTCATGCCGGCTTCATCTTGGTGGGGGTGCAGGCTGCATCCGATCGCGGTACTGCCGCGGTGGTGTTCTACGCGGCGGCCTACACCTTCTTGGTGATCGGCAGCTTCGCGGTCCTCACAGTTGTGTCCGGCCCCGGCGACCGGGCAACTTCGCTGGAGGACCTCGATGGGCTGGCCTCACGTCGACCTGCTCTGGCCCTCGCTTTCACCGTCTTCTTGCTGGCGCAGGCCGGGGTGCCGCTCACCACCGGCTTCGTGGCCAAGTTCGAGGTGATCGCCGCCGCGGTCGAAGCCAGGTCCTACTGGCTGGCGATAGTGGCGATGCTCACGGCGGTGATCTCGGCGTTCCTGTATCTGAGAATCGTGTTGGCCATGTATGTCGGGACCTCGTCCGATGAGGTTCTGGCCCAACCGAAGAGGCGGGTCCCAACCGCCGCGATTCTTGTCATTGGTATCGCGTTCGTGGTGACGATCGGATTCGGGCTCGTCCCCGACCCGATCGACCAGATGGCCCGCGACGCGGTGCCACAGCTCGTTGCTGCGGGCTGATCGAACTACGTGAGTCCGGCTCGGAGGTACGACTCGGATCCGGTGTCCTGGGACGAAGCCCGCGAGCTGCTCGCCATCGTGCTGGTTGTCTCGGCGCTGCTGATCGTGGCGGCGCCGTTCATTCGATACCAGGTTCTCGAGAGTCGGTTCGGATTCTGGGACACCGTGTCGGTGCTGCTCGCCAATGTCGGCCCGATTCCGGGCGGTCTGCTGCTCGGCGCTGCGGTGGCGGTGTGCACGGTGCCGCCTGCCGATGTGGTGCCGGCGCTTCGCCGTGCCGTGGAGTACGCGAGTCTCGCGGTGGCTGCCGCGGGTGCGGTCGTGATCTTGATCGAGCTCACTTCGGTATCGGCCAACGAGAACGCAGCGTTCTTCATCCGGTTGTCGGCGTTGGCTCAGAGGGGCGTCCCCGGGATGTTGTTGGCAGGTCTCGCGGCTTGGCTGGTCCGGCGAGTGGTTCCGTTCCCGAAGTAGTGGTCGTCGATCCGGGCGATTGAGCCTCGATACCGATAGCGTCTCGGCGCCGGTCGTGTCTTGGATCGGCATTGTTTCGTCAGCTGATCCATTAGTAGGCTCACCCCTCGTGTCCGACTTCCTTCGTAGCTACCTCACCGTCGCGATCTTCGGTCTGATGGGCGTTGCCTTGGTCGGTGCATTTCTCGGCCTGGCCCGCTTGTTGCGGCCCGACAATCCCACGACCGAGAAGCTCGAGAGCTACGAGTCGGGTGTCGATCCGACCGGCGACATGTGGTCGCAGGCCAACATCCGGTATTACATCTTCGCGTTGCTCTTCGTCCTCTTCGATGTCGAGGCGGTGTTCATCTTTCCTTGGGCGATCCGACTCGATGCCTATGGCGTCTTCGGGCTGATCGAAATGGGCATTTTCATCTTCATTTTGTTGCTCGGCTTGTTCTATGCCTGGCGTAAGGGGCTACTCCGGTGGGTCTAGTCGAATCAGGGAAGATTCCGAAGCCCCTCACCTCATTGCTCAACATGAGCCGCAAGTACTCGCTGTGGGTCTACCAGTGGGGTCTGGCGTGCTGTGCCATCGAGATGGGTGCTGCCTTCGGATCGCCTCGCTACGACGTAATGCGACTCGGTGTGATTCCGCTGCCGGCCAGCCCACGCCAAGCCGATCTTGTGGTCATCTCGGGCACGGTCACCGACAAGATGGCTCCGGCCATCAAGCGTCTCTATGAGCAGATGCCCGAACCGAAATACGTGATTTCCATGGGGTCCTGCGCCAACTGTGGCGGTCCCTACTGGGATTCCTATTCCGTCACCAAGGGCGTCGATCAGATCATTCCGGTCGATGTCTACGTGCCGGGCTGTCCGCCGCGTCCCGAGGCCCTTCTCGAGGGAATCGTGATGCTGCAGGAACGCATACAGAACGAAGACATGGCGCAACGTTGGAGGGGTGAGCCGATTGTCGTCAGCTGACGCCTCCGCCGACAGCACCGAAGAAGCTCCCGTGGCCGAGACCGACGAAGCCCGTGAGGGTCTCCTCGCCCGTCTCACCGACGAGCTCGGCGACGCGCTGGTCGGATCACATCTCGTTGCCGGCGACGATCTCTGGATCCGTGTCGACCGCGATGCGTGGCTGGAGTCGGCGCGACTGCTTCGCACCGGCCTCGGATTCACCTACTTCAGCTTCCTGTCGGCGATCGACTGGATGCCGTCGCCCTACGGCCGAAGCATGGACAGCCAGGTCGACCGCACCCTCGAAGACGTCGCGTCGGCCGACCCGGAGCCAATTGAGCAGGGAGTGGCCGGTGGCGACACGCGCTTCCAGATCCTGGCTCGCGTCAACGACGTGCCGGGCCATCGCGGGATCACACTGAAGGCCGACGTTCCCGACAACGATCTCAGCATCAGTAGCTGGATCGGCGTCTACCCCGGAGCCAACTGGCACGAACGTGAATGCTGGGAGATGTTCGGTATTGAGTTCTCGGGACACCCCAAGCTCGAGCACCTGTATCTCCCTGGAGCATTCGAGGGCCACCCGATGCGCAAGGACTATCCGTTGCTCGCCCGTCACGTGAAGCCGTGGCCGGGCATCGTCGACGTCGAGGCCATGCCCGACGATGGCGATGGGGAGGACGAATCATGACCGACGTGTCGGATCGTCAGCAGTTGTCCTACATAGCGGCTCAGGCTGCCGATGCGCGGGTCAATCTCGAGATCGAGTCGGAGGGCATGACCCTCAACCTCGGTCCTCAGCATCCCGCCACCCACGGAACGCTTCGCATCATCGTTCGCCTCGACGGCGAACAGGTGATCAAGGCCGATCCGGTCATGGGCTACATGCATCGCGGTTACGAGAAGCTCACTGAGGTGCGGTCGTACCCGCAGGTCACTGCGCTGGTCAACCGCATCGACTGGCTGGGAAGTTTCGCCAACGAGGTTCCGTTCATCCTCGCCGCCGAGAAGCTCATGGAGGTCGAGGCTCCTCCTCGGGCTCAGTGGATCCGCACGCTTCTCTTCGAGATGAGCCGCATCGCCAACGTGGTGTTGTTCCTCGGCGATATGGCGGTTCAGGTCGGAGCGGTGACCCCGGTGTTCTTCGCCTTCCGCGATCGCGAACACATTCTCAATCAGATGGAGGCGGTCACCGGCGGCCGGTTCCATCCCAACTTCGATCGCATCGGCGGACTGAAGGACGACCTGCCCAAGGGCTGGGTCGACGAGACCCGACAGGTGATGAAGAAGATGCGTCGGTTCTGCGACGAGATCGAAACCCTGGTGATGGGCAACGAGATCTTCCAGGCCCGAACCCGTGGTATCGGCATCATTCCGGCCGATGTCGGGCTCTCCTACGGGCTGTCGGGAGCCAACATTCGCGGCTCGGGAGTCGACCACGACCTTCGTCGCGACAACCCGTGCGGTCTGGTCCACGACCAGATCGACTGGAAGGTCTGGACCCACCCCGACGGGGATTCGTTCTCGAGGTTCTGGGTTCGACTCCAGGAGGTGCGTGAGTCGACTCTCATGGTCGATCAACTCCTCTCCGACATTCCGGCGGGGCCGATCATGGCCAAGGTGCCGAAGATCATCAAGGTACCGGCCGGTGAGGCCTACGTCGAGACCGAGAATCCGTTGGGCGCGATGGGCTACTACATCGTCTCCAAGGGCGATCTCGTGCCGTTCCGGGTCAAGATCCGTTCGGCATCGTTCTCCAACGTCTCGATCACACCCTGGCTGCTCCAGGGTGTCTACGTCCCCGACATCATCTCGATCCTGGGAAGCCTTTACTTCATCCTGGGAGACATAGACCGGTGATGACTCTGGCCGAATTGGCGTATTGGCAATCGACTTCGCTCCGCGTTGTCGGTGGCTTTGCGGCGGTGCTGCTGATGGCCGGCACGCTGGTCTACCTGCACCTGTTCAAGCTCGTGAGCTTCATGCAGAGCCGGTTGGGACCCATGGAGACCGGCCCCTACGGCTCGTTGCAGTTGTTGGCCGAAGTCGGGAAATTCCTGCAGAAGGAAGACATCTTCCCCCGCAAGGCCGATCGGTTCGTGTTTGCCGCCGCTCCGTTCGTGGTGCTGATGTCGACCTTCCTGTTGGTCGTGGTCGTGCCCGGCGGGCCCGACGCATGGTTCATCGACAGTGATCTCGGCATCTACCTTGCGATGGCCGTTTCGTCGGTTTCGGTGATCGGCATCCTGATGGCCGGCTGGGGTTCGGCCAACAAGTACTCACTCATGGGCGGGTTGCGAGCCACCGGACAGCTCATCGCCTACGAGTTGCCTCTGATTCTTGCGGTCGTGGGCGTGGTCATCCAGGCCGGCACGATGAACATGCAGGGAATCGTTCTCGCTCAGGCCGACGGCGAGATCTTCGGATGGGGCGCCATCGGCAACCCGTTCATCCTCACCCAGTTCGTCGGGCTGGTGGTGTTCCTGATCGCGATGCAGGCCGAACTCACTCAGTCGCCGTTCGACATGCCCGTTGCCGAATCCGAACTCGTCACCGGTTACATGACCGAGTACTCCGGCATGCGATTCCTTCTTTTCTTCATCGGAGAGTTTGCGACCGCTGGTGTGTTTTCGGCCATCGCCGCGGTGTTGTTCCTCGGCGGATGGTACGTGCCGGGCATCGACTCCGACAGCAACGCCTTCAACGTGATCGGCCCGCTGGTAATGCTCGGCAAGGTCGTCTTTGTGTCGTTCCTCGTCTTCTGGGCTCGCTTCACGTTCCCGCGGTTCCGCGAGGACCAACTGCAGCGGTTGGCGTGGAAATTCCTCATCCCGATTGCCCTGGTCAACATCGTGGCCACCGGCATTCTCAAGGTCGCTTTCTAGGATTCGCATGGGACTCGTACCAGGACTCATAAAAGGCCTCGGCGTCACCGGGGGAACTCTTCTCCGAACCGTGTTCCCGGGGGGCATCAAGCGACCCTTCCCCACGCCTGTCAAGGGCGCCCAGACCGTGCAGTACCCCCACGAGAAGGAAGCTCCCGCGCCGCGTGCCCGTGGAGTGATCGCTCTACATGAGGACAACTGCACGGCCTGCATGTTGTGCGTTCGCGAGTGTCCTGATTGGTGCATCTACATCGAGGGTCACAAGGAGAAGGCTCCGCCGCGTCGTGCTGGAGGCAAGCCCCGCCAGAAGAACAAACTCGATCGCTTCGACATCGACTACGCGCTCTGCATGTACTGCGGGATCTGCGTCGAGGTGTGCCCGTTCGAGGCCCTCTTCTGGAGCCCCGAGTTCGAGTACTCCGAGCCGAGGATCGCCGACCTTCTCCACGACAAGTCGCGTCTCGTCGAATGGATGGAGACCGTGCCGCAATTCGAGGATTACGAAGACGGTGCGGCCGTGAAGATCATGAAGGTGCCGAGCACATGAGCGCACTTCTCGCCGCGGTGTCCGCCGACTCAGATCTGTTCGTGGCCCAGAACGTGTTCTTCGGCATCATCGCACTGCTGATGATCGGGTCGGCTTTGAAGGTCGTCACCACGTCCAATGTGGTCCACGCCGCCCTCTGGTTGGTGCTCGTTCTCGGCGGGGCGGCCGCCCAGTTCATTCTGCTCGGCTCGGAGTTCGTCGCGGTCACCCAGGTGCTGGTCTACATCGGCGCCGTGGTCGTGCTGTTCCTGTTCGGTGTGATGCTCACCCGTGCGTCGATGGGCGACGACGAGACGGTGGCCGGTGAGAAACGAGTCATGGCTGCTGTCGTGGCCGGCTTGTTGCTGGCCGTCATGAGCGTCGCTCTCATCGACACTTTCTCCGATGATCGTGTCGTGATCGACGAACCCCAGTTGGTCGGCACCGTCGCCGACTCGATCTTCTCGCAGTACATAGTGCCGTTCGAGGCCGTGTCGGTGCTGCTGCTCGCCGCCCTCATCGGGTCCATCGTCGTTGCCAGGAAGGACTGATCATGCTCCTCAATCAGTTTCTGCTTCTTGCCGCTCTGCTGTTCTGCATAGGGGTCTATGGAGTGCTGGTTCGTCGAAACGGCATGCTCGTGCTGATGTCGGTCGAGCTGATTCTCAACTCCGTCAATATCAATCTGGTGGCGTTCGGCGCCCTCACCGACGACGTGGGTGGTGAGGTGTTCGCATTGTTCACGATCGCCGTCGCGGCCGCCGAAGTCGGCGTCGGCCTGGCCATCGTCCTGCTCATGTACCGCAACCGCCGCAGCATCGACCTCTCCCAGGCCGACCTGTTGAAGGGCTGACACAGTCGTGAACCTGCTTCTACTAGCCGCCGAGGGTGCCACCAGCGTCCCGCTCGCCGTTTCCGACGGCGCCAACTGGTTCCTCGAGCACGCCTGGATTGTTCCGCTGCTGCCAGCGCTCTCGTTCCTCGTGATCCTGTTCTTCGGAAAGCGCATGCCCAGGAAGGGCGCCGAGGTCGGTATTGCTGCGGTTGGGCTGGCGTTCCTGTTCTCGGTCGTGGCCGGAATCGCATGGATCGATCACCGCGACAACTTCACGCTTCCGGAAGAGTCGGGCGAGCACGCTCTGGTAATCGACGGATCTTCTGAGTCAGTCGATCAGATCGTGTTGGCGGCGGAGGAGACTCCGGCCGAGGGCGATCACGCCGAGGAGGGCGCCGCCGGCGAGGCCCACGGCGAGGCCGAATCCCCGACCATCGCCGTTCATTCGAGCACTACTTGGTTCCACAACGGCGACGTCGCCTTCGACGCCGGAATCCTCGTCGACGGACTCAGCGTCGTGCTGCTGTTCGTGGTGACGCTTGTATCGCTCCTGGTCCACATCTACAGCACCGACTACGTGGCGGGCGACCGCCGCTACACCCACTTCTTCGCTTTCCTGAGCCTGTTCACGGCTTCGATGCTGTTCTTCGTGCTCAGCGACAACATCCTTCAGATGATCGTCGGTTGGGAGCTTGTCGGTGTCTGTTCGTGGGTGCTGATCGGCCACTGGTGGGAAGAGAAACCCAACTCCGACGCGGCCATGAAGGCGTTCCTCACCAACCGGGTCGGCGACGTCGGTCTCTTGGTCGGGGTCATCATCTTGTTCTGGGCCGCCGGTCACGGCAGTTTCGACATTCTCACTATCAACAGCAACATCATCAGCGGTGGTGTCAGCCACACCGCGTTGGTGGTCGCTGCCATGTCGCTCACCACGGCGGTGATGTCGAAGTCGGGCCAGTTCGTGCTCCACACTTGGCTGCCCGACGCCATGGCCGGTCCCACTCCGGTCTCTGCTCTCATCCATGCCGCGACGATGGTCGTGGCGGGCATCTACATGGTGGCTCGGCTCTATCCGGTGTTCTTCGAAGGCATGCAGATCGGTGGGTCGAGCATCAACTTGCTGGCCACCATCGGCGCCATCACGTTGGTGTTCGGTGGCCTGTTGGCGTTCGTCCAGAACGACATCAAGAAGGTTCTGGCCTACTCGACGATCAGCCAGCTCGGATACATGGCGATGGCCCTTGGTGTGGGCGCCTGGACCGCTGCGGTGTTCCACCTGTTCACTCACGCCTTCTTCAAGGCTTGTCTGTTCCTCGGTGCCGGTTCGGCGAGTCATGCCGTGCACAGCTTCGACATGAAGACCGACATGGGTGGTCTTCGCAAATGGATGCCGCACACCTATCGCACGTTTGTGGTGGCTTCGCTGGCGCTCGCCGGCGTCTTCCCTCTCGCCGGATTCTGGTCGAAGGACGAGATCTTGGCGGGAACAGGTGGATGGGGATTGTTCGGCGGCACCGGCGGCAATGGCGCCTACACGTTCCATCTCGTGATGGGAACGGTGGGGGCGGCGCTGACCGGCGCCTACATGACCCGCGTGATCTACCTCACCTTCTTCGGCGAGTTCAGAGGCCACGGCACGCCTCACGAATCGGGCCGCCGCATCATCGTTCCTCTCTACATTCTTGCGGCGTTCGCGCTGTTTGCCGGTTTGTTCAATCTTCCCGCCGGTTTCATCACCGGCAATCACTCGTCGTGGCAGGAGCGTTTCGGCCACTACGTCGAACCGGTCGCCGGGTACTTCCCGCCGATCAGCCACGCCACCCCGAGCTATTCGCTGGCGATCGCGTCGAGTCTGGTTGCTTTGGCCGGTATCGGATACGCCTATTGGTATTACTTCGTGAAGGTCGACCGACTTGCCCGGGCCACCGGCGAGTCACTGACCGAGCTTCCCGACGGCTTCGTGTCGAAGAGTTCCGTGGCTCGAGCCGGACACACCCTTCTGGTCGAGAAGTACTACCTCGATCACCTCTACACCGACGTGATCGCTGGCACCACCAAGGGTGCGATCGCCCGTGGCGCCAACTGGGTCAACCAGAACGTCATTGATGGCACGGTCGATCTCGCCGGGCGGACCTCGGTGAAAGCGGGCCAGCTCACCTACGACAAGATCGACCAGGCCGTGGTCGACGGAACGGTCAACGGCAGCGGCCGGATCTCCGACGCGTTGGGCGGAATCTTCCGTCGGGTGCAGACCGGCAAGGTCCAGCAATACGCCGCGCTTCTGTTTGCTGGTGCCGCCATCCTCGGCGGCATCCTCGTAGTCGTCCTTTCTCTCTGAACATGCCTCTCAACACCATGAATCTTCTGAACACTCTGACTGGAACCCGGGAACAACAATGACGGATTTCCTGAACACATGGGGCCTCACAGCCATCATCTTCGTCCCTCTCATCGGGGCGGCCGTGATGATGCTCATACCCGAACGTGAGGAGGAAGCCCACAAGCAGATCGCTCTGCTGACATCGCTGGTCACGCTGGGCCTTGTCGCGGCGTTGATGATCGACTTCGACTACGACGACGCCGGAACCCTTCAGTTCGTGCAGGACAAGGGATGGATCGACGTAATCAACAGTCGATACATCATCGGGCTCGATGGCATCTCGATTCCGCTGCTGGCCCTGACCGTGCTGGTCGTGCCGCTGGTGATCATCTACTCGTGGCACCACATCCCGAATCCGGGCAACGCCAAGGCGTTCCTGATTCTCAATCTCATCCTCGAAACCGGCATGGTGGGCACGTTCATAGCCCAGGATCTCATCCTCTTCTTCCTCTTCTTCGAGGTCGTGCTCCTGCCAATGTTCTTCATGATCGCGGTGTGGGGCGGAGAGGACCGGCGCTACGCGTCGCTCAAGTTCTTCCTCTACACGTTGTTCGGTTCGGCGCTGATGCTGCTCGGGTTCCTGGCGTTGTTCTTCCTCGCTCAAGACCCAGCAACCGGCGCCGCGCTCCATTCGTTCGACATGCGTCTGCTCACCGAGTCGGCCGGCTCGGGCATCGTTCACTCGACGCAACTCTGGATCTTCGGCGCGATGTTCATCGGGTTCGGGGTGAAGGTTCCGATCTTCCCGTTCCATACCTGGCTGCCCGATGCCCATACCCAGGCACCCACCCAGGGTTCGGTGATCCTGGCCGCGGTGTTGCTGAAGCTCGGCACCTACGGATTCCTTCGCATCGCCATACCGATGCTTCCCGAAGCCGCCACGACCTGGGCCCCGTGGATCGGGCTCGTCGCGGTGATCGGCATCATCTACGGCGCGCTCGGATGTCTGGCCCAGACCGACATGAAGCGCCTGATCGCGTTCTCGTCGGTGGCCCACATGGGTTTTGTGATGTTGGCGATCGCCACCATGACACCGTTCGGCTTCAACGCTGCGATCTACGGAATGGTCGCTCACGGCCTCATCACCGGCATGCTCTTCTTCGTGGCCGGCTCCGTGAAGGAGCGCTACCACACTCTCGATATCAGCCGCCTGGGCGGCATGTTGATCCAGGCGCCAAAGTTGGGCTGGATCCTCGGCATCGTCTCCATGGCATCGCTCGGTCTGCCCGGTCTGGCCGGGTTCTGGGGCGAGTTCCCGGCGATCTTGTCGGCCTACAGCCCGGCCAACGGCCTGTCTGAGGTCACGTTCCGCACCTACATGGTGATTGCTGCGGTCGGCACCGTGCTGGCCGCGGGTTATCTGCTCTGGCTCTATCAGCGCACGGCGATGGGTGAGCCATCGGCCGAGTTCGCCGACGACCCCAACATCACCGACGTCAACACCCAGGAGTGGCTGGCGTGGACTCCACTGCTGATTCTGATCGTGGTGTTCGGTGTGCTTCCGGGGCTGATCTTCGATGTCACGGATCCGGCGGTCACGCAGATCCTCGACAACTGTCTCCAGCAGCCTGACGGCTGCACGTCGGTCGTCCAAGCGGCCGTCGGGGGCTGATACCTATGTTCGCCGTATTCGCCATGGCTGGGGAGCACTTCTCCCGGCCGCCGATCGACTGGCATGCTGCTTCGCCTGAGCTGATCCTGCTCGGTGTCGGCGTGCTGCTCACCGTGATTGACATTGTCTGGAAAGAGCGGGCCCGTGCCTTGGTTGCCGGCCTTGCTTCTGTCGGTTTGTTGGCGGCGATGATTCCGGTGATCACTCTGGCGGTTGATGGAGAGCCCCGGTCGATGTTCGGCGGGGCGTTCGTGGTCGACGACTACGCGTTGATCATGAAGGCGATCTTCCTTCTCTCGACTTATGTGGTCGTGTTGATGTCGACCAACTACATCTCTGAGGGCGACTACTGGGAGAACGAGTACTACGGCCTCCTGCTCACGTCGGTGCTCGGCATGTTGCTGATGACCTCGGCCCGAGATCTCATCAGCATTTTCGTGGCTCTCGAATTGCTGTCGATTCCGGCCTACATGCTCTCGACGTGGCGCAAGCGCGACCTCAAGAGCAACGAGGCCGGCATGAAGTACTACCTCATGGGCGTGTTCGCGTCGGCGGTGATGCTCTACGGGATGTCGCTGCTCTACGGCAGTTCCGGCACCACCCTCTTGTCGGGCATCAACGAGGCGGTGAGCGGGTCGGGCGGCCCGTCAGCGGTCGTCACGCTGGGCATTGTGTTTGTGGTGGTCGGGTTCGCTTTCAAGGTCTCGGCGGTTCCGTTCCACACCTGGGCCCCCGACACCTACGAGGGAGCACCCACCCCTGTCACCGCATTCCTGTCGGTGGCGTCGAAGGCCGGCGGTTTCGTGGGCCTCATGAACATTCTCTTCGTTGGTCTGATCGGCCGCGACGACGTTTACCAGCCGCTCATCTGGATCCTCGCGGCAGCGTCGATGACGGTGGGCAACACCGTTGCGTTGCGCCAGACCAACATCGTGAGAATGCTGGCATATTCGGGTGTGGCCCAGGCCGGATACATGCTGGCCCCGCTGGCTGTGCTGTCGACCGATGTGGTCACCACCGGGGGAGCCACCACGATCGTGGCCGACCAGGCGCTCGCCGCCACGGTCACCTACCTGGCCATCTACGCGGCCATGAATCTGGGCGCGTTCGCCGTGGTCATGGCGGTTGCCCGCAAGACTCGATCGGCCGAGATAGACGACTACCGAGGGCTGTTCCGATACGCCCCGGGTCTCACCGTGTTGATGACCGTCTTCTTGTTCTCGCTCGCCGGTATCCCGCCACTGGGTGGTTGGTTCGGCAAGTTCCGAGTGCTCGAGGCGTTGATCTCTCCCGGCACGGCCTGGGGTTCCGCGTTGGCTGTGGTGGTTGCCGTCAACTCCGTTGTGGCCTTCTACTACTACGGTCGGGTCGCGGTGAAGATGTGGGTCGAGGAAGTCCCCGACGGCAACATGGACCGAGTCAGTGTTCCGGCGTCGCTCGCGGCCGCACTCGCGATCACGTCCGTCGTCACTCTGGCGTTCGGTGTCGGCCCCGGCTTGATCGGTCACTTCACGCAGGTCAGCCTGCTCGTCGGCGTCGGCGGCTGATTCCTCGGTGAGCGCTGAATCGCTCGCCGACAGACTCCACCGGCACATCCGAGAGGGCGGGTCGATGCGGGTCGATGACTGGGTCGGAGCCGCGCTCTATGACCCCGACGACGGCTTCTACATGACAGGTGGGCGGGCCGGTCGACGAGGCGATTTCCTCACCGCGCCCGAGGTCGGTCCGCTGTTCGGCGCGGTGTTGGCCCGGGCGGTCGATGAATGGTGGATCGAGCTCGGTCGACCCGGTTCGTTTCCCGTATTCGAGGTCGGGGCCGGGCCGGGCACGCTCGCCCGATCGGTTCTGAGAGCCGACGGCGAGGCGGCAAGATCAGGTGCTCTGCGATGGTGGGCGGTGGAGACCTCGCCGGCGCAACGCCAGCTCCATCCCCGACACGATCTCCTACGGTCGGTGGCCACTCTCGACGAGGCGAGTTCAAGGGCATGGGACGACGGTGGTGAGGTCGGAGTCGGGGTGGTGTTGGCCAACGAGCTTCTCGACAACCTGCCCTTCAGGATTCTGGAACGGGGACAGGAGGGGTGGCGTGAGGTGCGTGTCGATTCGACAGCCGATGATCGTTTCGAGGCGACCGTGGCCGAACTCGCTGTCGACACGGAGCGCGATTTGGAGCGCGTCGCCCCGGATGCCGAAGCAGGGGTGCGGGTGCCGTGGCAAGCCGCGGCCCGGTCCTGGATCGAGTCAGCGTTGGAGACGGTGCCCGGCGGCAGGGTCGTCGTCTTCGACTACGGCGCCTCCACCCCAGATCTGGCCGGTCGCGAAGGCGGCTGGTTGCGCACCCACACCCAACACACCGATGTGGTCGGGTGGCTGGACGATCCCGGTGGCACCGACATCACCACCGATGTTGCGTTCGATCAGATGCAGCTCGACCGGGAGGCTTCGCTGTTGCGGACGCAAGCGGAGTTTCTACGGCACCACGGAGTCGACGAAATGGTCGAGGATGGAAAGCGAATCTGGCTGGAGCGGGCCCACATAGGCGACCTTCAGGCCCTCGAGGCGCGCAGTCGTGTCAGGGAAGCCGAGGCGTTGTGCGACGAGGATGGGATGGGCTCGTTCCTCGTAGCCGAGTGGGGCTCATAGACTCGGACGATGACCTTTGTCGAACGAATGCCGTTGTCGCGAGATCGAGTGGCTGCGGCTGCCATCGACCTGATCGACGAGAGCGGACTCGAGTCCTTGAGCATGCGAAAGCTCGGGGCCGCACTCGGTTTCGAAGCCATGTCGCTCTACAACCATGTCGACAGCAAGGACGATCTGCTCTCCGCCGTCACCGATCGTCTCTACGGAGAGATCATCGCGGGCTACGGCGAGCCCGGGGGCAACTGGCGTGACAAGGCCCGGATGATGACCGCCGCCTATGTGAGGGTGGCCGACGCCCATCCTCAGGCCGTGAGCCTGCTGGTTGATCGGCCCCTTCAGTCGGCCCAGGGGCTCGAGTTCATGAGCCGCATCCTGTCGATATTCGAAGAGGTCACTACCGACATTCGCACCGCAGCGTTGGCATTCACCGCAGTGTCGAGTTGGGTGATCGGCACGATCATCCAAGAGCACGGTTCGATGCGCAGGCTGCGTGCCGGCGAGGGACCCGGGACCCGTGAGGTATCCGCCGAATACCTCCCGATAATCCGGTTCCGTGATGTCTGTGTCAGTGATCTCACCGCCGAGGAACGTTTTTCCGAGGGTCTCGAAACGGTCCTCGACGGCGTGGCCGGACGCTACTTCTCGTCCTGATCGTCCTGATCGAGCGGCTCGACAGGTTCGACATGTTCGACCCAGGCGAACCTTCGGCGCCGCCACCAGGCGATGACCGCGATGATCACAAGGATGGGCACGAACGGGAGTCCGCCGCCGATCACGATCAGCAGCAGGCTTCCGACCAGCGCCAGGGCCGAGGTGCCCGCCGACAGGGAGTCGCCGAAGCCCGGCAGTGGGTTGGAGCTGTTGGCAACGAGCGTGACAGCGGTCGACGACTCGATGGTGCTGTTCGGGGAGTCGATTGGGTCGGCCGACGCCTGAATGTCGATCACGATTCCTTGAGTTGCATCCCGACGTCTGAGCAGACCGTCGACGAGATCGAGATCGATTGCCGCAACGAGCCTCCCGCCCGGCTCGAGCTGTGTGGGGTCGCCTTCGATGATCGTGAAGTCGGCGAGACGCAACCGCAGTTGGCCGCTCTCGACACGAACATCGGTGAGAGCGGACTCTCCGATGTTCTCGATTTCCACACAGATCGTGGCTGCCTTGTCTCCGTCGACCGACAGTTCGAGCGAGCCCGGGCAGGCATCGTTGCGATCGGTGCCGAGTCCGGCAATCAGATCTATCGCTGCAGGTGGGATCACCGTGGGCGCCTGGGTGATGCTGAGCGTGATGGTGGCGAGGGAGACCTGATCCCGCAACGTGCGGAGCTGGCCTCGAAGCTGTTCAAGCAGGGTCTCACGGTCGAGAAGCTGATTCTCGAGGCTGGCCAGGATGTTGATGTCGCCGGCCTGATCGAGCAGGTTCCTGAGACGCTCGACGCTCGACTCCGCTGTCGTGACACGGCTCTGGAGGTCGACGACGCGATCCGTGACGTCGTCGGCGCTTATCTGCTGGTCGACGAGCTCGCCGATCCGTGAGATGGCAGCGAGAGCGGCATCGAAGTCGACGGGCTGAACCTTGAAAGTGAGAACGGTTCGTGGCAATCCGGTGGTGGTGGTGGATTCACCGAAGACGATCCCACCGAGGGCCACGACAGCGTTGCGGGCCTCGGCCCCGGCTGCGGCTACATCCTCGACTTCCACATCGATGGTCGCACGAAAGACGATGTCGCGACCGATGTCGGCTGGCGTCAGAGCGGTGGGTACGGCCAGGCCCGGTGTGTCGCCGGTTGAGGCGTCGTTCGCGGCGCTGTCTGCAGCTGCCTGCGTCACGGTGGTGGCCGGCGCCATGGTCGTCTGAGAGGTGTCCCCGACATCGGCGAGCGAGTCCGGCGCGATGGTTGTGTTCGCAGCCACATCGGAGTCGAACGCCGCGGGGGACGACGTAGCAGCGGAACCGAAGCCGTCATCGCCACACGACGCCAGAATCAGTGCGAAAACGATCAGCAACGCCAGCGGACTCCGCCTCAAACGCGCCATGGATAAGTTGAATTTCGACATAGGGACCTCCCCGTCCTGTTGGTCGCATCTACGACGGGATGGATCACCAGTGGGTTCCCACCGCCACCGGATCGCCTCCAAACCGCAATCCGGCCGTCATCGATGGTCGCTTGTCGACACAGAGAGGCAATCAACCACTCACATGGAGCGGCCGGGTGGAGTCATTCAGTGTTGACGCAACGGAACGACTCGACGATTCGGCCTGGAACACCGAAACGTCGTGCGTTGGACTCGCCCCACTCCTTGATCATGCTGGGAAGCATTTCGGCTCGGGAGTCGTTCTGGCTGTGATGGGCCAGCAGGGCGTCGATCTTGCGGTCGAAGGCGTCGGTGATGTCGACACAGAGATTGTTCTCCGCATTGGCCATCAACCACAGCCGGGGTACCGAATGAGGCTCGAGGCCCTCATGCAGCAGCTCGGGAAACGAGTGGGCGTTGCGGGCATCGGGATACACCGCGCAGGTGACCGCCTCACCGGTGGCCAAGTGGTCGGGGTGTGAGGCGTAGATCCGATCGAGGTCGCGAATCGGCGACTGGGTGATCACCAGATCGGGCTGCACCTGGCGAATGACTCGTGTGACACCCCGACGAAGATCGAGGTCGGCCACCACAGCGCCGTCGCGAAATCCCAGCCAGTGGATCTCGCTCACCCCGACGACAGCTCCGGCCGCTTCTTGTTCGGCCTGGCGAATGTTCTTCAGTTCGAGTGGCGTGAGGTCGGCGGGCTCTCCGGCATCGCCGTCGGTCACGAGCGCGTAGACGACCTCGATCCCGTGGTCGGCGAACGTCGCCACGGATCCGGCCGCTCCGAAGTCGATGTCGTCGGGGTGGGCCACGATCACGAGAACCTTCGATGGAACGGGTTCGTCGAGTTCGGTGTGGATGAGGGATTCGAGCGAGGTCACTGCGATCTCCGGCGATTATCTGCTAGATGTCGGGGATTCCGAGCTCCAGGTTGGAGCCCTGAATACCTCCGGAGACCGCCAGGGCCTGACCAGTGGTGTATCCACCGGCCGGGCTGACGAAGTAGAGAACCGCGGCGGCGATCTCCTCGGGTCGGCCGAGTCTACGGAGCGGGGTGCCGGCAATCATCGCCTGTTCGAGCTCCTCGTTCTGGAGCACGATGTCGAGCGCTGAGGTGGCAATTGCTCCCGGGCAGACGGCATTGACCCGAATCTTCGGAGCGAGGTCTTGAGCCAACTCACGGGTCAAGTGGATCAGCGAGGCCTTGGCTGTGCCGTAGGCCGCGAAGCCGCGGGACGCGAACTGTCCGGCCGTCGAAGCAATGTTGACGACACTTCCCCCTCCTCGTTCCAGCATCGACGGCACGGCGAGCTGGGTCAGATTGAAAGCGGTAGTGACGTTGAAGTGCAAGGCGCGTTCGAACGAGCGTTCAGACGTGTCGAGGAATGCCTTCGGCATGGCCCCTCCGACATTGTTGACAACGATGTCGACGCCACCGAACTCGGCTTTGGCGGCGTCGACGAGAGCGCCCAGACCGTCGCGCTCCGAAAGATCGCCGACCACCGGCACGGCCCGCCTCCCGAGGCGCTCGACCCGTTCGGCGACAGCGGCCAGCTGATCGCCGGTTCGGGCGCCTATCACGACATCGGCTCCGGCTTCGGCGAGAGTCTCCGCACACGCCGCTCCGATGCCTCGGCCCGCGCCGGTGATGATCGCGATCTTGTTGGCGAGTCGAAAGAGTTCGACGGGCATTCCGCAATCCTCATCTCAGGTCGGGAATGTCGACCGTAGACTGCTGCCGCCCATGAACACCACCCCCTCGACCGACAAACCAGCGGATGAACTGACCGAGATCCTGATGTCCGACGATGTCGTCTCGGCTCTCTGGAACGCGGTCGACGCCGGGTTGATGGACCGGCTCGTGCCGGAGTTCGAGGCGCTGCGCATGGAACAGGACCCCGTACATCGTCACAAGGATGTCCTCGAGCACACCATCGTCGTGGTTGGCAAGACCCCTCCGGATCTCTACGTGAGAATGGCCGCACTGTTCCACGACATTGCCAAGCCGCGAACCAGAAGCTTCGAACACGGTGGGGTCACCTTTCGACATCACGAAGCTGTTGGCGCTCGAATGGCCCGCAAACGCATGACGGCCATGGATTTTCCGCCGGAGGTCGTCGATGAGGTGACGGAGCTGGTGCGGCTCTCCGGGAGGTTCAAGGGATACGGCGACGGCTGGTCCGATTCGGCCGTCCGGCGCTACGCACGCGAGGCCGGCCCGCTGCTGCCTCGCCTCAACGCTCTTGTTCGCTCCGACTGCACCACCCGCCATCGGGCCAAGGAAGATGCGCTCAACGAGTCGATCGATGAACTCGAGAGTCGAATTACCAAGTTGGCCGAGGATCAGAGGCGGGCGGCCGAGCGGCCCCAGGTCGACGGAGACGCAGTGATGTCGCATTTGGGGCTCGATCCCGGTCCTGATGTGGGGGACGCCATGCGCTGGCTGCTCGAACTGAAGCGCAGCGAAGGGCAACTGTCCGACGAAGAGGTCTACAAGAGGCTTGATTCGTGGTGGGCTGAGCGACAGTCCGGAAATCACTAGGAGCACACGGGGCAGCGGCGGTACCCTCACTGGCATGCATGTAGGAGTAGTGGGAGCAACCGGGCAGGTGGGCGGAGTAGTCCGTTCCCTGCTTTCGCAAAGAGATTTTCCGATCGACGATCTGCGATTCTTCGCTTCGGCCCGATCGGCGGGCACCACTCTCGAATGGGCCGGCCCGAACGGGCAGGTCCGGGAGATCGTCGTGGAGGACGCGGCAACCGCCGATTTCACGGGCCTCGACATCGCCATTTTCTCCGCCGGAGGTCAAACCAGCAGGGATCTGGCCCCGAAGGTGGCCGCCGCGGGTGTGATCGTGATCGACAACTCCTCGGCGTGGCGTATGGACCCCGACGTTCCGCTCGTCGTGCCCGAGGTAAACGCCGAGGCCCTGCGGTCGATCCCCAAGGGAATAGTCGCCAACCCCAATTGCACCACGATGGCCGCGATGCCGGTCCTCAAGCCGCTCAGCGACGAGGCCGGACTCCAGTCGCTGGTCGTGTCGACCTACCAGGCAGTGTCGGGCGCCGGTCTCTCGGGTGTGAATGAGCTCGATGTGCAGGCCCAGAAGGTCGGCACGGACGGTCCGGCTCTCACCTTCGATGGTGCGGCCGCTGGTCTCGACGCCGGCCCCAACTTTGTCGAGCCCATTGCTTTCAACGTGATCCCGCTCGCCGGCAACCTCGTCGACGACGGCTCCGAGGAAACCGACGAAGAGCAGAAGCTCCGCAACGAGAGCCGCAAGATTCTCGGTCTTCCCGACTTGCTGGTGGCAGGAACCTGCGTACGGGTTCCTGTGTTCACCGGGCATTCGTTGTCGATCAACGCCGGTTTCGCCCGCCCCATCAGCGCTGATCGGGCCCGTGAGATCCTGGCCGCGGCGCCGGGTGTGGCCCTGTCGGATGTGCCGACTCCATTGGCTGCCGCCGGTGCCGATCCGTCGTTCGTCGGACGTATTCGCCGCGACCCGACGACCGAAAATGGATTGTCGTTGTTCATCTCCAACGACAATCTCCGCAAGGGTGCGGCCCTCAACACGATTCAGATTGCCGAGGCTCTGGTAGCCCAGCAGCAGGCCTAACCGTTCAGGGTGGGTTGCTCACATAGCGGGCTACGGCGTCGTCGAGCGATATGTCCATCTGGTTGGCGAGAGAGGCCAGCCACGCGAGGACGTCGCCGATCTCGTGGACCTGTTCGTCGTGGGATCCCTTGCGGACGGCCTGAGCCAACTCGCCGAGTTCTTCACACAGCCAGGCAACGGTCGCCGGGACCCCGCGCTCCCGATCGGCCTCACCGTAGAGACGGTCCATCAGTTCCTGTAGTTCAGCCAACTCCATGCCGCCCGACTCTATAACCCCCTCCCAGCGCCCCCAGCGCCCGTCACCCGACCGAAATCAGGGCGCGGTGCCCACAAGGATTGTGGGCACCGCTCCCTGATTTCGGTTAGGTGGGGGTGGGGGTCAGTGCGAATCGACTGTTACCGACTCGACGGTGGTCGAATCGAGTCCCAGAGGTTCGGCGTCGATGCCGAAAACCCAACGGTAGAAACCGGTGCTGGCTTGGTGGATCGCCGGCCAGACCTCTTCGACCGGCCGGTTGGGTAGCTCGCAGCCGTCGGTGCCCAGCCGACGAAGTTCTTCGGAAATGAAGTCGCCCACTCCTGCTGCTTCTGCGAGATCGATGAGAGTGCTGTCGCCATCGCCCACGGCACACAGGTCACTGAATGCCAGATGTCCGGTCTGATCGAGGGTCCACATCCAACTTGAAGAGGGAGCCCGCTCGAACGCCGAGGCTGTGACCTCGGGTAGGACGACGGTGTCGCCGGAACCGGCGATAAACAGCGACGGCACATCCGGAAGCTCGATTCCTTCGCCGGCCCCGGAGGCATAGCTGACGTAGCCGGCGATGCCGTCATCGCCGGCCACCGAGACAATGGTGAATCCACCGGCAGAGTGTCCGCCGAGCGCAACCAACGATGTGTCGGCGAGGTTGTCGAGAACCGGATCTCCCAGCGAATCACCGAGAACTGCGAGCGTGGCCCGCAGATCGTCGGCGGCGTCGGGAGCGTCCTCGTCAGCTTCGCCGAGTATGTGGGAAAGGTCGCGACTCGGATGGTCGGGCGACGCGACGACCATTCCCCAAGAAGCGAGGTGCCTCAGCAGGGCCGTCGACTGAAGTCGAAAGCCGGAGAATCCGTGGCTGAACAACACGACTGGGAAAGGCTCGCCGGGCGATGCCGGCGCATCACGGGCCGCTTCGACAGTGAAGGAATCGAGAGATTCCGGTGGAATCAGGGCGGCCATCAACGCAGGTACGTAGTCGCGGATCCGATACTCCTCGGATCGTCCCGCCGCGACTTCGGTAGACGGGTAGTAGATCTCTACGAGGTTGCCGGTCGGCAGTGTCCGGGTGGTGACCCCGACCTCGTAGGGTCCGGCGCCGGCGAGTTCGTCGGGGGTGGGAGGCGCGGCCGTGGTGGTCGTGGGCGGTTCTGTGGTGGTCGTGACGACTGCTGTAGTGGTGGGCGGCGCCGTGGTCGTGGTGACTGGTGCGGTGGTGGTGGGCGCGACCGTGGTCGTGGTCTCGGTCGAACTGCTCGAGGAACCGCCGGAGCCACATGATGCGGCGACGAGTACGAGAATGATCAGGGAAGAGAGTCGACGGTGCACCCCGCGACCCTACGCTTCGAAGAACATCGAGGGGGAATCATGGACATCAGAGAAGCGCTGTACACGACGAGGGCGATGCGCAGAGTGCGGCCCGATCCGATCCCCGAAGATATCCAGGCCCGTATCCTCGATGCGGCGATTCGGGCCCCAACCGGGGGAAATGGTCAGGCGTGGCGGTTCTTGCTCGTCGATGCCCCCGAAGTCAGGGCAACGATCGGAGAGTTCTACAGCGAGTGCATCGACACTCTCTGGTCCACCTTCTACAAGGACCGTCTCCAAGCGGTCTCCGCCGATCCGGAGTCTGATCGTTCGAAGCAGATGCTGCGGATGAAGAAGTCGGTTGACTGGGCCCAGGACAACTTCGCGAACTATCCACTGATGCTCTTCGCGTTCGACCGAGCCGACTCGAGTGGCAGTTCCATCTTCCCGGCGGTCTGGAACGCGATGTTGCAGGCCCGGGCCGACGGAGTGGGATCCTCTCTGACCAGCATCCTGTCGATGAAGGCCGATGAGGTCCACGCCCTGCTGAGTGTGCCCGACGACAAGGGTTGGCGCATGGCCTGCTGTGTTCCGATGGGGTTCCCGACCGGCCGTTGGGGGGTCGCGCAGCGCCGACCGGTTCACGAGGTGTCGTACCGCAACAGTTGGGGTCAGCCGATCGGATTCGAGGTTCCCGAGCCGCTCTGGCCCTGATCTGAAAGCAGCGGTGCTGGTGCCTGTGTCAGTATCCAGCGATGAATGCTCAAGAGCAGTGGCAGGTATCGGGCGACGCGGCTCGACAGTACGAACTGTACGTCGCATCGTGGTTCGCGCCATGGGCCGACGATCTGGTTGAGCGGGCCGAGTTGCGCTCTGGTTCGCGGGTGTTGGATCTGGCTTGCGGGACAGGGATCGTGGTGCGAGCGGCAGCGCCGGTAATCGGTGAATTCGGGGAGCTGGTTGCGTCGGATCTCAACGAGGACATGTTGACCGAGGCCCGGACCCAACCGATCGAGGGTTCCCCGGTGCAGTGGCGTGTCGCCGATGCGGAAGCTCTGCCGTTCGATTCGGACGCATTCGACACCGTGTTGTGTCAGCAGGGGCTGCAGTTCGTTCCCGACAAGGCCGCGGCGGTGTCGGAGATGAGGCGAGTACTTCGACCCCGTGGCTCGGCCGCGGTGAGCGTGTGGCGGTCTGTCGGTGTGAATCCGTACCTGGCGGCGATGGCCGACGGACTGACCAAACATCTGTCGACGGAGGCAGGACAGACCATGACGGCGCCGTGTGGATTTGGTGATCGCGACGCTCTACACGAGCTCTTCGCGGAGGCCGGATTCACGTCGGTGCGGGTGGAAGCGGTGGAGTTGATGCGAACGGCGGCGTCGGCACTGGAAGCAATCCAGGGGAACCTGTCGGCTCTACCGATTGCCGGTCTCATCGCGAGTATGGACGCCGACGACCGGACAAGGATGATTGGGTCCATGCTGGCTTCTCTCGATGACTTCATCGAGGGTGAAGCCTTGTCAGTGCCCGTGAGGGCCCACGTCGTCGTCGCTACGGCCTGACGAAAAGGCCGCTCAGCCCGACCGGACGAGTGTGTAGGCGGTGGGCAGGACCGCGTAGAACATGACGGCCTTCAGCAGTTTCGCGAGATCGACCTGGTCGAGTGCGGTGTGGACGTACTGCTCCTCCATGGGGCCGAACCCCAACGTGGGGATGTCGGCCTCGCCGGCCGAGTAGGTGCCGTTGGTGCTGAACTTCCAGATGTCGACTGGTGGAGCGTGCCCCCAGAGGGCCGCGCAGGTGAGTCGGCCGGCTTCGATCAGCGGGTCGTCGGCGTCGAGCAGCCAGCCCGGGAAGAACGCCGGGCCGCTCAGGTCGAGTCCGGTCCAGCTCGTGACCTTCTGGTTCGGCACCACGGCGACTCCGCCGAGCGATCCGACCACCGAATTGATTTCCGCGGTGACGCTCTCGGGGGTCTCGCCGGGTGTGAGACGTCGGTCGATGGTGGCCTCACACCACGATGGCACGCTGTTGGGGGTGCGCGGTCCTTCGATCATGGTGACGACCTGGGTGCCCGATCCGAGCGCCTCGTTGGTGGGCAGCCCGGGGGTCATGGCTTCGAGGGCGTCGAGGATCGGTCGCATCTTCAAGATGGCGTTATCCCCCAACTCGGGGGTGGAGGCGTGGGCCGACTTCCCTCGCACCTTCACGCGTACCTCGCAGCGTCCTCGGTGGCCCCGTCGCAGAGTCAGGTCGGTGGCTTCGGCCAGCAGAACCGCGTCGGGTCTGGGGAAGTCGTCGGACTCCATGAGGTGACGCATGGAGAATCCCTCGGCGTCCTCTTCGAGGGTGGCGCCCTGCACGGTGATCGTGCAACCGGCCGTGAGGTCGAGTTGGGCGGCCAGTCGGGCGCCGTAGACGATCGAGGCCACTCCGGCCTTGCAGTCTGAGGCGCCGAGGCCGAACAGTTTGCCGTTGGCCACGGTGGGTTCGAGTGGCGGGTACGGCCACTCCGCCTCGTCGGCTATCTCGTTGTGGTCGAGGTGAGCGTCGTACAGCAGGTGGTATGCGCCGGAGCCGACCGTGCCGAGCGCATCACCGGCGCTGGCGGAACGAACGTCGTCGAAGCCACCTGATCGCATCTCCTCGAGGGTCCGCTCCACTGCCGGACCCTCCTCACCGGTGTAGGTCTTCAGACGGATGATGTCGGACAGGTACTCGATCTGAGCATTGGCGAGTGCTGGAGCAGCGTCCTTTGCGAGGGTCGCGGCGCGCGACAGTTGATCCGGTATTTCCAGATTGGTTTGGTCGCCCATCTCAGAGATCACCGCCCATCGTGAGTGCCATCAGGGCCTTCTGGATGTGCAGGCGGTTTTCGGCTTGCTGGTAGATCACAGACTGCGACCCGTCGATCACCTGCTCGTCGGCTTCGTAGCCCCGGTCGACCGGCATGCAGTGCATGTAGACGGCATCGTCGTGGGCGGAGGCCATGCGTTCGGTGGTGGCGCGCCAGTCGGTGTACTTGGCGGCCATGGCTTCGACCTCGTCCTGTTCTTCGGTCACCATGATCGGCCCCCACGATTTGGGGTAGAGGAAGTCGGCCCCTTCAAAGGCCTCGTCGACATCGTGGGTCTCGGTGAAGGTGCCTCCGGCTTCCTCGGCGTTGGCCTTCGCGGTTTCCATGACGTCGGGCATCAGGTGGTAGCCCTCCGGATAGGCGAGGGTGACGTCCATGCCGAATCGTGGCATCAACATCACCAGCGACTGCGGCACGCTGAGCGGACGCACGTACTTTGGGGCATGGGTCCAGGAGACCACGAACTTGCGTCCGCTGAGGTCGGAGCCGAATCGCTCGACCAGCGTCATGAGGTCGGCCATGGCCTGGCAGGGATGGTCGACGTCGTCCTGCATGCTGAATATGGGCGCGTCGGCGTGTCCGGCCATCTCGTAGAGGTAACGCTGGCCGATGTCGGTTCGACAGTCGCGAATGGCGACGCCTTCGCCGTAGCTGCTCAGGACCCGACCGGTGTCCTGAGCGTTCTCGCCGTGACCGATCTGGGTTGCGGCTGGTGTGAGATACACCGAGTGTCCGCCCAGTTGCGTCATGCCGGTTTCGAAGGAGTTACGAGTTCGGGTGCTCTCTTCGAAGAACAACATGTAGAGGGTCTTGGCCCTCAAGATGTGGTCGTGTACCTGTCCAGATCGCCGTTCCGCCTTTAGTTGAACCGCCAGATCGATGGCAGTTCTGAGGTCCTTGACCGACCAGTCCTGGGTCGATATGAAGTCCTTTTGGAACAAGTGATCTGTCATGCGGGTGAACACCTCTCTTGCTGGCGGTTGATGAAAATGATTGATTGTCGACGGGGCCAGTGCCGTCGCCGCGCCATAGTGCCATGCTCAGCCGCCGAATACGCACACGATGGGCGCTTCGATCGCAGCTTCCGGCCGGGGAACAGTCGCCATCTCGGCGGAAGCATTTTGTCGGGCAGGCGGGATTTGAACCCACGACCTCCTCGTCCCGAACGAGGCGCGCTACCAACCTGCGCCACTGCCCGTGTGCAGAGTCGGAAGGCTACAGCGAGCGCGGCCGCGATCCCACAGCGGGGACAGGCGGAGTCAGGCCTCCGACGGCGCTTCGAGCAGGCCCTCTTGGGTGAGCGCTGACTCGATCTTGGCCAGCAGGCCGAAGGCGTCGAGTGGCTTGACCACCCAATCGTCGGCGCCTGTGTGATTGGCGAGGAAGATGTCGGCCTCGCGGTCGAGCAGCATCAGAATCGGGCGTTCCTCGAGTCGGCCCGCTCCTTCCTCTTGGCGCAAAGCCAGGCAGGCGGCACCTCCGCCCATGTTGCCGATCTGTAGATCGAGAATGACCAGGTCAGGATCGACCAGCCCGGTTGCTTCGACCACGTCGGCACCGGCTCTGATGCGATGGATCAGATGGGTGCCGGCTACGGCGGCCTCGACCTGGTCGAGGATCGAATCGGCGTCGGTCGCAAGAAGTATGTCCGTCACTCTGCGATCGTACACGGGGGCCGTTCGGGGGCCACGGTCGGGTGTCTGGTGGCTCATGGCGATACCATGCCGCGGTGCTTGAGATCATTGTTGAAAAGGCAGAAGATGCGGACTTCGTCGTGTTGCGCCCGGTGGGCGAGCTCGATGCCTACTCTGTGGCTCAGTTTCGGGAGGCCTTCGCCGACATTTCCGATGAGCCTCGGTTGGTCGTCGATCTCTCCCAGGTCCAGTTCATCGACTCGGCTGGGCTGGGTGCGTTGATCGGCGGAATCCGCAAGTTGCGCGAGAACGAGGGACGTATCAGCGTGTTCTGTGATCGTTCCAACATCAATCGCCTGCTTCATACCACCGGATTCGATCGCATCGTTCCGGTGAAGGAGTTGATGGCCGACGCGGTCACTGCTCTAGACGAAGACTCCTCCTGAATCATCTCCCAGGAGCTCAGCGATCTGGTTGAGTCCGTCGATGTCGTGAACGTCCGACGGCAGCAACGGCACCTTGACGAGGATTGCGTTCTCGACATCACTCATCAACTCGATGATCCGATCGTCGTCGCCTTCTGCGACCGAGGTGTGTTCGGTCAGGGCCTGTGCCGCCGCCGCGATCGGCTTGCGGTGCCGGCCTCCCTGGATCTGACGGCTCCGGGCTGGGGCGGTCGACATTGTGGGCATCATCCGGTTGACCACCACGGCTCCGACCGACAGGCCGGATGAGTCGAGCTTGTCGAGGAAGTACCGCGCCTCGTCGAGGGTGTCTGATCGTGGTGATGCCACCAATACGAACGCAGTGCGGTCGTCGGCCAGCAGGTCGAGCGTGGCCATGGCCCGCGCCCGGAACCCCTCCTCCATTCCTTCGAAGGACTGGAAGAACGCGACTGCCTCGTCGACCACTTCGGCGCCGACCACCCGCGCCAGCCGCCGCAGCATGGTCTGGGCGGCGCTGTTGACGGCCTTGAACACTCCTCGGCTGGGGGCCGTGAGCATCCGGTAGATCGGGTTGTCGAGCAGCCGTGCCAACAACAGGGGTGCGTCGAGAAACGCCAGAGCGTCGCGGGTGGGCGGCGTGTCGACCACCACGAGATCCCATTCGCTGCTGTCGTATAGCTCCTTCAGTTTCTCGACCGCCATGTAGTCCTGGGTGCCCGAGAGGGTGGTCGAGATGTTGCGGTAGAAGCGGTTGGCCAGAATCCGTTCGGCTTGGTCGTCGTCGGCGGCGTTGCGTCGGACGACGTCGTCGAAGGTCGACTTGGTGTCGAGCATCAATGCGGCAAGTCGGCCGGGCCATGGACCTTCAACGATCCGGGGGGTGTTGTCGAGCTCGTCGATTCCGAGGGCGTCGGCGAGACGTCGTGCCGGGTCGATGGTGACGACCACGGCACTGCGGCCGGCGTTGGCGGCAGCCAGAGCGGTCGCGGCCGCAGTGGTGGTCTTGCCGACCCCACCGGTTCCGCAACACACCACGACCTCGCGACCTTCGATGAGGTCGTTGTAGCCGGTCATGAATCCCCCTCGAGGGATTCGATGCCACTCAGCATGGAGTCGGCGAGCTGCTCGATCTGGTCGGGTCCGAGATGGGGGACGAATAGTTGGGGGAGTCGAATCTGGGGAAGTGGGAGTTGGGCGGCCAGGCGGAGGAGTTGCGCCTTCTGCAGTGCGCTGCGCTCGAGACGAAATGCAGCAGCAGCGCACATATCACGAACCTCCGAATCGGTGATCGACCTTGAGTGGGGTCTTCTGACCTTCTCGGGATCGAGCCCGTCGATCTCCGGCAGGATTGCGTTGACGATGACGGGGCCCAGAGAGATTCCGACCTCGTCCTCTACAGCGAACGAAGTCTCGATGAGCTCGTTGATCGGCGTCTCCTCGGGGATGCTCACAAGCATCACGCGGCAGCGTTCAGGGTCGGACAGCAACGCCATGGCCTCCACGGCTTGGCGATGGATCGTGCCGGTGCGGGCAGTGTCGAGCACGCCCGCGGGACTTCGCAGGAACCCGAGGGCATGGCCCGCGGCGGGCGCATCGACCACGATCAGATCGGCGGCTCGTGCCGTCTCCAGTTGTTTGATCTTTCCCAGGACCAACAGATCCTTGATGCCGGGGGTGGCTGTCGCCACGACTTCGAGCACCCCACTTTTGGCCATCCGTTTCGCGACACGTTTGAAACCGTGGTCGGAGAGCCACTCGACCAAGGCCTGGTCGGGGGTCAGTGATCGGCAACTGATTCCGGCTCCGGTGCCGACAAGGTCGGTCTGCTCGTAACCTTGTGGCTCGGCTCCGAGCATGGGGGCCGCGGACGTTCGGCCCGACACCTCGATGAGGAGCACCGATCGACCCGTACGGGCTGCAGCGACGGCGATTGTCGCAGCCGCAGCCGTCTTTCCGACACCGCCCTTCCCAGCCACGATCAGGACCCGCGAAGATGCGAAGAAACTACCGGGATCCATTCCCCTCCTCATCGGAGCGCTCGAG
>JAJCXX010000050.1 GCA_029263195.1 Acidimicrobiales bacterium
GCTACCGGGCCGACATGGTCGTGTTGGATGCCCCGAGCTATCACCATCTCGTCTACCGGCCGGGGGTGCCGCTCGTAGCGCGAACCATTGGATCGGCCCGTCGATGAACGAAGGTGCCGAAGGACTCGCCGATACAGCCGACTTCGCGACGAGATCCAACGCCTTGGCGCTTGGCGTCGACCCAGTGGAAGCCGACGACCGAGTTCGGCCGTGGGTGCGCCGTACCCCGGTGATGAAGCTGGCGAAGGGGTCGTTCGGACTCGAACACGACATCGTGGCGAAGCTCGAATGTCTACAGCACGCCGGGTCGTTCAAGGCTCGCGGCAGCTTCAACAGTGCGCTCGCGGCCAAGATTCCTCAGGCTGGGCTGATCGCGGCCTCCGGTGGAAACCACGGTCAGGCGGTCGCCTACGTCGCCCGGGCTCTCGGTTTGGCGGTCGAGATCTTCCTCCCGTCGGCGTCCTCGCCGGTGAAGGTCCAACGGATTCGTCAGCTCGGAGCGAAAGTCACTGTTGTAGGTGATCTCTACGACGACGCCAGGCTGGCCTGCAACGAGAGGTCGGCCGAAACCGGGGCGCTCAACATCCACCCCTACGATGCGCCGCTAACGGTCGCCGGTCAAGGCACGGTCGGGCTCGAGTTGATGGCTCAGGTCGATCGGTTTGACACGGTTCTGGTCGCGGTTGGAGGTGGCGGCCTGATTGCTGGCATGGCAGCAGCCCTTCCCGATTCGACAAGGATCATCGGTGTCGAACCAGACGGTTCACACTGCTTGCATTCGGCGATCGAGGTGGGGGGCCCGGTCGATGTGGAGATCGAGAGCGTGGCAGCAGACTCTCTCGGAGCCAAGAGGTTGGGCTCGCTGCCGTGGGCCATCGTCGGGTCTCGTGTCGAGTCGGTGGTCGTGCCCGACCGCGAGATAATCGAGGCTCGTCAGATGATCTGGGACGACGCCCGGCTGGCGGTGGAGGCCGGTGGAGCTACCGCGCTGGCCGCCCTCGCCTCGGGCGCCTACCGTCCCTCTTCGGACGAACGGGTCGTCGTTGTGTTGTGCGGGTCCAACACCGACCCGCACGACTTGATCGACCGAGTCTGACTTGGGCCCGGCGGGGTGTCAGACTCTCTTCGCACACCCCACAAGCCAGAGTTCTGACAGGAGATTACAGATGCGCGACCACGACGAGATCTACATCGACGGGGCATGGATTGCCTCCGATGGCACCACGAGTATCTCCGTGGTGAACGCAGGCACCGAGAATGTGATGGGCCGCGTTCCCTCTGGTACTGCCTCCGACGTCGACAAGGCAGTGGCTGCTGCTCGTCGGGCCTTCGACTCGTGGGCGGCGACCGATGTTGAGGAACGCCAGAAGTACATGGTTCGGATTCAGGAGGGGCTGGCCGCTCGGTCACCCGAGATCGCCGAGGTGATTGCCGGCGAAGTCGGCATGCCGATCACCTGGTCCGGGATGATCCAGGCCGGTCTTCCGGCCGGCAACATGGCGACCTATGCGTCGCTTCTCGAGAGCTTTGAGTTTGAGGAGACCATCGGCAACAGTCTGGTGGTGAAGGAGCCGGTTGGTGTGGTTGGTTGCATCACCCCATGGAACTATCCGTTGCACCAGATCATCTGCAAGATCGGTGGAGCTTTCGCTGCCGGTTGCACGGTGGTGCTGAAGCCCTCGGAGATCGCTCCGCTCAATTCATACATTCTCGCGGAGATCATTCACGACGTCGGCCTGCCCTCGGGCGTATTCAACATGGTGATGGGTGAGGGGCCAGTTGTCGGTGCCGCGATCACTTCCCATCCCGACGTCGACATGGTGTCGTTCACGGGTTCGACTCGCGCTGGACGACAGGTCGCAGCGGCCGCGGCGGCCAGTGTGAAACGGGTTGCTCTGGAATTGGGTGGCAAGTCAGCCAACATCGTGCTCGACGACGCCGACTTCGCCGATGTCATCCCGAAGGGGGTGTTCGCCTGCTACCTCAACTCCGGTCAGACCTGCACGGCGCACACTCGAATGCTGGTCCCCAACTCCCGATACGAGGAGGCCGTCGAGATCGCAGCCGCGGCAGTGTCGGCAACTCAGGTCGACGATCCTGCAGCAGAAGGAATGCATCTCGGGCCTGTGATATCTCAGGCCCAGTGGGACCGGGTGCAGGGCTTCATTCAGCAGGGCATCGACGAGGGCGCTCGGGTAGTGGCCGGCGGGCTCGGAAAGCCCGATGGTCATGAGACGGGCTATTTCGTGAAGCCCACGGTCTTCGCCGACGTCACCAACGACATGACCATCGCTCAGGAGGAGATCTTCGGTCCGGTGTTGTCGATCATCGGGTACGACGATGACGACGACGCGGTGAGGATCGCCAACGACAGCCAATACGGTCTGGCTGGCGGCGTCTGGTCGGCCTCTGACGAACGAGCGATGTCGGTGGCGCGAAGGATGCGTACTGGCGCGGTCGACGTCAATGGCGGCGGCTTCAACATCGCCGCTCCGTTCGGTGGCTACAAGCAGTCCGGATACGGTCGCGAGAACGGTCCATACGGCATCGACGAGTTCCTGCAGACGAAATCTTTGCAACTCTGACCGAAATCGACCGACCCGGTCGGTTCTGCCGAGGTGGATGTGTGGGTGATCTCCTGCTCTGAACTGTCAGGACGGGTCGTCCAGCATGTAGCGTTTCTGCCCGTGGCTATCAGGCTTGAAATAGAACTCACGTCCACCCAGAGTGATGGAACCTGGACTTGGCGCGCTTCCGGTGCGAAAAAGCCGAAAGGCGCTTTGGACGGTGCCTTGGTGCCCGACGGTGTGGCCGTCGGTGATGTGGTGAAGGTCGAGGCCGAAGCAGACCTCGATGGACTCACCGTGGTGGAGGTGTTCGCGCCCAAGTCCGGCCGCAAGCAGCCCGAGATCCTCGAACTGCTTGGATCAGGTGGCGATGGGCCCCTGGTCACAACGCAACTGGCTCCCAAGGGTCGTGGCCGTTCCCGCCGCGGCGATGATCGTGGCGACCGAGGTGACCGCGGTCGCGGTCGCGGTCGCGATGGCGGTGGCGGTCGCGATGGTGGCAAGCGGGGAGAGCCGCGAGGCGACGACAAGCGCGGTCGCGGGAAGCGCGATTCCGGGCGAGGCTCAGGCAAGTCCGATCGGCCCCGTCGCGAAAGCACGCCAAAGGCTCCTGCTCGTCCCAAGGCCCCGAGACTCCGGCCAAAGCGTGCTCACCAGAGCACGGCCGTCAAGGCCCTGCCCGAGATTCAGCGTGGCCTGGCTCAGGAAGTCATCAAGGGCGGCGTTCCCGGAGTTCGTGCCGCGGTCGATCGTATGAACGAAAAGGCAGCCGCCGAGGGTATGCCCAAGATCAAGACGGAGCCGCTCGTGACGCTGGCCGAGAGGCTTCTTCCGTCGCTCAAGTCTGCCGAATGGCACGATCGTGCCGAGGCCGCTCTGGCCGGGATCGACACGGTCGACCTTCGCGACATTCGCAGCGTGGTCGTCGCAGCCGAGAACGCGGCGCGCGACGACGAGACGAGAAAGCTCGCCGATGATCTCCGCACGGGCTTGACCGCCCGGGTCGACTCCGAACACCGCAAGTGGCTCGAGGAACTGGCCAAGACCATTGCCGACGGTCGAACCGTGCGTGCACTGCGCCTGAGTTCCCGTCCACCGAAGGCCGGAGCGCCTCTGCCGCCCGACATGGCCGAACGCCTGGCCACACTCGCCTCCGGCTCGCTGACGGCCGACATCAGTCATGATCGTTGGGCAACTGTGCTCGATGCTGTCGCCTATTCACCCGTTCGATCGTCGGTCAAGCCCGAAGGCCGACCCGAGTCGCCCAATGCTGAGCTTCTCGGAGCGGTGAAGAAGTTGGCGTCGAGAGTCCCGGAGATCGCATCCGAATTCGGCATCGCCGCACCGGAGGCTCGCAAGCGTGGCAGATCACGCAAGCCCGCTCCTCCCCCGCCGCCGGTAGCCGAACCGGTTGCCGAGCCGGTTGCCGAGGAAGCTACCCCCGCCGCCTCAAAGGGCGAAGAGGTTGCGTCGGAGTGATCAGATTCGAGGTTGATGGGCGCGTCGCGGTCATCACCCTCGCTCGGCCGGAGTGCCGCAATGCGATCAATGCCGAAATGGCCTTGGGCCTCGAAAGCGCCATCGATCGGCTGGAGTCCGACGACGATCTATGGTTGGCGGTATTGAGCCACGAAGGCCCGGCCTTCTGTGCTGGAGCCGACCTCAAGGAGGTTGCCGCCGGCAGAATTCGGGGTCTGGCAACCGAACGCGGAGGATTCGGGGGAATCGTGCTGCGCGAGCGCAGCAAGCCACTGATCGCCGCGGTCGACGGTCCAGCTGTCGCCGGCGGATTCGAGATCGCCCTTTCCTGTGACCTTCTCGTGGCATCCACTCGATCAACCTTCGGCATACCCGAGGTCAAGCGCTCGCTGCTGGCCGTGGGAGGTGGATTGGTGCGGCTGCCACGAATGTTGCCGCCGGCCATTGCGATGGAGTTGGCCCTCACGGGCGACGTCATCGATGCTCAACGGGCCCACGAACTCGGCCTCGTCAACGTGGTGTCGAGGCC
>JAJCXX010000051.1 GCA_029263195.1 Acidimicrobiales bacterium
GGACCTCGGGCAGATCGCCATGTCCTACGAGGACGTCTATGTGGCTCAGGTCGCGATGGGGGCCAATCAGACACAGGTCGTGAAGGCCTTCACCGAGGCCGCCTCGTTCTCGGGGCCCTCGATAATCCTCGCCTACTCGACCTGTATCGCCCACGGCATCGACATCGGAACTTCGATGACCCACCAGAAGCTATTGACCGACAGCGGGTTCTGGCCTCTCTATCGCTACGACCCCAGGGTCACCGTCAACGGGAAGCACGCCTTCCATCTCGATTCGCGCAAGCCGTCCATTCCCTTCTCGGAGGTGGCGGCGAGCGAGGCTCGATTCGCCATGCTGCAACGATCCGACCCGGAGCAGGCACGACGACTTGGGACGCTGGCCCAGGCCGACATCGACGAAAGATGGATGCTCTACGAGCAGTTCGCCGACCTCGAACGGGTCATTCCCGACGAGCAGCCCGACGAGGAACCGTTCCGCCCAGTCGAACCCGACGACGACGATCCCGCAGGGGGCGAGTCATGAGCGCCGACCTCACCAGCCACTATTTGGGTCTCGAACTCCGCAACCCCTTGGTGGCCTCACCGTCACCGGCCACCGACTCCACCGACTCGATCATCCGGCTGGTCGACGCCGGCATCGGCGCGGTGGTGTTGCCTTCGTTGTTCGAAGAACAGATAGCCCACATCGAGAGGGAGATCGCCACCGTTCTCGACGCCGGCCTTTCCACGTTCGGTGAGTCTCCCGACGGTTTCTTTCCCGACCTCGGTGACTACAACCTCGGCCCCGACGGCTACCTATCGATGATCGAGTCGGCCCGCGCTGCGGTTGATGTGCCGGTCATCGCGAGCCTCAATGGCGTCACGCCCGGAGGTTGGGAGCGCTACGCGTCTCATCTCGAGAATGCCGGAGCTTCGGCGATCGAGCTCAACCTCTACATGTTGTCGACCAACCCCGACTCCGACGGTCGTGAAGTGGAGGACCGCTACATCGAGGTGATCAGATCGGTGGCCGACACCGTCGATGTCCCGGTGTCGGCGAAGTTAACTCCGTTCTTCTCGTCGCTCCCCCACATAGCCCGCCGGATCATCGACGAGGGCGGTGCATCCGGGCTCGTGTTGTTCAACCGTCTATACCAGCCCGATATCGACGTCGACACGCTCACGGTCAAGCCCCATCTACGTCTGTCGACTTCGGTGGAGATCAATCTTCCGCTGCGGTGGATCGCCGTGCTCCGTGATCTGGTCGACGGCTCCATAGCCGCGACCACCGGAATCCACACCGCCGACGACGTGATCAAGGCGCTGCTGGTGGGAGCCGACGCGACGATGATGGCATCGGCGATTCTGCGTGGAGGTCCGGGCCACGTGACCAGCGTGTTGTCAGCCGTCGAAACCTGGCTGGCCGAACACGAATGCCGGTCGGTCACCCAGATGAAGGGTTCGATGAGCCTCGGTTCGGTTCCCGATCCCGAGGGATTCGTTCGCGCCAACTACCTCCACGAACTCGCTTCGTGGTCCAGGGATCTACCATGACCAAGATGTTCGAGCGACCGAAACTCGACGCTGAATTCGGCGACGACCCGATCGAGGTGGCACCCGACATCTGGTGGGTGGGATCGCGAATCAAGGACGACCCGTTCCAATGCCATGCGTATCTACTTCGTCGAGGCGACCAGTCGGTGCTGTTCGACCCCGGTTCGACTCTGACCTGGAAGGAGACACGTCGCAAGATCGATCTGCTGGTTGAGTTCGACGACATCCGCTGGTTTGTCGTGCACCATCAGGACCCCGACATCTGCGGGGCAATGCGCGAGATCGAGGAGAGCATCACCCGGCCCGACGCCGCGTGGGTCACGCACTGGAGGGTGGCGGTGCTGCTCAAGCACTACGCACCCAAGTTGCCGTTCTGGCTCATTGACGAGAACGACTGGCAGCTCGATGTCGATGGGCGGAAACTTCAGTTCGTCTTCACGCCATACCTTCACTTTCCCGGCGCATTCACGACATTCGATTCGTCGTCGGGCACGCTGTTGTCGAGCGATATCTTCGGCGGCTTCTCCTCTGACGACAGGCTGTTCACCGCTGGGCTGAGCGACTTCGACGGAGTCAGGGCGTTCCATGAGCACTACATGCCTGACCGCAATATTCTCCTCAACGCGATGATCAAATTCGAGTTGCTCCCGATCGAGATGATCGCCCCGCAGCACGGCAAGATCATCGTGGGCGACGACATCACGACCTATATCAATCGACTCAAGAATCTTGATTGTGGCCTCTACCTTCTCGCCCACACCGACACCGACATTCATCACCTGCAGGCCCTCAACAATCTTCTCCACGACACGATCGAAACGATGGCCAGCGAGCGAGAGTTTCGCGCGATTGCCAGTCATATATTCGGCCAGGTTGCCGATGTGGTGCCGCTGATCGCGACCGACCTCATATGCCGACTCGGGGACGATCGTGCTCTGTGGATGTCGTCGTCGGATCGATTCCGCGGAACAGCTGTCGAAGTTCCCGCTGGCTTTCGAGACGTAGGTGAATCCGATTGGTCCAGCAGCGACACTAGCGCTGCCGTATCTGCCGGTCTCCCGGTGACAGTCCTCGAGGCCGATTTGGTTCTACCGCTCTTCAGTGCGAGCGGCTCGGAGTTCCTTGGACTAGCCGTACTCCGAATGGAGGAGGGATTCGAGTCGACGGCCGAGTTCAACGAGATCCTCGGCCGAATCGCTGGGCCGATCAGCCTCGCGATCGAACGCGAGATGTTCGATCGACTGCTCGACGACGAGCGCAACACCATGTACGAGCGATCGATTCGCGATCCCCTCACCAACCTGTTCACTCGCCGATTCCTCGATGAGGCCGCCCGCCAAGCTGTCGAGCTGCATCGCCGCAATCAGGATGCCGGATTCTCGATCCTGATGGCAGATATCGACCATTTCA
Organism: Acidimicrobiales bacterium; assembly: GCA_029263195.1. GTDB lineage: Bacteria > Actinomycetota > Acidimicrobiia > Acidimicrobiales > Aldehydirespiratoraceae > SZUA-87. The sequence continues at coordinate 2,944 of JAJCXX010000051.1, forward strand.
AGAAGGTCAACGACACATACGGGCATCTCGCCGGGGACGAGATTCTCAAGAAGATCGCCGATGCTCTCATCTCGAGTTGCCGCGATGCCGACATCCCCGCACGCTTCGGGGGTGAAGAATTCGTGGTGCTGATGCCGCTCACCAGCACCACAGAGGCTGCTGCGTTGGCCGAGCGACTCAGATCCCGAGTCGAGAATCTTCGGCCGAGTACAGATTCCGGTCGTGTCGACGTCACGATCAGCCTCGGCGTGGCCATGCATCGTCAGGCCGAGACGTTGGCCGACACGATCAAGAAGGCCGATGTTTCTCTTTACGAGGCCAAGGAGTCCGGTCGCAACAGGGTCTGCGTCAGCACAGACTGATTCGTCGCCTATTCGTAGGCCCCCACATTGGCGAGGGCAAGGCTGCCCGGGCTCACCGCGGCGGGGTCGGTCATCACGTTGACCAGAGCGGTCTTGCCTGAGGCGAACGCCGCCTCGATGGCCGGAAGGATCTCACCGGGCTCCTCCACGAGGAAGCCGACACCGCCGAGGGCCTCGACCAGCTTGTCGTAGCGAATGGCCCCGAGCTCGACGACCTCTTCGATGGCATGACCGAGTCTGATCTCCTGGCTGTGCCGGATCATTCCCCAGCCGAGGTCGTTGGAGACCACCACCACGATCGGTAGTCCCCGAGACACGGCCCGTTCGAATTCCATGAAATTGAAGCCGAGTGATCCGTCACCGGTGAACAAGATGACTCTCTTGTCGGGGTTGAGGAATTTGGCGGCGTTGGCGTTGGGCACGCCTCCACCGAGAGAGCCGAACAGTCCGTAGTCGAGGTAGTGCCCGGGCCTTCGAATGGTTCGTGTCATGCCGATCCATGTGGTGGCATCGCCTCCATCGGTCACGACGATGTCGTCGTTGCGGTCCATGAAGTCGTCGACTTCGCGGGCCAGACGCATCGGGTGGATCGGCACAGCGTCGCTCGACCATTGGGCCTCGGCGTCGGCGAGGCTGACCCGTTCGGCCTCGCGGAGCTCCTCGACCCATGGTTCGTATTTGGCGATGAGCTTCTCGCCCTGGCCTGCTTCGTCGAGGCTTCGGTGAAGCTCCGACACGAACGCCTGCACATCTGATACCACCGGCACCTCGATGGCACGGTTTCGGCCTATCTCTTCGGCTTCGATATCGACCTGAACGAGGGTGGCCTCAGGGTTGTAGATGTCGCCGAACAGTGAGAACAGGTTGATGCGATTTCCGAGCAGGATGATCAGATCGGAGCCGAAGCTCGCAGACAGGCCGGCGCCCGGCCGAATGGCGAGGACCCCACCAAAGCACATTGGATGGGTGTCTGGCACCACGCCTCGCCCGTTGGCGGCGGTGAACACCGGAATCCCGGCGAGTTCGACCAGGCTCGTCAGTTCCTCGCCGGCGTCGGAGTACCAAGCTCCGCTGCCGGCGATGATGATCGGCTTCTCGGCCTTGGCGAGAAGGTCGGCGACCTCCGCCACCCGATCGAGGTCGACCGGACGAGCCGTCTGGTAGCCCGACGGCACCGCCAGCGGGCGGGTCGGTTCGGCGGCGAGAACATCCACCGGCAACTCAAGATAGACCGGGCCCGGTCGACCGCTACGAGCCTCCCGGAAGGCCTGATCGACGAACGCCGGAATTCGGTCGACGCTGTGGCAAACCAGAACCTTCTTGACCATTGCCTCGGCCACCGGGGCCTGGCGCATGTCCTGAAGATCGAGTCGTTCGACCATGCTCACTCCGACCGAGCCGGCTATGAGTACGAGCGGAGTTCCTGCCATCGAAGCTCCCGCTACCGCGGTGAGAGCATTGGTGAACCCGGGGCCTGCGGTCACCAGCGCCACACCGGTTCGGCGGGTGAAGCGGGCGTAGGCGTCGGCCATCCACACTGCCGCTTGTTCGTGGCGGGTATCGAACAAGTTGATGTCGGTGGTTGCCAGGTGGACGTAGATCGGGTTGATGTGTCCACCGCTCAGGGTGAACATCGTGTCGACGCCCTGGGCCACTAGTGCGGCCACTGCTGCTTCGCCTCCGCTGCTGAACTCCCGGGTCATCTGCTGTCCTCTCGGTAGGTGACCGCCGCGGGCGGTCGCTGTTGATCGTTCTCGCTGGGTCAGGTGGCGGTGAGCATGCCGCCGGTGATGTTTAGCGCCTGGCCTGTCATGTAGGACGAACGGTCCGAGGCCAGAAATGCGCAGAGGTCGCCCACCTCTTCGATGGTTCCCATTCGTGCCAGCGGCACGGCTCCGAGCATTCGACGCTCGGCTTCGGTCTCGTCGACTCCGGCCACATGGGCCTTGAGCGCCACGTTCAATCGCTGCAGTTCGGTGTCGATCAGGCCCGGGCATATCGAGTTGACCCGTATTCCAAGCGGGCCGAGTTCGACGGCCATCACCCTGGTGAGCATCATGATGCTCGCTTTCGACACGGAGTAGGCCCCGTTGAGGGGAGCCGGAACCTTCCCGGCCATCGACGCCACGTTGACGATGGACCCACCGTCATCCATCACCGCCACCGCGGCCTGGCACACCCGCAGGGTCCCGTTGAGATTGACGTCGAAGGTTCGCAACCATTCGGCCTCGTCGTACTCGTGCAGAGGGGTCGGGGCACCGAACACAGTTCCTGCGTTGTTGATGACCACACCGAGCGATCCAAGCCGACCGACCACGGAGGCGACGCCGTCGTCGACTGATCGACGGTCGGCCACATCGATGGCCACCGCCATGGCTCGAACGGAGAATTCCTCTTCCAAGCTGTCGGCATTGGCCTCGAGTTCGCCCCGTCGAAGCTCGATGTCGCTGAGTGCCACATCGCAGCCGAGTGCCGCCAGTCGGCGGGCTGTGCCCATTCCGATTCCAGCCGTGTGGGCGGCCCCGGTGATCAGTGCTGTCTTGCCGGACAGTTCTCCACCGGCGACTGACGGTTCGTTCATCGTTTTTCCTCCCTCGCGGTCGAAACTAGGCTTCAGCCGTCGGTGGCCCCCTATCGGGATGTTTCTCCACCTGCGTTCGGGTCGAATCAGTTACAGCCGAACACCGTGCGGTTGCGGCCGTCGACGGTGAGCATTTCGACCAACACGCCACGTCCCGGAGTCGCCACCTCGACTCTCACCTCGCCGGTTCGAGTTCCGATCGTCACCTCAGGCGAGTGACTTCCGGCGTATGTGTGGGGCGACATCAGCGTGGTGATCGAGAAGCCGTCGCCCGAAACGGCGACAGTCGTGCCCACACATCGACGAACGACCCCCCACCCACCCCAACAAGAACTGAGGGCGTGTCAGCTACAGCCACTGTGGTCCCCGGGATCTTATTTCGGACTCCACCGTCGGGGAAGCCTCCGTTGACGACCGCCAGATCGAGGATTCCATCGAGGTTGAAGTCGGCGGCGCCCGATGCCCACGAACTGGAGATGATCGACGGGGCCGCGCCGAGGGGCCTTATCCGCGCCGCTCCCGTGCCGGTCGACTGTTCGAAGCCTCCGTCGTCGCCGAACAGCACCTCGTTGTCGCCGAGATCGGACACGTAGGCGTCGAGGCTTCCGTTTCCGTCGAGATCGGCGATGGTGAGACCCATGCCATCGAGTTCGAGTGCGACGCCGAGTTCGGGGGCGATGTCGAACCATGGTCCGCCGGGATCACCGCGTCGCGAGAACACGGCATCGGGTCCAATATCCCATCCGACGTCGCGGGTGATCCAGATGTCGAGCAATCCGTCGGCGTCGACGTCGGCGAGTTCGCCGGCCAGCGAGATCCGGTCCCCGGACGGCAGCGTTGCGACCACGAAGCGGCGCGGGTCGTCGGAGTCGGCGACCAGAACTGCATCGGTCGATCCCCGGCTGCGACCGATTCGAACAATGTCGAGCCGTTCGTCGCCGCTCAACTCTCCCGCCATGAGCTGGTTCGACGGCTTTGCTCCGGGCAGATCGGTGAACGCCGGTTCTGATCCGTCGGTGATCCACGAGCCTCCCCAGACAACCCGGTCGTGAGATCCAGTTCGAGCGATCAGGATGTCGAGATGTCCGTCGAGGTCGACGTCGGTCAGGCTTGCTGCCACGGCATCGTCGACCGACAGGGATCGCGGTGGCTCGAATCTCGATTCGGTGCCACGAAACACCAACACCTCTCCGTGGGCGACCACGATGTCGGCCCGGCCGTCGGAGTCGAGATCACCTATCGCTCCCCCACCCGCCATTGGGTCATCGAAGCCCGACCCGGCAACCGGGTCGAGACCCCAGTCAGTCGTGCCGACCACCAGCACGGGTGCCTCGACAAACGCTGGAAGCTCGCCGACCGGTTCGCTGAGCCGACCCACCGGCGGGGTGGACACGCCGTCTCCCGAGCCGACGAGTAGCCCTGCCACAACCGCCACAACCGAGAGGGCGATGAGGCCGAGAACAAACCAGGCTGCTAGACGCTTGAACCGCCTGAGACTGTCTGGTTGCCGGGCCATCGGAGGCGGATCGGGCGTGGGCACCGGTCCAATCTACGACAGTTGGTTGCCCTGCTGAGTCGAACGAACTCTGGAGGCTTGACTATCCTCTGACCGATTCGACCGCCAAGGAATTCGGCAACTCATGCATCAGCTCTCGGGAATGGACACCACGTTTCTCAACATGGAGACGGCCACCACCTACGGCCATGTGTCTGGTCTGGCGGTCTTCGACCCGATGGAATCCGGTGGCACGGTCACACTCGAGGATGTGAAGGCGCTGATCGCCGATCGCATCCATCTGCTTCCGCCATACCGTCGTCGGCTCGTCGAGATTCCGTTCGGGCTCGATCAGCCCTACTGGATCGAGGATCCGGATTTCGACATCGACTTCCACATCCGGCAACTGGCGCTTCCGCCTCCGGGCGACCGTCGACAACTCGCGGAGCAGGTAGCCCGCATCGTCGCCCGACCCCTTGATCGCCGACGTCCTCTCTGGGAGCTCTATCTCATCACTGGCCTGGAGGGTGGCTGCTCGGCTCAGCTGACCAAGATCCACCATTGTTCGATCGACGGGGTCTCCGGGGCCGAGATCCTCGGCAACCTCTTGGATCTCGAATCCACACCACGGGTCGTCGACCCGCCCGACCGGCCGTGGATCCCGGAGACCGAACCGACCCAGATGCATATGTTCATGAAGGGAATGGTCGCGGTGGCGGCCACGCCGCGAAAAGGCATTCGACTCGGGTTCAAGAACATTCGACATCTGCCCCAGCTCGCGGAGTCAATGGGGTTCGGTCCGCTCCCCGGCACCGACCTGATCAATCGTCTCGGCGGCCGACGTACCGCCGACATGTTGTCCGAGGCCCACACCAAGCCTCCGCGAACATCATTCAACGCGAAGATCAGTCCACACCGGAGATTTGCCTTCGACTCGATGGATCTCGACCGGGTGAAGGCGGTCAAAAATGCCTTCGGGGTGACACTCAACGATGTCGTGATGGCTCTGTGTTCGGGCGCGCTGCGTCACTATCTCGCGGCGGCCGACGAACTACCCGAGAGTTCTCTGATCGCCATGGTGCCCGTATCGATTCGCACCGAGGGCCAAGCCGGGAAGTTCGGAAATCAGGTGGCTTCGATGACCGCTTCGCTCCACACCGACCTGGAAGATCCGGTCGAGCGACTGATGGCGATCCACAATTCGATGAAGATCGCCAAGGAGAAACATCAGGCCCTCCCGGCCGAGGTTCTTCAGGACTTCGCTCAGTTCACCGCTCCTGCGGTCGCGGCTCGGGCAGCGAGGGTGATCGCCCGTGCTGCCTTGGCCGAGTGGGTCGACCTGCCGTTCAATGTGGTGATCTCCAACGTGCCGGGCCCTCAGTTTCCGCTCTATGGAGTCGGCGCGAGGCTGGTGGCCAACTACCCGGTGTCGGCCATCAACGATGGCATCGGCCTCAACATGACAGTTCAGAGTTACGACGGCAGCCTCGACTTCGGTCTCGTGGCCTGTCGGCAACTGGTCCCCGACCTGTGGCAAGTGATCAACCATCTCAACGAGTCGTTGGTCGAACTCGAGAACGCCATCGAGCCTTCGGACGTTGCATGATCGAGGGGGTCTGCGAACCCGGATTTCAACCTGTCGGCGAAGCTCTCTCCACTTCACTGGAGCAAGGCGGCGGCGGAGCGGCGTGCGTCTATCACCACGGCGTGAAGGTGGTCGATGTGTGGGGTGGCACCCGCGATCGTGACGGCAATCCATGGATGTCCGACACCATGTCGATGTCGTTTTCGACATCGAAGGGCGTCGTCTCGACGCTGTTGCATCAGCTCGTCGACAAGGGACTCCTCGACTACGACGACACGGTGGCCGGTCACTGGCCCGAATTCGCGGCGGCCGGCAAGTCGAAGATCACCGTTCGACAAGTGCTCTCTCATCGAGCGGGTCTGCCCCACATCCGCCAATTGGTGACCGACGCCGAGCAGATCCTCGACTGGGACTACATGGTGGATGCGCTGGCAAATTCGCGCCCGCGTCTGCGACCCGGAGGTCGAAGCGCCTATCACGCCCTCACGTTCGGTTGGTTGGTCGGTGAGATCATCCAGCGCGTCGACGGCCGCCGACTCCCTGAGATCATCTGCTCAGAGTTGGCCGAGCCTCTCGACCTCGACGGGCTCTACATCGGTGCGCCACCCGAAGCCATCGCTCGGGCTGCTGTCCTGAATCGACCGAGGCGTGGCTCCATTTCCAAGGCTGCGAAGGTCCTGCCCGTCAACCGCTGGATCAACTCGATGTCGAGGGTCAATCGGATCACGAGAGGACCGTTCGATCCAGCACTCATTCGCGATGCCCTCGTCGTGCCGGGTGATCCCGGTCTCCTCCTGGAACCAAGGGTGATGGAGGTCCCGATCCCGGCCGCCAACGGCCTGTTCACGGCAAGGTCGCTGGCGCGCGTCTACGCGGCCCTGGCCGAAGGCGGCGAGATCGATGGAGTCAGGATCTTGTCGCCGGAGACTCTCGACCGAGCAACCACAGTGCAGAGCCGAAGTCGCGACCGCGTGCTGCTCACCCACATGAAGTGGCGGCTCGGGTATCACAACGCGTTCAGCACCCGCGGAGCCATCGAGGGCGCCTACGGGCACTACGGCTACGGAGGTTCGGGCGCATTCGCCGATCCCGGGCGCGGTTTGGCGGTGGCCATGGTCAACAACTCGACCGGCGGCAGTCCGTTCGGCGACGAGAGAATCCGTTTGATTGCCAACGCTGCTCTGGTCTCGGCCAGCGCGATCTCCAGGTGAGAATCCAATGGCGCTGATCCCCAATCCCCGAACGATGCGCAGCGACTTGCGACTCACCGGTTTCGTGGCGCGAATGGCTCCCGACATCCTGAAGGCGAGGCCGGGTTCGTCCCACACGATCTGCGACGTGATCGAGTCGTTCGCGGCCGACTCACCAGCCGACCTGGCTCTGGTGATGGGCGACCGGTCGCTCACCTACGGCCAACTCGATTCGCGAGCGAATCAGGTCGCCCGTTGGGCTCTCGGACAGGGACTAGGCCACGGCGATGTGGTGGCGCTGCTCGGCGGCAACCGTCCTGAGTACATCGCCCACTGGCTGGGGCTGGCCAAGATCGGAGTGGTCACGGCCCTGATCAACAGTCACCTCACCGGTCGGGGTCTGGCCCGATCGGTGGCGATCGCCGACACGAATCATCTCATTGTCGACTCGAGCCTGGCCTCCACCTGGTCGGAGGCCCTCGAAGGTACCGAGGATCGGTACACGGTGTGGACCTCCGGCGGCCCCACCGATGGCTCGGTCGACTTCGACGAAGCGTTGCAGGGTCAACCCACCGATTCCATCGATCCGACTGTTCGTGGTCGGGTGAAGTCCGACGACAACCTCTTCTATATCTACACGAGTGGCACGACCGGACTCCCGAAGGCCGCCAACTTCAGCCATCAGCGTTATCTCACCGTGGCCACGGCCGGCCGGGCTCTGGGGAACTACAAGAGCGACGACAACGTCTATTCGCCGCTGCCCCTCTACCACACGGTCGGCGGAGTGATGGCGAGCGGCGGGGCCCTCACCGCAGGGGCAACGGCGGTGCTGGCCCCGAAATTTTCGGCCGGCAATTTCTGGTCGGATTGTGTCGCCCACGACGTCACGGCCTTCCACTACATCGGTGAGCTCTGTCGATACCTCCTGAACTCCCCTCACCACGTGGAGGAGAACCGCCACGCCGTCAGGGTCTGCGTCGGCAACGGTCTCCGGCCCGACATCTGGGAGGAGTTCCGCGACCGCTTCGGATTGGACCAGATCGTCGAGTTCTACGGCGCGACCGAGGGCAACATCACCTTCTTCAACCTCGACAACAAGGTCGGCTCGGTTGGCCGATCACCGTGGTTGATGCGGCGGGCCAGTGGCGCTCACCTGATTCGGTACGACATCGAGAGTCAGTGCGAGGTTCGGGGTGACGACGGATTCTGCGTCGAGGTCGGCCCCGACGAGTCCGGCGAGGCGATCGGCAAGATCAGTGCGGCCACCCGGTTCGAGGGCTACTCCGATGAGATCGACACCGAGAAGAAAATCCTGCGAAACGTGTTCAAGGACGGCGACGCCTACTTCCGCACCGGCGACCTGCTGCGGCGAGACTCCGACGACTATTTCTATTTCGTGGACCGGATCGGCGACACCTTCCGTTGGAAGGGCGAGAACGTCTCGACCACCGAGGTGGCCGAAGCGCTGAGTCCCTGCCCCGGAGTGCACGAGATCAACATCTACGGCGTCGCCGTGCCGGGACAGGACGGCCGGGCGGGCATGGCTGCCGTGGTCGCCGACCACGACTTCGACATCGACGCCTTGGCGGCCCTCGCGGCGCAGGAACTGCCCACCTACGCCCGACCGATATTCGTGAGAATCCTCTCGGAGATCGACACCACCGGCACGCTGAAATACAAGAAGGTCGATGCTGTCAACGACGGGTTCGACCCAGCGGTCGTGTCCGAGCCGGTGTACTTCTTCGATCTGGAGCGGGCCGGCTATGTGCTTCTCGACGATGAGTCCCACTCCCTCATTTGTTCCGGCGCCACCAGGGTCTGACCGCACGATCTACGGTGAATTGATGATCGTCACGCTGATGTACTTCGATGGCTGCCCCAACTGGAAGACCGCCGATGAGCGTCTCACACAGTTGAGCGAGGAGATCACCGATATGACGCTGGAGCGCCGAGTCGTGGGTACGTCGGAGGACGCCGAGCGCTACGAATTCCGCGGATCTCCCAGCATTCTCGTCGACGGAGTCGATGCTTTCGCCGCTCCCGATGCCCCGGTAGGCCTGTCGTGTCGGGTCTACCCGACACCTGATGGTCCGGCCGGATCACCGACCATCGAACAGCTTCGCCAAGTCCTCGCCGTTTGACCCGACCCGCTACATTGCCGCGATGCATTCGCTGACCGTCACCGAACTCCAGGCCGTCCGGCGGGTACTCGGTCGGTCGTTCGCCGAGGACGCTTTTCTCCGCTGGGTATTTCCCGACGACAATCATCGGCTCGAACTGACTGCGACATGGCTCGGGCTGTTCACCGAGGGGTACGCCCGTGGGGGCCGAGTCGACACCGTGACCGACGATCACGGCCAGATCGTGGCGGCGGCCCTGTGGAAGATTCCGGCCGACGCCGAGGTCGCGATGCCCGACCTTCCTGCCCCGCTGGACCTGCTGGCCGCGATCGTGGGCGAGAGTCGCTTCAACGAACTGATCGAGTCGTTCATGACATTTGTGGAGCTCTGGCCGGATCACCCACACGCCTATCTGGGACTGCTGGGGGTCGATCCGGATCACCAACGCCAGGGACTCGGCCGGCGAGTGATACTTCCGGGAATCGAAGCGGCCTCCGCCGCCGGTTTGGGTGTGGCGCTCGAAACCAACGAACGCCGCAACCTTGCCTTCTATCGTTCTCTCGGTTTTGAGGTCGCCCACGAATACGTGCTCAAGCCCGACGGACCGATCGGCTGGTCGCTCTGGCGCGAGCCCGACGACGTGAAAAGGTAGTCATCGGTAGTCTCTGGGGATGGCCCTGGTGACCTGTCCTAACTGCGAGGAAGACGAGAATCTCTCCGGCGACAACGTCGACGGCACGATCACGATCACCTGCGGCGAGTGCGGCGCCGTGTGGGAACGAGACATGACTCAGCGCTGCCCGAAGTGTGGGCGCACCGATGTCCGCGAAGCCCTGCAGGCCATCCTCGACAAGTCGAGGGGCACGCAGTTGTCGATTCAATCAATGAAGGTCGTGTGGCTGTGCCCCGACTGCGACTCCGTGAAACTTCGCAGCTATCTCAACTCCAACGTTCCGTTGCCGCCCGATGTGATGCCGGTGGATCCGCGCTGAACGTTGACCGCGCGACCGACTAGCGATCCGAGGGGGTCGCGTAGTTGTCCGTGACGTAGGTCTGGGTGTCGATCGGGGGCCGGACGTAGGTATCGGCCTGCCGCGCCGGCAGTTTGAGCTTGGCCGACGTGAGATCTTCGTAGGGAACGCTCTCGAGAATCTGTTGGATGCAATTGAGACGGGCCCGACGCTTATCGTCGGCGTCGACCACCCACCAAGGTGAGGCCTTGGTGTCGGTGGTTGCGAACATGCGGTCCTTGGCCCGGCTGTAGTCGACCCAGTGCGCCCGAGATTCGAGATCCATCGGGCTCAGCTTCCACCGCTTCTCGACGTTGTCTATGCGGTCGCGGAAGCGTCGTTCCTGTTCTTCGTCGCTGACCGAGAACCAGAACTTGAGAAGGATGATCCCGGATCTGATGATCATGCGCTCGAAGTCGGGGCACGACCGCAGGAACTCTTCGTGCTCTTCATCGGTGCAGAACCCCATGACCCGTTCGACCCCGGCCCGGTTGTACCAGCTCCGGTCGAACAGGACGATCTCGCCGGCCGCCGGAAGGTGTGCCACGTAACGCTGGAAGTACCACTGGGTCGTCTCGCGCTCGGTCGGCTTGTCGAGAGCGACCACCCGCACGATTCGCGGGTTGGACCGTTCGGCGATGCGTTTGATGGCGCCGCCCTTGCCGGCCGCATCACGTCCCTCGAACAAGATGCAGACCTTGAGGCCATCGCGTCGCACCCACTCCTGGAGCTTGACCAACTCTCGCTGGAGCCGGGCCAGTTCGCTCTCGTAGATCTTCTTGGAGATGCGTTTCACCCGAGGGGCACTATGGCCGCCTTGGTGGTCTTCGTTCTCATGATTCTTGTGTGTCACAGTGGCCCTCACCTCGCTGAACCGTCGAACATTCTCACACATCGGGCAGCGTCATCCCAACGCGACCTAGGATCAGCGTCGATCCGCCCACTCAGGAACAGGTAGAGATCCAATGCACGTAATGATCGCAACCGACGGAACCATCGACACCGGAAAGGCCGCGGAGATCGCCGGCAATCTGGCATGCAATGGTGGCAAGGTCACTATTTTCACCGTTGTGGTGGTGCCTCGCGGAATGCTCAACGAGATGCGTGCTGCTTCAGCCGATTCCGCCGACGACAAGGCCCGTGAGCTCAGCGTGGAGTTTCGCAGCACCCCCGCAGGCGACGGTCCCGTATCGCATTGGGTCGGCGACGACGCCATCGTCAACCGATACGTCAACAGCAAGGTCAAGGAGCGCACCTCCGAGTTGGCGGCCGCATTGACCGCGGCCGGTGTGGCGGTCGAGGTGGTTGGTTGCGAAGGCGAGAACGCCTCACGATCGGTGCTCGAGTGCGCCCGCACCAACGATGCCGATGTTCTCTGTATCGGCACCCACGGAGTGGGCCGGTTTGAAGGTCTCCTCGGATCGTTGTCGACCAAGGTGGCACGTCACGCGCCCTGCTCGGTCGTTCTCGTTCGCTGAGCACTGAGGCCGTCGATGCCCTAGAAGCAGTGTGATGCGCGACCCGAGATACGACATCCTGTTCGAGCCGGTGACCATCGGCCCGGTGACGGCACGCAACCGCTTCTACCAGGTGCCCCACTGCAACGGAATGGGCTACCGCGACCCCGATGCCCTGGCCCGCATGCGCGGCATCAAAGCCGAGGGCGGTTGGGCGGTCGTTTGCACCGAAGAGACCGAGATCCATCCGAGCTCTGATCTCACCCCCTTCGTCGAGTTGCGCAATTGGGACGACTCCGACATTCCGTCGTTGGTGCTGATCACCGATGCTGTGCACGAACACGGCTCGCTGGCCGGAATCGAGTTGGTTCACAACGGCGGTCACGCCGCCAATCGGTCGACCCGGGAGGCACCGCTCTCGCCGACGGGGCTACCCGTTGATTGGATCGAGCCGACCCAGACCAGGCGGATGACAAGGGCCGATCTGGCCGACGTGCGCCGCTGGCATCGAGATGCCGTCGACCGCTCAATTCGTGCCGGTTTCGACATCGTGTACGTCTATGCCGGTCACATGATGACGCTGCTCCAGCAGTTCCTCAGTCGGGCCACCAACGACCGAACCGACGAGTACGGCGGGTCGATCGAGAATCGTTCGCGCCTGCTGCGCGAACTTCTGGAGGACGCCCGCGAACAGGCCGAGGGTCGCGCGGCTGTTGCTTGTCGGTTGTGTGTTGATGAACTTCGCGGCCCGGCCGGGCTCGAGCGCAGTGAGATCGAGGAGGTGGTGGGCACGCTCGCCGAGCTCCCCGATCTGTGGGACTTCCAGGTCGGCGATTGGTCGAACGATTCGTCGACCTCGCGCTTCCGCGGTGAGTCATTCCAGGAACAGCAGGTTCGGGGCCTGAAGGCGCTGACCACCAAGCCGGTCGTGGGCGTGGGGCGGTTCACGTCCCCCGATGAAATGATCCGTCAGATCACATCCGGCACCCTCGACATGATCGGAGCGGCTCGTCCGTCGATCGCCGATCCGTTCCTTCCGGCCAAGATCGAGCAAGGCAGAAACGACGACATCCGTGAATGTATTGGGTGCAACATCTGCGTCTCGGGCGACAACCTGATCGCCCCGATTCGTTGCACGCAGAATCCGACTATGGGCGACGAGTGGCGACGCGGATGGCACCCCGAATCTATTCAGGCCGCTCGATCTGTCGACAAGGTTCTGGTGATCGGTGGGGGCCCAGCCGGCCTGGAGGCGGCGCGGGCGCTGGGCCAACGGCGCTTCGATGTTGTTCTATTGGAGGCAAGCCGTGAGCTCGGCGGAAGGGTCTCCCGCGAGGCCGGACTGCCAGGCCTCGCCGCGTGGAGACGGGTCACCGAGCATCGTCTCGGACAGATCGACAAGTTGCCCAATGTGGAGATCTTCAGAGAGAGCCCGATGACCGCCGCCGAGATCCTGGCCTACGGCTTCGATCACATTGCTGTCGCCACCGGCGCCGTTTGGCGAGACGACGGTGTGGGGCGATGTCACTCCCGGCCGATACCAGTCGCCGCTGGCTCCGACATTCTCACCCCTGATTCGCTCATGGCCGGGGAACGACCGCGGGGCCGACGAGTGATTGTGTTCGACGACGACCACTACTACCTGGGCGGAGTGTTGGCCGAACTGCTCGCAGCCGAGGGCTTCCAGGTCGAGATCATGACGTCTGAGCCGCTCGTGTCGGCGTGGACCGTCAACACATTGGAGCAGTCCCGAATTCACCGGCACCTACTCGATGCCGGTGTCGGCATTCACACCCAGCACACGGTTTGCGAAGTTGAGGCCGGAGCGGTCGTGACCGAGTGTGTGGTGACCGGCCGCCGCGAGTCGCTCGAAGCCGACTCGGTGGTGATGGTGACCTCCCGCACACCCAATGATTCACTGGTCGACGCGCTGTGGGAGGCCAACCGAGAAGCTGTCGGCGACGGGGAGATCCGTTCGATCAGGGCCATCGGTGATGCCTGGGTGCCGAGCACGATCGCGTCGGCCGTCTGGTGGGGGCACCGCTACGCCCGCGAGCTCGGCGAAGACCCCGCCGACGTGGTCCTACGTCGCTGACGGTCAGCCGAGTTGGCGAAGCGACGAGACCATGGTTTCCAGCGCCACCCGATCGGCATCGACTGCAAGTTGGACAACGACGACGACGGTTGTGTCGGGACGATCGAGCTCACCCACGATCCAGACCAGATCAGTGTCGGTGTCGTCGCAGTCCATCAGGACACGTCGCGCCAGGCGATGGTTCGCGCCGGAGAACTGCTCGGTCTCGCCGGTCGTGCATACCAGAGCGTCCTCGGCTGTGAGCGAGTCGAGGGCACCGGACAGGTTCTCCGCCGCTGCAACCGGCACGGCCTGAAACAGGATTCCGGACCCGCTGTAGGCCCCCAAGAAGTCGTCGAGCGATGGAGCGGCGGCGATCGTGGGCAGCTCCATGCCGTCCTCGTCCAGATAGACCCGAGTAGTCGTATCCACCCACCCGACTGGGACATCCATGTGCAGGGAGCCTGTGTCGTCGACAAGGGTGACGTAGCCAACATCCGGAGAGCCCGGATCGGCGACCGGATCCGGAAGGGGTCCTTCGCCTATGAGGGAATGATCGACGAGTCCGATCCTGATCTGTTCGGAGGCGCCGCTGCAGAAGCCGCCTCCACAGTCCTCGAACTGGAATGAATAGGTGTGGCCCAACGGGCCGACTCCTGGCTGAAAGTAGTCGAGCCGACTGAATGAGGTGTCACGTTCCCCGGTGCAGATATTGCCGACCGACGCAAAGTACTCACACCTTCCCTCCTCGAAGCCGCTTCTGAGCACAACCGCCGGTGATTGGACGAATTCGTTGTCGATCAGCCCTGTGTCGGAGGTGATCAACTCATCGGAGCTGAACGTTGCGAAGAATCCGCCGCCGGCCTGGAATCCGGCGGTCGCAGCCAGAATCGTCTCGAGATTGGTGCCGTCGACCGAGCCGACGAGATCGCCACCATCGACTCCGATGGAACTCCACCTCATAACGTCAAACTCGGGTGAATCACCGTCGGTCGGCACGATCTGCACGTCGTAGAGAGTCACTCCGCCGACCGCCCGCTCAGCTCCTAGCGACACTCGAAATCGGCCTGTCGTCTCCGATCCTCGGGACCCCGACCCTTGTGAGAACGACTGTTCCGATCTCCAGAATCCAAACTCCCACCATGAGCCGACCTGCAGTTCGAGATCGAAGCCGGCGTGGACCGTATCGGTTTCGCTGGTATCGACATCGGCATCGGCATCGACATCGACATCAGACGCTGAGCCCCCGGTGGTGTTCGTGACGACCTCGTCGGTTGTCACCTCGCTGAGGGCCTGCTCGAACCCATCTGGGACCTCACCGTTTCCGCAGGCGGCAAGCAGAAGCACGCTCGAGACCAGCACCACCAACCCTTGGCGCCCGACGGCTCGCAGAATCTTGGAATGAAGGAGACTTGGCAACGGATCTCCACCGTCCCTTCGTCTAGCTCAGGTCCCTATCGACCAACATCGTCGGTCGTTGAGTTCCCATCAGCATCACTGCGCCGCTTCAGGAGTTGGGTGGAGTACTCGGGATCGTCGTTGTGGTGGTCGTGGTCGTGGTGGGTGCCATTGCTCCCGGGCACAGACCGTCGACGTAGAGCGAATCGAATCGCCCGTCCTTGCTGACATGGCGGGTGTGGTCGCTGGCGCCTTCACCGTCGAAGGCCGCCACATCGACGTCAACGACCACAAACAGATTGGTTGCGGAATTCGTGACGTGACAGATCGTCACCTTGTGTTCGCCTTCGGCATCAGATGGAGTGGCCGACGCCATGGGGATTATCACGGCAGGAGCTGCGATGACTGCCGTCACCGCGATCGCTCGACGCAGGTTGCGGGTGAATCTCATGGGGACTCTCTTCGTTCGACGCACTGTCGAGACGGTTGGTCTCGTCGGCGGGCCAGTCAGCCCTGATAGAGGTTTCTACGGCACGGTCGAGCTGGGCCTTTAGGACCAGTGCGGCGACTGCTCCGGTATCTGATCCGGCGCAAACTCCTCGTTCTCGAGTCCGCTGGCGATCTAGGGTGTCGGTGTTGCGAACCGACGAGCTTCAAGGGCGGTCTGACAATGCGCAAGTTCTGGATACTCGACCAACACGACGGCGACGGGCCCACGGCGTTGGTTCAAACCGATGGCCGTATGCGTGTCATCGACATCCTTCAGTTCGGGCCCGGGATCTCCTCGGTCGACCAGCAACAGGAGTTGTGGGATCGCATGATCGGAGGTCTCGCCCCGACCATGAAACCGCTGGTGGATGCCGGTTCGATTCGGGTCGAAGGTGAGCCAGTCAGCCCGGACTTGAAGCGCCGCGCTACCACCGACACGCGTTCCAAGACCCAGGCCGGCCCGGCCAAGTCTGGTTCGAGAGGTTCGAGCGGCGGCCGGGCCGGAGGCGATTCCAACCTCCGAGGCAGCCGCGGCGACCGCTGACCCTCCTCCCCTTTCATCCGAAATCTGTGGGCGGAGGCCACAATTCTTGTGGCCTCCGCCCACAGATTTCGGCAAGGGGGTTGGTGTAGGGGGGTTCCCGGCCACAGGATTGCGCTGTGCTGACTGACTTGGTGATCAACCCGACCGACATGGATCCGACCGCGGTCGTCGAGGCAGCTCGAGTTGCCGACAAATCGGGGTTCGATGGGGTCTGGACCTACGACCACCTGTCCGGGATCTCGATGGGGGGCTCTTCCACACCTGAGATCTGGACCATGTTGGGGGCGATCGGAGCCGCAACCAACCGCGTGACGGTCGGTCCCCTCGTGGCCAACGTGGCGACCCGTCATCCGGCCGTTCTGGCAACCGCTGCGGCCACTCTCCAAGAGCTCACCGGAGGTCGCGCCATGTTGGGCCTCGGTGCCGGGGCCGGGCCGGGATCGCCCTATGCCCGCGAGTTCGAAATGGTCGGGATCGAAGCTCAGCCGGCGGCGACTCGCCGCGACATGGTCGTTGAGTCCATCGCCGTCATCAGGCATCTGTGGCGTGGAGACCCCGACCTGGTCGGCGACCATCACCGCCTGTCGGCCGCTACCGACTTCATCCGACCCGACTCGCCGCCGCCGATCATCGTCGGAGCCAATGGGCCGAAGATGGCAGCACTGGCGGGACGCGTGGCCGACGGAGTAAACCTCCACTCTTATGAATCCACATTGGAATCGCTCATCGAGACGGCACGAACCGCAGCAGACGGAGGCGAGTTGGTGGTGACGGTCGAAGCACCTTTCGCCGACGAATGGTTCGACGACAGTCACCCCAGCCGGCAACGCCTCGCGGCTCTCGGGGTCGATCGCCTGATGCTCGCATGGACCGGCGACCAGGGGCTCCGTTCCATTGGTCGTGCCGGTGAGGCCCTCCTTGGTTGAGAGCCGCCATGTCGCGGCGCTCGATGGCATGCGTGGCATTGCGGTCGCCGCGGTCGTTGGCTATCACCTTCGGCCCGAGTGGGTCCCCGGGGGTTTCCTCGGGGTTGATCTCTTCTTCGTCCTGTCGGGATATCTGATCACGAGCCTGCTGTTCGATGAGCGGACCCGGTCGGGCAGCATCGATCTGCTGGCATTTGCCGGTCGTCGGCTTCGTCGGCTGCTTCCGGCGGTGCTCCTGGTAGTGATCGCGGTGGTCGTGCACGAGTCGATTCGGGGCGATTTCGGTCAAATTGAGCAGGCCCGCCGTCACGCCTTCGGGACGCTCGCCTATGTCGCCAACTGGGTCTTCATCTCCGATGGCGACAGCTATTTCGCTGACTTCGCCGGCCCCTCGATGTTTCGTCACATGTGGTCGCTCGCCATCGAGGAGCAGTTCTACCTCCTGTGGCCGGTGACGGTGCTCGCGGTGATCGGCATCGGCGGCCGTCGGGCCGTGGGCTACGCCGCCCTTGGGTTGGGCTTGTTGTCGATCGGATGGATGGCGGTGCAGTTCGACGGCGGCGATCCGAGTCGGGCCTATTTCGGGACCGACACTCGAATCTTCGAGCCGCTGATTGGTGCGTTCGGTGCGGTTCTGTGGCCACTGCGCGGCGAGAAGCCGGCGTGGGTCGCTCGGGCCGGCACGCTCGCCGGGGCCGGGTGGCTCGTCGCCCTCTTCGTCGTCGACGACCAATGGGGTGGCTTCTACCAGGGAGGTGCGGTGCTGCTGGGTGTCATGGCACTCATTGCCGTGGTGGGCGCGACGGCGTCGGGGCCACTTGCTCGGGTCGCCGAGACGACTCCGTTGGTGTGGCTGGGAGCGATCTCCTACGGCGTCTACCTGTGGCATTGGCCGATTCTGTTGATGTTGAGGCGAGGCGGGTGGAGCGGGATCGGTCTCGACGCCGCGGTGATCGTTCTCACTCTTTTGGTGTCCACCGCGTCGTACCGATTGGTCGAGCGGCCGATCCGTCGGGCCGGCGGATTTGGAGGTTCTTTGATTCGCCGCTTGCGGCCGATCGGACTGGCGACGGCAGCGGTCGTGGCGGTCGCCGTCGTGGTTGCGGTGACGACTCGAAACACCGTCCCCGCCGATGCCACCACCGTCAACGAGGTCATCTCCTCCTTGCCCTCACAGTCCGAAGGCGCTGACGGTTTCCCGGATGCAGCAACCGTCGTGCTCATTGGCGACAGCTCGGCTTGGACCGTCGGAGGCGGATGGGTCACACCGGGAGCCGACCACGGCCCCTACAGCTCACCGTTCGATCCCGAGAAGATCACTCTCGTAAACCTGGGTCGCAAGGGCTACCGGCTCGTGCTCAACGATGCCGACGAACTCGACGACCAGCCGGACTGGCTCTCCGACAATCTCGAGCACGAGGCGTTGTGGATCGAGACGGTCGCCGACGTGCAGCCGGACTTGATCGTGGCGATGTTCGGCCTGAGTGATGTCCAGAACAGCGAGATCGACGAGTCGGGTCAAGGGTTCATCTCACCCGAGCCGGACACGCTCAGAGCAAGTGCCGGCGCGGTCCTTCTCGACACGCTGTCCGATGTCGCTCCGGTTGTGGTTCTCAGCGCGCCTCGGCTCGTGACCGCCGATATGCCGGACCCCGACGCCGCCGCGTTCTTCGAGGCGGCAAGTCATGCTCTCACTGCCAACTTCAACATGCTTCTGGCCGATGTCTCGGCGGCTGATCCCGGGCTCCAGTTCCTCGACTATGGAGATTGGCTGTGTCCGGCCGACGCCTCCGACCCGCTGCTGCGTGACGGATGTCGTGCCACCGCCGATGGTGAAGCGGTGCGATACGACGGCACCCACTACTCCGAGGCCGGCGCCGCAGTCGCCGCCGAGTGGCTGACCAGCCCGATCCTCTCGGCGGCCGAGGGCGCCTAGGGGAGCGACGGCTCAGTCATGGAAGAAGCGCCTCGAAACGGTCGATCCACTTGACGGCCGTGAGACGGTCGTTGAACTGGGCGAGCCACGATCTGAGCAGATCAGCAGCGGGCGTTCCGAGCTCGAGCGTTGAGGAAACCCGCAGCGGCCAAGTCCGATCCAGATCGTCGATCACGGCTTGGACATCGGCATTGGGACGGGTACTGACACTGACCCGCATGACCCAGTCTTCGTAGGTGCTCGTGTCGTCCACGTCTCGGATGGGTGATTGCCCCTCACTGGCGCGTACCGTGCCGACGATCATCTTCCCTACGGCAGCCATTCCGACCCCCGGCGGGAACCCGACGATGTCGATCTGCCCGTCACCGACTGCGGTGATCACTGCAGCCATCTCGGCTTCCACCGCCACTCCCCGGGCGAGCTGGTGATGGTCGACCTCGATGCGCGATCCGGTGGGAACCATTGGCCCCCCGAGCAGGGCGACGAGGTCGGTGTCGGCGACGTGACGGCCCGAGGCCAGCAGCCGCAACGCCGACACGACCTGGCGGGCCCGAAACGGTGGCCGCCTTCCGCCGCAGAACATGTCTCCCACGGCCAACGCGACCGGTGATACGACCCCAACGCTTCGGGCCTCGGCCACCAGCTCACCCATGTTCGTGAGACGAACCTGCGTGTAACGAGCATCGGCAGGAAGGTCCTCAGGTGAGCCGAGGTTCCCCCTGAAATCGATCAGAGGAATCTGCATCGACCACGGTTGCGCCATCGCCCTCAGCGACACCCAGCTGTGGTCCTGCGATGCGCCGGTGCGTTGAGCCACGAGATCACAGACCTCGGCCGAGTTCCTGTGGTCATCATCAGATCCGATTCCTTCGGATCTCAGGGTCGAGAGGACTGCAATCTCGACCACTCCGAGCTCAGGGGGCCTCATCGTCGGCCTCCCAGATGTCGAGGGGACCATGGATCGTCGCAATCGTGATCGGACTACGAACCGCGCCTCTGAGCCATCTCGCCAGCTTGGGCCGCCAGTCGCCGACCGCGACACGTCTGACCACAGCCGACAGGACAGCCACATCGCCTGGATGTCTGCGAACCAGTATGTCGAGATCCCGCGCGGTGGATGGGCACACCGCGGCTGAACCAACGACCTCGAACTCGGCCTCACTCAGGTCGAGGATCTTCAACAGTTCCGCCGCTCCACACATCGGCGCCGCTCGTGCCGTCTCAAGCATCTCGGCACCCTAGTGGACCTCGCCGACGACGTGCTCAGAACTCGAACCCACACGTGCCCACTCGATTCGAGGGATAGACGGACGGCGCTCGACAGTCAGCTGGATCGCCGGCCTGCTCAGGGAAGAAGCTTGTCGAGGATTGGCGATCGACGGTGACGAAGCCGGAACCACCGCCTACGGGGACCACCTGCCGTTCCCACTGGTCGGTTTCGGGCTGATAGCGACCCAACGTGAGCGATCCTCGACCGGATGAGGCCGATGCATAGAAGAGCTGGTTGGTGTCGGGGGCCCATTGAAGGCGCGCCGTGAGTTCAAGGCCGGCCGCGACTGTGGTTGGCGTCATCGTGCTGAGATCCAGCACGACCAGCCTCGCAGCTGTTTGGAACGTCAGATCAGGGTTGGTTTCGGCTGGAGCCAGCGCTGCCAGGTATCGACCGTCGGGCGAGAATGCCAGGGCTGGGGAGGCGGTCACGTGTTGCGGGGTCGGGGTTCCCTCCTCGGGCAGGTCGGTGATCCGGAGGTTGGCGCAGGTCTGATGGCACCACCCCAGTTGCCGCCCATTCGACGCAACAGCGATCGGCTCTCCGCTCTGGAGAATCTCGGTCGTGCCGGATTCCGCCTCCCAGATGGCGAGACCACTCCGGGTGGACAACGCGAGTCCCCCGGGGACCCCAATGCGTATTTGTGACAGGGGCACGTCGAAGTCCTCGAGAGAGAAGCTGACGTTGGCATCGGTGTTGACTCGAGTCAGAGCCGGTTCCTCAGGCCCAATTCTGGGACCGGGAAATGTCAGTGTCCACACCTCGCCCGGTTCCGCGGCAGGGATCTGGATCGTCGCGGTGTCAACGAGTGTGGACGGCGAGCCGTCCAACGGTGCGGAGTAGATCTCGCCCCAACCCACCAGGAGAGAGTCGTCGGTGAGCACTATACGACTGGGTTGATCTCCGGCCCGCTGTCCGTCGACCACGCGTCGAGCCGCTGTGCGATTGTCGAGATCCAGCGCCAGCACGCCGTCGATGCCGTCGTCGAACAGCAGAACAACACCGGTTGAATCAGAGAGGACCATGCCTTCGGCGTGGGCAATCGCGGACGAGGTGTCCTCGAGAACCACCGTGGCGAAATCGAGCAGTTCCGCGTCGGTTAGATGCGGCGAGGTCAGCGTCCACCAGGAACAATCCTGGATCGATCCCCGAGGCTGCGTGTACCACGAGAGTCGCCATGGAACCTCGTACTCGAGCGCGTTCGGATCGATCTGGCCGGCGTAGCCAGCAACCTCGACGGAGGTGAGTTGCTCAGGTGTGGAGTCACCAACTGCCGGTGTGCCCGGATTCTGAAGCTCGGCGACGAGATCCCCGCCTTCATCCCGCCAGCTCCACACACGGTATGCGGTCCTGGGATCAGCGCCCCCGCCGATGGGCGTGTCGCTCCCCGCGCCGTCGATGGTGATCCCGTCGGGGACGCGTCCGGTCAGGGGCGGCACCCCACTGCACGTGGGCAGCAACGTCGTCGTGGTGCTGGTCGACGTGGAACTGGTGGGTGCGGTGGTCGACGTCGACTCAATGGTGGTGATCGTTGTCGTGCTGCTCGGCGCCGACGTCGACGAGTCGTTCGAGCAGGCCGCGGCAACGACAGCCATGGCAGCGAGCGCATGGGGCCACGACCTCATGGCCGGACTGGACCCGTCATCGATCGCGGGACCAGACACGCCGACAACATTTCCGCCAACCGCCTCAACACACTGTCATCTTCCCACACCATCCCAGTCAGACATAACGTCAAGAAGAACCGACGCCACCGAGGTCACATTCGGGCTGTGGGCCACTGACCGTCGCTAGCCGGTCTTCTTCCAGACGGAGACGTGCGATGTGCTCTCGCTTGTAAACGGTTCGCGATGCCAGTTGCTCCAGCGTTGGGAGAGCGACAGGCCGGCGAGTCGACCCATCAGGTCGTACTCGGCGGGCCAGGCATATCGGTGGGGTGAATCGATGGTCTCGGCACGGCCTTCGGAGATCCAATAGTGGTGGGAGGTCAGCATCTGATTGGCAATGTCGTACTCGTCGATCCCGATGTGTTCCGGGGTGATGTCGAATGGAACGCAGGTCTCTCCGGGCGGGAGCCTTCGCAGCGCCGGCACGAACACTTCGATCACGAAGTAGCCGCCGGGGTCGAGGTGGGCGGCCGCGTTCCGGAAGCACTCGACCTGCTCTTGCTGGCTGAGCAGGTTCGTGATGGTGTTGTAGACGAGGTAGACGAGCTGAAAGGTGCCTTCGACCCGGGTGGACGCCATGTCGCCGATGGTCACCTCTACCCGATCGGCCCCGGGCTTCGTGAGCATCTGGTCGACCATTTGTCGCGACAGTTCGATGCCATGGACCTCGACTCCGCGCTTGCTGAGCGGCAAGGCAACCCGACCGGTTCCCACCGCGAACTCGATCGCCCGGCCATCACCGACGAGGTCACGCAGGAAATCGACCGTTGGCTCCAACACCGTGGGGTCGTTCATCTCCGCGCACGAGTCGTCGTATCCGGCGGCTATTCGATCGTCCCAGAGCCCCGCTGCCATGGAGGCATCCTCTCATTGCCGCTGGGCTTACGCCCCTGAATTTCACGTCGTCGGAGTCAGTCGCAGAACTCGTCGTAGACGGCGGCGGCGCGATCCCTTGCGAGGTTGAACACCGCGGGGCGATCATCAGGGCGCGTCACAGTGAGGCACAGATGAGATCGGGCATCGGGGTCCGAGATGATGGTTGGCATGGCATCGGCTCCGAGGTTGTCGATCAGGTAGTCGATGTCGAGTCGGTCGGTACCTCCGAAACGATCGATGTTTCGCGACGCGACGAGGGCCTCGGGGTTGACGAAGTTGGTCGTCATCAGAACCAGAAAGGCCGACACGAGAACCGACGCCGGGAACTCGGGCCGCAGACGTCGGGCGAGCTTCAGGCCGCAGAGAACGAACACAACCCCGATCCACGCCGCGAACACGATCGTGGAGAAGCGCAGCATGGTGAGACCGAACTCGGATTCGTAGAGGAACAGTCGCCGGATCGCCACTGCCACGACCGTAAGGGTCAGAGCCACGACGATCTGCTGAAGCAAGTCGATTCGGCGTCGATGGTCCGGGGCGGGGCTGCGATACCGGTCGAGCAGCAGCAATGCGGCAAGAGTGAGCACGGCCGCGGCAAGCAGCTGAAAGAACCCCGCTCGGGCGTACTGGGCGTAGGTCAACCCGGTCGTTCGGCGGACGTAGTCGGCTCCGGCAGCGATGGCGACGATCTGGGTGACGACGAACGCCCCGTAGACCAGGACGATTCCGCCAAGAGTTATCGTCACCTCAGTCGAACCAAGTGGTTGACGCACCTCGCTGCGGTGCAGCGACGACTCCCAGCAGGCATGGCTTGCCACGGCGAGACTGGCGAGAGCACCGGCAACGAGAATCGTCAGATGTTCACCGAGGTGAGGGATCTCGATCGAGAAGCCGAACATCGAACGAAACAGAGCGTCCGACGAGGCAAGAAGGGCGACGAGGACGACAGCGATCGGGAGACCCAGTGCCAGTCCGCGGAGCACCGACCTCATCCGTGCCGCGAATCCCGGCCGGACCGGAACCGACGCAACCACCGCCTTGGCCATCAGATCGCCCGACCGGATCGCCGGTTCCAAGACCCGGGCAGGACGGATGAGGCGACCGATGGCGGAACCCACCGGGTCGGGCTCGTCACGCACCAAAGCCGCCAGGACCACGAGCCCCACGACGGCGAACACGTCTAGCGAGACAAGCCAGGGCGATTCACGAACCATGAGCATCACGATCGGGCCGATCGTGGCCAACAGAATCCATCGTGGGATCGCCCGCCTTCCCCAGCCGCCCAGGATCGAACCGATGATCACCAGCCCCAGGGCCGCGGCGGTGGCCAGCCCGACCGGGTGTTGAACGGCGAGGTCGAGAGCAACCGCACCCAGCGCTACCGCGCCCAAGGTTCTCGGGCCCGGCGAAGGAGCCCAGTCGGCGGGGGTTCTCAACGAACTTGTCTCGGAGTCGGGCACCGAGGAAGGTCGATCACCATGCGACAGCCGCGCCACTGACGCGAATCAGCCGACTCGGCCTGGATTGTTCCGTCGTGCAGTTCGACAACCCACTGGGCAATGGCGAGCCCGAGTCCGGTACCTCCCGACTCAGCCGAGCGGGTGTGACCGCCACGCTGGTAGCGCTCGAAGACCCGGCCGTGATCGCTTTCGGGTATGCCGGGACCGTGATCGATGACCTCGAGTCGGATCCCCTCGGCACGACTTCGGCATCGAATGATCACAGGCTCGTCGACCGGGCTGAATCGTGTGGCGTTGTCGAGGAGGTTGGCGAGTACCTGGCGCAGTCGCTCGCGATCACCGGTGACCGACAGATCGGGCGGCGAGACATCGATGTCGACGCTGCGGTCGGGTCGGAGCAACGCGATTTCCTGAGCTGCGTCCTCGGCGAGATCCAACAGGCCGACATGGTCGAGATCAAGGGGAATCGCCCCTGATTCGAGACGGCTGAGATCCAACAGTCGGGACACCAGCTTCCCCAGCCTCTCGGTCTGGGTCAGCATGGTCTGAAGTACCTCGGTTTCAGGCTCGGCGACCCCGTCAATAATGTTCTCGAGGTTGGCCTGAAGGGCGGTGATGGGGGTCCGTAGCTCGTGGCTCACCATGGCAATCAGGTCACGGCGATCTCGATCCACTTCGGCGAGCTGGGCCGCCATCTCGTTGAAGGCCCGGGCCAGAACGCCGACCTCGTCAGCAGAGGTGGCGGTGACCTTGGCGGTGTAGTCACCCCGTGCCATCCGGTTTGCCGCGTCGACCATCTCACGCAGCGGCGACACGATCCCGCCGGCGAAGAACCACATGATCGCCACGCCGATCGAGGCCGAGATGATCGGGCGAATCCACAGCGGCCAGCCGAGCCGAAATCCGGTGATGCTGACCAGTGCCGCCACCGCGATCGCGCCGATGATCACCGCAGAGAGTTTCAGCTTGATGGAAGGCAGAACATCGAGAGGCCGCGCCGCCCGGATCAGCTTCATCAGATGTCGCCCAGTCCGTAGCCGATGCCGTGCACCGTTCGGATCACGTCGTCGCCGAGCTTGCGGCGAACCGCCCGAACGTGACTGTCGACGGTGCGGGCACCCGACCCGTCGCGATACCCCCAGACCGCGACCAGGAGTTGCTCACGTGTGAGAACCCGAGGGCATGCCGACGCGAGTTGTGCCAAGAGGTCGAACTCGGTCGGCGTGAGATGGACCTCGGATTGATGGAGCCGTATCCGACGGCTCGCCCGCCAAATCTCCACCGACCCGACCCGATGATCCGGTTCCGTATCGGAGGGCACGGATTCGGCCGCACGACGAAGCAGAGCCTGCACACGAGCGACGAGCTCGCGGGGGCTGAAGGGCTTGGTTACGTAGTCATCAGCACCAACCGCCAAGCCGACAAGCATGTCTGTCTCGTCATCCCGCGCGGTCAGCATCAGCACCGGAACGCGTTGGTCGGTTTGTATCCGACGGCACACCTCGAGCCCGTCGATCCCCGGAAGGAGAAGATCGAGGATCACCAGTTCCGGTTTCGTTGCCGCAAACACCTCGACCGCTTCCAGGCCATCGTGACAGATCTCGACGGTGTGCCCCACCGATTCGAGGCGGACCGCGACCGCTCTGGCGATGGCGAGCTCGTCTTCGACCACAAGAATGTTTGCCACATCAGGCACCGTAGATGAGATGCCGTGTGGGACTCCCGCAGACGATGTGAAGATCTGGTGCAGCCGCGAGTTGGACCTATTTGTCCGGGTCTGAGTGAACGATTGCGACGTGAGCAAGCACCGCCCGCTGTACCGGATCAGAGGTGGGATTCTCCCGTGTGGTTGGGCCCGCCTGGCGGGTCCACCGACGCCACAGAAATCCGGAGTCGTATTCGAGGCGGGGGCCAACAACTGTCGCGCTGTCGCTAAACCGCCAGCCGATGTCCGATCGCTCGAGACCCCAGACCAGACCAACGTCGGGCACCTCGATCGTCAGCGAGTCCGCCTCGACGACGCCGGCCAGGGCGTGGGGAAGTCCACGGGCGAGTACGTCGAGGACGGTCGCCAGACCGGGCTCGGCGACGCCACTGTCGCCGAGTGCTTCTCGGATCTGCGTCTCGTGAATCCAGTATTCGGTCACGTCGCGAGCAGCGTCGAGCCAGACAGGAGCGGGGTCGACGCCGGCCCACGACACCCCGAGACTCGGGTCGAGAGGTTCTCGGTCGATCCACAGCTGATCGTGCTCGGGGCCCAATGCCTCCATCATCTCGAGGATCACAGCAGGGCTGAGACGTCGCATCGCGACGACCCATTCCGCGTTCGACCGGTCGATGAAACGTGCGAGAGACTCGCCCGGCAGCGGTCGGCTACCAGTCGCGGCGTCGCGGCTGCTGCTGATCCGACCGGCCATATCTCCCACGATGTGGGCGGCGATGTCGGCGACGGTCCAGCCTTCGCACGCCGTTGACTTCTGCCATCCAACAGGAGGGACGTCTCGAAGGAATGCGATCAGGTTGGCGCGCTGACCGGCGAATTCCTGTCGCAGATCGACCGGCGACCCGAGTTGATCGGCGGTGGTCGTCATGGAATTACCGAATCACGATCCATCTCGTCACGCCCCCCTCTTCTTGTGCTGGCCTCATCGCTTCCGCCAACTCACCAACACATTCTGACAGGCGGGGCCACGATTGATGACCTGGACGGACTCCTCACCGAGAGCCGGTCACGGAATGATGGTCGGGTCCCGCGATCCTGCCGCCGGGCTGCCGCTTGTGGCCGAGCCTCGACTCGAATGCGCCGCGGAAGACTCTGATAGCTTGACGCAGCCTTTGTTGCTGGCACGCACATTCGGAGAGCCAACGCCGACAACACACTCGCAGATCCCCGCCGCGATAATGGCCGCTCAACGACAATTTGTCCCAAGGATCACCTGAATGCGACGAGAAGTTCGGCTAGCGATCGACATAGGCGGCACCTTCACCGATCTGGCCGTCGAGACCGGGCACGGACCCGATCGCACGACCACCACAGCCAAGACCCTCACCACTCACGACGCTCCCGAACGAGGCGTCATCGAAGGGATCGCCGGGCTCCTGCGCCGCGCTGGCATCGAGACGAGTGACGTCACGATGATGATCTACGGCACCACCCTCGCTACGAATCTGCTAATCGAGCGCAAAGGGGCACGGACCGCACTAATCACGACTCAGGGATTTCGTGACACGCTCGAGATCCGCAATGAGAGCCGGTACGAACAGTACGACCTCGATATCGATCTCCCGGAGCCATTGGTGCCTCGCTGGCTCCGGCTCCCTGTCGCCGAACGGACGAACGTGCACGGCGAAGTCCTGGTGCCCCTCAACGAGGGCGATCTCCTCGGAACCGTTGATCTTCTCCGATCCGCGGAGGTAGAGAGTCTCGCCATCGGCTTCCTTCACAGCTACATCAACGGCTCTCACGAGCAGCGGGCCCGTGATCTGCTCGCGCCTCTGCTGCCAGATGTTGAGATCTCGCTGTCGAGCGAAGTCTCTCCGGAGATGCGCGAGTACGAACGGATCAGCACCACATGCGCCAACGCCTACGTGCAACCGCTGATCGGCCAACATCTGACAAGGCTCGAAAGTGAGCTGCACAGGACCGGCCTACGTTGCCCGCTGTTCCTCATGCTTTCGGGTGGGGGGATCACCACGCTGGACACCGCTCGCCGCTTCCCGGTGCGCTTGGTGGAGTCGGGTCCCGCCGGAGGCGCTATCTACGCCAGCTACATTGCCCAGCAGCTCGGTCTCGAACGTGTTGTGTCCTACGACATGGGCGGAACCACAGCCAAGCTCTGCCTGATAAACGACGGAACACCTCACACCAGCCGCAATTTCGAGGTGGCCCGCATCTACCGGTTCATGAAGGGCAGCGGTCTACCTCTTCGCATCCCGGTGATCGAGATGGTCGAGATCGGCGCTGGCGGCGGATCCATCGCCCACGTGGATGCACTTGGCCGCATCGCTGTTGGACCCGAGAGTGCCGGCTCTGATCCGGGACCGGCCTGCTACGACCAGGGAGGCACCCGACCGACAGTGACCGATGCAGACACCCTGCTTGGCTACATCGACCCTGACAACTTCGCCGGGGGAAGCATGAAGCTTGATCGGTCCAGAGCCGAGGCAGCGATGTCCGACGCCCTGGGCTCGCCTTTGGGTCTCGACACGATCGGCGCCGCCCTCGGAGTATTCGAAATGGTCGACGAGAACATGTCCAACGCTGCGAGGGTGCACTCCATCGAGAGTGGCGAAGTCATAGCGGATCGAACGTTGATCGCATTCGGGGGTGCTGCACCACTACACGCGGCACGGCTTGCCGAGAAGCTCGGAATAGACCGTGTTGTCGTTCCTCCCGGGGCCGGAGTGGGTTCGGCCCTCGGGTTCCTGCGCGCACCGGTCGCCTATGAGGTCACGCGAAGCTTCCGCCAGCGACTCAGCGACCTCGACGCTGAATCCTGCAATCGACTGCTCGATGAGATGAGGGTGGAGGCCCGCTCGGTGGTGGAACCGGGGGCTGCTGGCCGTCAGCTCGTAGAGTCCCGGCTCGCCTACATGCGATATGTGGGCCAGGGCCATGAGGTCGGCGTTGAGCTCCCGATCCGGATCGAGGCCCCTCGGATCGATGATTCGAGCCCCGGAGCGCTCGGAAAGGCCTTCCAGGCGGAGTACGACCGCTTGTACGAGCGGTCCATCCCGGACCTGGACGTGGAGATCCTCAGTTGGGTGGTGGTTCTCGGAACCGAGATCGATCTCGCCGAGCAGTATCTTCCCAATATCGAAAGCGAGGGGCCAGCCGACCCGGTCGGGACACGTCTGATCACGGAGTCGGGCACCGGTCGGAGCGTCGAAGTTCCGGTCTACGAGCGTGAGGGCCTCGAAGTCAACCAGTCCGTGCCCGGTCCGGCAATCGTCGTCGAGACCAACACCGCCACCGTCATCTCATCCCGGTATGCGGCGGATGTGCATCCGAATGGCCATCTCATCCTCAGGGCCCAAGACTTGACAGAGGACGGAGCGCCGTCATGACCCACCCGACGGAGGCGAGCGTCGCGCTGGTTCAGATTCGTCGACACGTCATGTGGAACCGAATTATTGCGGTTGTCGAGGAACAGGCCCAGACCCTCGTCCGTACCGCATTTTCCACGAGTGTTCGCGAGGCGGGCGACTTGGCTGCGGCGGTGTTCGATCGAGATGGTCGAATGATCGCGCAGTCGGTTACGGGGACGCCGGGACACATCAATTCTCTGGCCGCAGCGGTTGTACATTTTGTCGACGCCCACCCGATCGAAACCATGGAACCGGGTGATGTCTTCATAACGAACGATCCGTGGCTGACCTCTGGACATCAGCACGACCTGACCCTCACGACACCGGTGTTTCACAAAGATCAGGTGGTCGCGCTCGTTGCCAATACCTGCCACGTCGTCGACATCGGCGGTCGGGGTTTCACACCTGACGGGCGCCAGGTGTACGAGGAGGGGCTCAACATCCCCATCCTTCATCTCTTCCATCGGGGAGAGGCCAACGCGACCTTGTTCGACATCGTTCGGATGAATGTCCGCGAGTCGAGCCAGGTGATCGGTGACATCTACTCGTTCGCCGCTGCCAACGACGTTGCCGCTCAACGTCTGATCGCAATGATGGTCGAGTTCGATGTCGACGACATTGATGATTTGGCCGATTTCGTCATCGACAGCTCTCGTCGGGCAACCCTCGACCGCATCCGTCAGTTACCGGAGGGTGTCTTCAGAAACGAGTTGACGATGGATGGGTACGACCAGCCGGTCACGCTCATGGCGGCGCTGACCGTGTCCGAGGACGGTATCCACGTCGACTATGGCGGGACCTCGCCCGCCAGCAGCCACGGGATCAACGTCGTACTGAACTACACCAAGGCGTACACGAGCTACGGCATCAAGGCCGTAGTCGCCCCGGACATTCCCAACAACCATGGCTCGCTTGAGCCATTCACCTTCAGCGCCCCGGAGGGCTGCATTCTCAACGCCCAACGACCATTCGCAGTGGCGGCACGCCACATCATCGGCCATTTGCTACCCGACACCATCTTCGGGTGTTTGGCTCAGATCATCGACGGCGGTGTCCAGGCCGAGAGCTCGGCATCCTTGTGGAACATCCAGCTTCGTAGCGGCACGTCGGTATCAACCTCCAGCGACTACGAGGGGCAGATCCCCGAATTCGAAATGATCCACTTCAACAGCGGAGGTACCGGCGCTCGACCCGCGAAGGACGGCCTCAGTGCGACAGGGTTTCCGAGCGGGGTCAAGGGTGTGCCGGTCGAGGCCACCGAATCTGTCGTCCCTGTGGTGTTCTGGCGCAAGGAACTCCGTTCCGACTCCGGTGGAGCGGGCCGCACGCGAGGAGGACTCGGCCAGATCATCGAGTTGTCCGGTGCGGGCGGCGCCCCATTCGATGTGCTGGCGATGTTCGAACGCGTCGACAATGCCCCAAAGGGCAGAGAAGGCGGCCGCTCCGGCGCAACAGGGACAGTCGCTCTCGGATCAGGGACCCAATTGCGATCCAAGGGCCAGCAACCCGTACCGCCTCACGAAACTCTCGTTCTGGGCCTGCCCGGCGGTGGCGGCTTCGGTTCGCCTCTGGAGCGCCCGCCGCTGCTGGTTGCCGAAGACATTCGAGACGGACGCGTGTCCATCGATGCCGCCCGAATCGACTACGGCGTTGTCATCGACGAGACAGGGCGTCCCGACGAATCGGCAACCGCTGAGCTCCGCCGATCGATGTCGACCTGAGGGTGAACCGGAGTCCAACCAACTTCCACGCTCGTTGCCGTTGTGAACGCGCGGTCCCTCAGCGAACCCAACCGGCAACCTCATGGGTCTCGGTACGCGGCAACAGCGACGGCATTTCGACATGGCATCGCTCTTCGACAAGGAGCACCGTGACGCAAGTCGGCATCCCGAGGGGGTTCCAATGTGTCGGGAACCTCCACGGACAGCACGATTCGGCGGCGATCTCGCTGAAGCTGGAGATGCCGAAACGGGCTCGTCGGCAACGATGAATTCGGTATCTGGTATGCAAGAATCGTCCGATGCGTATCTGTGTGGTCGGTGCTGGAGCTATCGGTGGACTGCTGGCAACTCGGCTCTCACTGGCTGGCAATCAGGTCAGCGTGCTGGCCCGAGGGACGCATCTCACGGAAATTCAACGGTCCGGCCTCAGACTGGAAGAAGTCGACGGCTCGGTCACCACAGCATCGGACATTGTCGCATCAGACAACTTGGGTGCGCTGGGGACGCCTGAAACCGTCATCTTGGCGCTGAAAGCACACCAGATAGTCGCCGTAGCCAGTCAACTCCTGCAGCTGTACGGTCCCGAGACCGTCGTAGTACCGGTGCAAAACGGGATTCCGTGGTGGTACTTCGAACGTCACGGTGGGACGCACGATGGCCGTCGACTCGACAAGCTCGACCCCGAGGGAATCCTCACGCGCGCCGTGCCCGCCGAACGTATCCTCGCCTGCATCCCGTATCCGGCCGCCGAGAAGGCCGCTCCCGGAGTCATTCGTCACAAAGACGGCAACAAGTTCCCGGTCGGTGAGCTCGACGGCTCCAAATCCGAACGCGCTCATACCGTCAGCAGTGTCTTCTCACAGGCCGGATTCAACTCACGGGTGCTCACCGACATTCGTACCCACATCTGGGTGAAGGCATGGGGAAACCTGGCGTTCAACCCGATCAGCGCGCTGACGAGAGCAACGCTGGGCGAGATCTGTCGAAATCCGATCACAAGAGACTTGGCTGCAACGATGATGGCCGAGGCAATCGAGATCGCTGCGGCCCTCGACGTGCGAGTCCGGCTGACGATAGAGAAGCGGATCGCTGGCGCAGAGGCCGTGGGTGAACACAAGACCTCGATGCTCCAGGATCTCGAGGCCGGTCGTGCACTGGAAATCGACCCGCTCGTCGGTGTGTTCGTCGAACTCGGTGAGCTCGTCGGCGTCAAAACCCCCTCGATATCGGCTGTGTACGCCTTGGTGTCTCTCCTAAACCAATCAACCCAAAGGGCCGCAAATTGACCGACGACTCGACCGTTCGAGATCTTCTGGCCGTTGGCACCGGAGGCGATCCTGCGATCATTGGGCCCGACGGCTCGATCCTCGACTATGACGCCCTGCGACACGAGGTGGACAGGCTCGCAAATCGGTTGCGGGAACTCGGCGTGGGACCAGGCGATCGCATCGCGATCGTCCTACCGAACGGCCCCGAAATGGCTACCGCCTTCCTTGCCGCGGCGGCCACCGGCTGCGCCGCACCCCTCAACCCCAAGTACCGCGAGAACGAGTTCCGCTTCTATCTCGATGATCTGGACGCTCGGGTAATCATCAGCCGGGCCGAGGGCGCAGAGGCTGCACTGGCGGCGGCTTCGGAGTCGACACAGCCCATGACGCTGGTGGGACAATTCGGCGACCTCACACTGGTCGCCGCCGGGGATGCGGCCGATCAACGCAGCGAAGCGCCCGGCCCAGATGACGTGGGATTGGTGCTCCACACCTCAGGCACGACGTCGCGACCAAAGATCGTTCCGTTGCTCCAGAGAGGACTCGCTCGGTCCGCGGCGAACATTGCAGCCTCACTTTCCCTGACCTCCCGCGACCGCTCCATGAACGTGATGCCGCTATTTCACATTCACGGCCTGATGGCCGGACTACTCGCCCCGCTTTCGGTTGGCGCGTCGGTTGCCTGCACCGAAGGATTCGATGCTTTCAAGTTCTTCCCTCAGCTGCGGACCATCGAGCCCACGTACTACACCGCGGTGCCCACGATGCATCAGATGGTGATTGCCCGGTCCGCCAAACATGGTGAGGCGGCGGCCGCTGCCGGCCTCCGGTTCGTGCGCTCTTCTTCGGCATCGCTCCCGGGGCCAGTACTCGAGAAGCTCGAGGGCCTATTCGACGCACCGGTGATCGAGGCCTACGGGATGACAGAAGCGACGCACCAGATGTGCGCCAACCCTCTCCCACCCGGGGTCGCCAAGCCGGGGTCGGTCGGGATTCCCACGGGAATCGAACTCGCGATCCTCCACGACGATGGGCACCCACTCCCAACCGGGGACCGGGGCGAGGTGTCGATCAAGGGCCAGACTGTGGTGAAAGGGTACGAAAACAATCCAGAAGCCAACACAACTGCGTTCACCGCGGGCTGGTTCCGCACCGGCGACCAGGGATACCTCGACGCTGATGGCTACCTCTTCCTCACCGGTCGACTCAAGGAGCAGATTAACCGAGGGGGCGAGAAGATCTCCCCTCTCGAGATCGACGAGGCGCTCCTGCGACATGATGCCGTCGCTCAGGCCGTGACGTTCGCGGTGCCCCATGAGAAACTCGGCGAGGACATAGCGGCCGCCGTCGTTTTGATCGAAGGCGCCACGGTGACCGATCGAGAGCTTCGGGACTCTTTGTCGGAGTCACTCGCCGCATTCAAGGTGCCGCGCCAGATCGTCTTTCTCAATGAGCTTCCAAAGGGCGTCACCGGCAAACTGCAGCGCATCGGTTTGGCAGAACGCCTCGGCTTGGGTAGCTGAAGCATCCACCACCAATGGAAGACCTCTGATGACCTCGTGGGTTCGATTCAGGCACAACGACTGTGCCGGCTTCGGCCCGCTGGAGTCCCGCGCAGCCGCGGTTCACGACAGCGACATGTTCTCGAACCCGGTCCAGACAGGTGCATCGTTCGACCTCGCGGAGGTTGAACTTCTTGCGCCCTGCGAGCCGACGAAGATGATCGGTCTCTGGAACAACTATCACGCGGCCGCAGAGAAGAATGACTGGGCGATTCCTGAACAGCCCCTCTACTTCTTCAAGCCGCCATCGTGTTTCTTGGCACCGGGTCGCCCAATTGTTCGCTCTACGTCGTGCGCCGGTCTAGTCATCTACCAAGGAGAGTTGGGTGTTGTGGTCGGCCGACGGTGCGTGAGTGTCGCCGAATCCGAAGCTGCAGATCACATCTTCGGATTCACCTGTGTCAACGACGTCACGGCGTTGGGGTTGCTCCGCGAGGACCCGTCCTTTCCTCAGTGGTCTCGTGCCAAGAGCTTCGATACGTTCGGCCCTTTCGGACCTGTGATTGCCACTGGGCTCGATGCCCGAGATCTGGAGGTGCGGAGTTTCCTGAATGGCAGAGAGCGACAGGACTATGCCGTCTCGGACACGATCTTCTCGCCCGAGGAACTCTTGAGTCTGCTCTCCCGAGACATGACGTTGGAACCTGATGACATCATTGCCTGCGGCACGTCAGTCGGAGCCCTACCGATGAGGCCTGGTGCCACGATCGAAGTCAGCACCGACGGGATCGGAGCGCTGCGCAACGACTTCGTCGATGTGTCGAGCGCGAGTCCGACGAGGTCTGTTCCGCAAGATTTCCGATGACCCTTCCAGGGTGTGGGTGACCGGCCCCCCATCCGACCCATGAGAAGGACCGGCGACCGTCTGAACATTCCTGGGCCAGGTCTCGTTCAGCTCTCCAGCTCACCAGCTCGCACCACACCCGCCTCATAGGCGAAGACGACGGCGCTGACACGATCCCTGAGCCCAAGCTTCATCAGCACCCGTTTGAGATGAGTCTTTGCGGTCGACTCGCTTATGTACATCTCCTCGGCGATCTCAGCGTTGCTCATCCCGCGTGCTACGCAGGTGAGTACCTCTCGTTCTCGGTTGGTGAGGACCTCAAGTGCGTCTTCGGCATCTTCCGGCACGGCCGGTTGGCCGGCGAACTCCTCGACTAGTCGCCGCGTGACCGATGGGGAGAGTAAGGCTTCTCCCGCCGCGACTATACGAATTCCATCGATGAGTTCGCTCGGCCTACTCCGCTTCAGCAAATAGCCACTCGCTCCAGCTCGCAGCGATTCGAAGACATAACGGTCCAACTCGAAAGTGGTGACCACGATGACCCTTGTCGAGCAGTCTCGCCGTTCGAGGATCCGGCGGGTCGCTTCGATGCCGTCGCCGTCAGGCATCTGGATGTCCATTAGCACCACGTCGGGCTCGAGGCGGCCCACCATTTCGACCGCCTCGGGACCTGAGGTCGCTTCACCGACGACGGTAATGTCGTCAGCGCTTTCGATGATCATGGACATTCCGCCTCGAACAAGTCCATCATCGTCGGCCAGAAGAACCCGGATCATGGACGACTCCCCGAGGTGAGCGGGAGCCGGGCGGCCACCCGGAACCCACCGCCGTCGCAACGCCCTACCTCAAGGTCGCCCTTGAGCATCGCGGCCCGTTCGCTCATTCCGATGATCCCCTGGCTGCGATGCCCCACAGCCGCCCAGTGGTGATGGGTGTCGGGGCCGCCATGGTCGCGAATCTCGAGATCGAGTTCGGATGCCG
Source organism: Acidimicrobiales bacterium (assembly GCA_029263195.1). Classification (GTDB taxonomy): domain Bacteria; phylum Actinomycetota; class Acidimicrobiia; order Acidimicrobiales; family Aldehydirespiratoraceae; genus SZUA-87. The sequence goes on from JAJCXX010000051.1 coordinate 38,788, forward strand.
AGAAGTTGACGTTGACCTCGGCGCGGGTTGGCCCGGCGTGTTTGAGCGTGTTCGTAAGCGCTTCCTGGATGATCCGAAATGCCGACTGATCAACTGCTGTTGATAGCCCGACCGGATCACCGACGACCGTGATGTCCACCTCAAGCCCCAGATCGCGAAACTCCTCCACCAACGCCTTGAGATTGGCAAGACTCGGCTGGAGTAGACCACTCGACTCGGCCTCGTCGGATCGCAACAATCCGAGAAGTTGATCCATCTCGGCCATAGCGCTCCGGCCGACATCACCCGCCGATGCCAGAGCGTCTCGCGCCCGATCCGGACGCTTCCCCACCAACCCCTCCGCTGCGCCGATGTGAAGGGTCATCACACTGATCGAATGACCGACCGCGTCATGCAGCTCGCGTGCGATCCTGGTTCGCTCCGCCTGCACCGCCCGTTCCGCGAGAGCTTCGCGGCTGCGTTCGAGGGCTACCGCGTACTGATGTCGACTTCGGATGCTCCGTCCCAAGAACCAGGCGGCACCCATGTAGACGAAGTCGATGGGCCAGTCGAACCAACCGATATCAAGTCCGGCCGCTTGGGCTCTGACCTTGATGAAGATGGCGAAGGCCTGGGCCAGAACAAACGCAGCCCAAGAGGCTCGCGGCCCACAACAGCGAGCAACGGTGTACGTCGCAATGATCAGCCCGAATCCGTACGAGCCCGGCCGATACAGGAGGAGGGTGACCGCCACAGCGTCGAGGAGTATCACCGCGAAGACGGTACGCGGGAACGTTCTCCGCAGTCCCAGCGGCAGGACCAACAAGGCGATGAGCACGTAGCCGATCGCGTCGGCTGAACGGATCGGGCCATCAGGTGGAAGGTCCTGACTCGCCAGGTCCTTCAGGAGGGTTGCAGCGAGTACCACAGCGAGCACCGTGTCCTGAACGACCGGAGATATCGACCGCACCCATTGGGGTAGAAGCCGATGACTATGAGCCTGTTCGAATTCCACCTCTGATGACTCCACGAGTCCGAAACTACCCCCCTTGCCTAGGGCTGTCATCACCCCTCAGACCAACTTGGAGCAACAAGCAGTGATCCCTGAGGGGGACTGCAGTCATCCTGACGTGGCAGTCGCTCCCCGCCGAGGACTGCGCTGGATACCTCGCATCGGTGAACCGGATGACCCATGGGGCCCACTCGGAATGTCCCTCAGGATGTTTCGCCCCACATAGCTCGCGCGGTTCGATCTGGGCCACGAAAACATCACAGGAGACCCAGATGGCAGCCACACATCACGAACCAACGGCAAGGCAGAATCCCGACACTGGAGTGACGCGACCGCCTTGGATCCAGTGGGTGCTGGGACTGGTCACCTTCGGCATCTACGCCGCCTTCCAGCACTATCGGGTCAACCGTGAGCTCCGGGACTTCGGGGTCGACGTAGATCCGGCGAAGGCCTTGCTCGCGTTCTTCCCCGGTGGCCTGGTACTAGTCCCCTATCTCGTCACCAACTACCGCACCGGCGAGCGAATCGCGGTCGTTCAGGAGACGGTCGGACTCACTGCGACCTCGAAACCGGAGATCTCCGCGCTCGCTTCCCTCGTAGCTCTACTGCAAGTTCCGTACCAGCAGGCCGAACTCAACCGGGCCTGGGCCGCTGAAGCTGAAGGCCTGTCCACATGACCACCTCTCAAACCCCCACGCCACCCGCCCCCGAAAATCATGAGAAAGAACCCGCTATGACATCACAGACATCATCCGGAAACGACGCCAACTCACCCGACGGCAAGCCACCACCCAACGGTGAACGACGGGGAAACCCGATATTCGAGTTCGTGGGGCGACACATCAAGCCGATTGCGGTGGCGAGCATCGTCCTGGCCGTTGCGTTGGGAGTCTCGGGCTTCGTAGTTCGGGTCCTCGACAAGTTCGAAAATGGTCCCGACCAGCCTGCTTTCGACCCGGGCGGCGAGATCTACGATCTCCAGGACCGGGCCGATGACCTCTTCGACCCGGCTACAGAGGTTCTGACCTCGCTCTTCTTCGTTGAAGCCGAGGATCCGGTGAACGGCGATGTTCTTACACGGGACGCCCTGCTCGAGTTCGTCACCAACGCCGAGGCGGTGGAAGCAGACCCGGAGTCACAGGAGCACCTGACGTCCACGTTCGACAACGAGCTCGGCGTCTCGGTCGACGGCGTGTACTCGATCGCGCACGCGGTCGATGAGACCCTGCCGGGAGGGCTGGTGGCCGCGGACGACGCGGCCGTGAAGCTGGAGCTCGCCAAGATCCTGGACGAATCGAGCGACCAGTCCTCGTTGCAATCCACCCTTTCGCAACTCACCACGTCGACGGTTGAAGAGGTGAACGGCGAGATGATCACCGTCTGGCGATCGCCGGCGTTCCAGGCTCAGTTGGCCTATCTGAGAGAGTCGTTCGAGATCGACAAGCCCGACTCGAAGTTGGATGACTTCGTCGAGTACCAGTACGCGGTCGAGGGCGAGGAATGGATGCGCGACGTCCAGGACACGCTTCGCGGTGACCAGGACCACGTCCAGGTGTTGGGTCTGGCCATCGACGGCATCCTCACCGAGGAGGAACAGAGCAATGCGGCCATGCCCTTCATCATGGGCGCCATCGTGTTGATCGTCCTGCTGGTCGGCGCACTGGTCCGGTCCTACTGGGCATCGGCCATCGTGGCCGTAGGCCTGAGCCTCACCTTCCTCTCCTACTTCGGTATCACGGTGTTCATCGGTGTGAAGGAGAGCATCCTGATCACCTTCATCATCCCCATTGCGGTACTCAGCTTCGGCGTGGACTTCTTCATCCACGGTTTCGGCCGCTGTCGGGAGGAACAGGCCGGTGGGCAGGTTCCCAAACGGGCCTACCCGCTGGGCATGACCGCCGTCTCCGGTGCGATTCTGTTGGCCGTTTCGACATCCGCAGCTGCGTTCTTGTCGAACGCGTCCTCCCAGGTCGAGGCGATACGCCACTTCGGGATCGCGGCCGCTATCGGCCTGACTCTCGCGTATCTCTTCCTCGGCGTCATGGCGCCGAGGGTGGTACTCGGAATCGAGGACAGCCTGGGCCCGGCACCCCGGTTCCGTGGGCCGCGCCTCGGGGCCAAGCTCGGCTTCCTCGTGATG